>JAEZFW010000072.1 GCA_023417315.1 Pseudomonadota bacterium
GGTTCGCAGCTCATCACGGCGCGCAGCACATATCATGCTGCATCACGACGCCGGATATATGTCCGAGCACCGCTTCCGTTCACCCATCAACGCTTGACGGTGAGGAGGCGTCCATATATGTCCAATGTGTCATACCCCGCTCGCACCTTTCCTGATTGAGCCGGAACATGAGGATTCCGAACGCGAGCGCGATCTTGTTCTCCTGAGCGACAAGGCAGACTTGAATGATGCACGCCTCACTGCTGCGCTTAAACGCTACTTCGACAAGAGCTCCACGTGGTCGAAGCGCGTCCAGTATTGTGGTGTCGCTTTGGTAGGCTTCGATGCCTCATTCTATCCGCCCGATAGTGCTAAGGCAGTGGCCAACGATATAGCGCAAGCCGCTCGTGCCGACCTGGAGAACTGGAAGTTGAGAATCGGCGAACGGCTCATTTCGGAGAAGCTAGAGCAGTTGGAAATCGAATTCCTCTGTCTGCCGCTGCCGTCAGTAGAGGGGTTTCGATCTGCTTTTCTCAAAGCAATGGGCCTGAAAGAATGAGCGCTCTGGAGCTTCATGCTTGGCTAATCGACGAAGGTGTCCGAGATGAACTCGAGGACCTCACCCGACGCACTGTTATCACGGAACTGGACAATCTCGTCATTACGGGGGACGCGCCGCCCGTGTCGTCTATCGATTGGTCCCGCCTACTATTCGCCGGCAGTATTCTGGCTCGCTCCGATCTTCGAGCGCATCAAGAAGCCGCGTTGCGGATCGCAACTGGTGCTGTGACATTATCTGAAAGCGTCGATATCAGGGACGCGGGTGCTGTGCTGTTAGGCAAACTCTCTAACACGCGCGCGATCGCGTTGGCAGGTAAGCGGGGTCTGCTTGCCGAGGATTTAGACAGCAGGCTCGGCATGACACTTCGGATCGAGACTCAACGACGAGAGACGGATCAGGCCATTCTCCTCAATTCCAGCGGACGCTGGCTCCCGGTGAACGATTTCCAGAGACGCCTCTGGAACGATGTCGCCGATTACCGCTGGCTTTCGGCCTCAGCGCCGACCGCATCGGGTAAGACATTTCTCGTTCTGCAATGGCTGATCGACCAAATCCGATCGACTGAGCCTTGCATTGCGGTTTACCTAGCACCAACGCGAGCGCTGGTCTCCGAGATCGAAAGCAATCTCCTCGCCTTGCTTGCTAACGACAACACGGTCCAAGTTTCATCGCTCCCCCTGCGTGATAAGTACGATAGTTCACGCGCGCAGAGGAAGCGACTCATCCTTGTTCTCACGCAGGAAAGGCTGCACTTACTTGCCAATGCTCTAAATGATGAGATCGAGGTCGGTCTACTCGTCGTGGATGAGGCTCACAAGATCGGCGATGATCAGCGCGGCGTCATATTGCAGGACGCCGTCGAGCGCATTAGCCGCGCCAATAACAAGTTGAAAGTCGTCTTCATCAGTCCAGCTACTCAGAATCCTCAAGAACTGCTCGCCGACGCTCCTAAAGATATCGAAGTAGGTGCTCTCGACAGTGATGCGCCAACAGTTCTCCAGAACCTGATTGTGGCAGAACAGGTGCCACGCAAACCTAAGCTGTGGAATTTATCCGTCCTTCTGCACCGTAGCGTTCTGCCCGTTGGTGTCCTCAAACTAGCTAGCTCCCCGGCTGGCGTCCAGAAACGGTTGGCGTTCATAGCAGCGGCCGCAGGAGAGCGCGGTGGAACGCTTGTGTACGCCAACGGCGCAGCTGACGCTGAGGACATTGCTGATCTCATCAGTCAACTGATTCCGTCGACCGGCACATCTAGCTCTGAACTGCTTGAACTCGCGGATCTGGCGCGCAAGAGTGTGCATCCAAAATATAAGTTGGCAGCGCTCGTCGAGCGCGGCGTCGCATTCCACTACGGGAACATGCCGTCACTGATCCGGCTTGAAGTAGAGCGACTTTTCCGTTCCGGTACGATCCGTTTCTTGGTCTGCACATCAACTCTGATCGAGGGCGTCAACCTGTCATGCCGTACCATCGTTCTGAGAGGTCCGCGCAAGGGGATCGGTCATCCGATGGAGCCGCCTGACTTCTGGAACCTAGCGGGTCGGGCGGGGAGATGGGGCAACGAATTCCAAGGAAATATCATTTGTATCGACCCTCACGACGAGAATGCTTGGCCTCGTGGAGTTCCCGCACGATCACGTTATCCAATCAAGCGTGAGAGCGATGCGATAATCGAGTCGGGGGATTCACTCGTCGACTATCTCAATCAGCGGGCCGCAGTCGCACTCGCGGGATTGCAGGAATCTGATAAGTATGAGCACGTGGGAGCATATCTGCTCACTACCTACCTGCGACTTGGCTCAATCTCCAAAGCTAACCTTGCCCAGCGGCATGATCCTTCCATCATAGAGAAACTCGATCGAAGCGTCGCGAGCATCGCCAGGCAAATCGAGATAGGCCACGAACTAGCGGGTCGCCATCCCGGTGTCAGCGCACTAGGCTTGCAACGTTTACTGGAGGCATTCCGCAAGTACGAAGGCGACGTCGAGAACCTGCTGCCTGCGGCAGTCGACAGTCAGGATAGCTATGACCGCTTTATCACCATCATGCGGCGCATTAACCAGCATCTCTTTCCGGCTTTCCTGCCCGAAGGGTTGATCCCGCTGTACGCGCTGATTGTCGTCCAGTGGCTCAAAGGATTTTCACTCGCCGCGATGATTAAACGAAACATCGCCTACCACAAAGCTCGTAACAGGCCGTACAAACTTGCATCTCTAATTTCGCAATACGATGGACCTTGTCGAGCAGATCGCCCGGTTCAAAGCGCCAAAGTACTTCTCTGCCTATACCGACGTTCTGAAGTTACATTTGCGCGCTATCGGGCGTAGCGATTTGATTGAAGATGACATCGATATCGGAACTCAGCTTGAGCTCGGTGTGTCGTCGCGAACCCTTCTCTCGCTTATGGAGTTGGGTTTGTCGCGAATGAGCGCGGTCGCGCTCTATGAGAAGATCGCGAGAGACGACCTTACTAGGGAAGAATGTCTTGCTTGGGTTGCGAAACGCGATGCGGAGTTCGAAGGAAGCTCTATTCCTACGATCATCGTTCGAGAAATCCGAGAGAAGCTTCTGTCTAAAAGTGGGGAATAGGCTACGTCAGCCTCATAATCGCAAGGAAGTTGGGATGCCAGCCAAGTCTATTACGATCGGAGTACTTCACTTTACTAAGAAGGGCGACGCCGTCGCACACCTTCGAGCCATGCTCAACCGATATGATGTAGGTGATAAGGTGAGCGCTGCAGACGAACAGGTCTTAAGAGCTGCGCTTGCGCTTCATCCCGATGCCACAGCTAAGGTGGGCTGCGGAATCAGGGATTTCAGTGTGAGAACTGCTGACTTTGGGACGAAGTGCTTCTGGCTCAATAGAATCGACGGTACCACTGAAAAGTTCTCATTTCGGTCGTGCATTTACGGTTAGCGCTGCGTACGTCGAGGTGCCTTAAGTTATCGCTCCAGAAGGAGTTCTAGTTTTCTGCAGTGATACGCGTCGGCCCGCGCGTGTGCGGGTACACTGAGCTTCCTCCTGCGTATCACGGAGTGAACGGACTGCAGCCCCGGTTCAGGCAACTCAGGTCTCAGGCAGATAAAGCATGCCTCGGTGACGACAGCCGCTTACCAGTTGCCTACATCGGCTCCATTGCAACAGCTTCATGATCAAAGATTGCCGCGACCCCGAACTCGCACCACCCACTACGATTCTCGGCCCGCAGCAAGCCATCCGAAACGAGCGACCACAACTTCGCGCGCGGTGCTCTATCGGCCATCCTTACCCGCACTCGCACCGGCCCAACCGCCACCAACTCATGCACCGGCGTCCGCCAGGTGCCAACATTGGTGAGATTCACAAGATGCAGCACGAACCGCCCATCTTGCTGATAGAGATGACAATCGATCAGCCCAGGCCCTTCGACGTGTAACGGCACATCATCCTTCACCGCCCATCGAACCAATCGCGCGAGCAGATCCCCGTGATCGGGAATGTAATCGCGCGAGAAGCGTCGATCGATATCGGCGGGTAGATAAACGACGCGGCTGCCGTTCTCGAGCGTGTTGAGGATGAGGCCTGGAATGTCGGTGCTTGATTCGCGCATCCAGACATTCTCTGCAGGCGTGACGGGCACTGGCGGCACGTATGTGAGCGCGACGGTCGCGTGCGGATCGACGCGCAAGGATTCGAGCGCGCCGCCGAAGGCGAGCACGTCGGTGTCGCCGAACTCGCGGAGGGTTTCGTGGCGTGCGTCGTTCGCGGGGAGTCTTAGATAAGTCTGCGACCATTCTTTCGCGTGCGCGGTTCGCTTCGCGTCATCGCGCCACGAATGCGTTGCGGGTACATGTGCGCCGAAGAGATCGGCGAGTGCGAAGTCGCTGCGCACTTCGCCCCATTCATTGCAAAGCGAGCTCAAACCGGTTGCGAGCAAATTGCCGCCGGCATTCACGAATGCGCGCAGCGCGGTGGCTTGTGCATCGGAGATCGCGGCGAGATTCGGCAGGATCAGAAGACGCAGGCCGAGCTCGGCGCTCACGCGCTCGATGTCATCGATGTGCACGGGAACATACGGGATGCGTGCGCGAATCAAAGCTTGCGTAAATCCGTTCCACGGATCGTCGACATGCGCGGAGCCGTCGTCGCGGCCGAAGAAATCCATGTTCCGTTGCGACCAGACGAGTCCGACGGTCGCGACCGGGCGGCGATTGACTAGATATTGTTCGTTCGCTTCGTGCCAGCGCCAGAGCGGTTCGGCCGTTTGGAACATGCGCCGATCCTCTTGCACCGCGCCGAGGTGATGCCACCACGGTTGAATGCCGCCCGCGAATGCTTCCACCGTCCACAAGCGCACTTCGGGCTCGGGTTTCATTGCGAGCCGGAAGTTGTGCTCGGTGAGGTGATACATCGCAATGCTTTCGGGAATGACTTTGTCCCACCCGCCGACGCTGTGCAGGCGCTTGCCGGTTTCGGCGTTGTGCTGAAAGCCTTCGCTGTCGAAGCGGCGTTGATGATCGAGCATGATCATCGGCGTGCGCCGATACACTTCGCGATCGTCGCGAAACACGCGCGACTGCCAATTCTGCGCGCCGGCCATCATGCCGACCCAGATGCAGTGCTCGCCGCCCGCTTCGCGCGTCACGCGATTGAAGTGATCCCAGATCTCGAGGCGGCGCGCGTAGTTCCACATGATCCACTCGCGATAGAGCGGATCGTTCCAGTTCGCGACACGCGGCAGCGCCGCGCCGGTGCGAGCGTGGAACGAGCGCTCGCAGTACGTGCAGAAACACGGCTGATGCCGCATCGGCCCGTTCCAGTTGTTATCGGTGAAGCCTTCGCGCCGATAGCGACTCGCGATCTCGCGCAAGATCGAAGGGAGGTACTCGTGGTAGTACGGGCCGTTGACGCAGGCGATGTAGAGCTCGTTCCAGATATACGGCTTGCCGTCCGCATCGTGTGCGAACCAGTCGGTGTGCGCGCGGTAGAACGCTTCGTGCGCTCGACTCGAGTCCATGCGTGCGAACACCGCGAGCCCGTCCTCGCGAGCGGCCGCGCGCAGCTCGCCGAAAAGGTCGCGATCGCCGAGCTCTTTCGCGCGGCGATGGAAGGGCACTTCGGTCGGATAGTACGCAACGATACCGCCGGCATTGACGACGACGCCTTGCACGCGCGTGCGCTTCCAATGCGCGCGCCACCAATCGATGTCGATGCGAAGGGGGTCTATTTCGGTCAGGTTCGTTTGACCCCAACGCAGGGTGCGTTGGTACCAGGGTTTGTCTATGGCTGCGGCGTCCGCGGCGGACGAGCCGAGCTCAGGTAGCGAGGCGGCGAGGGTGATTGCAGCAGTGGATTTGAGGAAGGTGCGGCGAGAGGTCATGCGAGCCCATTCTAAGTTCGTCATCCTCGTGATGGCGAGGATCTATCCTTTCTTGATTTTTCTGATGGGCCCTCGCCTCCGCGAGGGTGACGAGCATTGGGAGTGGAGCGCTCGCACTCTGCACCTCGTCGCACTTTGCGAACGCGAGGATCCATGTTTCCCGATGGAGCCTCGCCTCCGCGAGGGTGACGAGCATTGGGAGTGGAGCGCTCGCACTCTGCACCTCGTCGCACTTTGCGAACGCGAGGATCCATGTTTCCCGATGGGCCCTCGCCTCCGCGAGGGTGGCGAGCATTGGGAGTGGAGCGCTCGCGCTCTGCACCTCGTCGCACTTTGCGAACGCGAGGATCCATGTTTCCCGATGGGGCCTCGCCTCCGCGAGGGTGACGACAGTTCTGACAAGTCGGATTCGATCGCGACTCGCATGTCGGGTTGAAACCCGACCTACAGCCTTCGTCATCCTCGCGAAGGCGAGGATCTATCCGGCGCTCCAACGTCGTCCTCGCGAAGGCGAGAAACCCAGCAGCGTGGATTACGGCCACATCCCTACGCGGCGTACCAGCGCGACAAACCGCGGGTGTGATCTCAACGGCGCGAGCTTCTCGTTCACTTGCAGGGAGATCATCAGCACCGAACGCTCCTCGTACGCGCGCTCCAGCCAATCGAGTGCGAGGTCGACCTCGGCGAGTCCGAGATGTACTTCGGCTAGAAAGAACGCGGATACGTAGCGTTGGGTTGAAAGTTCTTTCAGACGGTTTAGGAGAGCTCGTGCCTCTTCGATTCGGCCAATGGTGGCAAGCAGGTGCGCCTGCGCGGCCATCGATTGGATCTCCGCACCCGCAACCGACATCATCGCGACGAATTGCTCGAGCGCGTCATCGAAACGCCCCGCGCTCTGCAGGACCAATCCGTAACGAAAGTGAAGGTAAGCGGAGGTTGGCTCGACTGCAGCGCAGCTGCTGAGCTCGTGCAATGCTTCGTTTAATCGACCCGAACGCGCGAGGATGATCCCGAGATTCGCGCGCGCCACCACCCAAGTGGGATCGATCTCCAAGATACGCTTCATCTCCGCGATCGCCTCGGACTGCTGCCCGAGACAGGCAAGTGCCATCGCGTAGAACTGGCGCGCGGTCGTACTATGAGGATTGATCTCGATCGCGCGACGAAAAGCGCTCTCGGCGCCGTTGCGGTCCCAGTCGTAGGTGAAGGCAATCTGCCCGAGCACCGCATGCGCCTCACTCAAATTGGCATCGAGCGATAAGGCGCGCAGCGCCGCCTCGCGCGCTGTGGGGACCATTTCTTTCGGTGGTGCCGCATCCAACGTCGCACTCGGTATGGTTGCGAGCACCTTCGCCTCGGCGATGCCTGCGAACGCAAGTGCAAATGAAGGGTCCAGCTCGCATGCGCGCGCAAACAAATCCGCGGCGCCACGCAACGCTTGGCCTGTACGACGGCTCAACAAGAAGCGGCCACGAAGATAGAGATCGTAGGCCTCTGGGTTCCCCGTGTGCCGCCGAGTCAAGCTCGAGCGTTGCGCGCCAGAGAGCTCGAGTGCAAGCGCCTCGGCGACGCGTCGCGAGATCGAGTCTTCGATCGCGAACAGATCGCTCAGCGCTTCATCGAACTGATCCGCCCAGAGCGTCGCTTCTGCCTCAACCTCGATCAATTGCACGCTGACTCGGAGCTGCGTACCGGCGCGGCGCAACGATCCGCATAGAATCACATCTGCCTTCAACTCCCGACCTGCTTCCGCCGCAGGCTTTGCGCCGTTGCTGTAACGCGCCGTAGAGCTCGTCGGCCGGACGATGACCTCTTGGATGCGACTGAGTCGAGTCGTCAACGCATCCGCGATTCCGAATGCGAGTGAGCGGTCGTCCTCGTGCGGGGTGAACGGCGCGAAAGGCAGTACGGCAAGCACGCGACGAGCGGAAGCGATGGTGTCGGCACGGCGATAGATCGGTTCGACTCGACCATCGAAGCGATAACCTCGGCGCGCGACGGTCACGATGCATTCAGCCGAATCACCGAGCGCTTTGCGCAAATCCGACATCACGCGCGCGAGACTGTTGTCTTCGACGATGACGTTCGGCCACAGGCGCTGCATTAGATCTTGCTTCATGATCAACTCGCCCGGATGCTCGAGCAACATGGCCAAGGCTTCGAGCATGCGTGGCGAGGAGGGCAAGGCCTGTCCATTACGTTCGAGCGCATGCCGCCTTAGATCGAGCCGCAGATCCGCAAACTCGTACGCCACTGGCTGCGTGAAACCGCTTTTCAGGCTTTCGTCAGAGTTCTTCATCGAAAGAACACGACCGGACGGTCTGTTTGCCCCAGTATGCACCACGCATGGATAGCCGACAGCCACGACTCACGTGATGCCGCAATCGAGCGATCTGGGAAACGACTCATGGCAAGCGAGCCACTCACCACAACAGCAATTCCGGCCGATACGCCCACGCTAGGCTTGTCCGCGCGCGAGTGGCTCGTCTGCCTCGTGGCGGGCATGGGATTCCTGTTCGACACGTACGAGATCGTCGTGCAAACGATCGTCGTACGTCCAGCCCTGCTCGAGATCTCCTCTGCGCCGATCGGTTCGCCCGCTTTCAACCGGTGGGTCGGATGGCTTTTGTTCCTGCCCTTTTTGTTCGGAGGCATCGCAGGACTCTTGGGTGGTTACTTGACCGATCGCCTGGGACGTCGCCGCATTCTGGTCTGGAGCATCGTGTTGTACGGTATCGCAAGCGTCGGCGCTGCGTACGCGAGCTCGCCCGCCGAGCTCCTATTCTGGCGCTGTCTCACGATCATAGGAGTGTGTACCGAATGGGTTGCCGCGACTGCATGGATCGCGGAGCTGTTCCCCGACCGGCGCCGTAAAGATGCAGCCCTGGGGTTCACGCAGGCGGTCACGGGGCTGGGTATCTTCCTCGTAGGTGGCATCTATTACCTAGCTGTGACGTTCGGTGAACAGCTTCCAGCGATCGGTGGATCCCACGCGGGTTGGCGCTATGCGCTCTTGTTCGGGGCCGTGCCGGTGATTCCGGTGCTACTGGCGCGACTGTGGATGCCGGAATCACCACGCTGGCAAGCATTGAAGACAGTCGGCCGGCTCGAGCGTCCCAGCTTTCGTGAGCTATTCCGCCCCGGCCTAAAACGCATCACGCTCATGACCTCCGCGCTGGTGGCATGCATCTACTTCATCGCGTTCGGAGCCATGTCGCATATACCGCGGATCGTTCCAGGTCTCTCCGAGGTGCGAGACCTACCCTCCGTGCAACAAGAGCAGACGATCAGCCTGGTGCACCTCTCGCAAGACATGGGCGGGCTCATTGGTCGGTTCGCTTTGGCCTTTCTCGTCATCACCGTGCTCACACGGCGCCGCGTCTTACGCACCTTTCAAGTGCCTGGCCTTGTGATCATCCCCGCGCTGTTCTTTGCAGCGCCCGAGCTCAACGTGATCGCGATCGCGTTGTGGGCGCTGCTAGCGAGCTTGATGCTGAACGGGCAACTGAACTTCATCGGCAACTATCTTCCGCAGATGTATCCGACGCGATTGCGCGGCACAGGCGAGAGCTTCGCGATGAGCGTTGGTGGTCGCATCGTCGGCACCTCGGCGGGATTGTTCACCCCGTGGCTCGCGAACTTCACCCCCGGCGCAAGTCCCGCGGAACAGCTCGCCTATGCTGCGGGGATCGTAGCGCTCATCGCTTGCACCTTGGGGTTAATCGTCAGCCGCTTCTTGATCGAACCAAGCACCTTATCGAGCGAGGCGCTGACACGCGGTCGCTCCGCGGAGGACACATGAGCGTGCAAACAGCCGTTGATTCCGCGGGCGCCGCGCGGTACGCGTTCGATAATGGCAATCCGATCTCGTTGCCGCGCTTGCACCTGTTGGCCGAGATCTGGGATCCGATCTCGCAGCGCTTCCTGCGTGATGTCGGAGTCGCTCCGGGTTGGTCGTGTTGGGAAATCGGCGCCGGTGCCGGCACTCTGGTGCGCTGGTTACGATCGCAAGTTGGCGAACAGGGGCGAGTCCTCGCGACCGACCTCGATCCGCGCTTCTTGGAGGGCCTGAGTGCGGACAACGTTGCTGTGCGCCGGCACGACATCGCACAGGATCCGTTGCCGCCAGAGCAGTTCGATCTGATCCACGCTCGACTGGTGTTGTGCCACGTGCCAGGACGGGAGCGAGTGTTGGATCAACTGATCCTTGCTCTAAAGCCAGGTGGATGGTTGGTCATCGAGGATTTCGATGGCTTGGGCATGCTGCCAGACGCGGACGTGATCAAATCGGAGACCGCACTCGCGAGTGCGGATGCGATGCGAGAGCTGATGCGAAGACGCGGCGTTAATCTGAGGTTTGGCCGCCATTTGGTCGAGCACTTCCGAGCTCGGAGTCTTCAGGAGATCCGCGGCGTTGCGAGCAGTCACATGATTCAACCCGGCTCGGAATCGGCATCGCTGCTGCGTCTGACACTCGAGCAGGTGCGCAATGAGGCGATCGCACTCGGTCTCACGACGCCTGAACAGTTCGCCTCCGACCTGGACGTGGTGGAGCATAGCTATCTCGGCCCAGCGCCAGTGATGTGGAGCGTGGCGGGCAGGAAGTAGCAACGAACGATGCCGGACTTGAGTTATTGGACTTTGACGTGGCGTAGAAAGCGGTGACACAGAGGGTCCGGTACTGATCCGCACGTCCTCGGGCAACTGTGCCAGGACCTCTGAAGAGAAATAATCTCGCGGCGAGAGATCTGGTCTTTGGACCGATAGCTATGTCGATTAATGGATGTCCAATCGTTGGCGTTCGCGAAAAGCCAATAGTTCAAGTCCGGTTCTGATGCAAACGTCCGCGTGCGGAACATCGAGTTCGCCTGGGGCGTCATGGACCAAGATGCCTCGAGGGCATGTGGCCTTATTCATTTAGTATGTGCTGCCTCTGCCGGATCGATTGCTTCGGCAAGCGGATGGCACTCTGTGTTTGGATTGCTGATCAATGGCGGCATGGCTACCGCTCATCGGAGGACTCGCCCTTTTGGTTCTCGGAGGTGAGTTGCTTGTGCGGGGTGCCGTACAGGTGGCGAGCCGACTCGGGGTGTCGCCCTTGGTGATCGGCTTGACGCTCGTCGGTTTCGGCACGTCTACGCCGGAGCTGGTGACTTCCGTGCAAGCTGCATTGCGAGCATCGCCCGGGATCGCTTACGGCAACATCGTCGGTTCGAATCTGGCGAACACGATGCTCATCCTTGGCATCTCGGCGTTGCTGGCCCCGATAGCGATCAGCTCGCGCACCTTGCTTCGCGACGGTGGCGTGATGCTGCTCGTCACGGCAGTCTTCGCTGCGCTCGCCGCGGTGACGATTATGGGCGTAGTCGTGGGCGTGCTCTTCATCTTCGCGCTGATCAGCTACATCTTCATCGCATTTCGGCAGGAGAGCGCCTCTGCACCTGAGCACGGCGCGATCTACGATAAGACGATCGCTGCCCAGCACGCGGATCCTGCCCTCGTGCCTGCAGATCGGTCCAGCCGCGCCCTTGTTTCGTCGCTCTTGATCGCGATTGCTGGACTCGCGCTAGTCGTGATCGGTGGACACTTCCTCGTGGCCGGCGCAGTGAGTTTGGCACGCGCATTCGGGATCTCGGAAACAATCATCGGACTTACGATCGTTGCGGTCGGCACGTCCACGCCTGAGTTGGTGACTTCAGTCGTAGCGGCAGTTCGCAAAGAGGCGGACGTGGCGTTCGGCAATGTAGTCGGCTCGAATATCTACAACATTCTCGGAATCGGCGGTGTGACGGCGCTAGTGGCGCCGGTCCGAGTGCCAGATGAGATCGTTCGCTTCGACAACTGGGTGCTTCTCGGAATGTCTACCCTTGTCGTAGCCCTCGCATACACGAGCAGGCGCATCACCCGCTGGGAAGGTGGCCTGCTCATCGCTGGCTACGTCGCGTATGTTGTGGTGCTGTGGCCCACAGCAGAACCTCCCGATGCCGGACGCGCAAAACAAGCCCACGGTGCTCTCGTCCGCTCATCAGGCGCTCATTGGACACCCGCTCACTTGGCTATGTCGATTAATGGATGTCCAATCGTTGGCTCGTCATGTCGATTAATGGATGTCCAAACGTTGGCTCGATCGTTGGCACGCCCTCGATATCACTCGAGAATTCGCAGCCGCGATCAAGCGCGTGCGAGCAGATCGTAGCGGTCCAAGTTCATCACCTTGTTCCAGGCGCTCACGAAATCATGCACGAACTTGCTGCCCGCATCGTCGCAGGCATACACCTCGCAGAGCGCGCGAAGTTGTGAATGCGCTCCGAACACGAGGTCGGCGGCCGTTGCGGTCCATTTCACAGTACCTGTCGCGCGATCGTAGCCCTCGTACACGCGCTCGTCCGATGCAGAAGGGCGCCAAGCTGTACCGATGTCGAGCAGATTCACGAAGAAATCGTTCGTCAGGGTCTCAGGTCGCGTCGTGAAGATACCGAGCTTCGATTGTCCGTAGTTCGCATTCAGCGCGCGCATGCCGCCGATGAGAACAGTCATCTGCGGCGCGGTCAGCTTCAATAGATTGGCGCGATCGAGCAGCCGCGTCTCTGGCGACAACCAATCATCGGCTCGCAGGTAGTTGCGGAACGGATCGCCGATCGGCTCGAGCACATCGAACGTGTTGACGTCCGTCTGCTCTTGCGAAGCATCCGTGCGACCAGGATGGAATGGCACTGTCACGTTGTGACCGGCCTTTCGTGCAGCCTCCTCGATCCCCGTACATCCGGCGAGCACGATCACATCGGCCAGCGACACCTTCTTGCCGCGCGATTGTGACTTGTTGAAGTCCTGTTGCGTGCGCGCCAGTGCTTGCAACACGTGGCTCAATCGCGATGGCTCGTTCGCTTCCCATTCCCTCTGCGGCGCGAGGCGAATGCGCGCACCATTCGCGCCACCCCGCTTGTCGGTACCGCGGAAGCTTGCTGCGGCATTCCACGCGGTGGATACGAGATCTGGGATCGATAGTCCCGAGGCCAGCACCGTGCGCTTGAGCGCAGCGATGTCCTGATCGTCGATCAGTGGATGATCGACGGGCGGAACAGGGTCCTGCCACACCTGCGGCTCCGGCACCCACGGTCCTAAATAGCGCGAGCGTGGACCCATGTCGCGGTGAAGCAGCTTGAACCAAGCTCTCGCAAAGGCATCGTTGAGCTGTTCGGGATTTTCGCGGAAACGCTTTGCGATTGGCGCGTAGATGGGGTCCACCCGCAACGCGATATCGCTCGTCAGCATCGTGGGCGCGTGGCGCTTGTTCTGATCGAACGCATCCGGAACGGTGCCTTGCGCTTCAGGATTCTTCGGCTTCCATTGATGTGCGCCAGCCGGGCTCTTCGTCAGCTCCCATTCGTACTTGAAGAGGTTCTCGAGGAAGCCGTTGTCCCATTTCGTGGGATTGTTCGTCCATATTCCCTCGAGACCGCTCGTGATCGCATGCGGCCCGGCGCCGGTGCCGAACTTGTTTCTCCAACCCAAACCTTGCTGATGAATCGGAGCGCCTTCAGGTTCCGGGCCGATGTTCTCCGGCGCAGGAGCAGCACCGTGCGTCTTGCCGACGGTATGACCGCCAACGATGAGCGCAACGGTTTCTTCGTCATTCATCGCCATGCGGGCGAAGGTTTCTCGAATGTCGCGTGCGGAAGCTGCCGGATCGGGTTTCCCACCGGGTCCTTCAGGGTTCACATAGATGAGACCCATCTGCACGTTGGCGAGTTGACGGGCGAGTTGGCGCTCGCCGCTGTAGCGCTCATCACCTAGCCACGTGTCCTCCGGACCCCAAAAAATATCCTCGGGTTCCCACACATCGGGGCGTCCGAAACCGAAGCCGAATGTCTTGAAGCCCATCGACTCGTACGCAACATTGCCCGCGAAGATCAACAAGTCCGCCCACGAGATTTTCTGGCCATACTTCTTCTTGATCGGCCACAGCAAGCGACGCGCTTTGTCCAAGTTCGCATTATCAGGCCAACTGTTGAGCGGTGCGAAGCGCTGCTGACCCTCGCCGCCACCGCCGCGACCATCCGCGATGCGATACGTCCCTGCGGCATGCCATGTCATCCGAATGAGGAGGGGACCATAGTGACCGAAATCCGCTGGCCACCAATCCTGCGATGTCGTCATCACGTCGATCAGATCCTTCTTGAGCGCTTCTACGTCGAGCTGTTCGAACTGCTTCGCATAGTTGAACTCCGCTTCCATCGGATTCGACAGATGCGAGTGCGAGTGCAGCACGGAAAGATCGAGCTGATTCGGCCACCAATCCTTATTCGTCCGTGGCCGTCTGTCGGTTTTCGGCTTCGGCGCGGGAATCGCCGGATTCTCGCTCTCGCTGACACTCGTGGTGTGTTGCTTGTCAGGCACGGCCGTCTCCTGTGCATGCTTCGTGTGTGACCGCAGATGGTAGTGCGCGCACGAGATGCTCATGCATTCGTAGATTCACGTCGTGAGAGGCCGCAGTCGGACCTTTCCTATAGGCTCCGCGGCAGGCACGAGCCGATGCGTCGGTGCTACGCACAACGCGACGAAGGACCACCGATATGGGGCTCGGTAAGTCGCCTTTGCGGTACCAACACTTGAGCTCAAGTTGCGAGGCCATAGACATGCGCTCTCACGCGTAAACCTTTCGCAGCCGGTGAGCATCTCATTCTGCACATCTCCTCATGAGCAGCTCGCACATGCGAAATTCATCAACGAGTCTGATCCGCGCCGCCCTTGTCACGATCGCCTGTATGACGATCGGGCTAAGTCAAGCGGCCGTCTCTGCCAGCCGCACGTCAGGGAGCTCTGTACATCTTGCGTTCGACTATGCAGGGGCCCTGGCACTCATCGATGTGCTCGGTCGCGAGACGATTTCATCCGGAGAGATCGATCGACTTCTGGAGGTCCATGGGCTCGCCGCGATGGTGGACAACGTGACGCGATTTATTCCGACAATTACGCGCAGTCATTTTCGGCACGATCTGCAAACGTTTGTCGAAACAGGAGAGGATCCGAGGCACGACGGGTACAGGGTGTGGGGTTTCCAGCAGATCTGGGATACGCGCATCCAAGTCGGAGAGCTCATTCGCCAGCTCCGCGTCGATCAGGAACAAATCACCCGAGAGGTTCTGGCTACGCTGCAGCCGTACCGGCCAATGACGGAATCGATGACGATCACTGTGTACTTTGTGAGCGGCGGCGTCTCGGACGGGTTCGTGCCGGAACGCAGCTCGAGTCCGGCGCTTTACGTGAATCTCGCTCGCGCTCAGGGTGATCTGACCGGCGTAGTGACGAATCTCGCTCACGAGATTTACCACGTGCTGCAGTACACGGCTTCCCGCCGAAATCCGGAGCTGGTGCCGATTGTCGATGAACCCGAGAAGCTCGCCTCGCCCGAGCGCCTTCTCGCGGTCACGCTATGGGAAGGCGTCGCGGATTACGTGACGGATCCGCGGCGTGCGAAGGCAACGGGCCCTTACATTGATATGTGGAAGGCTCGATACGAACGGAACACGAAACCCGCGCGTCTTGCAGATCACTTCGCATTGTTCGACGCCACGCTGCAGGACCTGCTTGAAAGGCGTCTTTCGTGGGAGGAGGCGTACGAGAAAGGCTTCGCGGGCAACGACTCTCCATTTTACTTCGTCGGCTACGAGATGACGCGCGTCATCGAACTGCATTGCGGCACGCACTGCATCGGCGAGCTGTTCGAACAACGCCCAGTGGAGTTCTTTCGGCAGTACATCGCGCTATATAAGAGTCATCCCGACATTCCGGCGCGTTTCTCTCCAGAGACGGAGGCGTGGCTATGTAACGGTGCGGCTGCCTGCCGCCTCACGGTGCCGGTGTCCGGAGATTCGAATTCGCGATAGTTGATGGCGAGTTCGGCGGTGTGACCGCGCTAGTGGCGCGAGGGCGAGCCTGCGCACTCACCGCTCGCCCTCATCGAACGCTGTTCGCAGTATTGCGAGTCCTTCTTCCATTCGCTCCACATCGATTGCGCCATAGCCGAGAACGAGCCCGGCGAGCTTTCGCTCTGTCACTGCGTACTGCGCAAGCGGCGTGCATTCGAACCCGCTTGCCGACGCCGCTCGCACGATGCGCTCAACGCGTTCCACCGATGCTTTCGACGCGAGCGCGGCAACGTGCAACCCCACAGAGGAAGGCATCACTTCCAGTTCGCCATCGAAGTGACGCTCCAGGAGCTCTACGATGCATCGATGCCTTCGCTCGTACACTTTACGCATTCGGCGCAAGTAGCGCGCGAAGTAACCTCCCTCGATGAACCGTGCCATGGCAGCCTGACTCGCCGCGGGGGAGTTCCAGTCTGCAAGATACTTCGCATTGCGTAGCGCCAAGTGCAGCGAGGGCGGCGCGATGACGAACCCCAATCGCAGCGCGGGAAAGATCGTTTTCGAGAACGAGCCGACGTAGATCACTCGCCCGTTCGTGTCCAGAGTATGAAGCGGCTCGATAGGTCGTCCGCCGAAACGGAATTCGCTGTCATAGTCATCCTCGATGAGCGCTCCGTTCGCATCGTTCGCCCAGGCTAGGAGGGCCGCTCGCCGCCGCGGCGACATGGACATCCCGAGCGGGAACTGATGAGACGGCGAGACGTAGATCAACCGTGCCTCGCGCGGGATCGCATCGACGATCAACCCTTCGGAGTCGACTGGAACTCCGCGCACGTCTAGACCGAGCGCCGCAAGCAGACGACGCGGCGTGGGATAACTCGGATCTTCCACACACACGCACTCGCCTGGACTCAGCAGCACGCGTGCGATCAGATCGATCGCTTGCTGAGTTCCATTTGTGACGACGAGGTCATCAGCGCTCGCCCGAATGCCGCGCGAGATCGCGACGTGACGTACGATCGCTTCGCGCAGAGCTCTATGCCCCGCTGGATTGCCGTAGAGCGTCGTTGCTGGATCCGCTCGCATCTCTCGGGCGAGCAAACGCCGCCAAGTCTTGAATGGAAATAGACGAGTTTCGGGAACGCCTGAACGGAAATCGTACTTGGCCTCCCGCCAGAGCTCACTGGGCACTCGAACACTGTCCCATGGAGATCTCGCGCGCAGGACCGCCCTTTCGCGCCGTGGCACGACCAGCTCTATCGGAGCCGCACTGGCCACATACGTACCAGAGCCGACCTTCGAGACGGCGAGTCCTTCGGCGATCAATCGCTCGTAAGCAACGCTCACGGTTGTGCGCGCAACACTGAGCCGAGAAGCGAGCTCGCGCGTGGGCGGAAGAACCTCGCCAGGCTTCAATCGACTGCTCAGTATCGCGGCACGAAGCTGCCGGTAGATCTCTCCGGTGAGGTCGGTTGAGCCGATCAGGTTGATGTGTACGTCCACGCTTGAAGTCTAGCGCGCGTCGAATTGGCCTGGTGCGATCGACGAAAATTGGCTCTCCAAGCTCCAGGGGCGCGGAACTATGTTCGCAGCAGGAGTACGCAATCTCATCGAAGGAGAGCCGCATGACATTCCGCGATTTGCATTCCATTCGCGCCCCCATTGCCGCAGCTGCCGTCGTGATGTTGAGCAGCGCCGCGAGCGCATCCCCGCACTACCCGGATCACCGAAGCGCGCGATGCGCCAAGCAGTTCGAGCAGGCTCAGAGAGTCGATATGGAATCGTTCAGAGACTACGACGCCGAGACGTTTCGGGAGGTTCACCATCCGGATGCTGTCACGATATTCGCCAGCGGCCATGCCTTCTATGGAATCGATGCAATCATGGGTGCGCTCGCTTCGCACTTCGAGAATCGAGAAGCGATTTGGGCATGGAGCGAGGTCTACCGAGTGGTGGATGGCTGCAAGAGCGCCTTCATTCTTTACGACGCAACGTACACGATCCCGTCGATCGGATATCACCAGCGCACGCTCACAGGCGTGACGTATACCTATACGGGGAAGAAGTGGCTCGCTGTGGCCGATCAGGGCACGTATCTCGAGCCGCCGGCGTCATGAATGTAGCTTGTTGACTCAGAGACGGTCCGGACAGCTCTAGCCTTCGCGAGGCGGCGAGCGACAGCAGCGCCCTCAGCACCGCTGCTCGTTCGTCGCCCGCGGAGCGTCTTTCGAGGCCGGCTGACGGATATCAGGATCCCGCATTGCCCATCCCGAACCGCCAACTGCGCACGTGATGTCTCGCTCGCGCGAGACTCGGCCGGGTTTTGATTGCGTGTCTTGATTGGACATCTGCGTTTGCTGCGGGGACGACGCACCGGGATGCACTCGATCCCAACGCTCCTGACAGGCAGCGTGCCCCTCTTGACCGGTCGAAAGTACACGCATCGATCCGGGAAGATGGTTCATGGTAACGATGCGGATCCGACGAGTTGCTCACGTAGACGCTCTGACTGGCTCTATCGGAGCCATTGAATGGCTCTTTAGGACGATGTCGCTCGCACCTGATGTTCTCGAAACTGCGCACCCTTCGAAGGCCAGGAAGATTTCCAGTGCGCAGAGCTCTCAAATGGCTTGGTATTTGCCTCCTGTCCATCTTCGCGCTGGTCGTTGTCGCGGCCGGTTACGTCTACATCGCTTCCGAAGCGCTCATGGCGCGCACGTACGACGTGCCACTCACTTCCTTTCAAGCACCGGACGATGCAGAGGCGATCGAGAAGGGCAGAAGACTCGCCACGGTCTACGGCTGCCGAAATTGTCATAGCGCCGATCTCGAAGGCTCGGTAATGCATGATGATCCGAACGTCGCGCGCATTACTGCACCGAACATCACTCCGATCATCAAGCGTTACAGTGATGCCGAGCTCGAGCGCCTGATTCGGCGTGGCGTGAAACAGGATGGCAAGAGCCTATGGATCATGCCTTCGGCGATGTACAACCAGATGAGCGACGAAGACGTCGGCGCAATCATTGCCTATGTTCGGACCGTTCCTGAACGAAGCGGTGTGGAAGGTGGCATCGCGCTGCGCAAACTAGGACGCATCGGCGTCGTGATGGAAATGGTCAAGCCTGCCGCCGTCGATGTAGACAATCACGTCTATCGCGCCACATCGAACGATGCAGACCCGCTAGCTCGAGGCAAGTATCTAGCGATGACCGCCTGCACCGAATGCCATGGCGCGAACTTGGAGGGCTGGGACCTTGCGAAAGCACCGAGCTTGGTCGTCGCCGCGGGATATTCAGAAGGAGACTTTACGAAGCTGATGCGCACCGGCGAAGGTGTCGGCGGACGCAAGTTGGGATTGATGGGCGAGATGGGAAGAAAGCGATTCTCAGCCCTCACCGACGAGGAAGTGCGTGCGCTGCGCGAGTATTTGTTGGAATTTGCGCGCACGCGAGCCGCTGCTGCGCCGAGCGGAGCTTAGTCGGATCAGTTGAACCATCCTTCGAACTCACCTCCGCCGCTCTTGCCTTGCACGACGAGCGCGGGGCCGCGCCAACATGCTGCGTTGACGTCATTCGGCGTCATGGGCGGGTCAGCCGAATTAGGATCACCTCCGGGTGCAATGCAGCCATCGCGCTCCGGATCGATTCCGACCACCTGGATGATATGTGCATCGGGGAGCTCGATCTCGAGCGGGTCGGCATCATCGGCTGGACACGTTCCCCAATCGTCATCGTAGTGGTGCTCGAGTGGTGACGAATTGCCACTCCGATCCCAGTGTCAAATCGCGCTTCCAAACATGCAGCTTGCGATGCTCCGTATGACAATACAACGTGACGACTGCACCCAGACACTGGACCAAGTAGGAGCGGCGGGATGAGCTTCATCGGACCTCCCTTCTGGAAGACGAGGCCGGTACGTTGACTGCAATGCACGGCGCGCCAACGAACCGCGAGCGCCTCGCGGAGAGTTCTGCTCAACGATACGCGCTGCGCATCATCCGCCCCATGTCCGGAGGTCTTAATCGTCAGCGCTGGTACGTTGCGATCGTTTCCGCTTCAGCAAGGATGTGCGGCTTTACAGCTTTCCAAAGATCTGCCGCGTTCTGATCTGGCGAAAGATCGATGCGTTCGGCATCGAGCGCAGCGATACGAAAATGATAATGGTGGACTCCGTGGCCCTTCGGCGGTTGAGGACCATCATATCTGTGGTGGCCAAAATCGTTTCGTCCGACGAGCAGTTCGCGGCTTCGTACGTTGCCAGCGCCTTCGGGCACGCCATCTTGATCTGCGGCGATGTTGCACAGCGCCCAATGACGAAACACCCCGGACGGCGCGTCGGGATCTTCACACACGATGGCGAAGCTTCTCGTGCCGCGCGGCGGATCTGACCAGTTCAGCGGCGGCGAGAGGTTCTCACCATCCAACGTGTACTTCCTGGGCATGCTGGTGCCTTCTGCAAAGGCAGGACTGTGGATTGCGAAGCTCATATGGGCTCCTCCGGTCGCTCAATCTCGCCACTTCTCGGTTTGAACACCGATCCGCCAATATACGCGTCACGCCAGCACTTCTCGCTTTGCACTCCCACGTACTGATGTCTCGTCAGACGAAAGCGCCGTGCAAACACCCAGCAGCATCATCCGCGATTCGCAACAACGGCTCACGCCAGACTTGGTCGACTGGCGCTCACGGAGCGCGCAGCACTCATCGCGGCCGGATGTTCTGGTTGAAGTGGAAGACGTTGTCGGGGTCGTACGTCATCTTCACGTCCACCAGCCGGTCGTAGACAGAGTCGCCGTACGCTTCGCGGACGCGGCCGGGATCTTCGTCGTTGCCGAGGAAGTTGACATAGACGCCTTCGCGGAAGCGGCCGAGGGCCGCGAAGAATTCCCTCGTCCACGCGGTGTCGCGCTCGCCGAAGTCCTCGCCCGGTCGCCACACGCTGTCGATCGTCATCGCATGCGACACCTGCCGATTCCCGAACGCCGTTGCGTGATCCGCCACTCGGCTCACCGCGCCTTTCAGATGGAACATCGCCACGTATGACCGAGGCGACTCGCAGGAGAACGCATGCTCGGCGATCACCTCGATGAGGTCGTCGCGGAGCTCGGGGAGATGTGTCGACTTCCAGTAGTAATTCCAACCGTGCATGACGGTCGAGTCGAGCGCGCTTTGGAATCCCACGTACGATGTGGGCCCGATCAGATCGAGAAGAGGAGCTCGGAATGCGCGGAGCGGGCGGAGGCGCTCCTCACCGTCTGAGATCGGTCCGACGTAACTGACACCCACCATCATCACCGGGCGCCAGTGCAGATCTTTGGGAATGACCGGTAGTGGCGGCGCGGCGCCGAACCGCACGACCGTGCCGAGCTCGCCGGGCGCGTCGTGCACGAAGTCGCGGTAGAAGCGCAGAACGTCCTTGGCTTCCGTCGCGTCCCAGAGAATGGGCCCTGCGAGGATGGTCGGCCCGACGGGGTGGAGATGGAACTCGAACGAGGTGACCACACCGAAATTGCCGCCGCCGCCTCGCAACGCCCAGAACAGGTCCGTATGCTCGTGCTCGGATGCGCGCAGCAGCTTGCCGTCGGCTGTCACAACGTCGGCGGCGAGCAAGTTATCAACCGTGAGTCCGTGCTTGCGCATCAGCCAACCGACGCCACCGCCGAGCGTGAGCCCCGCGACACCAGTGTGGCTCACGATTCCGCCAGTGGTTGCGAGACCGTGCGTCTGTGTCTCGCGATCGACGTCGCCCCACAGCGCACCACCTTGCACCCAAGCCTTGCGGCTGACCGGATCGACTCGCACGCCCCGCATTGACGAGAGGTCGATGACGACTCCATCGTCGCAGATCGCTGTGCCCGCGACGTTGTGGCCGCCGCCTCGTATCGAGATCTCGAGATCGTGCTCGCGCGCGAAGCGCATCGCGGCAACTACATCGCTGGTCCCGATGCAGCGGGCGATCAGCGCCGGGCGCCGATCGATGGCACCGTTCCAGACTGCGCGCGCAGTGTCGTAATCGCGGTCGCCGGCGTTGATCAACTGGCCTCGGAACTCGTCGATCGACATCGTGTTACCCGTGTTGCCGCGCAGCGCGCTCGTCGAACAACCACTCAACACACTTGCGGAGGCAGCGCCCACTGCCGCCTCGATGAACTGTCTGCGTTGCATGTGACTCTCCCGTTCTCCACCACGATCGGCGCTTTGCTGTCGTGGCTGATCACCGCGGTCGTTGGTGTCGTCATCGTTGTCTCCCGGTCTCGACGGCCACATCGAACCACCGCGGAGCGCGGCCGAAAAGTCAAAAATCTGGACTTCACAACTAAAGGCGGCGGGAGAACACTGTTGTCATGAGGACCTACGGTCAGTACTGCCCGATCGCTCGTGGCGCCGAGATCTTCGCCGAGCGCTGGACGCCGCTGATCATCCGCAACCTGCACCTTGGCTGCGGAAACTTCAGCGAGATCCTGGAAGGCGCGCCTGGACTATCTCGTACGTTGCTCTCACAACGACTCAAACAGCTCGAACGGCTCGGTGTCGTCGAGTCAGCGCCCAAGCCCGGCGGACGCGGGCAGCACTACGAGCTCACTTCTGCGGGTCACGACCTGTTCGCTGTCTGCCAGTCGCTCGGCGAGTGGGGTGCGCGTTGGCTCGAGATCGCGCCCGAGAACCTCGACCCCTTCGTGGCACTGTGGTCGATGTGCAATGCGCTGCGCCGAGACCGACTTCCGCATCGTCGTGTCGTCATCCGCTTCGACTTCAGCGGCCGGCCACGTCGCGAGCGCTATTGGCTACTCATCGAGCTCGGAGACACGGAGATCTGCAAGACGTATCCCGGCCTCGACGAGGATCTCTACATCACCGCGGAAGCCGAAGCCTTTGTCAAATGGCACGCGGGCCAACTCACCTGGGCCCAAGCAACCGGCGAGGGTCGCATTCAACTCGCGGGCACTCCGTCGCTCGTAAAGGCCTTTCCAACCTGGAACGCTCGCAGCATGTTCGCCCACATCAGGCATGTCTCTCGCACGGCCGCGAATCCAGCAGGCTGACATCACCGAAACGGGAAGCGTCTGCTATTGCTCGAGTACGGGTATTCGGATGTCGAAAGCTCGACACTGAATGAAGTACTCTTGTAGCAAGAGTGGCTCAAAAACACTCGCGTCTAGGCTCGAGCGACGCTGTGCCCCTGCATCTGCGCAGCAAGTGTGACGATTGCCAAGACTTGCTCGCTCCCGCAACAATCAGGTGCGGTGCGTGCCGGAGCATCTGGTGCAATGGAGGTCGCGAATGAGTTCCTTCTCGTTGCTGTTGTTCTGCCTCACCGTCTTGCCGCTCATATTCACGCCCGGACCGGACATCCTCTACATCACGACTCGTGGCATTGCGCAGGGCAGGCGCGCGGCACTGATTTCGACGGCGGGAGTCTGCGCAGGCTATGTCGCGCACACGATGATGGCGGTGGCGGGGCTGACGGCGATCCTGTATGCGTCGGAGTTCTTGTTCAACGTCATTCGCTATGTCGGTGCAGCGTATCTGCTGTATCTCGGCGTCAACGCTCTGCGCAGCAAGACGCAGTTCGAGCTTCTCGGAAATCGTGAGGCGCACAATGCGCGCTGGCTGTTCCTCACGGGCATGGCCACGAGCGTCATGAATCCGAAAGGCATACTGCTCTTCTTTGCTTATTTGCCGCAGTTTGTGTCTCCTGACGCCGGTTCCGTTCCGATGCAGCTACTTATCGTCGGCACGCTGTTCACGCTGATGTGCGGCAGCGTCTACGGGGTCTATGCATTTTTCTCGAGTGCGATTGGGCACCGATTATCAAACGCGCCGCGTTTCGCTGATGCGATGCGATGGTTGACGGCAAGTGTGTTCATAGGCCTCGGGCTGCGGCTGCTGTTCTCAGAACGTCGATAGGTCAACGGTGCTGCTGGAATGCGGCTCTTCATATCTGCTCGCACGGTTTGATGTCACCGAGTGGACTCAACAACGCTGGATCGAAATCCGTGAGCGCCTGTCCTGTGCGGACGCGATGCGGCCAGTTCGGATTGCTCAGCGCGCCTCGACCCAAGGCAATCAAGTCCGCACCCTGATCGAGCATTGCCTCTGCCATCGCAGGGTCGTGCAGGTTGCCATTCGCGATGACGATTGCAGTAGGTGCGCGCTTGCGTGCCAGGGACACGAGACTTGCTGCACCGTCTTCGAACGCTGGACGCCAGGCCTCGAACTCCGTGACGTGAATGTAGTCGGCATCCGCGGCTGCGAGCGCGCCGAAGATGATCGCCGCGTCGTCTTGGGTGCCGCTCCATTTGTGCGTGTAGTCGTTCACCTTCGCTTGAGAGATGCGCACGCCGAGCGGCACCGTGCTGCCGATCGCTCTGCGAACTCGCTGAGTGACCTCGCTCGTCAGTCGAATGCGATCTTCAACACACCCTCCCCACTCATCAGTGCGTCGGTTCGTGTAGTCCGTCAGGAACTGATCGAGCAAGTAGCCGTTCGCCCCATGAACTTCGACTCCATCGAAGCCCGCGACTTCGATCGCAAACGTCGCAGCTCGCGCAAAGCCTTCGATCACCTGGCAGATCTCCTCTTGCGAGATCTCGCGCGGTAAGCGGTAGTCGCCTGCACCTCGATAGATGCGCATCTGCTGGCCCTTAGGCTGAACGGCGGACGGACCGACAGAGTGATCGCGAAATCGATTGAACTGCGAGAGGGCGCCTGCGTGCATGAGCTGCGCGACGATCTTGCCTCCCGCGGCATGGACCGTATCGGTCACGTTGCGCCACGCCTTGGCCTGCGCAAGGTCGCTCAGACCAGGTTGATTGCGATAACCCTGCGAGAACGCCTGATCGGTGTAGATGCCTTCCGTGATCACCAGCCCGAACCCGCCTTTGGCAAAGCGCTCGTAGTAGCGCAGCATTGCATTCGTCACGAAGCCCTCGTTCGTCGCGCTCACACGCGTCATGGGCGCGACGACGAGTCGATTCTGCAGATGCAGCCCGTTGATGCTTACAGGAGCGAAGAGCGGCGAGTGAGGCGCTTCGCTCAGCTCAGCTCGCGCAGTCATGATCTAGATTCCGATGCAACTGCGATCGCCTCGATCTCGATCATCGCCTCAGGCGAGTAGAGAGCGGACACTTCGACGATCGTGTCTGCGGGATAAGGCGCTGAGAACCACTTCCTGCGCAGCTCGACGATCTTCGGAAAATTCTCCATAGATGTGAGAAAGATCGTGACCTTCGCGACTTGGCTAAGACTGGACCCCGCGGCCTTGAGCGCGCGATCGAGATTGCGAAACGCTTGATCGGCTTGCGCATCGAACCCCTTCTCGATTCGACCGCTCTCACCGACGCCCGCTTGCCCCGAGACGAACACGAACGGGCCGACTTGAATCGCCTGCGAGAGCAGGTACGGTTCGTAAGGATCAGGCACTGTCTTGACTTGCTTGAGGTTCATACCGAGTTACTCCTTGCCGATGTGGAACATCGCCGTGATCTCTGCCTACACGGCGCAAGGAGTATGCAAACCTGCGGGTGCGCTGACGAATGCTCATTATTCAAGCGACACATGACTTCAGCTAATCTCACCGACTATGAGAAAGCTCTCCCACTTAGGTGCATTGCGTGTGTTCGAGGTCGCGGCACGACGCCTCAGCTTCAAAGAAGCCGCCGAGGAATTGCATGTGACGCCCGCGGCGGTGAGCCATCAGATCAAGCTGCTCGAGGAGGCGCTTGGCACATCGCTCTTCGAGCGAGGCACAAGGAAAGTGCGATTGACTGCTGCGGGACATCGGCTCTATCCGACGTTGCGCGACGGGTTCGATTCCTTCGAACGAGCGATCGATGCAGTTAAGCGCTCGCACGAGGCGAAGACGGCCACGTTGTCATCGACGGTGGCATTCATCGCCAAGCGAGTGGCGCCGCGCGTAGGCTCCTTCACACAGTTGTTCCCGGAATGGACGTTGCGCTTGGATGCGACGAACAAGGTCGTCGATCTGGATGCAGAAGCCGATGCGGCAATCCGTTACGGGACGGGAGAGTATCGCGATCTCATCGTCGAGACGCTGTTCCAGGACTTGTTCGCGCCTGTGTGCACACCGACGCTCGCTGCGGCTGCCAGAGAAGATCTGCGGCAAGTCCCACTGATTCACTTCGAGTGGGGACAAGCAGCGCGCGATCACGAGCTCGCGCCCGTGTGGAGGAACTGGCTGAATCGAGCGGGTCGGCACGATGTCGACTCGCAAGCGGGCCTGTCGTTTACCGATGAGATTCATGCCGTGCAAGCAACGATCGCAGGGCAGGGCATCGGGCTGCTCAGCTTGACGCTCGTTGCGGAGGAGCTCGCGTCAGGCGCGCTCGTCCAACCGTTCGAGCTCACGCTCGAGAGCTACAAGTACAGTCTCGTCTACAGTCAGCGCGCAGCGGAGCGGCCGGCGACCCGTGTGCTGCGCGAATGGGTGCGATCGCAGTTCGGCGGAGGTTTATCGCTGTTTCCTCGACAATCCTCCTGACTCGATCGATGAAAGACACATAGCCGTTCCATCCCTTCACATTCGTCATCACAGCGATCGACATACGTGTGTCGGGTGAGGCAATCACAATCACCGAAGCGCCAGGTTGCCTTCCCGTGTGCCCGATCCATCGTCCCTGTATGCGAGGGAACGCCATCACACCGTACCCGTAGGACTCGCGAGACGGAATCGCATCACGCCATGCGTCCTCTCCACTCCAATCGATTTCGCTTACCTTGGGAAGCATCAGGGCAATGCTGGCAGTCGAAACCAGTTTGCCGGTGATGAACGCATCCGCGAATTTGACTAGATCCGTCGCGGTTGACAGATGTCCGCCAGCCGGAAGATTTCCGCTGACGTCCGTCATCTCGGCGCGCCTGAGTGGCGCTCCGCGTTCGAGGTGATAGCCGGCCACGCGGTTGGGAATGATCGCCCAGGAGTCATCCGGCAGCGTGTCCTTCATCATCGATCGCTCGAGTATGAGCTCGCGAATCAGATCGCTATACGGGCGAGAGCTCGCGCCTTCTAACACGCAACCCGCGACACGATAACCGGGGGAAGAATAGGACCAGTTCGTGCCGGGTTCGAAGAGGAGCGCATCCTGTTTGAATACGTCAAGCGGTTCGATCACGTCCGTGTAGCGCGTGTACTCGGACAGCAGCTCTCGATCACGCCGAACTTCGAGCGCTAACCGCGCCGCGTCATCTGCTGCTCGCTCAATGGCTGCTTCATGATCGAGCTCGTGTCGAATGCCAGATTCATGGCGTAGCAAATGGCGCGTCGTCATTGGCGACCCGTGCGCCGGAAAGCTAGGGCAGTAGCGCTGAATCGGCGCGTCGAGATCGAGCTTGCCCAACTCGACGAGCGCCAGCGCCGCAGTCGCGGTCAGCCACTTGGAAAGCGAGGCGGTGCGATACCTGCTATGCACGTTCGCCGGAACCTTCTGCTCGAGATCAGCGAAGCCGTACGCACCTTGGAAGATCACGCGTCCGTCATGTGCAACCGCGATCTGCATCGAAGGCGCACCACTTTCAACGAGCTCCTGCCTGGCGGCCTCTTCGATTCGTTGAGACAACTCATCTGTCGCCGCCGCCTCCGTCGCCGCGACACAAAGAGCAGTGCAGCAGAGCCACAACCAAGTAGCCAATCCCCGCGCCGCGGGCGCAGTGACACCTGCCGTCAACATGCCCTCTGTCGCTCGCATCGAAGCTCTCCTGCGTATGAAGCTCCTTAGATGCGCGATTCGGCTGCCGGGTTGCGGCTAGATCTGTGCCAGCATCAAGACGTAGCCATCTGGATCTATGAGCCTGCATTCACCGCCTGGCATATAGAACGGGTACTTGATCTCGCCAGGGGCGTGGCCGAGATCTACCAGTGCAGCGCGGGTGTCCTTGATACTGTCGTAGTACAGGTAAAAGAGAATCGCTTGCTGGTCCGAGTCGATCGGGCCCGACGCCTGCCCCACCATGAGATTTGCTTTTTCGCTTTCCAGCCACGCCCAGACTGGAGCCGACCGGCCTTCTGGAACAACGGAATTTCCCACCTTGAAGCCAAGGTCAGAATAGAACTTGATGCTTCGCTCGACGTTAGCGACATGGGCAAAGGCAACGAGTGATCTTGTCCGGGCTGCCATGTGACCTCCACGTCGGTTGATCGCACAACATTGGACACCCGTCAATCAGGATTGGCAAATGGAGCGGGTGTGCAACAGGCGCCTGCACCTCGGTGCCGGAGGCTCGAAGCCTCCTGACTGAATGATGGATGCAATACTGCGGGGTGGAAGAACTCCAACATCGTCGGAGTCAACTTGCATGTCGGGTTGAAACCCGACCTACCGTTCGCCGTCCTCTCGAAGGCGAGGATCCATCCTAGTTTCTTGCTTCTGAGAACCCCTCGCGAGCTCGTGTGTGGGTCGGCGTGCCAGTCGTCCTCATCCGCCCGATCTCAGCAAGTCTTCCTGACACAAGGGCACCTTCGATCAGCTCTACGCCCGTGAGCGCGAAGATGCGTTGATCGATGAATATCGGACGAGCGTTGCCGTACCAATCGAAGCACGAGACTTCGCATTTGTACTCGTCGTCAGGTGGTGCTCGGGTGGGCGACAACGCGTCCACGTACTCGAGATCGAGCGAGCTCGTTGCGATCAGAAAGCTGATGAATGACTTGTATCCCTCGCGCCAATCGACTCGCATGAGCTCTCGATCGTATGTAGGCAGGCCGAAGAGGCTGGACCCGTCTGCCTCTATCCGAGCGTTGAAAGCGTGGGAGCGGCCTTCGGATTGCAGGGCTCCCCAGAGATGTTCAGTGTCCGCGATGCGAGGCTCATCGCGAAGGTCGATCGTCGAGACGCTCAGCGCGCGAAGATCTCCATAACCGAAGGCGACGGCATTCTCTCCGAGTAGCTCGATACGCTCCGCGCTGTGCGGGGCGGAGAGCACCGTGTATCGAGCTGGGCGACGAAGCGGAACAACGATGAATTCGCTGCGCTCATCACGTGCACGTCCATAGTAGGCATTCCACCAGCCACGCGATGCACCGTAGATCACATCATCGACGCTATACCTCGTTTGCAGAGCATATCCCTCTGGGGTCGGAACGCTCGTGTATCTCGACAGGCCAACACTTTGCGGCAGAGAACCGAACATCGTGAGTGGGATGCGCACGAATGCGTGGGGTATGTTGTCAGGCGGCTCGCATTGTTCAGGCGAGTATCCGAGCAGCGCGTATAAATATCCGTCCGCTTCGTTGAACGCGAACTGATCATCTGGATTGCCATAGGCGCGCACGGCTTGCAGCGCTCCTCCATCGATCGTCATTCGATAGACCGCCGCAGGTTGTGCGCCGAACGCCGTCAGATCCTGTTGGTTCGGGCACGCGGGCTTCTTAGTGTCCGACTCGCGCCAGTAATCGTCGTCCGAAGAGAGCCAGAGGTACACAAAGTCGGCCGAGACATACATTTCCCTATAAGAAGGTCCGACCACGCCGCGCGAGCTACAGATAGCTTCGCTTGCAGAGCGAATCGAGCACGTAGACACGACGTGCACAGAAGGTGTGAGAGTCTCCTGAATCGGCCGATAGACGTCCGTGATGTCGAAGAGTGGCGTCCAAGGCGAAAGTCCAGTTGCAGGAGTCCAGCGACGGACACGAGGAATGTGCACCGGTTCGTCCGACGGTATCTCCGATAGGTCCATCGGCGTGTACAGAATCAGCTTGTCATCTCTGAGTCGGGTGGCGTAATTGCCGAACGAGTAATAGTCGTCAGATTCGATGAAGAACTTCGATTGCAGCTCCATCACGCCACGATCGTCGATCTGGAAGAGGGAAACGATCGATGCCTGCTGCTGGGAACTGTACCCGGTGACGATGAGCGAGTTCCCAGAGATCAGCAGCTCGTCGTACCAATCGTAGTCGCTGCCACCGGGTTCGTAGACATCGATGCGATCGATCAGCCTAAGGACTGCGCCAGGATCGGTCCCAATGTCGATCGAGAACAAACGACCGTGTTGCAGCACGATCAGAAATCGATCGTAGAGCTTGACGATGTCGCCCTCGTCGACGCCGCTGACTTGGTTGTTGGTAATCGATCTTGCGACCGACATGGAGCTCGATAAAGAGGCGCGTACTCCGGTTACGACGACCTCTTCGCTTAGAACTCCGCATTCCTCATTCGAAGGATCGCACAGCGTGAGATCGTTGCTCGCGAGCAGCCCATCGATGTCGCGTCGGTCCTTCGCGGCCCACCAGGCGCCATTCTTCTTTGCGAGCGCTCGAACCCGCTCTCGATAGGTCTCGAACTCCGCGATGTCGCGGAAGGTGCGCAGCTTGTCACTAGTCAGTGAGCGACCCTGAGATCGATCGCGAAACTCCGATGAAGAAACACATCCTTGCATGCACAGAGTGGTAAACACCGCAATGCAGACAAGCGCGCACCTGAGAAAGTGCGACATCGAATGTGTTCTGGGCATTTAGAAGCCGCTGTTCTTTAGCACCCATGAACAGGCTGCTCCAGCGCCGTTTCCATGTCAACGAGATCTACCGAAATACCCCTGCGTCTCTCGTGGTTTGCAGGCTGCAGCCGCCATTCACGTATGACTGATCGTTTCGGATACAAGCTCCTGATTGAACATAGGACAAGCGGGCTAACCGCCTGCCCATGGCCCGCGCAACACCTCTGCGTTGCGCGGATACTCTCGAGGTGTGTGCTGCACCGTCACCCATTTGTCCGCCGTGAATGCCTGCACCACCCAGTCGCCGCCGAAGCGACCGATCCCGGAATTCTTCTCGCCGCCGAAAGGATTGTTCGGCAGATCGTTCACCGGTTGATCGTTCACGTGCACCATTCCGGCTTCGAGCCGCGCCGCGAAGCGCGCTCCGCGCTCGACGTCTCCAGTGAACACGGCGCTCGATAATCCGTACGGCGTCGCATTTGCGAGCGCCAACGCTTCTTCTTCATTCGCCGCGGGAATAATCGGCGCAATCGGGCCGAAGATCTCCTCGCGCGCGAGCGTCATGTCGTTCTTCACGTCCGCGAACACGTGCGGCGGCAGCACCTGGCCTCGAGCTTCTCCGCCTAGCATCTCGCGTGCACCGCTCGAGCGCGCTTCCTTGATGCGCGCTTGCAATCCTTCGAGCTGCGTCTTGTTGATGATCGGTCCGATCAGTGTTTCTGGATCTGCAGGATCGCCTGTCTTGAGCGCGCGTGTGCGTTCGGTGAAGCGCTCCACGAACGGCTCGTACGCCTTTCGCTCTACGATGAGTCGATTCGTGATCATGCAGATCTGCCCTTGATGCAGAAACTTTCCGAAGACGGCGGCTTCGACCGCCTGGTCGATGTCTGCATCTGCAAGCACGACGAGCGGTGAGTTGCCGCCCAGCTCCAACTCCACGCGTTTCATGATCGGCGCTTCTGCCGCTGCAAGCCGCGCGATGTCTCGGCCGACGGGTGTCGATCCGGTGAACGAAATGACCCGCGATGCCGCATGACAGACGAATGCATCGCCGATGGCACTGCCCGCTCCAACGACGACATTCAGCACACCGGGCGGTAAGCCCGCTTCTTCGAAGATCTTCGCGAGCAGCAATCCGCCTGTGACAGGCGTGTCGCTCGCGGGCTTGAGCACGACTGCATTGCCGAGTGCAAGTGCGGGGGCGACGGAACGGTTGCTGAGTTGCAGCGGCCAGTTCCATGGACTGATCACGCCCACTACGCCGACGGGTTGTGCAATCACGCGGCACTCTTTGCCGGGCACATCGCTCGGTAGGATGCGTCCTTCGACGCGGTACGGTACGAACGATGCTTCGAGCATGACCGCGCGCACGGCCGCCCACTCCAGCTCGGCTTTGATGCGAGTACTGCCCGATTCGGTGATGAGCCACTCCACGATCTCCTCATGACGCGTCTCCATGACCTGCGCGGTGCGCCGCATCAGCTCGGAGCGTTCGGAGGGTAACTGCTGCGCCCACGCGCGCTGCGCTTTCACAGCGGCCGCATGTGCATCGTCCACATCGCGCTCGTTCGCATGAGGAATTTCAACGAGCAGCTCGCCCGTGTACGGATTGTGATCGGCAAGACGCCCCTTGCCGCTGCCAGTGCGCCACTTGCCGTCGATGAACTGCCGATCGAAGCCTGAGAAGCGCTGTCCCTTGCGCTGCGACGTGAAGTTTGCAGCCATGGCTCATCTCCCGAGGGATCTCAAACACCAACCCGGCGCTCAGATGATTGTTCCGAGCGGGATCCCGGTTGAGCCCCTGACCTACGTGCGTGAGAGCCGATAGCTGAGCCATGGCGGCGCGCTTGCGCCGCATGTTCGTGAGGCTTCCACGCCCTAGCGAGTCTTCCGCATGCCGATCAGAACCTCGCCGTGAACGCTACGCGCGCCGCAGTTGGCGATCCCGGCGTGATGTTGTTGTCGTTGTGGGACGTGCCCCAGTAGGTCTCGTCCAACAGATTCTCGATGTTGAGTCGCGCTTCGAAGCGATCATTGAGCGTGAAGTACACAGCGGCATCGACGCGCGTGAAGCTCGGCAACTCCACTGCGTTCGTGATCGATGCGTACGAGTCCGCTTGATGCGTCACGCCAAGCCCTGCCCGCCACATCGGTGAGAAGCGATACGAATTCCACAGGGACACTTGATGCTCTGGCACGAGCGGGACGGTGCGCCCCTTCGGCGCAGCCGACGTCGTGCGCGAGATTTCGGCATCTTGATACGCGTAACCCGCGACGATCTCCCATCGATCGGTGATCACGCCGCTAATGCCGAGCTCGATGCCTTCGCTGCGCTGCTCGCCCGTCAACACCACCGTGCCCGCTGTGGGGCCCGGTGCGCGCGTATTCGTTCGATCGAGCTGATATACGGCGGCTGTCAGCGCAAGATCAGGATTCACGTCCCACTTGACTCCGACTTCGATGTTTTCGAACTCTTCGGGCTCGAGCGCCGCGGAGGTCGCATCGAGCGAAGCGAACTGATCGCCCGAGCTCGGCAGATGCGACACGCTGTAGCTTGCGTAGAGGGACATCGGCTCGACAGGCTTGTACACGAGCCCGAGCCGTGGCGAGACCAGGTCATCGTCGCGCTGGAAGCGCGCTGCATTCAAGTGATTGTCGAACTCGACATCGAATTGATCGAAGCGCACGCCGGCGATCACCTGGAACTGATCGGTGAACGCGATCTGGTCCTGCAGATAGATCGCCGCGATCGACACGTCCGTGCGATTGTTCTGGTTCGGCACAGTGAAGAGGGCACCCGGTGACGTGAGCGTCACGGTGTTCTCTAGCGTGACGAAGCCGGCCGCATTCGCTGCGGAGTTGTTGCGGCGGTTGTCAGTATCCTGGCGTCCGAGCTCGATGCCGGCGAGCAGCGTGTGGTCGATCGAGCCCGTAGTCAGACGCCAAGTGAGGTCGGTTTGATTGAAGAGGTTTGCACGTGTCGTGCCGCTGTTATACGCATCGAGTGAGACTCGATCGGCCGGGAGCGCTCCGCTCGCCGGAAGTACGGCGCTTGCGGGGTAGACATTTTGATAGAACTTGTCGTAATCGCCGAAGAGCGTGCGATTGCGCAACTGAAAACTGTCGCTGAAATCGTGCTCCAAGCTCACCGATGCGAGGTGCACGGTCGTCTCCGAATAGCTGAGATCCGGATTGCCGAAGAACGTCGACTCGTCGATTTTGACCGGACGTCCATTCTGCGACGGCACGCCGCGATCGACGGCGCGATCGTCGTTGAAGTACTCGTAACTGAGTTGCAGTCGTGTCGCTTCCGATAACGTGAGGCTTGCTGTCGGGTTGATGCCGTAGCGCTCGAGCTCGAAGTAATCACGATAACTCTCGGAGTCTTCGTACACGCCATTCACGCGGAACGCGAACGCATCGTTCACACTGTCCCCGACGTCTGCGGAGATCCGTTTGAAGTCATCCGTGCCCGCTTGAAGCTCGAGCTCTCGGTAGGTGCCCCCATCCGCCTGCTTCGTGACGCGGTTGATCACACCGCCGCCACCGCCACGTCCGAAGATCATGGCATTCGGTCCTTTGAGGACCTCGATGCGTTCTGCGTTGTAGAGATCGCGGAAGTACTGCACGTCGTCGCGTACGCCGTCGACGAAGAAATCCGCGGTGGTGCTATTGCCGCGAATCGTTGGTGCATCGCGATGACCCTCGCCTTGGCCCATCGAAACGCCCGGCACGTACCGGACAACGTCAGCCATCGATCGCATGCCTTGGTCGTCGATGAGATCGTCGGTGATGACCGTGACGGACTGCGGCGTATCGAGCAGCGCGGTGTCCGTCTTGGTGGCAGTTGCGCTTCGACGAGTCGAGTACGCCGTGTCTGGCGCGTCCGCTTCGACGCGCACTTTCGGCAACGTGATCGGCGACGAGGCATTGCTCGTCTCAGCGCCATAGCTCAAAGAAGGAAGGATAACGAACGCGGCAGCACTGACGGTGATCGCCTCGAGAGCGGTAAAGAGTACGGAGAGTTTCATACGACGGTTGTCTGGTGATGGGTCGAATGCTTGGAGTCGTGATTTTACGTCTGGCCGAATATAAATGATAGTAATTCGCATTTGCGGCTCTAAAGAAGCCGTCGAGTGTCAACGAATCTTGGAGCCGGTCGCCGAATCGAGCTCGCCTCGAGCTCTCACGAGCCCGTGTGCTCGCCACGATTCGGCATCTGTACTTGCGGAAGCTCGCCCAATTCGCTTCGAAAAGAGAGACGAAGTGGAAAGACAGACGAGCTCAACATCCACACCCTGTCGCTCGTCGTCCTCGCGAAGGCGAGGATCGATCCTTGATTCCCGTGCTTCTCCTTTCGACTTGGAGCGGACCACTGGCACTTCTTGTCTTAAATTCCCAGGTCGATCGAAATACCCTACGGCCTCGCTTTCGAACACCGGATGAGAGGACCATGCACACGCGCCGAATTTTTTTGACTTCGACCGCCGCCGCCGCAACGAGCCTTCTTCTGGGATGCGGCCGCTCTTCCGACGAAACTAAGGCTGCTCCCGCCGCCGCTGCTTCATCTGCCGCAACGCCTGCGGCGATCGCTAAGCGACGCATCGGCCGTTCAGACATCTCCATCAGCCCGCTCGTACTGGGAGGCAATGTATTCGGCTGGACCGCGGATAAAGATCGCTCGTTCGAAATTCTCGATCGTTTCGTCGAAGCAGGCTTCGAAACGATCGACACCGCGGATGTCTACTCCGGTTGGGTGGAAGGCAATAACGGCGGGGAATCCGAAACCATTCTAGGCGAGTGGATGCGCAGCCGTGGCAACCGCGATCGCATCATCTTGATCACCAAGATGGGTGGGGAGATCGGCGGCCACAAAGGGTTGTCAGCCGCGAACGTGCAACGTGCGGCCGAAGCGTCGCTGAAGCGGCTGCAAACCGACTACATCGATGTTTATTTCTCGCACTTCCCCGATCCGCAGACCCCGCACGAGGAAACGCTCGCTGCGTATCAGAAGCTGATCGAGGCCGGTAAGGTTCGCATCATCGGTGCGTCGAACTTCGCCGCCGATCAGTTGCGTCAGGCATTGGACGCCTCGGCAGCGAACAAGCTGCCGCGCTACGAGATTCTGCAGCCTCGTTACAACCTTTACGATCGCGACGGCTTCGAAGGACCGGTACGCGACATCGCAATGGCCGAAGAGCTCGGCGTGATTACGTACTCTAGTCTTGCGAGCGGATTCTTGACGGGCAAGTACCGCAGCGAGGCAGATCTCGGTCAGAGCCGCCGGGGCGGCGGCATCAAGCGCTATCTAGACGAGCGCGGCATGCGCATTCTGGATGCGCTTGATCAGGTTGCAGCTCGGCACAACGCTGCACCGGCAGACGTTGCATTGGCGTGGGTGATCGTCAGTGAAGGTGTCACCGCGCCGATCGCGAGCGCCACGAGTGTCGAGCAGCTCGATACGCTCGTTCGCGCCCCCACGCTCGCGAGCGCCTTGACCAAGGAAGACCTCGAGCTCCTGAACCAAGCGAGCGCCGCGAGCTGATCGGGTTCGCGTCGGGCGTGTACAGCGGGCGAATGCGTACGTTTCGCTCGTTGTCTGCATGCCCGGCGCAGCGCTGCCGTTGGGGCCGGCGTAGCTTCTTCGCGGCTACGTTATTGGAGAAGGAACCGGCGATCACCATTGAGTATGTGCGGGAAGAAGCAAACAAGCTCTAGATGCTTGTGAATTGCGTTGGCATGTCTGCTGGAGCACGACGGCGCTTGGACGTGCATCACGAGCAGAATAGTAGAACGCGCGTTTGCACGTCTGGCAACGGCATCCGCCAGTTTTGCTGGCATCGTCCGGCGGTGGTGAATTCTCTACATCCTGGGCGCGGCTCCCATGCGAAACACGAAATCGCTTTCTACGCCCGCCTTCCGATGACATGCAGCGCATTGAGCCGATTGTTCGGGCCTCGTCGTGTAGCTGCCGTCCAATCGATATCCTGCATATTCCCATTCACCTGTGCGGTTCGCGCCGTAGGCTTCCCCGAAGTCTTTTCCTCGTCTCATGACATCGACGTGCTCCACCGTCATCTGCGGCGTGCCGTCTGCATTGCGGATGACTTGACCGTTCGCATCCCTGACTGCGTGGCTGAACTCCATGACAATGATTGAATCGTACGGATACGGCAGCTTCTCGCGGCTGGTCACCGCGGCGGCTTGCTCGTTGCCGTAAACAGTGGTCTTCCTCAGCCCCTCATCCTTGGTCGTGACGCTGAGTACCTTGAACTGAGTCTTATAGTCTTTCGGAAAACCCACTCGGTCGACGGTGGGCGCCGAAGCTGCAGGAGACCCGTTACTCGAATCCTCCGCAGGGATCTCGCGCCAAAGGAGCACGGCCCCGAGGACACACATCGCTTTGTAAGCCCTCACGCGTACCGTCATCCGACCGGTGCTTCCCGGTCTGCGAACATCTCGTTGCATGCCCATGTGATGCTCCCTGGAAATCGCCGACTGACTACACCATTCCTTCCGCCACGTTTGAAATGAGCCTGCGATGAACTCGCTCATGTGAGCGACGAGCCGCGTTTCTCTGGTGATGATGCCTACCTCTTCATCAGTGCCCGCATGCGCTCATCGAGCATCTCACGGCGCAGGTACCGACCACCGACGATCACCGCGGAGATTCTGCGCGCGTTTCCAACATCAGCGAGAGGATCAGCATCGAGCAGCAACAGATCCGCTTGTTTGCCGAGCTCTACGGTGCCACGGTCCGATAGCACGCCCAGCCACTCGCATGGCAGTGTCGTTGCAGCTTCGAGCGCCTGCTGATTCGTCATGCCTGCACGAACGAGCGCTTCGAGCTCATCATGAATAGCGAATCCAGGCACGATTCCCGGTACGGGTGCATCCGTTCCAGCGACGATCGGCACGCCAGCCGCGACAAGCGCGCGCACCAACTCACGATTGAAGTCGACGATCTTCTGCAATGAGGCGATCCGTTCCGGGCTTGCCTGAGCGACGTAAGGATTGTGCTCGACCACCACTTTGCGCCACATGGGATGGAGCGCGAGCAGTTCAGGCCGCGTCTTCAACGTCTCGGGATCGCTCGTTTGCTCGAGCAGTCGTTCGTCGAGAGAGAGTGTGGCAGTCAACCAGGCGCCGCTCTTCCTCATGAGCTCGACATACTGCGGAATCGAGCTGAACGATGGCTCGCTCGTATGCAAGGCGAACTCTTCGGCGTGCGCCACCATCCCAAGTCCCGGCGGAAGCGCGTCAGCGATGCGACCGCTCTGTCGTCCTGCGAGATGGCCGATCACGGGAAGCTTCAGCTGCTGTGCTTCATCCGCGATCGCTTGCAGAGCTTCGAAGCTCAGGCGGCTGTAGACTTTGATGGCGTCGTAGCCTTCCGCTGCCGCATCTCTCACCGCTTGGCGACCGTCCTCGGGTGTCGTTGCCACACGAGTCATCCCTACGGGCCAGAGCGGCGGCGAACCATCTATCATCGCCGCGGCAACGATTCGAGGACCCAGCACGCGGCCGGCTTCGATCTCGACGCGTTGCCCGATCGTCTCGGACATGCCCTGCAGGTCCAGGACCTGCAGCACGCCGTTGGCTATGTATGGAAGAAAAACATCGTCGTTGCCGATCGTACTTGCAGGAATGGTCGCGTCCTTCAGTATCAGGCGCAGCATGCGGATGTTCTCGACATGAGTGTGCATGTCGGTGAGACCTGGCATCAGCCATTTGCCGCGTGCGTCGATGCGCTGCATGCCCGCCGTCAGTTCGGCCGTCGGCGCAGACTCGATCGCAGCAATTCTTCCGTCGCGAATCACTACCGTGGCGTTCTCAATGTATTGCGGACCTGCCATCGGAATGACGGTCACGTTCTCTAGCGCGAGCGCTTGCAGCGGATCGTTCTGTACCGCAGCGAAGGCTTCACCTCGTGGTTGAGGGATCATCCATGTCAGCAAAGCCAGAAGCGCCGTTGAGCCAAGAGTGCGAGTCAGACGTTTCATCTTGAGTTCCGTGCGCGAGCTTTCGTTCTTTTCGCGGTTCTGAGTTGACCGTGAGCCACAGCGTCGACAAGCCGCATCGCGGCACGTTCGCAAAGCGCGATGAAGTCCGTGCGCGAAAGCGAGAATCGTCCAGCTTTGTGGAGTGTCACCAGTCCGTGCACTTGTGCCCATATCTGCAAGGCAAGCTCCAACGCATCCGTTCGCTTGAGCTGCCCTGCGGCCTGCGCCGCCTCCAGGCGTTCTGCCATCATCGAGATCACCGGGGACTTTCCTGAGCGGAAGCCGTTTGGATAGACGCGCTCCACGCTCGTTCTAAGTACGAAGCACGAGTCGAAACGTCCGGGCGTGTCGAGGTAGAACTCAACGTACACTCGGGCGAGCTCGCGAACCCAGCTCTGCAGGGACGCACTCGAGACTTCCGCTACCCGTGCATTGAAGGTCTTGAAAGCCTCTTCTCCCACCGCGCGCAGCAGTTCTTCCTTGTTCGCAAAATGCCTATACACGGCCATTGACGACAAGCCCGCTGCTCCTCCCACGGCACGCAAGCTGAACCCATCGAGTCCTTTCTGTTCCAACTCCTTCATTGCATGCTCGATCAACAGTTGTCTGGTCTCCATGTTTACAGTGTACGCTGCCGTGTTTACAGTGTAAACGTGAGACTTTCAGTTGCAGCTAGGTATCCACCCCAGCTACGAAGATCGGGTCGTTGACTGCCAGCCGGCCCGGTTCGACGGTACTTCCGTAAACGCCCACGCAACCGCCGCGTTCTCGAGCGACCGTACGCAAGACTCCGGGTGCGCGTCTCGCGGTGGAAGGATCGATCGTGATGACCGCACAGCGGGAGTTGCGCTGATCGACACGCATGCGCACACCGCCGATTCGAAGAATGTGTCCGACCCATTTGTCCTCGCAGAACGGCGCTCCTTCGAGAGCCTCGACCACGATGTTCGGACGAAAGCGCGCGACTTCGAGCGGAGTGCCTACGAGCTCGCTCAGACGATCGATCGTCTGCACTGTGATAAGAGACAGGGGAAAGCTGTCGAAGATGCCGCGGTTCTGTTTGATGACGCGCAGCACGCCGTTCGAAGAGAGCTCTGCAGCGAGCGCTGGGTCGGTTACGTCGAACACTTCACCCGACGGAGAGCGTACGAGCGTTGCCGATGCGTCCGGCTGGGCTGGGTCATTCAATGAGGGCCGATAGTGGCTCAAGTCGCCACGCTCACGGAGCGTGAGCCAAGGGAATCCACTTCGCACCGCGCCTTCTCGAACGAAGGCCCAGCGGCGATCGCCCGCCACTCCTTGCCAGGATATTTCCGCATGAGGCAGCGCTTCCCCAGCCATCGATTTCACGGGGTAACGCCACAATCCCACGACGCGGCCGACCGGCCGCTCGTTCATAGACGCACGCATAGGACCGCCTCTTTCTAGAGGCGCCCTTAACCTTGCATCCACGTTGAGCGTGACGGATCGGGCCGCTGCAGCGCCTCTCAAGGTGGGGCATTGCTACTCAAGCAGCAATGGCTTTCTATTCAGCCAGGGGAGAGGTGGCTCTGCAACTCTTGTGGTTCAATGCGCAATCAATGAGTCTTTTGCGAGTCTTTTTGCTTCAGCTCTGGCGCACCGCCGCAGCCTATCGCTGGAACTAGGTGGTCAGCTGCTGTTGCAAGGTCTTCGGTGCGACCGCCTTGTACGCCTCGCGCAGCGCGAGCTCGACGGCAGACCAGTTCATGTCGTCAACGTCGAGCCATAAGCCGATCCAGCCTTTGTTGCCGAGATACTTCGGCGTGTGGAATTGCGCGGGTGCGAGCTGCTGCAGGACATCGTGCATGTCCGCTGAAGCTTTGCAGTTGAGCGCGATGCGGCCGTCACCGTGATGATCGTCGAGAAACCAGCCGAGCCGTTTCTTGCGCACTTCCAAGCTCAAGTGCGCACCTTGTGCGGTCGCGGTCGCTTCCGGTAGCTGTTCGACGATGCGAATGATGCGCTGACGCTGTCGTTCGGATGAGCTCTTCTTCGCGGCGCGAACCGGCTGCTTCGGAGCGTCGCGCTTGCGCTCGCCCGCGGGTACGAAGTGAAAGCGAACGAGGTAGACGTTCGTGCCGCTTCCGTGCTTTGCGATCTTGAGGAGATCGACCACGCTCGTGAAGCCAGACTCGTGCGCCAATGCAGGCGTAATGTCGGAAAGCTCGATCTGCTCGATCGAGTCCACCTCGATCGCGCCGCCCTCGATCGGATAACGACCGCCTCGCTTCACATGTGGGCGCATCCAGATCCGCACGCTGCAGGTGATATCGCCGCGGCGAACGCCTTCTCGCAGACGCCTCGTGAACTGCATGGGATTACCTAGGGCCGCTATTCGCCAACACTCGAGCCGACCGTTCTCGATACTCTGGGGTGGATTTCAGCACACTGATCACTGCTGCGGTATCAGACATCGGAGCGCGATCGGAGCAGGAAAGAAGACTCGACGAGGATGACAGGGTTAACAGGATCGTATAACAAGAGAACGTTCGATCTTGCAATCCGACATCTTGTTCATCTTGTTAATCCAGTCCCGAACGCCTCCTCTTCCATCAGAAGATCAAGCAGCAAGCAAGACGATACACGATGAACATGCGAAGTAATCAGTGGCACTCGGTTTGTGCGGAGCCACTGTGAGGGCGACGTTTTGTATCGTGGCGGCGTTCCTTGTTACGCAACCGATCGGTGCAGAATCCGAATCAATGCTGGGACACACATGAAATCGATTCGATACACCGTCGTGTCGATATGGTTTGCGAGTTCTGCGATTGCAGCAAGCGCTGCTGAACCTGCGCAATGTGCGCACAACGACACGGAATGTTTCGAGCATACTTATACACGTGCGTGTGGCGCGTCGAATTCCAACCTCGACAGCTGTCTGAACTGGGTGGCCGTTCTAGAGAAGCAAGTGCGATCAGGGAATGAGAACGCCGAGTTCATGCTGGGGCTGGCATACAAGCGGCTTGCTGACGAGACGGCAGTGAGCGCTCCCGAAGAATCTAGGAATCATCACCAACGCGCCAAGCAGGCCTTCGAGTCATTGCTCGAAAGGAATCCTCGGCACGCTCCAGTCCTGGTTGCACTTGGTGGCATGACGGAGGACCGCGACGAGCAGATTAGATTGTTGAGAAAGGGAACTGAGCTGGACGCGAGCGACATTACTGCTCTGCAACTCCTTTCAACTGTGTTGATTCAAAGCGGAGATCCCCAGGAGCTACGAGAAGCCGCCGACCTGATGAAGAAGGCGTACGACATTCAAATAGGCGCCAACAAATGGTATCTCGCATCTTCCGCATATTCGCTCTATCAAATGGCGGGAGCACACTCTGAGGCGAAAGCATTCAAACAAGCGGTGACGGAGGCTTTCGATCCGCCAGAATTGGAGGATCTCTCCGTGGAAGAGCCAGAGCGCATTGCAGAGGAACTCCTCAGATCATGTGATCGCTATGCACTGCCAGTCGTGGGTGCAGGTACATGCATGCAGAACATCAGCACCGTCGTTCAACATGTCACAACGGCTGACCGGGGCTCCGGCGCGCGGACGCTGGCAGATGCTGCGGCACGCGCAATGCTGGAGGTCACGTTGGAACGACCGTTTCAGGACGGAAACCGTGCACGCCAAGAGACCCTTGCTCGTTGGTTAGAGTCGTTGATGCAAGCGAGTTACGAGTCCTCGGCGATTCATCTCAGCTACGCCGAAGTGACGATGGGTGAAGTGCGTCTGCGCGCATTGCAGCGGGCGGCGCAGCTCGATCCCAAAAACGGGAAGATCGCATTCCGTCTCGGAATGGAGTACTCGCAACTCGCCCAATGGAAGTCCGCGGTAGAGGAGCTCAAGCGCGCGCAGGCGCATGCGCCTGACTTCCAGCAAAGCGCAATTGAGCATCAGCTGCGTGTGGCCCAAGCGCAGAGTGGAGAGGCGTCTCAGTAGCTTGCGAGCGACGTACGAGACGGGCTCGGCCCAGCTCGGCCGAACATGAATGAGCAAATCAGCAGCGTGCTCCCTACGACAAACAGAACTTCACGGCGTCTCGCCGGGCATCTACCGAGCGGGCTCGAACAGTTCGATCGGATTACCGTCAGGATCTTCGATCTGAATCTGTTTGCCGCCCGGCCCCACTTCCAAGTTGTTCCTGAAGTGGATGTTGGCTTTCTTCAACGCATCGACGAACGCGGGTAGGTTCTTGACGCGAAGGACGACTCGATTCCATCCGCCGGGCTCCTGTGCCTGACCGTCCGGCATCGGACGAGATCCAGACGCTTCCGGCCCGCTGAGGAGAATCTGCACGTCGCCGAGCGCGACGTTCGCGAACGCGGGTAGCTGCTGGTACCTGAGCGTGAAACCCAAGTTCGTCGTGTAGAACGCGACCGAGCGAGCCACGTCCTTGGAGTGATAGCGCACGCCGTGCACGTTCTCGACGAAGGCATGAGGTCCGCCTGTGTTCTGAGCGCTCTCACCGGCTGCAGTCGCGTTGGTCATGGTGTCTTCTCCTCTGCCGAGATCTGCTCCCGGACGTACATGGTGAAACGATCGTGCCTTCAACGAAATGCATAGGCATCCGAGCCTGTTCGAGTTCGTCGATCGAATAGCTCTCGGAGCGACACCGTGGTCTTCGCAGCACAAAGGAGTCAGCGGAGCGGTGGGGACGCATTGCATCATTCCGTTGACGCTACGACTGGCTGAGGGACGAGTGTCCAACAGCGTGCATCGAATGAGCCCGCCTACATGTGCCTGGTCTCGCGCGGTGCGCGATCCCAAGCATCCTCCCGCCCGTCCTCATAGGCGATCGGCACGTTAGCGAGCTGTGCGTCAGAGACATCGTCCAGGCACGCGATGTTGACGCAGTAAAACTCGCCGCCGAGTTGCTCGAGCGTCGATCGGGCGAAAGTCTGAGTGCCGCACGTCTTACAGAAATAGTGATCGATCTCGCGGGGTCCGAATTGATAGTTCGCGGCATGTTCGCGTCCGCTCACCCATTCGAACTCGTGCGCCGGCACGAATGCCTTCCAGTAGCGCGTCTTCGAGCAGTACGAACAGTTGCAGCGGAAGCTCGTCGTCCACCAGATCCCCGGGCGCTCTGGCACCGAACGTTCGGCCGGCGGCGCGAGGTCGAGCGACGCACGAAAGCGCAACGACCCGCAGTGACAACTTCCGGAATACACCTTCTTCATCAATCGATGCCTCCATATGATGACCGCGAGCTGACTTGGATCGCGGAATCGTTCATCCAACTCTCAGTCTCGCGCATCAAGGACGTCGCAGCGTGCCGCACTCCGACAACCAGCGCGCATCGCTCACCATGCTGTTCTCAGTCGAGAATGCTAAGCGACGGCTCGGGTCTGTACTTCGGGGTGATCGACGCGTGTGTGTGGTTTCAACCCGACGGCGGCGTTGTCGGAATGAACTCCGACCTACACAGGCACCGAAGGTCCGGCAATTCACTCGGCGGACGACAGAGTCTTCTGCCAGTACGCCACGTCTATCCACCTCCCGAACTTCATGCCGACTTCTTCGAAGTGCGCGACTTTCCTGAAGCCAAGCTTTTCATGCAATGCGATGCTCGCATCGTTCGGTAATGCGATGCCGCCGATCGCGACGTGCGCGCCGTACGAGGCAAGGCGGCTGAGTAGCTCGCGATAAAGGTCGGTGCCGATTCGCTTGCCGATGTACGCGCGGGCAATGTACACGGTGGTCTCCACCGAGTATCGATAAGCAGCGCGTACACGCCAAGGCGTCGCGTACGCGTAAGCACACACTCGCCCGTCGTGCTCAGCCACGATCCATGGCAAATTCGCCTCTGTGACTTTGGAGATTCTCTCCTGAATCTCTTCCGCGCTAACTGCGCGTTCTTCGAACGTGATGATCGTTTCCGCAATATACGGGTTGTAGATCTCAGCGATGGCATTCGCATCTTCGAGGGTGGCGCTTCGAATCACGGGTGCTCCGCCGTTCACAGCATCGGGCAAAGGATGTCCAAAGAGGGTTGTGCCGTGAATGCGTTATTTACCTTAGCGATCGGAATTGGAGCCGGAAGACTGACCTCACCCGTCGCTGCGCTGACGACCTCTCCCTAGAGGGAGAGGTGCGGACCTCACCCGTCGCTGCGCTGACGACCTGTCCCTAGAGGGAGAGGTGCGGACCTCACCCGTCGCTGCACTGACGACCGCTCCCTAGAGGGAGAGGTGTTTGGGAAAGCGTGGGTTCAGTGCGGTGAGTGCTCCAAGCATAGGACGTCGCGATACGCACAGAGATCATCGATCAACTGCTTCTCGTCGCCGAGGATCTTCGCGGTTTCCGCTTCGCCAAGCAGTTGGATGATGTAGCCATGCTCCGCGCCGCCTTCCGTGTGCTTGTCCAAGAACGGATAGGCAAGGCTCGAGCGATCGTTGAAATCCGGCGCGGCGCCGATGTCTGCATTCGTGACGAAGGGCGCGTAGAACATCAAGTGCGGCATCGCCATCGTATGCACTTGCATGTCTGGTGGGCCGACGGCGCGCATGACCGGGCCAACCATGTATGAGACGCCCGGCTTCTCCGGAATCTCATACGTCTTGTCGCGATAGCGCTTGTCGACTTCGGCTTTCAGTGCGGGGGCGCTCATGCCCTGCGCACGCAGCGCGGCGGCATCCATGATGGTCTTGAGGTATGTCTTCGTGCCGACGGTGTCGTAGCAGACAGGCCAATACACATCATCGCGCAATTCTGGCATCTCCCAATCGGTGCGTTGCACGATGCACGTGACACCGCTGGTTCCTCTTCGCGAAAGGTAATAGCCCTTCGCAGGGTCGAGGAGATAGACGCTCGCGGTATCGCGTAACCGTGGCGGCGCAGCGCTGAGCGCGAATTGCGTTTCGAGCTTGGGCGGCATCGCCTCGAGCGTCGTCTCGTTCGTCTGCCGTGGCCCTGCTGAAGCGATGCTGACGATGCATGTTGCAGCCAATGCAGCGACGCAACTGATATTCATAGTGCTCTCCATCACCATCTCGTGCGATCTGTTGTTCGATCGCGTGAGAGAGTAAGAGCGCTAGCGAATCTGGTGGGAGTGACAAGCGTGGCGCGATTCGATTTAGAGCGGAGCGGGGAGACTCGACAGGATCAACTGCAGCTCATGATCTTGCTCCGCTCTGGAGTAAGAAAATTGGACAACAGGATCAACAGGATGGAAAGAAGCAAGCGGGAACTCTTCAGATCCTTCCCACATCCTGTCGCAACTCTCCTTTTCAGGAACCCGAAGGAGGTCGGACATCCACCTCATGCAATGCGTGGATGTCCAACCTTCACGTCCCTGGTCTATCGACAGCCGACTTCGTCTTCGAGTCGATTTGTCTTCGCGATGAGATCCTGCGCTTGAGCGCTGGTGAGATCGCGCCTGCTCGTGAGGCGCACCGACAGCTCGAAGAGCGCGAGCTTGGCGCACGCGAGAGGTGTGTGACCGCGCTGCACAGACTTTGCGAATCCATCGAGGATCGCCTCGTACACCGGCTCGTATTTCAAGTTCAGCGAGTCGACGTAAAGCGAAAAGTACTCGCCCCATTGAGTGAAGTCCCATGTGCGCAGCGCAGGAACGACGTCGTAGTCGATGTACGCTGTCGCGCCGAAGCTGGCATCGGGAATCGTCGTGCCTTGCGCGATCAGCGCGCCGCGCGCATTCAGTGCTTCAGGGCTCGTATCAGGCCACTGTCCTGCGTCGATTCGCTCGATGAGCGTTTCGAACGCCGTCAAACGCTCGCGCAGCGTCTGAGAGCTGTGTCCTGCACGACCGATGAACGCAGTGCGCAGTTGTGAGCTCGTGCCGGCCGCTTTGAAGGTACGCTCGTAAGCTTCATCCAGAGACACGGGATCCGCAGAGTCGCCGACCGTCTTGATGCTGAACACTGGACCGCCGGTGCGACCATTGAATGTGCCGATGTTCTCGACGCGATGCACGGCTGCCGGATCGGCGTAGAAGCGCGGCGCCTCATTCAACGTTCGCAGATCTTGATCGAGATCGAGGCCCGCTTTTGCGTACCAGTAGCGAACCCGCTCGATATCGCCCGAGCGCTGCAGCGCTTGGCGATAGTCGACACCGTGATTCCAGACGACCGGGCCGCCGGCCATCACCTCGATCTCTTTGTGAACGAACTGCGGATTACCGAACGCGAATGAGCCCGCGATCAGATTGCCTTGTGTCTCGTAGTCATCTTCCGCAGGCTCGGTCGCACCTGATGGCCAACCTGTCGCCTGCTCCAACGCAGCCGCGAGCACGAGACGCGCCATGCCTTGCGTCGTCGAGCGCGCGAGCCGCACGAGATTGCCGAGCGCAACGTCCTGCTGATAGCTCGGGCCGTACGTCGCACCCGGTGGGATATCGGGAAGATTGTTGATGTTCAACGGAGCTGTCGGGTCGACGAGCGTCTTGAGCGCCCAAACGGCTTCGGCCTTTCCGAGCCACGCGGCGATCACGCCCGAGCCGCCGCCCGCAAACGCGACAGAGCCTTTGAAAATATCCGGGCGATACTGGACGGCCATTCGGGAAACGAAGCCACCGCGCGAGGCACCGAATGCGATCGTGCGCAGCGGTACGCCTGCGCCTGCGTCGATCAAGTTCTGCCGAACGTTCACCAGATCGTCGACGTACTTCTTCAGCTCATACGCAGTTTCGTTCTGAGTGCGTTGGATGCCGCCGATCGCGAAGCCGCGCTGGAGAAACCAACTGCGCTGCACTTCACTGTAGCCACCTGGCGCAAAGTCTAGATCGAGCACGAGCGTGCCGTTCCAGCTTTCCGGCTTGATGACGCGCCAGGCAACTTGACCGGGCTCGCCTGGATGGAACACGCCGCTCAAGTCGAGCGGCGGGCCGACCATCGCCGCAGCGCTCGACGCCAAAGTTGGCGTGTTCGCTTCGACGGCGAACGAGGCTTGGCCGAGCATTGCGCCGCACAGGCACGCAAGAAGAACTCGGCGTAGGGCAATAGGCTGAATGTTCATGTGATCCCCCCTTGATGTTCGATGACCCACGCGCGCTGCGCGTGAGTAGAAATGCCCGAGCAGGTCCGTCGCCTGCTCGAGCATCGGCTGCTACATCAGCATTGGTAGTGGCGGTGCCATTTCTTGAAACGCACCTTTGCCTTGTCGGGAAGATGAATCTTGCGCTTGACCTGCTTCAGGTCACATTCGGTGAACGGACGAGCGAATTCGTCGGGCTCGTAGCTGATGAAGCGCGCCGCACCGAGATTCAATGAGCGCGCGAGTGCGTTCAGCTTGTGCGGGTTATCGGCGTCGTCCCACTTCTTCGTGAGCAAACGCGATTGCAGCGTCTCGACGGCCGCCACGGCCTCAGCGGCGCTGAAGCCGCAGTGACCCGCGCTTTCCACGTACAACTGGCGCAGCATGTTCTCCGCTCCCGCACGCTCGGCCGCGTTTTCGTAGGCCGACTGACTCGCGGCGGTCGAAATGTTGTCACCGATGTTGTTCACGGTGAGCACCGGCACCTCGAGCTCGCCGTCGAAGATGCCCGGCTCGGCCCACACGATCGCTGTCGGATCTGCCTTGTAGCGCGGTGAGCGAGCGAGCGTCTTGAGATCCTCGCGCAGATCGAGACCGGCTTCGCGGTAGAGCTGGCGTACGATTTCGGAATTCTCCACGCGAGAGAGGAGCTCGGCGTAATCCACGCCCACGTTGGAGGAGATGTTGCCACCGCTGCGCCGCTCGATCTCATTGCGGCTGCTCATGGCTTGTCCGATGGTCGGCAGCGGACCGCCGGCGAGGCTGTCGTAGAGTCCTTCCTGCAACGCCGTCAGGTCCCACTCCGCGGGTTTCGGCTTCGCCGGATGCGACCAAGTCGGAAGTTGTCCCACCACTGCGGCGAATGCGATTCGCGCGCGTCCTTCGGGGGTCTGCTGAGCATTCGCGAGCATCGCGAGCCACGCCGGGCGAGCGTTCGTCGCGAAGTCATCCGGGATGTTGATGACGGGCAGATTCGGATCGTTGGGCGCGAGCAGCATCTTGGCGACATAGACCGCGTCGAGCTTCGCATGCCATTGGCCCACGGTGCCGGAGAGGCCTCCGCACATGAGCACCGCGCCGTTGAAGACATCTGGGCGTGCCTGGATCGTGGCTGCACCCGTGTGTCCGCCCGCGGAGGAACCGAACGCCACGGTGCGCGTCGGGTTGCCATGAACGTCCTTGAACTTGTCGACGACTTCGACTTGGTTCGCGATCGCACCCGCAGTGTTCCATCCGCCCGTCACGAACCGGGTCGTGCCGGCCATCGCATAGCCTCGTGCCAGCAGCGCCTGAGTTTGCGCGGAGTTCGGATTGCTCGACGCATAGTCGAGGCCGACGAGCAGCGTGCCGTTGAACTGATCCGGATAGTCGATGCGAAAGGCGGTGCCGTCCGTGAGCGTGCCGGTCGTCGTGACTGCAGCAAGCGCGACTGCAGGAGCGCTCAAGGAAACGAGCGCCGCCCACGCGAGGCGTTGCAGATTCTTGCGGCCCGCTGCGATACGGCCGTGCTTGGAACGGCGCTCGCAACGAGCCACCGTTCGAGAATGCGGACGATACCAAAGCATGATCTTCCCCCTTCGTCTGTCGTTGACGCACATCGTGCGTAATCGTTAGCATGGCAAACTAAGCAGATGATTAAGTCATATGCTTAGCCCGAGCCTATGTTCGCAGCCGCAGGCTGTCAATCGCGGTACACCGGCACGCGCCGGGGGGCTTGCGTGAAGAATGATTGAGACCACAACAGCTCACGATGGGGGAACGACATCGAGACGTCTTCGAGTGCGGCAGGTGCTGACAAGCCTCCTCATGCTTCACCACTGAGCCCATAGTCTTGGAACACATCGACGCATCCGTGCTCACCGCTCGCGATCTGCTCGAGCAACTGCGGGCAGCGTACGAGGACCCGAACGGCGTGGCGCAGCGGTGCGCGAGCGCGGGCAGCAAGGTGGTGCGCTATCTCGGCGTTGATCTGCCGCGCGAGTTGTTTCTCGCCGCCGGCGTCGTTCCCATTCGACTTGCTCACCCAGACGCTGGAGTCGGGGCACCCGTTGGACTGTCGCAGCTCGGCTCGCGAGGCGCCGCGCTCGTGGAGCGCATCGCCGCTGCTGTCGAGGGTGAGCTCTTTGCGATCACGCACGCGGACTACGAGCTCACGCAGCTGTTCGCAAACTTGCGCGAGCTCGAAAGCGATCCTTTCGCACATGCTTGGATCGAAATGGTCGATCTGTTGCATCTGTCGCGGGAGTCATCGCTCGAGTACAACCGTCGCCGCCTGCGGCAGCTCGCACAGCGCCTAGGAGAGTCGACGGGCCGACCTATACAGAACGGCGATCTGTGCGCGGCGATCACCCGCTGCAACGAACAGAAGCGCACGCTCGCGGAGCTCAATGCGGCACGGATCGCGTGCAGGATTCGCGGTTCGCAGATGTTCGCCGCCATCGGCGCGGCACGCGTACTGCCGCCGCAGGAACACATCGCGATCCTTCGAGAGCTGCTGAAGTACGTTCATCTGCTGCCCAAGCGCGATGGAATGCGCGTGTTTCTCAGCGGCAGCAGTTACGAGGACGCGTCGATCCATGCGGCGCTCGAGGAGATTGGCGCAGCAGTCGTCGGTGAGAGCCACGACACGGGGCAGGATTGGCATGCGCAGCGCGTCGATGAGTCCTCCGATCCGTGGGACGCACTTGCGCAGCCCTCGCTGCGGGCGCCGCTTGCGATGCGACCGCGCGGAAATTCGCTGCAGACATTGCAGCGCGCGATCAAGGCGTGCAATGCGCAAGCCGTCATTCACATCGCGCGCGTAGGCGATGAAGCGGCCGCATGGGAAGCCGCCCAGTGCGAACGCGACTGTGTCGAGCTCGGAATCCCGTGCTTACGTATCGAGCTGACTCATGATGGCTTGGGTCTCGTTCGCGACACGGTCGCTCGTTTTCTGGCCGCGCCCAGCAAGGTCGGTCGAGCCGACATGCTCAGCACAGCTCGCGCCGAAGGCGTCGTAGGAGCCACGCCGCGTCGCAATGCCGGCGCGCGCAGCCGTAAGTCGCTTGCTGCTGTCGCTGATTTCGGCCGCTATCAGCGTGAATGGTTTGCGGACATTCGGCGGCGCGTTGCCGCAGGCGAGCCATTCGCGATCGCGAATGCGAATGCGCCGCAAGAAATCCTGCGGGCGTTCGACATGCCGTTCGTCGTCAATCAATGGTGGGCATCAATCGTCGCAGCGAAGCAGCAGAGCGCCCGTTATCTCGAGCTGCTGCGCGAGCGGGGTTTCCCGACCACAGTAGAGGCTTACAGCGCACAAGGTCTTGCGGCCTGTTTCGAGGCCGATCCCCAGAACGCGCCGTGGGGCGGCTTGCCGCAGCCCTCGTTGCTGCTTGCAGTCACGAGCTCGGATGCCACGTTGAAGATTTTCGAAGCTTGGGCGCAGGCCAGCGGTGCGCATCTGTCGCTGTTCGAGCGCAGCATCGATTGCCGTCACCGCATCTCGCCGCGCTGGTGGGACGAGTTGCCGAGCGCGTGGGATCGTGCGCTCGAGCCTGAGCGGCTGGATCTCATGGAGGCCGAGCTGAAGCGGCACATTCGTGAGCTCGAGCAGTTGCTCGGGCGCGCGTTCTCTCAAGAACGCTTCGTGGACGTCATGAATCTCGTCAATGAGCAGGAAGAGTGGTACCGACGCACGCGCGATTTGATCGCGCGCAGCGAGTCGGCGCCAGTGAGCATCGTCGATACGATGCCGGCGACGATGGTGCCGCAATGGCATCGCGGTACTCAGTGGGCGCGCGATGCGGCGCGTGCTTTTCACGACGAAGTGGCGGCGCGCGTTGCCCGCGGCGAAAGCGCGTGCCCGGACGAGCGCGTGCGCCTGATGTGGGTTGGCCGCGGCCTGTGGAGCGAGATGGGGTTGTATCAGAAGTGGGAACGCTCGCATGGAGCGGTGTTCGTCTGGTCCATGTACCTCGCGCTGGCCGCGGACGGTTACATACGCACGTTCGACCGCCATCGCGATCCCTTACGTGCGCTCGCTGCGCGCTTCGTGACGATGGGCGATGAGCTGCGCATGCCTACGTGGGGCGGCGCTTGGCACGTACACGAAGCGCAGACCCACCGCGTCGATGGGGCCGTGGCACTGGCCGATGCGGATCCCTTCGTGGTGCACGCGCTGCAAGCCGCTGGTTTTCCAGTCCTGATGTTGCCATTAGACAACTTCAGCGAAGACGTGGCGGGCAGAGCAAGAGCCGAACAGAGCATCACCGAATTCATCGAAGGAGCCGTCCGAATGAACGCGAATCGCCGTCGATCCGCACCGCACCGATGAAGTTCGCCGTTGACGTATTCGCGTATCGCCACTACTCTGATTTAATCAACTGATCTAAGTAACTGCATAAATGCCGGCGCCTAGGCCGCCACGCCGCGGCGAAAGCGGTGCAGTCGAGGCAGTCGGCAGCATTGCGTGCTGCGGTCAGGGGCGCTCGGGGGTGCGCACTTGAATAATTCGAGGGGGGACGGGAAGTCCCGCCCGCTCTATTAATCGAGATGGGGGACTTATGCGAATTCGATCTCTACAGGCGAGCGTTGGACTGAGCGTTGCACTATCCATGTCGGTGTCCGCGCAAACGCCGGACTACGACAAGCTCGAGGAAATCATCACGACGGCGCGCCGTACGACCGAGAACCTTCAGGACACCCCCGTGTCCGTGACGTCGATCAGCGCGGAGCTGTTGCACGAGATCGGCGCAATGGATCTGCGCAACGTGACGAATGTGACTCCGAACATGGAGTTTTCGTACGCGGGTAACGGCAGCGGCGGGGGGAACTTCGCGCAAGTCTTCATCCGCGGCGTCGGCCAGCCCGACTTCATCATCACGAAGGATCCGGGTGTGGGCATCTATATCGATGGTGTTTACTTGGCGCGCGCGCCGGGCTCCGTGCTCGAGCTGCTCGACATCGAACGCATCGAAGTGCTGCGCGGTCCGCAGGGCACGCTGTTCGGTAAGAATACGATCGGCGGCGCCGTCGTCGTCAGCACCCAACGCCCTTCGGATGAGCTCGGCGGGATTGCGCAAGTCACACTCGGCAGCTACGACCGTCAGGACATCAGCGGATCGTTGAACTTGCCGCTGGTGCCGGGCTCTCTCGCGCTGCGCGTGTCGGCGATGTCGCGCGAACAGGACGGCTTCTATCGACGCTTGTACAACGATGAGGACCCTTCGCAGTTCGGTGAAAACAACGCCGGGAATGCGGGCAACGACACCAATCGACAGAGTGGGCGCGCGACGCTGCTGTGGACGCCGGGCGAAGTCTTCGAAGCTTCGCTGTCCGCGGATGTCACGCGCGAGCGGCAGGATTCCGTCGAGTATCAGATGGTGGGCTTGCCGGGTCGGCCGAGCCCGAACATCGCCGCATACAATCAGTTCTATGCGATTCCGAACGGGCTCCCCACCTACGGCGAGCAGTGGATCACCACGGAACCGTGGACGACGTACGCCAATTGGCCGGGCTACAACAACTCCGACATCTGGGGAACTTCGTTGAATCTGTCCTGGAACTTCGATGCCTTCCAGATCAAATCGATCACGGGTTACCGCGAGCTCGAAGTGGAAACGCGCGGCGACGGCGATGGCACGCCCGCCGATATCGTCTCGACTGGCGGCGTCGACATTTCGCAGCATCAGTTCAGTCAAGAGATTCAGTTTCTCGGCAGCGCATTCGGCGACCGCTTGGATTGGGTTGCAGGCCTTTGGTATTTCGATGAGACCGCGCGCGATGTGCAGCGCTCGCGCCAGCAAGCTGGTCTGTTCGAGGCGCTCGAAGCGGCGCCGCTCAACTCGTTGACGCCAACCGTTCCGATCACCGGCTGCCCAGCGCCTTGCCTACTCGGCGGCGCGGGGAACCCGAACAATGCGCGGCTCGACAATTCGCGTACCGGCAGCCGCTTGATGCAGAACACGAGTTACGCGGTCTTTCTGCACGGCGTGTTTTCGCTGACCGATCGCTGGAGCGTCACCGCAGGCGCGCGTTTCAGCCGCGAAGAGAAAGAGTTCGACTATTACGAGATTCGCCCGCTGCGCAATATCGTGAGCTTCGATACCTACAATTTGACGCCGGTGCCGGTCGATAAATGGGACATCTTCACGCCCAAGCTCGGTATCGAGTTCAAGCCGACAGACGACGTCATGCTGTATGTGCAAGGATCGACGGGCTTCAAGGCGGGCGGCTACAACGGCAGGCCTTCGTCCGCGACCGCGCTGCAATCTTTCGATGAGGAAGAGATCGAGACGATCGAAGCGGGCATGAAGAGCGAGTGGTTCGGAAACACGTTGCGCGCGAACGCCGCGATCTTCTACAGCGAGTACACGGACATTCAGATCACGCGTCTGTCCGCCGAGCTGGGCGGTGTGCGTCTCGAAGAGAATGCCGGCAGCGGTGAATCTCGCGGCGCCGAGCTCGAGCTCACGTATCTGCCCGTGTCCGATCTACGGCTCAGTGCGGCCGTGGGCTATCAGGAGTTCGAGTTCACGGAGCTTCGCGAGGGAGTGCAGCTCGCGTGTGGGATGGATTGCGTGCTGCCATTCGCACCGGAGCTCACGGCGAACTTATCGGCTGCGTACACCGTCGCGCTCGGCAGCGACTGGGACTTGGATCTGCGCGTCGACTATAAGTACAGCGACCAATACTTCATCGACGCCGATAACACCGCTGCCGTGGGGCAAGATTCTTACGATTGGATCGATGCGCGCATCGCCCTCAAGCCCACGAGCGGTTCATGGGAGCTGTTCGTGAGCGGCTCGAACCTGTCGGACGAAGCGGTCGTCGCGAACGGCGTTCACTCGGTCCCGAACAATAGCCAGATGGTCACGTACAAGCCGCCGCGGCAATGGGCGGCGGGCGTTCGCATGGAGTTCTGAACGGGCGAGCGAGCTCCTGCCGGATGCGGGAGCTCGCGATCGGCGATCAGCTACAGGTCGCGACGATGCCGGCCGTGCAGAAGTCGACGACCTGATCGATGAGCGCTTCAGGATCGTCAGGCCAAGCAGGTTTGCCCGCTAATGCTTCATAGACGGTATCGACCGGCGCCAGCAGCATCAGATCGACGGTGAACGTGAATGCCTTGCGAACGCGTTCCTCGGAGGCCGACGGCAACGCTTCTGCCAATGCGCGGACGAAATGATCCCGGAGTGAATTGATCGATTGCGGGATCTGGATTTCCACTGGATAGTGCGATTCGGAGGTCGCCCGAGCAACGATACGAATGTAGTTGGCGGCCGTCGGGTCGGCACACAAGCGGATGTGGGGCGCCACGTAGGCATGAACGATCGCCCTGATCCGCCGTGCTCCGCGCAGCTTCGGATTGATCTCGAGCAGCGCGTTGTTGCGCTCCTGGCTCAGTCGCTCGCGAAAGCCCGCGATCACCTCGAGATAGAGCTCCGCTTTCGAGCTGAAGTAGTAGTGGATCGATGCGGGGTTCGCGGCGGCATCGCGCGTGATCTCGCGCAGCGAGGTTGCGTTGAACCCGCGCTGGGCGAAATGGTTCGCTGCTTGGGCGAGGATCCGGTCTCTGGTGGAAGTCGATACGATTTTTGGTTTTCGTCGCACAGGTGTCATCCGAGACCGCATTTGCAGCAAGCATAATTCACTGGGCTAGCATTCTAAAGCAGCGCTCCCCGGCCTTGCTTGGACTTAAAACAACTGATTTAATCGATCGTATAAATCGACGCTGAGCACGGCTCGAGCCGGGTTTCCTTTTATCGCCGGCTCGCGGCGATGGGATGTCGACGAAGACACGATCTACTCCAAGATGGAAACGAAACAAAGCACCACTGTCGCCAAACCGCTTGCCGGCATTCGCGTCATCGACCTCACCCGAGCATTGGCGGGGCCGTACGCAACGCTGCTGCTCGCAGGTCTCGGCGCCGAAGTGATCAAGATCGAAGATCCAGCGAGCGGAGATCTCGCGCGCGACAACAGTCCCTACCTAGGCCGCGATGGCATCGTCAAACGCAAGCGTTACGACGATGACGTCTCCATCTCGCATCTGAGTCGCGGTCGGGGCAAGTACGGCATCTCTCTCAATCTGAAAGCTCCAGGGGCGATCGAGGTCTTTCGCGATCTCGTCGCGATCAGCGATGTCGTCGTCGAGAATTTCGCAAGCGGCACTGCCGATCGTTTGGGTGTGGGCTATGCCGTCGCCAAAGCCATCAATCCGCGGATCGTCTACTGCTCGTTGAGCGGCTTCGGCGCGGGCGTATCCGAGGGAAGCAAGGCGATGGACGTGATCATCCAGGCCTTGAGCGGCGCGATGTTCGCGAGCGGCGAGCCGGACGGGCCGCCAGTGAGATTCGGCGTTCCGGTCGCAGACATGCTGGCGCCGGTGTTCTCAGTGATCGGCATCCTTGCGGCGCTTCAGCAGCGCGAGCGCACGAACGTGGGTCAGCACGTCGATGTCTCCATGCTAGGCGCGTTGACCTCGTTCGTCGCGATCGAGAACTGGCGCGCGATGGAGCTGGCCGGTATTCCCGCGCGCACCGGTCTCACCGTACCGCGCTTGTCGCCGTTCGGGGTCTTCCGTTGTGCTGACGGTTACGTCGCGATCGTCGCTGTGCACGATGGATTGTTCGCGGCGCTGTGCGAGACGATGCAGCAACCTCTGATGCAGGATCCTCGGTTCGCTTCGCGCGATGCACGTGTGAGCCATGCGGTCGAGCTCGAACAACTCATCGGCGAATGGTGCGGAGCGCGGAGCGTGGAAGAGGTGGTCCGTCAGCTGTCCGATCGAAAGATTCCTGTGGCTCCGGTTCGCTCTCCAGTGGAGGCGCTGTCAGATCCGCAAGTGCTCGCGCGGGGTGAAGTCGAAACGCTCCGCCACCCGAACTACGCGCATGATCTCGAGCTTCGAACGGCGGGCATTCCCATCTCGTTCTCGGGCGCCGCCTGTCATGTCGAGGATCGGCTGGCAGTGCAGATCGGCCAGCACAATGAAGCTATCTATCGAGGCGTGCTCGGCTACAGCCCCGAGCGCCTGGCGCAATTGCGCGAGATGAAAGTCATCTGAGTGCCCAAACGCTGGACAGGAGAGGGCCGAGCCCTCTCCTGTGATCAGCCTCTAGAAACCCTTCGACATCACGGTCCAGTTAGCGAGCTGGCCGAGCTCCGCGTTCGGTCCGACGAGAAAGGAGAGTGCGTCGGTGTTGCCGTTCAGTGTGCCGTCGAGCCACTCGACGACAGCCTGCACCAGCTGCAGTTGAACAGTGCGAGGCGCGCTGCCAAAGAATCCGCCGTGTCCCGCTGTGGCATGCGATGCGAACACCGTTGGCACGGTCTCTGTGCGCTCGTAGCTTCCGATGGAATTCGCGTAGGCCACATCGGTCGGTCCGCCGGCGACGAACATCACCGGACCGGAAAGCTGGTCGAGATAGGGGCGACACACTGCGAGCGGGCCAGACAGGCCGCCGGTGCTGTCGTCTGGGAAGCAGCCGCTGTTGAGGCTGACGACTGACTTCACGCGCACATCGTGCTCACCCGTCCAGATCGCATCGATGCCTCCGCAAGAGTGGCCCATCGTGGCGATTCTCGAGGCGTCGAGATGATTGAAGTACTTCGCTCCGCCTCGCCCCGGAGGAGAGGTGGCCCAGTCGATCGCCTTCTTCAATCGATCTTCGGTTGCCTGAGCTCCCGCTGCGGACTGCGCATCGACATCGCCGTAAGCGACAACGACGAAGCCGCGTGCTGCGAGCTGCATGAGGAAGTAGAGATGACCGTCGTTGCTCGCGGCGCAAGCGCCGTTGCTCCATGCCACGATCGGAAACTTGCCTTTCAAGTCGGCGGGACGATACACCGTGTAACCGTCGAGCCCTGGCGCAGCCTCACGCACGACGTCGTGGAACTGCTCCATCGCTGGCGTGGGCGTAGGCGCCGGGGGCTTCGCATACGAAGTCGAAATGCTCATCACACCCGCAAGGATGATCAGGGGAAGGTGAGCTCTGCGTGAAAGGGAACCGAGTATGTTCATGTCGTAGCCTCGCATCGTGTCGTTGCGTCTATCCGATCGCCGATCGCGGCCCCACGCATGCCGAGCGAGGCACGTTGCGGCCGTCCTCGGCGATATCCCCCCATTGGTCGAAGCATCGACCGTCTGGTGATCCTTTGGCGATGATGAGCCCAGGCCCGCGCCGTATGCAGCGTCGCGCTGGGCGCTTCACTCGATCTGTTAAAGCACTTGATTGAAGCAGACGTTAGAGCACGAGCTTCTTGGATGTCAACGTCGCATTTGTACGCGTATCACGCGCGGAAGCGCCGGTGGGTATGAGAACAATCGCGGGCTGAAGCGCGATGGCGGGATGCTGTGGAAGAGGTGCCGGGAGTCGCTCCGGCACCGAACACATTTCTAGTTATTCGCTTCGATAGGTGCCGTCGTAACGGTGCGGACGCTTCGGTGCTTCGCGTTGCAGAGCATTCGGCAACAGCGCATCCGGAAAGTCCTGGTAGCACACGGGTCGCAGGAATCGTTCGATTGCGAGCGTGCCCACAGAGGTGCTTCGGCTATCGGAGGTCGCGGGGAACGGCCCGCCGTGCACCATCGCATGCGAAACCTCCACGCCTGTGGGCCAGCCATTCACGATCAGTCGGCCTGCTTTGCGTTCGAGTGTCGGCACGAGCCTGGATGCAATGGGCACGTCAGCATCAGTGAGATGCATCGATGCCGTGAGCTGACCTTCCAGGTGCTCGAGGGTGTCGAGCAGCTGCTTCTCATTCGAGCAGCGTACGATCATGGACGATGCACCGAAGACTTCTTCAGTGACTTCGGGATGCTTGATCACATCCTCCGCTGCGATCGAGAACAGCGCGCCGCGGCCGCAATGCTTGCCGGTGCTTTCGCCGCCGCGTGCCAAGGCCTTCACGCGCGCGTGGCCCAACAATTTCTCGACACCTTTTTCATAAGCAGCGTGGATGCCCGCGGTGAGCATCGTCGCCGGGGCGACTTGACCGAGCGCTGCCGATGCCGATGCGATGAAGTCATCGAGCCCCGGACCTTCCATCGCGAGCACGAGGCCCGGATTCGTACAGAACTGGCCCACGCCTAATGTCAGTGAGGTCACGAACTCCTTACCCAATGCCTCCGCGCGAGAGGACAGCGCACCGGGCAACAGCACCACAGGATTGATGCTGCTCATCTCCGCGTACACCGGAATCGGCTCCGGCCGTTCGTTCGCGATCTTGATCAGCGCAAGGCCTCCGGTACGTGAACCGGTAAACCCGACAGCCTTCACGTGCGGATGCGCAACGAGTCCCGCACCGAGCGAGCGCGAGTTACCGTTGAGCAGGGAGAACACGCCCTCGGGCAATTGACACGCTTTGACTGCGGCCGTCATGGCTTGCGCAACGAGATCGCTCGTGCCCGGATGTGCAGAGTGTCCCTTCACGATGACGGGACACCCCGCTGCGAGCGCCGCAGCCGTGTCGCCGCCGGCGACGGAGAACGCCAAAGGAAAATTGCTGGCCCCGAATACCACGACGGGGCCCAGCGGAATCTTGCGCAAACGCAGATCGGAACGCGGCATCGGCTTGCGATCGGGCATCGCTGGGTCGATGCGAATGCCCATCCAACCACCCTTGCGCAACTCATCCGCGAACAGACGCAGTTGACCTACGGTGCGTGCGCGCTCGCCCGTGAGGCGCGCGAGCGGCAGCCCAGATTCGGCATGTGCGCGTTCTAGCAATTCATCGCCCAGCGCCATGATCTGATCGGCAGCGGTCTCGAGGAAGCGCGCGCGCGCCTCGGGATCGAGCTCGCGATATGTATGGAATGCAGTCCATGCGAGGCTGCAAGCGAGCTCGATCTCCTCGCTCCCAGCAGCGCTGAATCCGGGTTCGAGTTTCTGACCGGTTGCAGGATTGTTGGCAAAGAAGGTTTCAGACTTCTTGATTCTTCGCGAGCCTATGAATAGATCGCCAGAGACGGCCATGATTGGTGTCCAAGTAGTAAGTAGATCCGCAAGATGGATGCCTCACCTTATCACTACAAGACGCCCAGGTGGAGCGATGGTGGGATTTGCACACACATGCGTGTGAAACCGAATACGAACGGTGTGCGATGAAGTATTACTCCATCACTGTTCGCGTATCGCTGCTGCGATCACTGGAGAGACAAAGCGAGAGCGCTCGGTGCGGAGCAAAGGAGCCCAAAGGGCGTCATCCTTGCGGACGCGAGGATCCCTCTTCTCTTGGCTTCTGAAGCTAAAGGGGAAGAAGACGAAAAGGGGAAGAAGACGAGACAGGATCAACACGATCAACGGGATGGTAAGAGGAAGAGCAGAGAACGCCGATTTGACATCCAGTCCCCAAGCCCGGGCGTCATCCTTGCGGATGCGAGGATCCATCTTCTGAAGCCAGAGGCACAGAAGACCAAAGCCAGAGGCACAGAAGACCAGACAGGATGAACATGATTGACAGGATGATAAGAGGCAGAGCAGAGACTGTGACCTTTTTTCTCCCTTCATCCAGTTCATCCAGTTCGTCCTGCCAGTGAAGCTCTGCTCACGGCTACGTTCCGGTTAGAAGCTCTGTGTTCACGGTGAGAACTTCTTGCGGGTCGCCGGGCTGTACGAGGTGAATGCGGGTGCCGCTCTCGCCTGAGCCCAAGCCGGGTTTAAGCACTTGCTGCCCGTCGTAGTGCCCGCCGTTCTGCGTTCGAAATGGAATCGGATCGTCCGTGAGGAGGCCGGCAATGCGGCGCGTGTACGCATTAGCAACAGCGGGCCATTCGGCAGGCGTCAGTCTTTCGCTCTGATAGATAACGAAGGGCGGCAGGACGCTCATGCCTGGGTAGAAGAGCATCCCATGTTGGATCGGCCACAGCAGATCATCGAGCCGCCCATTGACGCCGCGCTCGCTGTAGTGAGGCTCGCGACCGCCAATCGTAGTGACGAGCATGGCGCGACGTCCGTTCAGCGCGCCTTCGCCGTATCGATCTCCCCATCTTTCGCCGCCATGAACTCCGATGCCGTATGCGAATCCGTAGGCGAAAACTCGATCGACCCAGCCCTTCATGATGGCGGGCATGCCAAACCACCACAGTGGAAACGTGAATAGAACGGCATCCGCCCAGAGGAGCTTGCACTGCTCGGCTGCGATGTCAGGCGACTGAGTGCCGGTGGCGAAAGCGTGGCGAGATTCCGCCAAGTAACTGAAGCGCTCCGGCCGAGCTTGAGCCATGAAGTCTGCTCGATCCGCCACCGCTTTCCAGTTGCTTGCATAGAGATCGGAAACTTCGAGCGTGTGGCCTTGTGCAGTGAGCGTGTCGACTGCCAAGTCCTTCAGTGCGCTCGTCAGCGACTTGGGTTCTGGATGCGCGTGGACGATCAAGATGTTGCTCATCGCGAAATGCTCCTCAACGTCTCGTGGGTGCCGCGCTATCAGTAGGTGCTCGAGCGCGATCGATCTGAATCACGGAAGAATGACTGCATGCGCACTCGTCATGAGCACGAGACGCGCTGCGTACCGTTCGGAAGATACGATAGAGCCGACGAGGCCGGCTCAGTGACGCATTTCGAGAGCGTCTGTGTTGCTCGGGAGGAATCAAACCATGAGCGAACGTTTGAACAACATCGATATGTTCGTGCACGCAGTGGAGGCCGGCAGCTTCGCGCAGGCCGCAGCACGCCTGCGAGTCACGCGTTCTGCCGTTGCGAAGGGCATCGCTCGACTAGAACAGCGCTTAGGCGTGCGACTCTTTCATCGAACGACGCGCAGTCAAAGCCTCACGGAAGAGGGCCACGCGTATTATGAGCGCTGCGTGCGCGCACTCGCGGAGCTGGATGCGGCCGAAGCGGTATTCGATACACGTCGTAGTGCACCGAGCGGCCGGCTGCGTGTGAGCGCTCCGGTTCTATTCGGGCGACGATGCGTCGCGCCCTTGCTGCTCGAGCTCGCGGATCAGCATCGCGGGCTTGCGATCGAGATGTCGTTCTCAGATCGAGTCGTCGATCTCGTCGAGGAGAGCTTCGATCTCGCGGTTCGAATCGGTACGCTGCCCGATAGCGCAAGTCTCACGGTGCGACGCTTGGGCGAGCAGCGGATGGGAATATGCGCTGCACCTTCCTATCTCGCGCGGCGTGGAGTGCCGGAATCGAGCGAGGAAGTGGAATCGCACGATTGCGTCGTGTACGGCTCCTCGGACCGCCAGGCGACGTGGCGTATCCGAGATCGCGGAGAAGTTCGCCACGCGCGACCGAGCGCGCGCATCTACTTCGATGATCTGCAAGCAATCGCGGATGCCGCGGTGGCAGGCGCCGGTCTCGCTTGGCTGCCGTGCTGGCTCATGTCTCCATACTTGCAATCTGGAGAGTTGGCGCTCGTCATGGATAGCGATCGAGTGCTTGCGACGAGCATCTATGCGGTATGGCCTAAGAATCGTCATCTTCCGGCGAAAACGCGCTTTGCGATCGATACATTGGCCGCCGGAATTCCCGCGATGATGGGTTACCGTGAGTCGGTGGGAGCTGAACAGACGGCGGTACTACGCAGCGATACGCGAGTGCAGACAGGCGCTGAGTTGCAATCAGCATGAGCGTCACAGCAGCAGATTGAATCCATCGTGTCATCGATGTAGCGCAGACATCTCCGCAATGCGAAGAAGGACTCTTCGCTAACGTAGAGCTCCCTCAAGTTCAAACTGAAGGAGCTCACATGAAGGCCTATCCAACTTGCACCAGGCGCCGGCATCGCGGAACTTCGTCTCGCGAACATCGCAGATCCAGTGCCCGCATCGAATGAGGTGCTCATCAAGACTCATGCTGTATCGATCAACTACGAGATCTCATGCATGCGCGAGGCTCGTACATCAATCTGAAAGACCAGCCGCTCGCGCGCGCACCTCGGTGCCGGACTTGAACTATTGGACTTTCACGGCGAGCGCGGCCGGCGCGGAGGCTCGAAGGTCGTTGATCAGTGCGCCCGATGTCGGAGGCGAAGGCGAAAGTCCAATAACGCAAGTCCGGCACCGTGCGCGCTCGGCACCGTGCGCGCTCACGCGCACTTACAGCTCACTGATGAACACCGTCTCCGCTTGTAGCTTTTCGAAGCAGAGGTTAACTGTGCGGCCGATGGCACGGGTGCGGTGATGAGTCATGGTCGGGATCGTGACGCATTCCCAAGGCTTCAACAGCAACTCGCGTCCGCCCGGTAAGTCGATCGCAAGACATCCCTCGACGACGATGAAGAGCTCATCGGATGTCGGATGATAATGCCAGCGATACGCCTCCTCGAAGACGGCCAAACGTAAGCAACTGTCGTTGACACGATTGATGACCATGTTCCGGTATCGATCGGTGACTGCAGCGCCTTCGCTCGCGAGATTCACAACATGGAGGGCGGGGTAGCGAACGGGTTCGTTCGTGTAACTATCGGCGGTCACCTGCATCTCGTGCTCCTCCTTCAGATCGATGCAGCCTAGCGCTTCGACAAGGAGGAGAGGAGCAACAGTTTGTGTGCCATATCCATGACGCGAAGTCACACGTGCCGGGCGGACGCCGTGGAGGGGATCGCGAAAGCAGGAAGAGTAGACAGGACGAACCGGACCAACATGATGGAAGAAGCGAGAGAGTCGCTTAATACCTGAGGCCAGGTGCCTGCGTACGGAACGCGCTGAATCTGCTCTTCATCAGCGGTGAAACCGTCATCCCAGAGACCAGGCGGGCAATCACTGCATCGCCAATCGGTAACTGCGAAAGCGGAGATGCAAACCAATCGCGGACGATGGGTAAGACGACACTGTCGGATTGATAGAACGGAGTGAAGATCGCGCTCGCCGCTTGGAACAAGCGCACGTGCCAGTATCGCATTCGCGCGTACTGGCGGAGCTGCTCGGAAAGCGGATCGCTCGATTGAAGCGCACGGCACAGAGCGAGTGCATCGAGCATCGCCATGTTCGCGCCTTGCCCGAGTTGCGGGCTCGTGCAGCGAGCCGAGTCGCCGATGTGCACGAGGCCGCTGGAATACGGCAACCGAGCGGTGAAGTGCTCGTATTGAGCAAACACGAGCTGCTCATGATCGACGATGCAGTCGAGCGCCGACGCAGCTTCGGGCCAGAGCTGCTCGACCTCTTGCTTCCATGCGGTCAGAGGTCTGGAGCGCCATACTTCGAACTGATCGCGTCGCAAGCTCCAGAAGAAAGCCGCGAGCGTGCTTCCCGCGACATCGCTCTTCCCGATCGGCAGCACCCCGGCCATGCGGCTCGCACGGTAGTACCGTTGCTCGAGCGCGTTCTTCAGCAACGAGCCTTGCGAGGGAAATGGAATGTTCGTCCAGAGCGCGCCATAAGGCAGCACGGTCTTTCGCGCCAAACCCGATGCGAGCGGCGAGCGAGAACCGAGCGCATCGACGATCAAATCGAAATCACCGAGCCGCTCGCCGCTCTTGTTCAACAGTCGCACGCGCCGCCCGCTCGGATCGATGGCGCCGACCTCCATGCCTGGCACGATCTCGACATCTGCGCCGACAGCGGCGCGATGCAAGACTTCAAACAACGCGGCGCGATGCACGGCGACGCCATGCCATCCTTGTCCCAACGCGGCATAGCGGACATCGAGCACGACGCGATTGGATGGCCGTACGCGGCCGAACAAGCGATCGATCCGCGCGCCGAGTGCGACGATTTCTCCGACCACTCCCATCTCAGAGAGCACGCCGAGCCCCGTGGGCTGCAGAATCAGGCCAGAGCCCACGGGTCGCGGGCGCTCGAATCGCTCGAAGATACGCACACGATGGCCGGCGCGCTGGAGCAGCAGCGCAGCGGCCAAGCCGGCCGGACCACAGCCGCAAACGGCGATGTCGAGATGCTTCATGTGCGAATTCGTGTTCTTCGTCTAGTCGAATCCAACCCGGAACCGCTGTTTCCGAGCTCGATGTCAAACCTGCTCGATAGCCTGCCACTGCGCCATCGAGTATCGCAAGAAGTCGGGAAAGATCTCTTTACGACGCTACACCCGCCTCGGTGCCGGACTTGAACTATTGGACTTTCACGGCTCGAGAGCGATCCGGCGCGGAGCCTCGAGGGTCGTTTGATCAGAGCGCTCGATGTCGGGAGCGGAAGAGAAAGTCCAATAATGCAAGTCCGGCACTCACGCGCGCTGGAGAGCTGGGCCGTTGTCAACCGCTGTGATGGGTTCAGGGTATATATGCTGGAGCCCGGCGAACTGCCGTCGGATAGAGGAGCCTCTACGTGACCCCAGCCTTAGCGTTCGGCATTGCTGCCACGATCACGACGATCTTCATCGTCGGACTCTGGATCGCATACGCGACTTACTATGGAAGCCGCGCACGTCGCTTCGGGTATCCCTCGCGCAGCGCGTACTTGCGCGCCGTACCGCAGACCGATGAAGAGAAGCGCGAAGCGGTCGATCAAGCGCTGAAGGGTCTCGTCATCTCGATCGTCGGCATCGTGTTCTTCCCACTCCTGTTCGTGGGCCTGTTCCCGCTGTACATCGGCAGCCGCAAAGCGAGTTATGCGCTCATGGGACTCGGTCTCATCGACGAATCCAATCCGCCGCGCAGATGAAGCAGCCCCTTCTCGGTGGGCAGCACGTGAACGCGATGGAAATGCCAGTCGAGCCTGCGAGCGAGCAGGAGCGAGTGCTCGCCGCGATCGCCGCGATTCGCGGTGGCGATCAGGACGCGTTCGCGGAGATCGTGCGGCTGTACCAGAAAAGACTTTTCGGTCTTGCGCTGATGTTCGTGCGCGATCGCGCCGGGGCAGAAGACATCGTACAGGAAGCGTTCGTGCGCGCATACAACCACCTGCACCGCTACGAAGAGGTGCGCGAGTTCTATCCTTGGATCGCGACCATTACTGCGCGACTTGCCCTCAACTGGCGCCGTAGCCGAGCCCGTATTCAATTTCAGGAGCCCGATTCGCCGCACTCGGACGCGCCCTCGCCGCAGGACTTGCTCGGCGACTCTATTTTGGAGGAGCGCGCTAACGAGCTCTGGAATGCGGTCAGTGCCTTGTCGCAAGGCGAGAGAACCGCAGTGCTCCTCTTCTATAAGCAAGAGATGGGCATCGCCGATGTCGCGAAGGTGCTCGGCGTCACGGCCGGGAGCGTGAAGACCCTCCTGTTCCGCGCGCGCGAGAAGTTGCGCAGATCAATTCTCGAGCGCGATCTGCTCGATTCGCATGCGAAAGGTGACCGATGAACTGCAAGCAAGCCCAAGAGCTCATCCGAACGTTGCCGCGCTCAGAATGGCGCGCTCACGAGCGTGACGCTGTTGATCAACACGTCAGCCTGTGCGCCGATTGCGCACTGATCCTGCAATCCGAGCAGCAGCTCGATGCCGAGCTTCGGTCGTTATTTGAGCCCGAGCCGCCGGGCTCCCTTGCTCCGGTCGTCATGGCTCGAATCCACTCGCAACCGAGACACCACGCACGCGCGCCGAGTCGAGCTCGAAGCGTACTAAGTACATCGAGCAGGTGGTTTGGTCTTGCCGCAGCGATCGGGGCTTATCTTTTCGCGTTTGTGCAAGGGCAGTCTTCGACACTACCGCTTCCTCAAGCCGACACCGTACTGCAAGCGCTCTTGACGCCTTCGATTGCGAACGTGTCGACGATCGTCTTTGCGATCGGACTTCTTCTCTTTCTGGTCGGGTTGTTCGCGCCATGGTCGCGATCGCTCGATGTGAACGCTCAGTCATCCATCTAACAATAACGACGAGCTCAATCATGTCCGCCGATGCACGTACCGTTTCGATCAACAAAACCGCGCGAATCGCCGGCGCGCTCTATCTCCTCATGGCGCCGTTCGCGGCCTTCAGCCTGAAGGTTCGCTTCGCCGCGTTCGAGCGTGAGGATTCAGCGCAAACAATTGCGAACATCTCCGCAGCGCACGATCAGCACCTCGCTGCGATCGTGACCTGGCTCGTCTCACAAATCTTGTCCATCTTCTTGGTCATCGCGCTCTACCAGCTATTGCGGCCCGTCAACAAGACGCATGCGATCTCGATGGCGGCGCTCGCTCTCGTGGGGGTCCCGATCACGATGGTCAACGAGCTCAATCAATTCGCCGTTCTTCTTTGGCTCAGCCACTCGGCTTTCGCTTCAGGTGTTGATCCTGCGCAGATCCAGGCGAACGTCATGTTCTTTCTTCACTTGCACGAGCGCGGGCTGCACATCGCTCACATCTTCTGGGGTCTGTGGCTCCTGCCCTTCGGATATCTCGTCTTCAGGTCGGAGTTCCTGCCGAGAGTGCTGGGCATCCTCTTGATCGTTGGTGGCATCGGCTACTTAGTCGATCTCGCCGGCTACCTACTGTTCCCTGGATCGGGCGTATCGATCACGCAATACACGTTCGTTGGCGAGTTGCTTCTGCCGTTATGGCTGCTGATCAAGGGCGTGCGTGTCGAGCAATGGCATCGCCGGGAGTCGTATGCCTGAGTGTGGCTACTCGGAGAGCGTGTTCTTGTAGATCTTCCCTTCCTTCATGATGACGACGAAGCTCGGGCCGGGATCTGCGATCAGGGCGAGATTCTCGAGCGGGTTGCCGTCGACGAGAAGCAGATCGGCGAGGGCACCTTCCTCGATGACACCGAGTTTGTCTGGATAGGGATTGCGCAGCCCGGACAGCGTGAGCAGTTCCGCGTTGGTGCTCGTGGCCATCCTCAGCACCTCAGCGGGTGTGTACCAGCGGGCGAGCGAGGCGAGGATCGCGCCTTGTCGTTGCGCGAGCTCGGCGGAGAACAGCACATCCGTACCGAATGCCGTCTTCAGCTTGTATTTCTTCGCGAGCTTGTAAGCGTTGTCCATGCCCGCGAGCACCTCGTGAAACTTCTGCGCCTGTACGGAGCCAGGTGGAAAGACTTTCACCATCTCCTCAGGAAGCGGTTGCATGCTGAGCCAAGTACCGCGTTCCGCCATGAGCTTCGCGGTGGCCTCGTCCATGAGAAAGGCGTGCTCGATGCATTTCGCGCCGGCATTGATCGCCCGCTGCACGGCCGCCGACGTGAAGGCATGTACGGTGACATAGGTGCCCCAGTTCTCCGCGGCTTCGACCGCGGCGCGTAGTTCCTGTTCGGTGAAAGTCGACACATCGACCGGACTATGAGGTGAAGAGACGCCACCTCCACCAGTCAGCTTGATCTGCGTTGCGCCTTGCATCAATTGCTCTCGCACGCGTATGCGCACTTCATCTGGAGTGTCGGCGACGATGGCTGCGCCCAGCACTTCCATTCGTGTGGGTTGACCGCCGATGACGCGCGGTACTTCGAACAACTGACGGAAGTCGCCGTGACCGCTGGTGACGGTGATGAAGGCGCCGGAAGGATAGATGCGCGGTCCGACAGCGATGCCCTCATCGATGGCCCGCTTGAGTCCGAACGCAGGTCCGCCGACATCGCGAACGGTCGTAAATCCGCGCATCAGCGTATCCCGAGCTTCCGCGCCAGCCACGAGATAGGTGTAGGCAGGAGCCGCTGTCATCGTTGAGGCTGGAGTCGAACGCGCGAGAATCGTGTGCCAGTGCACGTCGATGAGGCCGGGCATCAACGTGCGCCCGCCGCCTTCAACCAAGACGGTGTTCGCATCACTGGGAAGCGGCGTCGATGAGATGCGCTCGATCTTGCCGTCCCGTATCAGTACGTGCGAAGGCCCAGAAAGCTTGCCCGCCTTTCCGTCGAATATGCGAACGTTCTGGAATACTGTTGCCGCGGCTGTCGATGTCTGAGCATGGATTGGACCCGCGAGCACACAGATGAGGACAAAGGCAATCTGTCGAGCCATCACTCTGTCCTCCGTCTGCAACGCCTAACGATCTCTAACCCCTTGCCTCCATGTCCATACGTGTATGGGCCAACGGTAAATAGTTCTCCAGAGGTGGAGCCTGGATCGAGCACACCTCGAGATCGTCATCCGTGCGGATGCGCAGTGTCGTCCCGGGAAATACAAGACCAACGCAGCGATGGCGTAGTGAGACAGGATCGACAGGATGGCGAAATCTGAGACAAGGATCTTGCCCTGCTCATCCTGCGATCCTGCCGAATCTGTCAAAAGTGATTTCTGCTTCGGTCGCTCAGTACGCCGCGTCCAACCCAATCAAAATGTAATGTTCCTTCGTCTGATGTCCGACGAACGGAGGACCGCCGGAATCTTCGGAGAGGAGATCAGCGTTCACCTCGATCACGCCTTTGAGGTTGCGCATAAAGTAGTACGAGGCACTGAGTGTGACTGAGTTGATGGCAATGCCTTCGAAGATCGTGTCGGAATCCTCGAAGTCACCGGCGTCTGCATAGTTATAGAGCAGCGAGAACGCCCATCGATCGCTACGGATGTAGTCGACACCGGCAAAGCCGCCGAACCATTCGTAATCCTCACCTGGCGTCGCGTCGAGAAAATCGTCCCATTGATTCCAGAGCGCCTGAGCGTACCAATGCACGTTGGCAGCGATGCGGCCGGCAAGGTCGAGGCCAACGATCTTTTTGTCGGTGTCGCGAAGACTGGTCGCCTGGCCCGCTGCACCTGTGGCGCCGCGCTGCTCACCTGTGAGTCCGAATACGCCGACGCCCACGGGTCCTATGTCGAACCCGATGCGGCCGAAGATCGATTTGTCTGAGTCATTGTCGAAGAGTCGATCAGGCCGACGATACCCCGGACTGTCGATGGGGAAGTTCTGTTCGATGCCGCTGCCGTTGACGAACCCGACTGCGATGTCGAGCGGACCGGCGCCGCGGTCAAAGATCACGCCGCGATCGTAGGTGATCCCAGCGGCTCGATAGGCGTAATAGTCCTGGAACGTGAGCCGCACTTCGCGAGGAAACATCAGGTCGGACACTTGGAACTGTCCGAGCTGTGCGCCGATGCCGGTACCGAACACATCATCGTGTCGAAACCACGCGTCCTCGATGAGCGTCTCGCCGTTACCGCCCTTCTCGGCAAAGATCCCGTAGAAGTAGAACGTGATGTGCTCGGAGAGAGGGGCGCTCGAGAGCAGTTTGATGAGGTACGGCGCTTGGAAATCGAAACTCGAGTCTGCGCTCGTCGCGCCGGTGAGTACGTCGATATCGGCGCCCTCGTCTCGGCCCTGGACGAAAGCTTGCGCGCGGATGGCGAGTGGCAGCGACTTAGGCAACGCAAGTTGCGTGTCACCAAGATCCATCATGGTGTCGCGCCAATTCGGCATTCGATAGTTCATGGCTGCAAACTGCTCGCCGAAGGCGTTGAGCCGCGGAAACGCGTCGTGACATACGACGCAGCTGAAGTTGTATTGCCGCGCGAAGGCTGGCATGGAGTGGGCGAGATCCGGAACCACGCCCTGTATGGCAATCAGAGCACCGATACAAAAGAGTTGCCGCCAGAACATGGGATCACCTCTGGAGCGCTCACGTGCGGTCGTTGCACACCAGAGATTACGCCATGAGCTCTCTCGTCCTGTGCTTCGCAGATTCCCTTACCTATTACGTAAGCACTGCATCCTGGCTGCGGCTGATCCTGTTAGTCCGGCAAAAGGACTTTTTCGTCGGTTTGGAGTCTGGAGTAGGAGGACGAGAACGAGAACGGTTGACAGGATGGCGGAGTTAAACGGTACGACCGTGTTCTGGGTTATCGAATCCTGTTGACCCTGTCAAAAGATCTTCTTTCGTTTCGAGCTTGAAGCCGCAGAAGACTAGACAGGATGGACAGGATTGAAGAAAGAAGACGAATATTCGCTCAGTCAAACAACTAGCACCGCTAGTATCGAGATTCGAGACTCTGTCAGAGAAGCCTTGCGAGGTCCACTGTAAGTATTCATCGTCGTACCCACCCTGAATGCGAAGAGGTAGGTGCGATGGTCGTGTGCATGGATCGTGACGCTCATGCGCGGAAGGCTGCGCGTGCAAAGTCAGCCGGCGAGCTATGCAACGATACACATTCGCATTTGAATCCGACGAAAGTTCTTGGTCGGCTCCGTCCAACCAACATAGAAGAAGTCGCCAGCGCAGTGCGCCGCATCCGGGATCGCGGAGAGTGCATGAGCGTTGCAGGGTCGTGTCACGCGATGGGTGGACAGCAGTTTGCCGCAGGCGCTTGGCTGCTCGACATGCGCGCTATGAATAGCGTGCTCAACTTCGATCGCGAGCGTGGAATCATCCATGTGCAAGGAGGGATTGCGTGGCCCGACTTGATGCGTCATTACATCGTTGAGCAGCGTGGCGAGGCGGGATGGGGCTTGCGGCAGAAACAAACTGGCGCCGACCGATTGACCGTCGGAGGTGCAGTCAGCGCCAACATTCACGGGCGTGGCTTGAGCTTCGCTCCATTCGTAGAAGATATCGAGGCGCTCGAGGTCGTGCTTGCCGATGGACGCGTGGTCGTATGCGATCGGACGTCGAACGCAGACTTGTTTCGATTGATCGTGGGAGGCTATGGGCTGTTCGGTGTCGTTGTATCAGTCAGGCTCCGACTCGCACCTCGCCAGAAGGTGCAGCGCGTCGTTCAGATGGCGTCGATCGACGATATCGTCGAGCGCTTCGAAGCGAGGATCCGCGATGGGTACCTGTATGGCGACTTTCAGTTCGCGACCGCTTCCGAAGATGACGGCTTCCTATCGCGCGGCGTGTTCTCCTGCTATCGACCTGTCGAATCGACAACTCAGATTCCATCGAGCCAGATTCGCCTGTCGCCTGCAGACTGGAAGCGGCTTCTTTATCTCGCTCATTGCAACAAGCGGCAGGCCTTCGATGAGTTCGCGGACTTCTATCTGCGATCGTCCGGCCAGATCTATTGGAGCGACACGCATCAGTTGAGCGTCTATCTAGACGACTACCATGCGGCGCTCGACCAATCATTGCATCCAGAGGTGCCAGGCTCGGAGATGATCACTGAGCTGTACGTGCCGCGCGAGCGCTTGTCCGCGTTCATGGAAGATGTGCGCCGCGATTTCCTGCAGCATCAGGTGGATTTCATCTACGGCACCGTACGGCTCATCGAGCCGGACAAGGAGACGTTCTTACCGTGGGCGAAAGAGAGGTATGCCTGCGTGATCTTCAATCTGCACGTCGATCATGATGATCGCGGCATTGCGCAGTCCGCGGTGGCATTCAGGCGCCTCATCGATATCGCCATCCACCACTGTGGCAGCTACTTCCTCACCTATCATCGCTTCGCGTCGCGCGAGCAGGTGAACGCCTGCTATCCCATGTTCGGCGAGTTCCTGCGGGCGAAACGACATTTCGATCCGCAAGAAATCTTTCAAAGCGATTGGTATCGTCACTATCGCGCGGAGTTCGCGGCAGAGGTCCAAGCGTCGGGCATGCAAAGCCACAAGAGTCTGACCGCTTGCTTCGCACGTATGGCTCCGAGCGGTTTTTGAGCGTATCGCGTCGGAGATCAGGATGGGCCCTCGCCTTCGCGAGGGTGACGAACAAAGACAAGAGTTTTCGAGCGTCCTAGCGGTGCGTCGTCCTCGCGAAGGCGAGGATCCATCCTAGTCTTGGCCGACGATCTAGAATAAGTGGCTGCACTCACACGACCGGACGCAATTGCTCTTCGATCGTGCGCGTCTTCTCCGTCACTTCGTTTCCCGTGTGCATCGTCGTCTTCCGCTCGATGAGCATCACGTGGCATTCCTCGTCGGCGATGGGGTTGTGACGCACGCCCTTCGGTACGACGTAGATATCGCCAGCATGCAGCTCGACGGTTTCGGATTCCATCTCGATCCGCAGCGTTCCTTGCAGAACATAGAACAGCTCGTCTTCTTTTTCGTGGGAATGCCACGCGAGCGTGCCTTTGACCTTTGCCACCTTGATGTACACGTCATCGACTTCCGCAATGACGCGCGGGGACCAGAGCTCATTCAGCGAGCTCGCAATGCGGCGAGGGGCCACTACGGCGTTCATCTGCTACTCCTCTCAACCAGTACTAAGCTTCCAAGAGCGATGACCGGTTCGTAGGGTAGCAGCGGCCAGAACTGGTGTGCATGCACAGTTCGGCGCAAGAGCAGATGGGCAGTGGCAATGAAAAGAGCCCAGTCGTTTGACCGGGCTCTCATTGCTCCGCGGTACCTCAGGCGCGCGCCCGCGCCTTCTCCTTCCTATGTCTAGTGCTTCAATCGCAACTGCGTCTTGCGAGACTGGCGCCGGTGGGCCGTCATGCCTGCGCCGATCAGCGTCAGGAAGAGGCCCGCGATTCCGAAAATCGGCAGGATGCTTGCGGTACTTGGCAACGTGTCCTGCTGAGATTCCGGCGGCGCAGCGGCGAGTCTCACTGTCGTGACTCGGATCGGTACCACTTGCGCCTGGGCAGTAGGGGCTTCGGACTCGTAGAAGTGAGCTGCGAGTCGATTCTCCGGAACGAAGAAGTTGAGCTGATCTCCTCGGCGAAGTGAGGCAACCGAGGACCGTCTGCCATTCATGTAGAGACTCAGGTTCTCAGGAGGCGTGAGGGTCATTTGATTCCCGCCTGCGAAGTCGACCGTCACTTCCTGCCCACGATTGGCAGTACGCTGCACGGTGCCCTCGAAGCGCACGAAGGTTCTGCCATCGCGTTCCACGACTTCCTTACAGGCTTCGGCGATGTTCGGATACGCAGCGAGCGCTTCTTTGGACCATGTAATCTGATCACAAGATTGGCCGGTGGCCGTGAACGTGCGATCGATTCGGCTTTGCGCAGAGACGATCGCACTCGTTCCCAGAGCAACTGCCGCACTCATGAGTATTGCTGTGCGCATGTGCATGACACACTCCTTGGACAAAGACTGACGAGCACGGATTCTTTGGACAGCTCGCGCCTTGCAGCAATTGGACCTTGAGCCAACGAGCGATCGTGTTGCAGCACTGCGCTGAGTAAGAAAGGCATGCTCGGAAACAGTAGCGGCCCAATGCGAGTGTCGCGGCTACGCTCACGCATCCTTGCTCCAGAGCCGCAACGCTTCTTCGATCACGATCTCAGGATGCTCCTCGGGCCAGAATAGCTTGCGTCCCTCGAGCCGGCGAATGCCGCGCGATGCACCGAACGTACGATCCAGATAGGCGGGACTTTCGGTGGAGAAGATGTCGTCGGCCGTTCCCCAGACGATGCGCGTCGGTACTTTGCATCTTCGAAGAACCGGTTCGACGCCGATCAGCGGATTGTGCTCGAGCGCGATCGCGTAAGCATGGACGAGTGCCTTGCGACGCGGCGAGCTCACCAGCGGCTCGAAGTAATAGTCGATTGCTTCGTCCGTCGGGTGCGCTGGATTCGAGTAGCACAGTGCGCCGATTCCCTCGGAAGAGCGGGCGAGTGTGTGATCTTCGCGCCAGCGCCGCAGCCACTCATCGACGAACCTTCCTTCTTTCGACAGAGCGATCACCGGCAACAAGGCTGCGGGCGGACTGTCCTTTTCCGTGTCGCAGTTCGTCAGGAGTAACGTGCGCACACGCGATGGATGCCAAGCGACGAGCAACTGCGCAGCTTGTCCGCCACTGTCATTCGCAATGACATCGACGCTCGAGATGGATAAGTGATCGAGCAGGGCGATGAGCATATCGACCTGGTGCTCGGGGGCGACGCCCTGATCGTCGGCCGGCTCGGAGTGACCGAGCGCCATGAAGTCAGGTGCGATACATCGACGGTACCGGGACAGTGTTGGGATGGCGCCGCGCCATTGGAAACCGTTGAGCGGGAATCCGTGCAGAAACAGCGCAGCATCGCCTGCGCCTCGGTCGATATATGCAATGTTGCCGAAGCGAGTCTCGACGACGCGCCGTGCCGCGCGGAACTCCGCCGCACTCATCTGCGGCACAGTTGTTAGTGAGCTCGAGAAGCTTTGCGCAGTGGTGCGTGCGTGGGAGGCGCACCCGATGAGTCCACCAGTAGCGGCTGAGGCAGCGACCCATTGAACGAATTGTCGACGATGCATGATGTGAGGCTCTCCGAGCAAGAATGGATGCGGCGGAAAGACTCCTCTGTCGCGCGACGCTCAGCAATAACCTCCGAGGTCATGGCTTTCGTGCACTCGCCCCTATATGGTTCGACTCCATGAGCCAGGCAGTCTCAGCAGAGCTTTCTTCACCTGCGGTCGGCGCGCTGCTGCGGCAGTGGCGTTCAACGCGAGGTCTGAGCCAACTCGAGCTATCACTGCATGCCGGCGTATCTGCGCGGCATTTGAGCTATGTCGAAACAGGCAAAGCCCAGGCGAGCCGCGAGATGGTGCTGCGCCTTGCGGACGCACTCGAGATGCCATTGCGCGAGCGCAATGCGCTCTTACTTGCAGCCGGATACGCGCCTGCGTATCCCGAGCGCGCGCTCGCGGCCGCGGAGCTCGCGCAGGTGCGCCGTGCGATCGAGTTGATCGTGAGCCACCATGAGCCGTATCCCGCATTCGTTCTCGATAGGCGTTGGGACATCGTGCAAGGCAGTCGAGGCGCCGAACGTATCGCGAAGTTTCTGTGCGGCGGCAGCGCGCACTCGAACATACTCAGGCAATTCTTCGATCCGAACGATTTGCGCGCGTATGTCTTGAATTGGGAAGAAGTCGCGCGTGAGCTCCTTCGGCATCTGCAGGATGCCGTGGCCGCCGCACCGTCCGACGATCGGACGAGGCAACTACTTGAAGAGATCCTGCGCTACCCGGGCGTCCCCGCGCATTGGCACTCGCGCGAGGTCGGTGCGGCGCCCACCCCGCTCCTCACGGTGGTGTTTCGCAAAGACGAGCGCGAGCTGCGTTTCTTTTCCACGATCGCAACTTTCGGCACGCCGCGAGATGTCACGCTCGATGAACTGCGCATTGAGTGCGCGTTTCCTGCGGATGACGCCACCGCTGAGTTTTGTCAGGAGCTTGCGCGAGGGGAGTGACTCGATAACCGTCGTCCTCGCGGAGGCGAGGATCCATCTTGGTCTTCTCTTCGCTCGTTTCGATAGGCCCGCGCCTCCGCGAGGGTAACGACAATCAGTAAGCTGAGCGCAGGCGCGCCCTGTAGCTCGTGTGGCTACGTGCGCCGCTTGATCTTCTCTCCTTCGCTCAAGCCTGAGACGACTTCGATATTGATGCCGTCCGACAATCCGGTCTTGATTTCGCGTCTCTCGAACTTCTGCGGTGCCGTCTCGACTTCGACAAACGTGCCGCCGTTCTCGATGATCAAGTTGCCTTCATTGATCGCGAGGACGTTCTCTCGCTTGTCGAGCACGATGTCTGCGTTCGCGCTGTAGTTCGAACGCAAGAATAACTCGTTCTGCAACTGCACGGCCGCGCGGATCGTGAACTTGATCGCACCTTGATCGGTGACGCCCTTCGGCGCGATGTATTCGAGCGTCGCCGTAAACGGTTTACCCTCGAGCGCGCCGACATTGAGGACGAGCTCCATGCCTTCCTTCAGCTTGCCGACTTCCGATTCATCGACGAGGCCTTCGAAGATCATGTCGTTCATGTCGGCCATCGTCGCCACCGTCGTGCCCGATTGAAACGTACTGGTCTCGACGATGAACGCGCCTTCCTTGTTCGGTAAGTCGAGGATCATGCCGTTGATGGTGGCAGGAATCATGTTCGAGACTTTGTCAGAGTCCTTAGTCGCGCCTGTCTTCAATAACAGCAACGCATTCTCGGCGGAGGTGACCGCTTCTTTCTGCAAGTCATAGTTCATGGCGAATTGATTGAACTCGGACTCCGAGATCAGGTTTTGGCTGCGCAGCTTCTTGTAGCGCTCGAGCTCGGTCGTCTGATTCTGCAGATTGATCTTCGCGGACAAGAGGTTGGCCTCCGCCGTGTTGACGTTGAGCATGTTAGGACGCAAGGCGATGCGCGCAATGATGTCGCCTTGCTTCACCGTTTGACCTGGCTCCACATAGAGCTTGTCGACGACGCCTGAGACTTGCGCTTTCACTTCGATCTCGCGGCGCGGAATGACTTTGCCGATGGCGACCGTCTTCTTGATGATCGTCGTCCGCGCAGGACTGTCGGTCTCGAACACGACCGGGGCCTGGTTCGACTTCGCATAAAGGAAGCCCAACGTGCCGATGAACACGACGGCGACCGCTGCCAGGAGGATCCATCTGATGATTCGTTTCATTTCGTTCTTCTTGAATGAGCCAAACGTAATTCGTAATCCATGAGCGCTTACTCGTCCTGCAGCGCGACGATCGGATTGACCGCGGCTGCCTTCGCAGCGGGCAGCAACGAGGCAAGGACCCCGGCAGTGACGAGGACCACGAGCGCGAGAATGGCGGTCTGGAACTCCACTTCAGGCGCCCCGAAGAATCCGGCGTTGCCGCCAGCCGCATTGAGCATCTTCGCGATGCCTTCGATCAACAGCGCACCGATGACGAGGCCGCTATAGCCCGCGACAGCGGTGATGAAAAGCGATTCCTGCATGATCATGCCGACGATCGATGCAGGTGTCGCGCCCAACGCTTTGCGCAACCCGATCTCGCGCGTTCGTTCTTTGACGACGATCAGCATGATGTTGCCGACGCCCACCGCGCCCGCAAAGATCGTCCCGATGGCAACGACCCAACTGAAGATGTTGATGCCGACGAACAAACCTTGCACCTTGTCGAACTCGTTCTGCATGTTGAAGCTGCCGAAGACGCCGCGGTCGTCGGGGTGCACCTTCTTGCGCTGAGCGAGAAATCGCTTCACATCTTCTTCCGCGACGCGCGCGTGCAGCCCAGGCTTCGGCAGCACGACGAAGCTTCCCACCCACCCGACCTGGTTGAATGAATAGCGAAGCGTGTCGTTGGGCAGATAGATGCGCTCCTCATCCTGCTGCTCGTTGCCTTCCTGCAAGGACGCGAAGACGCCCACGACGCTGAAGCTGATGCCGTTGATCGTGATGTCGCGCCCGAGCGCACTTTCACCGTCGGTAAACAATTGATCCCTGACACGTCGCCCGATCAATGCGACTTTGCGGCGCTGCTCTTCGTCGAACGCATTGATGCCGCGACCTTCGATGACGCGCAGGGCTTGAACGTGCTCGGTACCTGGGAATGCGCCTTGGACGCTGAACGCGCCATTCTTGGACTTGTAAACGGTATAAGGCGGGCTGCCGCTCCAGATGCCCACTGAGTTTTGACCTTTCACCTGGGCGACGCTGTCCACGTTCTTCGCGATGGCATCGATATCTTCCGCTTGGAAGGTGATGCGCCGCCCCACCGGCATCCCTTCATAAGGCAGCTGCGTCGGACCCTGCGGCCAGATGAAGATGGCATTCTGAATGCGCGGGAAACCGTCCTCCACGCCGTTCTCGAGGCCCTTCCCGGCGCCGAGCAGCACCGTCAGCATGAAGATGCCCCAGAAGACACCGAAGGCTGTCAACGCCGTGCGCAGCTTGTGCTGACTCAGCGTCTTGAAGATTTCCTGCCACTTTTCGATGTCGAGAAGCATCCGCTTCGTTACTCCGCTCGCATGGCTTCGATTGGAGTGATCTTCGCCGCGCGCACTGCTGGCGCGAGCCCAGCGAGGATGCCGACGCCGATCAACAGCAGGATCGCGGTGATCGCAACCTGAAAGTCCACTTCGGGATTCATGAAGTAGGGCATCTGCGCGCCGGCGCTGCGAAGACCGAACGCAATCAGCTCGAGCAATCCGACTCCGAGCACCAGACCGAAGTATCCAGCGACACTCGTGACCAGTGCGGATTCCAGCAGCAACGTGCTCACGATCGAGAACGGCGTTGCACCGAGCGCCTTACGGATGCCGATCTCGCGAGTGCGCTCCTTGACCGTGATGATCATGATGTTGCTGATGCCGACGATGCCGGCCGTCAGCGTGCCCAGCCCCACGAACCAGATGAAGACCGTGATGCCCGTGAAGAGGCCATTCACTCTCTTGGCTGGTTCCGCCATGTTGAACGAGCGAATGCCGCGATTATCTTCCGGTGCGACATCGTGGCGGCGCTTCAGCAACTCGACCACTTTCTTCTCGAGCTCGAAACCATCGACCCCCTGAGCTGGCCGTAGCCAGATCATGTCGATGTTCTGGCCGCTGCCATAGAGCTTGCGGTACGTGCTCAAGGGGATGTACACCCGTTCCGACGCACGCCCACGTTGACCCTTGTCGTAGAAGATGCCAGTGACCTTCATCACGACATCGCCGATGCGAATTTCCTTACCGACCGGCTCCACGCCTGGCGCAAACAGCCGCTCTGCAACCGCGGTGCCGACGACGACGACCTTGCGAATCTCATCGACGTCCAATTGGTTCGGCTTGCGTCCGAAATTGAAAGGAACGTCTTCTTTGATCCTGAAGTACTCATCCGGAATGCCGTGAATGCCGGCATTGCTGTTCTTGCCTTCGAAGGTGACAGTGCCGTTCGAGGTGGAACGTTCGGCGGAAATCATGCGGATTCCCGCGATTTGAGTCTTGATGGTCTCAACGTCGCTCTGCTCGAACTGGATCTTGCGCGCAAGCCCCCGCCCGCGGTACGCAACGCTCGTATCGCCAGACCAAATCATGATGACGTCCAGCACGTCGGACCCGAAGTCGTTCAAGATCCCGTTCTGCATGCCGCGGCCGAACCCGAGCAGCAGGATGAGCATGAAGATGCCCCAGAACACGCCGAACGCCGTGAGCAGCGTGCGCAGCTTGTTCTGCCGCAGCGTGAAGAGGATTTCTTGAAGGCCGTCGAGCATGTGTTAGTGATTCGTGATCGCTGTGGCTTCCGAGATCGTATCCGCCTTGCCTCCCATGCAAAGCGGGAGGGTTAGGGAGAGGGAAGAACGCAGGCAACTGCAGAGCGCGTGCCCCCATCCTGTCCTTCCCCTCGCTCTCGCAGGGGAAGGGACGCATAGTCAACTCTCACCGCCATTCACCCGGGTAATGTCTTTCAGACGCCGATATGGTCTTTGTTGTTGCAAATCATTTAGCCCGCGACCGCTTCGGGGTGCAGATGCGTCTGCTCCGTCGTCACACGGCCGTCCTTGAGGTGAATCTGCCGGTCCGTTTGGTCGGCGACGTCCTTCTCGTGCGTCACGATGACGATCGTGTTGCCGCGTCGATGGATCTCCTTGAAGAGCGCCATGATCTCCTGTGTCGTGCGGCTGTCGAGCGCGCCCGTGGGCTCGTCGGCCAGAATCACCTTAGGCTTTCCGACGAGCGCACGCGCAATCGCCACGCGCTGCTTCTGACCGCCGGACAGCTGATTCGGCATGAAGGTCTTGCGATCCGCCAGCCCGACCATCTCCAGGTACTCCTCGGCGCGAGCGTTGCGCTCTTTGCGTCCGACGCCTTGGTAGTAAAGCGGCAGCGCGACATTCTCGGTGGCGTTCTTGAACGGCAGCAAATTGAAGGACTGGAACACGAAGCCCAGCAACTTATTGCGCAGGTGCGCCGCTTCCGTTTCCCGCAAGTTTTTCACCGGGTGGCCCGCCAAGATGTAGCTGCCTTGGTCATACGAATCGAGCACGCCCAGAATGTTAAGAAGGGTCGACTTGCCCGACCCCGATGAGCCCATGATGGACACGAGCTCCCCCTCGCGGATGTGCAGATCGATGCCCTTGAGCACGTGCAAGGGCTGATCGCCGGAGCGGTAATACTTGTGAATGTCGCTGAGTCTGATCATGAACGTGACTGTCTCATGACTCGCATGCCCTCGTCAGCACTAGAGCCGTCTCCACTCTGAGCAAAAAACTCGAGATCGGTTCAATTCATCGCACCCATCCCGCTCGAATGTCCGGATCGAGCGATCCACTGCGTTTTCTTCCCCGAGAAGCGTTGTCGCCGAGCCCGCCGCCCGCGCGCTTGGCGCCATCTGTCAAATGGGGAGTCAACCGATGTCGAGGATTACTTGGATGCTCGCGGCCATATGTTTGGTTGCAGGCTGCGGTGGCGGAAATGGCGGAAGCTCGCAACCGCAATCGCCTGCCGCGGGCGGCACACCGCCTGCGCAAACGCCACAGCCACAGCCAAGTGGAATCGGAGCGGGGGGTGGCGTCGTCACGGGCGCTGCCGGTGCGCAGGTGTCGATCCCGGCGGGTGCACTTTCGCAAAACGTAGATATCGTCATCGCGCAATCGGATGAAGGCGCACCGGCACTGCCTGAAGGGCTGACGGCGGTCGGCGAGATCTTCGCGTTCACGCCGCACGGAACGACATTCGCTGCGCCCGTCACGGTCACCGTGCCGTTCGATCCGGCGCAGCTGCCCCAAGGCACGGAGCCGGCGCTCTTCAAGACTGGGCCTGGCCAAGCGGAGTGGGAGGCCGTCGAGAACGCCACGGTCGATGCCAGCGCGATGGTTGGCGAAGTCAACGGTTTCTCGTACTTCGTCGTCGCGTTCTCGCCAGTCACACGCACCTGGATCTTCACCACCCACAGGTCCGACGACTCGAGCCACCACGAGGCGGGCATCGCGAACGGGGGTGTCCTGCGAGAGTCCCGCACGTTCGGCGAAATGACGATTGCTCCACCCGATCGCGATCTCATCGCGAGCGGTGAGGCGTACTCGAACGCGACAGGCAATACGTATTGGGTCGAGGCGGAAGCGCCTATCGGAGATGTCTCCCGACCGACCGATACGGTTGGCTCGGAGACTTATCTGAACCAGATGCAGTTCTTCCGCAAGAACGAAGCCGGCGCAGCGCTGCGCTTCAGAATCACGCAGGCATGGATCGGTGCGATCGACCGGAATGGGCCGATGCCGATATTCAACGAGTGTCCATGGGCCGAAGGCACGGGACCTGCCGAGATCTGCAAGGACGAAGTCTTCGGAGAGCTCGACCTGAAGATCGTTGCTGTCATGATGGATCCCGGGCCGCCTTTGAATCCTGATCCTGGACTCGATGTCCCCGAGGCGCACGAGGTGTTCGCAGCGCATCAGGGTTCTGTGCGTCTTTGGGGATGGCAGGAGAACTGGGATTGGAAAGTGCACACGGATGTGGTCTACGAGTACGAGAACATCCGTCCCGAAGACGTAGGCCCCACTACCGAGCTCCATTACACCGTTCCCATCTTCGAGGAGGGGCACTTCGAGTACACGAAGAGCAACACGGGGCCCATCTTGGAGACGGACGCTTCAGTGCGCTTGCTTGAGCCGGTAACGGTCGACATCGACCTGTCGCGAATTCCGATCGGAGCGACGTTTCGAATCATTACGGAGGCGAACGCGCTCGCGCACAATCGTCGCGGCTATGAGCTCTCGTATGTCGGTGCGCGACTGCGCGATCCAGTGGAGCTGGGTGGAGTCGAAGTGGAATCGACAGGGCTCACGCCGGTGGCCCCGCTCGAGAGCGCTCAGCCGTGGATCGTCGATGAGCCGGAGTGCCCCGCAGAGGGCGTCAGTGAAAACTCCGGCACGGTCCAGTTCAGCGCGACTCACTATTCGCTGCCGGAATTTTCTCCTACGAGCGGTGGCGTGTTCGTCACGCGAACCGGCGGCAGCGAAGGGACGATGATCGTGGAGGTCACCGGGACGGACGGTACCGCTGTCGGTGGTGTTCACTACACGCCTTTCACACGAACGCTCGTGTTCGGTGATGGCGATACGACACCGCGTTCGATTCGCATTCCCATCGTCAACGACGATGTCGATGACGAGGACGATCGCACCATCAATCTGCTGCTGACCTCGACTCGCAATTGCGCCAACCTCGGCGAGCCCGAATGGGCCGTCGCGACGATCATCGACGATGAAACACCGCCGCCCACGACATTCAATGTGGGGGGCACGCTGAGCGGGTTGTCTGGCAGCGGACTTTCGCTCGAGGACGTCACGACGGGAGAGCGAATCTTCCCAGCGAACGGCCCGTTCTGGTTTGATTACCTGCATCCCGACGGCTCGTCATACGACGTGCGTGTCGTGACTCAGCCGTCGCAGCCACAGCAAATTTGCACGGTCAGCAACGGGAGTGGCGTAATCGCCGGCGCTAATGCCATGAACGTCAGCGTGACCTGCGCCGATGCTGCGGTGAGCGCGACGCTCGATCCGACGTTCGGTGTCGGAGGCAGGGTGACGTCAGGCCTTCCCGGCGGCGGCCGTGCGCTCGCGCTGCAGAGCGATGGGAAGATCCTCGCGCTTTCGCGCTCGCAGCTCGCGCGCTTCAACGATGACGGTACGCTCGACACGACCTTCGGCACGGGCGGTGTGATCTCGACTGCGTTCATTGGCGTGCTCGGCGAAGAGTCGCGCGATGTCGCCGTGCAATCCGACGGTCGCATCATCGTGGTCGGCTACACGCGCGCTTCGCCGACCGTGCTCGATTACGACTTCGCGATCTCGCGCTACAACAGCGACGGCACGTTGGATGGAACGTTCGGCGAGAACGGCATCGTCACGATCGATCTCTACGGCCGCGTCGATCAAGCGCATCGCGTTGCGATCCAAGCAGACGATCGCATCGTCGTCGGCGGTCACGCGGAATGGCTGGACTCATCCGACCCATTCGCCACGAGCGAAACGTCTTTCGCTGTTGTGCGGCTGACTGCGAGTGGTTCGCTCGACACCACCTTCGGCGCGGATCCACCTTTCGTCGGCACTGGAATGCAAACGGCATTCGGCGGTCGCGCTCTTGCCTATGCGCTTGCGATCGCGCCCGACGGCAAGGTCGTGCTTGGCGGTCGAGTCGGTTCCGACGGAGCCGATCCGCCGGCAGCCGGGCTCGCGCGATGGAGCAGCAACGGCGTTGCAGACACGAATGAAGACAGCGATCCGCTGATCTATCTCGGACTCGACGGAAGCGGCAGCGGCACGGCAAGTCTTGGCGACTCGAATGTCATCGAAGACTTGATCGCCACGGAGGATGGCTCGCTCGTCGGCGTCATGAACAACACGATGTTCGGTCGCTCGCGATTCATGCTCGTCCAGTTCGCGGTTCCCTTCGGCACGATGCAGAACCGTCCGCCGCCGTTCGCCTACACCGACGTGCCGATCGGTCCACATGACGATGTCATGACTGCGCTGACGCGGCAGGGAGACGGCAAGTTCATCGTGGTGGGGGGCGTCTCGAGCGCGCAGACGGTCGGTGACTTCGGCATCGTTCGTTTCAACGCAGATCGCTCGCTCGACGCGAGCTTCGGCACGAACGGCGTGCTCACGATCGATTTCTTCGGCGCGGCGGACACCGCAAACGATGTCGTGGTTCAGCCCGACGGAAAGATCGTCGTGCTCGGGGTCGCGCGCAATGGCACGAGCAATGGACTCGGTCTTGTGCGAATCCTTCAATGACGACCGTGCATAGCGGGGCAGCTCATATCCGTCGGCGGAGCCGCGCAACAACATTGCTGCAGTCGATGCCATGAGCGGCGCACCGACCTCCTGGGCTCCGGATGCGGATCTCACTGTGCACCGATCTGCATCGCAGGTTCGATCATGGACTCGTTTGCCATGATCGACCGCATCGAAGTACTCTCAATGGATGAGGATAGATGAGGACCTCACTCGACTCAGTTTCGCGCGATTACGCGGATGAGTCGACCGTTGCTCGATCGCAAAGTGCAGCGCCGCTCGATCGTCATCGCTGCGCTCTCGACAGTCGTCGAGTGGTACGACTTCACGCTATATCTTTATTTCTCGACCGTACTGGCGCGCGTTTTCTTCGGAGGCGCGGGCAACGAGTCGTTGATCACTGCGCTCGGCGGCTTTGCCGTCGCTTACTTGATGAGGCCCGTGGGCGCGGTTGCCTTTGGCCACATGGGCGATCGACTTGGACGCCGGCCGATGCTGCTTCTGTCGATGGCGGTCATGTCGGCTGCGATGCTCTTGACTGCATTGCTGCCTACGGCGGCTCAAATCGGGCCGCTTGCCGCGTGGCTCCTGATTCTGCTTCGATGCGTCATGGGCTTTTCGGTCGGCGGAGAGTACACAGGCGTCGTCGCCTATCTGTTGGAGAGCGCGCCCGATTCTCGTCGCGGACTCATCGCATCACTCGCGGCGGGCGCGAGCGAGGTAGGTGCGCTCCTTGCAGTGGCCGTCTCGGCACTGACGGTGAGTCTGCTCTCGAACGCCGACTTGGAAAGCTGGGGCTGGCGCATTCCGTTCTTCGTCGGTGCCGCGCTTGCGGGCTCTGTCTGGTTCGCTCGCACCACCATGCATGAGTCGCCTGACTTCGAGCGCCAGCAACGCGAGGGCACGATCCCGCGCAATCCGCTTGGTCACGCGCTGTCGCGGCAGCGTTCGGGCATCCTACGTGGGTTTGCGATCTCCGCGCTAGGATCGATCACGTACTACGTGGGGATCACTTACTTCCCTGCCTTTCTGACCTCGATGGGATCGACAACCGAAGCAGAAGCACTTTGGGTATCGACCGTCGCTGCCGTCGCTGTCATCTTGATTACGCCGATCGTTGGACATCTGTCCGATCAGTTCGGACGTAAGCCGGTCCTAATTGCGGTGAGTGCGCTCAGTGTCGTGCTGCCGATCCTGATGTTTGCTTCGATGGCCGGCGCGTCGATCGGACAAGCGCTGTTCGCGGCCGTGATGCTGGCGCTGGTTGCTGGTGCGGTGAGTGCCGTAGGCGCAGTCGCCACTGCCGAGCAGTTCACTGGCGAAGCTCGAATCAGCGGCCTTGCGTTGGGCGCGACCGTGGCGACAGCAATCTTCGGTGGTCTATCCCCATACGTCGCGCAGGTGCTGGTCGATGGCACAGGTCGACACGAAATCCCCGGTTTCATGATCGCCGTCGTCGCTCTGTGCGTCGCACCCGTTTTCCTCACGATGCGCGAAACGCGGCCAGCAACTGCTGTGAAGGATATTGTGTCCGGTTGAAAGCCGACCTACACGGCGATCGTGTCGCCGACGCGGCGAGACAACGTTGTAGGTCGGAACTCATTCCGACAAGCGCATTCGTGCCGCCGGCTCGGTAGGTCCGCATTCATACCGACAAGGGCATGAGATCGACGCCAGAAAGCTTTCGTCATCCCGTTGCGCCCTCGCTCACCGCGCTGACACGCTTCGAGACCGTGCTCTTGAGCACGATCAGCGCCGCAGCGGCGCATCCCGCGAGCACGATGGCCAGCGGCATCGCGCCTTCGATATCGAGCAACCCCACGATCGCTGCCGCGAGCGCGCCGGTGCCGAGCTGCACGAAACCGACGAGTGAAGAGGCGCTGCCGATGTTCTTCGAGAAAGGCATGAGCGCGAGCGCAGTTGCGTTCGGCAGTGTGATACCTGCGCAGACGAGAAAGGCGAGAAGTAGCACGACGGTCGTCCAAACGCTCAAATCGAACATGAGCGATCCAACGAGGAACGCTGCACCTGCGATGACCTGCATAGTGAGCGCGCGGCGGAAGATCGTCGCGCTATCGCTGTGCCGCAAGAGGATGTGATTCAGCTGGCCTCCCGCGATCATGCCGCCGGCCAAGATCGCGAAGATCAAGCCGAATGCGTGTGCGCTCACACCGAAGTGATCCATGAACACGGCCGGAGAGCCGGACACGAACACGAACAGCCCAGCGAACGAGAGAGAGCCCGCGAACGCGTAGCTACGAAAACTCGGCTGCCGCAAGACATCACGGAATGTTCGCAACATCGGCCCGATGCGCAGCGAGACACTCCGATCCGGCGTATACGTTCGCGGAAAGGCACATGCGACGAGCACGATGTCGATGAGCGCGAGCACCGCGAGGATCGCGAATACGGGACGCCATCCCAATTGCGTGACGATGACGCTTCCGATACTCGGCGCGAACAGTGGCGAGGCGCTCAACACCAGCATCAAGAACGCGAACACTCGCGCGACATCTTCCGGGCGGAAGTAATCGCGCGCCATGGTCATGGCGCCTACCGATGCTGCACTACCGCCTAGGGCCGTGATGAAGCGAAAGATGAGCAAGCTTTCGAACGAAGTGGCTGTCATGCATCCGAGCGTCGCAAGCAGATACACCGCAAGCCCGATGTAAATGGGGAGCTGCCGTCCGAATCTGTCCAGCAACGGCCCGTAGATGATTTGCCCGAGCGCAAATCCGATGAAGTACACCGAGACCGTGAGCGACATCCGCAAGACGGACGTGTTCAAGTCCGCCGCAATCTCAGGAAAGGCGGGCAGATACAGATCGATCGTGAACGGCGTGAGCGCGTTCAACGTTCCGAGCGATAGCACTAGAAAGAAAGCGTGTCGGTCGAGTCGCATGGGGTTCGTAGCCATTAAATAAGTGAGCGCGCCTATCTGCTCGAGAATCGACGTGCGCTCTAGAATCGAATGCACGTGCACATACCGCGCGCGTGCGCAGGAGCCGCTCGAGACGAAAGAGAGAGAAGGAGACACCCTTTGAGGCGCTTCTTAGAGTTCTTCGCGTTCAGCGACGGCGATTATCACCCAACTCGAACAAGAACGCTGCACTGTATGCGTTGCCGACATGCGTCGCTCGAAAATTCGCTAAGCTGGATAGTTGGATCGCCCCAGCTGGCGATGCCGGGGACGACTGCCGGCGATCCGCTCAGGACGCACATCCCGGTATATGGCGCGCGCGGCGCGGGCGCGGGAGCACTCAGAAATGCGTTGTTTGCGGCCGGCTCGCAGATCGGAGAGTGCAAGCCGGACATATACAAAGTACCGCGTCGCGCGCCCCATGTAGGCAATCTCGCACGGCGATGTAGCCGCACGCCTTTTTTCGCCGCGTTGCGAGATCAACGGGATTCGCGCGCGCCGTCGCGGCAATCCGCAACGCGGGAACCCTTCCGATCCGTGCTCATTGCTTACTTCACCGGCGCACGTGTTGAGGAGCCGGCAGGGAGGTTTCGATGCGCACGCGCTTGATTGCTGTAATCGCGATGGTGGTGCTCTGTGCGGATGCTGCGTTTGCTCAAGAGACGGGCGCTGCGCTGTCGCGATCGACGGCGGAGATCGCACTCAGTGATGACACCATTCAATTGCGCTACTCGACCGGCGGAGAGCAAGTCGGCGTGGAAGGAAGTCGGATCACTGGGACCTTCTTCCTGAGCGAGGAGCGCGACATCGTGCTCAGTGGCGGATTGCTGTTCCCGGCGGATCTGAATATCGGTCGGCTCACCGTGTTGTTCGGTCCGCAGCTCTACGCTGCTCTTCTGGAGGAGGAGAACAACGATGTCATGGCGGTGAGCGTGGGTGCCGAGTTGCGATTCCTGCTCAATAGGAGCTTAGGACTCGCGATCTCTGGGCAGGCGTTTTATGCACCAGACATACTGACGTTTGGCTCTGCTGACAATCTCACCGATCTTAGCGCACGTGTGGAGCTCGATGTTGCCCCGCGCGTCATTGCTTTCGGAGGCATGCGCTGGTTCGAGTTCGATTTGACCGACGACTCCGGCACGCGGACCTTGCAAGAAGAGCTGTTCGTCGGATTCGGCTATAGGTTCTAGTTCGAGAACCCGCCGGAACCATTCGATCGCTGCAGCATCGCGGCTGGGCACCGAGCGTTCGCACGAGACAAGGAGAGTCTCGCAAAGCACGCGGAGCTCGCAAAGGAAGAGAAGATGAGCAGATGAATGCGGGACCGCAACTTGGCGTATTCGAGGGCTATCGTCTTTCCGGCTTTGCGAGCTCTGCGTGCTTTGCGAGAGTTTCTTCTCTTCTGGTCCGTTCGTAATATCAGACCGTGCGAGCAGAACCGGGAGAGCTTATCGAGATGCCAAATGCGGAAGTGCGCTACTTCCGCTCGATCCCGCTGCCCGATTTAGATTCGACGTTGCTGCAGCGATTGATAGAAGAAGTGCCCTGGCGTGAGGAGGAGATCGTGCTCTGGGGTAGGCGATACAAGCAGCCCCGCTTGATCGCCTGGTATGGAGATGAAGGCAGTGCCTACACGTACTCGGGGATTACGCTCATGCCGTTGCCTTGGTCGGAGTTATTGACGGGCCTCAAGCAGGTGGTGGAGCAGCTCGCAAAGACGAGCTTCAACAGCGTGCTGCTCAATTATTATCGTAACGAGCGCGACAGCATGGGCATGCACAGCGATGACGAGCCGGAGCTCGGAGAGAATCCCGTCATTGCATCACTCAGCTTCGGAGCAGAACGCACGCTCGTCTTCAAGCATCGCAAGCGTAGCAAGCGTAAAGACCTGTCTTCTGTGCGTGTGCCGCTCGCCTCGGGCAGTCTCTTATTAATGAGTGGCGAAACACAGCATCATTGGAAGCATGGGATCGAAAAGCAGAAGACACCGTGCGGACCGAGACTGAACCTGACGTTCCGCAGGATCATGCCGACCGCCTAGCCACATCTGCGCGTCGTCCTCGCGGGGGCGAGGATCCATCCTCGTTTGTTGCTCCAAGATAGGCCCTCGCCTCCGCGAGGGTGACGAACAAGAGACGCCACAAGGCTCTACCTTTGCCGTCCTGGCGAGATCCACGCGAGCATCAGGCTATCCGCGAGCTGGCGATCGCGCCTGAAGTGCGATCTCCGTTCCCGCCAAGACCAAGAAGTACATCACTGCAAGCAGTGTCGTGAAGCGCTCGGGCAGAGGCATATCCAAGAGCACGGGTAGTTTCACCGCAAGACGAAACACCGCGAAGATCATCATCGACATGTAGCTGCGAATCATCCAGGCACGATGCGCATGCGTGTCACGACGGCGTGCAGCGGATGCTCCCAGTAAGACGTAGAGTGTCGAGATCGACGCGATCGTCGCGAGGAGTACGCCGAAGCTCCGCCCAACGAGCGATCCGTGGGAGAGCAGGCCCGCAACAGCGATGCAGCTCGACACTACACACACGACGTAAGCGCGCCCCAACCAACGGTGCAGCGCGCGCGTGCGGCCGCTCAAACCCAAACCGATCTGAGCTGCGCCGATGACGAGTGCCGCCGTTCCGAGTGCAACATGCGCGAACATCCATGCGCGCGTTGGCCAGTAGCCCTTATAGATACTCGGCTCGATCTCGAACAAATAAGGCAGGGCGTCCAGCGTCACGAAGAACAGCATGGTGCCGATGACGAGGGAAGCGCCCAACCAGCCCGAGATCCGCGCAAGCACGAGGCGCGGCGGTGCAGGCGGAGGGAAATGTGCCGTGGTCGTGTTCATAGTGGAAGCCCTGAGCTGCGAGGTGGCAGATCCTAGTAGCCACTGGGAACTAGCACATGAGGCGGCAGTCCCAAGTGCACTGCACGGCGAGCAGGACAAATGACCCGACTCGATCTCAAGCGACATGCGTCGGTTTCAGCGGTCTCGTGACTTGCGAGAGGCGCGCTCGTCCAGCATGATTGTCACCGGTGTCATTCCGTACAAAACCCACGCTCCGGGGGATCGTTGATGAGAAGCGCAGGGCACTCGCGGTCGAACGGTTCGTTCGTCTCGCTAGTCACGCTGTTGTTGATCTGGGCTGCAGGCGCCCACGCGAACGACGCGCAGGACTCTGAGCGAGCCGCGATCGAAGCCGCAATGCAGCGCGCGACACGCTTCATGGTGGAGAAAGTCTCGTATCGCGGCGGCTACTTGTGGAATTACCTTCCTGATCTCTCGCGACGTTGGGGCGAGATGGAAGCGCGCGAGACCATGATCTGGTTGCAGCCTCCCGGCACCTCGAGCATGGGACACGTGTTTCTCGATGCGTATCACGCGACGGGCGATGAGTACTACTACCGCGCCGCCGAGCAAGTCGCGGGTGCATTGATCTGGGGTCAGCATCCGAGCGGCGGTTGGAATTATTTCGTCGATTTTGCTGGCGACCGCTCGCTACGCGAGTGGTACGCCACCATTGGACGCAATGCTTGGCGACTCGAAGAATTCCAGCATTACTACGGCAACGCGACGTTCGACGATCAGGTCACGACGGATGCAGCGACCTTCTTGCTGCGCTTGTACATCGAGAAGCTCGATCCGAAGTACAAGCCCGCGCTGGATCGCGCGATCGATTTCGTGCTCGATAGTCAGTATCCGATCGGCGGATGGCCGCAACGCTTTCCATTACGGTACGAATTCTCGAAGCACGGCAAGCCCGACTATACCTCCTATCTCACGTTCAACGACGATGTTGCGTGGGAGAACATTTCGTTCCTCATCCTGTGCTATCAAGTGCTCGGCGACCAGCGCTTGCTCGATCCGATCACGCGCGGGATGAGCTTCTTCTTGGTGTCGCAGCAAGGTGCACCGAATCCGGGTTGGGCATTGCAGTACACGCTCGATGTGAAGCCTGCCGCAGCTCGCACTTATGAACCGCTTTCGCTCGCGACCCACACGACCGCAAGCAACATCGGTCATCTCATTACCTTCTACGAGCACACCGGCGATACGAAATATCTCGCGCGGGTGCCTGAAGCCATCGATTGGTTGGAGCGTGTCCGTTTGCCTAAGGCGGATGCGCGTGGACGCACTCACCCGACCTTCATCGAGCTCGGGACGAATCGTGCGTTGTACGTGCATCGTCGCGGCTCGAACGCCGCGAACGGCGAGTACTACGCGGACTACGATCCGCGCGACACGATCGGCCACTACTCGGGTACGCGCGCCATCGATACCGCTGCGCTCAGGAAGCGCTATGAAGAAGCGCGTTCTGCGGATGCGCAGTTGCTTGCGAAACGTTCACCGCTCGCGCCACGCAGCGAGCTGGTGGAGTTCCCCCGCTTCTTCGCGCAGCGCTATGCACCTGCGGGCGAGAAGGATCTGGAAGCTGAGGCGCGCAAGTCTCTCGCTGGACTGAATCAGGAAGGCTACTGGCCAGCGCCGCTGCGCGAAACGAGTCACCCGTATAAAGGTCCAGCGAAGGAGCAGGTCTCGTCCGGCAATTTTGCGACCACGCACGTCGGCGACACCTACGACACCTCGCCGTTCCCGGACACGAGCGGCACGATGTCGATCTCGACGGCGGAGTATCTGCGCAACATGAATGTGCTGATCAAGGCGTTGGCGAGCGAAGGACAGGCGGAGTAGGGCGCCCGTTGTTCAGAGAAGAGGCTCTCGCCAAGCACGCAAAGCTCGCAAAGGAAGATGAGGAAATCAGGTAAGTGACTGGGGAGACCTGCGGATTGAGCGGCATTCCCCGTTGTTGGATTGATCGGTCATCTTTGCTGGCTTTGCGGGCTCTGCGTGCTTTGCGAGAGTTTCTTTTTCATACTCTGGAGTAGCAGCGATGAAATCATGGCAGATGTGTATGACCAGCGTAGCGCTCTTGACGCTCGCGGGTTGCGATTCAGCAGAGAAGAACGTGGAGCAGAGCGCCAGCGCCGAGCCAGCGGGCATTCAGACCACGACGAGCGAAGTCGATCCTGCGAATCTGCCCCCCGAGCTTTTGAGCATCGTGACCAATGCCGTTCCTGGCATGCAGATCGAAGGCGCCGAGCGCAAAGAACGCGATGGCCGCGTCTACTTTGACGTCGAAGGCAGGCGACCCGACGGATCGGAAGTCGAGCTCGATCTCCTTCTAGAAGGAACGGCCTATAAGATCGTCGAGATCCAACGCGACATTCCTTGGTCGGAAGCACCCGAGGCGGCGCGTTCGGCAGCCGCTCGATCGAAGGAAGCGTTCGAGCCCGTGCGCGTGATCGAAAGCACGCAAACCGACGGTGCGGTCATCTATGAGCTATTCGCCGAAGGCAAACCCGAGAAGCCTTCGCTAGAAGTGCGCGTCGTGGAAGGCAAGGCGGAAGTGCTGGAAGAAGAGTGGATGCATTGAATACGAGGAAGCCGCACTCTCGACGGCAAGGAAACCTATCGGCAGGATAAGGGGGGACCAATCCCCGCGATGACGCACACGTGCTGGGTCCAGAGAACCGCAAAGCGCGTCATCCCGGCTCAAGCCGGAGAGACAAAACATCTCCGTCAACCTGGCTCCTCGTAGTGCGTTGATTGTCAGAACGGAGTCAACAACAATGCACAAGCTCGTCCTGGCATTCTTGTCTTGCTTGTTCGTCATCAGCGCTGCACACACTCCAACATCGCTCGCGGCTGATGAGCGCGAAACGTTGCGCGACCGTCTACGGGAGCGGCGTGCACTGCCGGCTCGAAGCACCGGCGGGCAGAGCATGGACGCACCGGGCACTCACACGCGGACACTCGTGCACGACGGCTTACAGCGACAATATCTAGTGCACGTGCCGAGTAGGTACGACGCCAAGAAGCCCACACCTCTCGTCGTCGCAATGCACGGCGGCGGTGGGAACATGGAGATCCAGGCGAACGATCAGTACTACGGGCTCATCAGCAAGTCCGAGGAGAGCGGCATCATCGTCGCGTTCCCAAATGGCTACAGCAGACGCAAGGCAGGCACGTTGGCAACGTGGAATGCGGGCGAGTGCTGCGGTGCTGCGCAGCGGGAGGACGTTGACGACGTCGGATTCATTGGCGCGATGCTCGTCGAGCTGCGCAAGGAACTGAGCATCGATGCACAGCGCATCTATGCAACGGGTATGTCCAACGGCGGCATGATGTCGTATCGACTCGCGTGCGAGATGTCGGATGTCTTTCGTGCGATCGCGCCGGTGGCGGGCACCGACAACACGCAAGCGTGCAAGCCCGAGCGCCCCGTCTCCGTGTTACACATCCACTCGAAAGACGACACGCATGTCCTGTTCGAAGGCGGCGCCGGTCCGGACGCCATCAAATCAGCCGTCAACGACTTCACCTCCGCGCCTGACACGGTCTCGAAATGGGTGAAGCTCGCTGCGTGCCCGTCGACACCGAAGCGCATTCTCGAGAAGCCCGGCGTCCATTGCGACCTCTACTCTCCTTGCAAGAATGGCGCAGAGGTGCAGATCTGTGTAACGGAAGAGGGTGGTCACTCTTGGCCGGGAGGCGTCAAGCCGCGCGGCAGCGGGAAACCATCGCAAGCGATCTCGGCGACCGAGGCGATCTGGGATTTCTTCGAGCGCGTGAGTCGTTAGAGAGAAGGTGTCGACTTGGAGGGCATCGCTCGCCTTCCGCAAGAGTGGTTTGGATTTTACTTCAGATGGGCCCTCGCCTCCGCGAGGGTGGCGCAAAAAGGTTCGTCGTCCTCGCGGCGGCGAGGATCCATCCGAATCTTCGCTTCGGGGTTGCTTCAGATGGACCCTCGCCTCCGCGAGGGTAACGCAGAAAGGTTCGTCGTCCTCGCGGCGGCGAGGATCCATCCGAATCTTCGCTTCGAGGTTACTTCAGATGGGCCCTCGCCTCCACGAGGGTGACGCAAGAAGGTTCGTCGTCCGCGCGGCGGCGAGGATCCATCCGATCTTCGCTTCGAGGTTGCTTCAGATGGGCCCTCGCCTCCGCGAGGGTGACGGAACGAATAGAGAGCGAAGGCGAGGATCCATCTCGTCCCGGTGGGCTAGATGGATCTCGCACTTCGTGAGGCGGACAAACTCGACTCAACTGCGCGGTACTTTCCTATCCAAGAACTCCAGTATCAGCCGCGCGATCTCATCTCCCTTATCCTCGAGCGCGAAATGGCCCGTGTCGAGGAGATGCAACTCTGCGTTCGGCAGATCGCGTAAGTACGCGCGCGCGCCTTCGGCCGGGAAGATCTTGTCGTTCGCACCCCAGACGATGAGAGCTGGCGGTTGATGCTCTCGGAAGAACGCATGCACACGCGGGTACAAAGCTAGATTCGTGCGGTAGTCGTAGAAGAGATCGAGCTGGATCTCTGCATTGCCGGGCCGATCGAGCAGCGCCTGGTCGTAAGTCCACGCCGTTGGATCGAGCCGCGACGGGTCCTTCACGCCGTCCGTGTACTGCCAGCGCGTCGACTCGAGCGTCGTCCCTTGGCGCAGCGCCTCGCGATGTTCCGGCGAGCCGCTCTGCCAATATGCTTTGATCGGAACCCAGAATTCCTTCAGTCCCTCCTCGTAAGCGTTGCCGTTCTGCACGACCAGTGCAGTCACGCGGTCCGGATGCTTGAGCGCGATGCGATATCCCACCGGTGCGCCATAGTCCATGACATAGAGCGCGTACTTCTTCGCATGCAAGCGGTCGAGCAGCGTATCGACGACATGCGCTAAGCCATCGAATGTATATCGATACTGCGCACGATCCGGCACCTCACTCTGCCCGAAGCCGGGGTAGTCCGGCGCGATGACGCGATAACGCTGCGCAAGCTCGGGGATCAACGTGCGAAACATGTTGGAAGAGGTCCGGAAGCCGTGCAGCAGCACGACGACCGGAGCGTTTTTCGGCCCGGCCTCCCGATAGAACACGTCAATACCGTCGATTTCCATCGTCCGGTAATGAACAGTTGCATCAGGCGCACTGAGCCTCGCGATCGCATCGGCCGATGAACCATCGCTCAGACTCAACGCTGCGAAAGCGAGCAGACTCGCCAGAGCAGATGACGGGGTCTTCATTGTAGAACTCCTGGAGGTAACTAGTAACGATGGTTGTTATAGGTTACATAGGAGTAACGTGTCAACTTCGTATTTAATGGTTACAATGCGTTTGTCAGACCGTACAGGAATGAAGTCATGCAGTTCCCGCTGATCGGCGGTCATCCCGCAATCGATTTCTTGAACACCTCGTTCACACCTCAAGACCAGGTGGTCGAAGCGATCGGATCGGGTCGAGACTTTCTCGATTGGCTCGTCGCGACCGGTTTGATCGAGCCGTCCGTAGCGCCGCAACTCATGAAACGTTTCGGCGCCAAGGCGCTCGACAAGACTGCGCAAGATGCTCGCAAGCTACGCGAGTGGACGCGTGCCTGGCTGCTGAAGTGGCGCAGTACCCCTGAAGCGAACTATCAGGACGAGATTGCGAAGCTGAACAAGTGGCTTTCCGGCGCGGCCGCGCATCACGAGCTCGTGCCGCGCGAAGATGGATTGCGGCTGGTCGAGAGAACGAAGATCGACGGTCCGGAAGCTCTGCTGACGCTGGTCGCGCTTCAAGTTGCCGGACTGCTTACACAGGAACAACCCTCGCTGATCAAATCCTGCGCGGGAGCGCAATGCTCGTTATGGTTCGTAGATCGCACGAAGGCCCATCGGCGAGTGTTTTGCAGCGCGACTGCGTGCGGCAATCGAGCGAAGGTCGCGGCGTTTCGGCAGAGACAGAAAGAGTGAGGGGCTCGGGCGGGACATCCCTGTCACCCGTGCATACTTTGACTATTATTGCCAATTGTTCTGCGTGCGGAACTCGCGCGCCTGACGTTCGGCTTCCTCGCGATTCCATCCATAACGCTCTTGGAGCTTACCAATCAGAATGTCAGCGTTTCCTTCCATCTGATCGATTTCATCGTCGGTGAGCTTGCCCCACTGCTGTTTGAGCTTGCCCTTGATCTGATTGAAGTTGCCTCTCGTGATATCGCGGTTCATGCATGCCTCCTTCGGCTGATGGGTCCTGCAGATATAACGGTTAGCGAAGCCCGTTTGATCCGCTGTAGGGAGATGCGCACGTCGCCATGCGATTGACGCCTACGCGGGCGTGACCAGTACTGCAGTCGTCGAACTGCGCCTCCCTTCGAATTGCGCGACCTCGGACAACGACGCGCCGCGCTACGATGACCGCTCACTCAGCGGGTGATCGCCATGCGCAATCTTCTTCGCCGCTCTTCGGAGGGGCTCGCACTTCTCACAGCTCTCGTAATCTGCACCGCGTCATCGCTGGCCGATGAGAACGCGGCAGATTCCGGCGGAGAGCTCGAAGCCTATGTCGCGCAGCCAGACGATAGCTTCCGTTGGCGTGAGATCGCATCCGGCCGCATTGGCCAGGTCGAGTACATCGAGTATCGGCTCACCTCTCAGACGTGGCGCGGCATCGAGTGGAAACACCAGTTCTTCTTGTTGCGTCCTACTTCGATGCCGAAGGAGGTACACAGCGCGCTGCTGTTCGTGCATGGCGGCCGCTGGAAGCCTGAGTACGAATCCGAACGTCCGCTGACGGAGCTTCCGCGTGAAGCGGCCCACTTCGCGCGCCTGGCTGAGGCGATCGGTGCCCCGGTCGGCGTGCTGCGGCAAGTTCCGTTTCAGCCGATCTTCGATCGGCGCGAAGACGCGCTGATCGCGTACACGCTCGATCAATACCTGCGCACAGGTGAACGGGATTGGCCGGTGTTGCTGCCCATGGTCAAGAGCGCCGTTCGGGCGATGGATGCGATGCAGAGCATCGCGCGCGAGCGGTGGGATGTCGGCCTCAGCGAGTTCACCGTGACGGGCGCATCCAAGCGCGGCTGGACTTCCTGGCTCACCGCGGCGGTCGACGCACGTGTCATGGCGGTCGCACCAATGGTCATCGATGTGCTCAACATGCGAGCGCAGATGGATCATCAGCGCGAGACGTGGGGCGAGTTGTCGGATGAGATTCAGGATTACGCCGCGCTCGATCTACCCTCTCGACTCAAGACCGAACGCGGTATGGCGCTGCTATCGATGGTCGATCCCTTCAGCTACCGCGCCGAGCTCACGAAGCCGAAGCTCATCATGCTCAGCACGAACGATCGCTACTGGCCGCTCGATGCCCTGAAGCTCTATTGGTCCGAGCTGCCGAATCCGAAGCACGTCATCTACGTGCCGAACCAAGGTCACGGGCTGCGCGATGTGGATCGCGTGATCGGCTCGCTGAGTGCGGTCCACCGCTATGCAGCGTCGGGTCGAACATTGCCGAAAACCGAGTGGACGTTCGCGCCGACGAAGAATGCGATCGCAATCGAAGTCAAAGCTGAACGTCCCACTGAGCGTGTGCTCGTTTGGGCAGCGCAAAGCGACACGAAGGACTTCAGAGACGCGCGTTGGCGCTCGCGGTCTTGCGCAAGACACGGTGATGCATATGTGTGCGCCGCGGTGCGAAATCCGAACGCATACACCGCGGCATATGCCGAGACGGCCTTCAAGGATTCCGGTGCGCCACAGTTCTCGACGACAACCACGGTGTGTATCGCATCGCCCAGCCCTCAAGAGCCGAGTTGTTGACGGGCCGGCACGCTCATGCGCTAAAGGGCGATTGCTCTCGATCGATAGCGAGGACTATAAGCATGTCCGCATCATGCTTCCCTGGCCCAACCCTCACACCGATGGTGACAGTTATGCGCAACTCACCGAAGACGAATGGCAGAGTGCCCGGCGGTACCGACAAATCGAGCGCGAAGTTGGCGGGTCGCGCCAACGCATCGAGCACAGGCAGCTCGACACGCGGGCGAGTCCCGGGTGGGACGGACAAGAAAAAGCGAGGCAGAGTGCCTGGCGGTACTGATCTAGTTTGAAGGCATCCGACGCGCGAGCTCCGAGCTTGCGCGTCGTTCCACGATCGCGCCACGCGCATTCTGCGCGTGTCTCACGATGGCGCTGCGGGCGCCTTGCGTCTTGATCACGATGTCATAACTCTGCTTCAGCAAAGCGTCTGCTTCATCAATGCGATCGAGCTGAACGAGCGCGGAAGCGAGGGAGACGCGAGCCATTGCGAATGAGGCGCTATCCGGAGCGATCGATGCAGTGGCGATACGCACCGCCTTTTGTAGCAGAGGCAAGGCGTCCTCGAGCTGCTCCCGATCAAGGAGCACACGACCGATTCCGGCATACACGGAAATCAAGGATGGGTGGTCGTCGTGCAATGTGCGCAAGTAGATCTCGCGCGCCAGACGAAACTCCGTTTCTGCTTCATCCAAACGGTTCGCATCATGAAGCACGATCGCGAGATTGGCGTGAGCCGTCCCAACGTTTGGATGGCTCTGCCCACGAGTGCGCGTGTAGTAATCGAGCACCTCGCGAAAGATCGATTCAGCCTCGGAGAATTGGCCTTTCCGGCGAAGAAATCGCCCGTAGTTGGACAGCATGTCGATCGTGTGAGGATGCTCGGGTCCGAGCGTGCGTCGAATCCGCTCGTTCGAATCTTCGAAGAGCGGCTCAGCTTCAAGAAAACGTCCTTCCATCTGCAGCGCATAGGCAAGGCTGTGCGTCTCCATGATCACGCGCGGATGATCTTCACCCAGCGCGACGCGATCGATGTGTAGCGCACGTTCCAGTAGATCGATTGCTTCCGGATAGCGGCTCAGCTGACTGAGCAGGTTGGCGAGCTCGAGCATCACGAGTGCGGCTTCGGAAGTCTGCATGGCACCGCGCTTAGCCTGCAGCGCTAGACTGTCGCGGAAGTGCCGTTCGGCCAAGGAAAGCTCACCTCGATCGAACGCAACCGTGCCGAGGTTCATCAGTGTTTCAGCGACCTCGGGCGATTCCACACCTGAATTGCGCTTACGGATCTCGAGTGCGCGCTCGAGCTCTGCCTTTGCTTCTTCGAGCTTGCCCGAGGACCAGAGCGCAACACCGAGCTCGTTCGTCATTGCAGCCACTTGGTTATCCGATGCGCCGTGCAACGCTTCATACGCAGTGCGCGCCTGCCGCAACAGAGTGATTGCGCGATCAGGCACACCGAGACGGTTATAGATCCGTCCCATCGTTCCCGTGAGCATGGCCAAGGTTTCCGGATGCTCGGTCGAGCGGTGAGCAATCTGCTCCGCACCCCGATCCAAGAGCTCTCGTGCGGTTACTTGATTGCTGCGAGCCTTATACGGATCGGATTGCTCGAACAGCGCGATCAGGAACGAAGAGACATACTCAGCACGTCCACGTTCGAGCTCGGTCCGCTGCATTTGCATGAACATCGCGAGTATGAATGCGGCGACCAGGATCACGAGCACAGATGCGGCGGCCGCGCCGACGGCGTGTCGGGTCAGGAACTTTCGCGCACGATACGTCCATGTGTCGCGCACCGCTTTGACGGGTCGACCCACGAGATAGCGATTGAGGTCATCTGCGAGTAGATCGACGCTTTGATAGCGCCGATCCGGCTCGAGCCGCAGTGTCTTGCGGACGATCGTGTCCAAATCACCTGCGAGAGTACGCTTCAGCTTGTGGGGCGTGGTCGCGCGCTGTGCGGCAGCTCGGTTGGTTTCCTCGTCGGAAGCGAATGCGCGCGCGAGCGTCGGAGGACGAGCATCGATCAATTCTTGCTCCAACTCTCGCGCGGTGCGTTGGCACCTGTGATGCGGTTGTCGACCGCACAGAAGTAGATAGAGCAGCACGCCCAATGCGTAGACATCGGTCGCAGTCGTGACTGGAAGTCCCAGTATTTGCTCCGGTGCGGCGAAGTCGGGCGTCATCGCGCGACCACCCAAGCGCGTGAGCTCGGTTTCGCCGCCCGATTCCTCGTTCTCCAGGAGCTTCGCGATGCCGAAATCGAGCAGCTTGATCTCGCCGCCGCTCGTCACGAGGATGTTCGCCGGTTTCAGATCTCGATGAATGATGAGGCGAGCATGCGCGTGCGAAACCGCAGCGCAGATCTGCAAGAAGAGTTGCAGTCGCGATGGAATGTCTAGATTGCGTTCGTCGCACCATTGATCGATGGGCACACCTCCTTCTACATACTCGAGCACGAGATAGGAGACACCGCGCGCAGTCGAGCCCGCATCTAGAAGTCGCGCGATGTTCGGGTGCGACAGTTGACCGAGAATCTTGCCTTCACGCACGAAGCGCTCGCGCGCAGCGGATTGTGCGATGTGAGCGTGCAGGAGCTTGAGCGCGACACGTCCATCGAAGCGGCCGTCACAACGACGTGCGAGCCAGACCTCACCCATCCCACCGATTCCGAGCTGGCGCTCCAAGGTGTAGGGCCCGAAGCGCATATGAGCGGCAAGCCCATCCGTCGCATCGTCGAATCGACGTCTGAACGGAGGGCTTTCGGCATGGGCAGTCGCAGGCGAGTGATGCGTACCGAGCAACGGGATCACGTGCGCGTGCAACTCCGGGTCCGATTGCGCGAGGCGCTCGAGCTCGGCGTTGCGCTCGCTCGGTGTCAGCGTGGCGAGCCGCTCGAAAGTCGCGAATGCGCTGTGCCAGAGCTCCCGTGCCGTCGGTCTCGAGTGCATAGACGCCAACCTGTTCGCTCGTTCGCTCGAGCTTGGTCCTTATGAGGTGTAACCGAGCTCAGAGAGGGGTTCGCTGAAGTCTGCGGCTACGGATCGGAAGGATCCCTGCTCGCACATCATAGGCTTGCGCGCGGATGAACGACACCACGTCGCATGCCGCGCTGCCGCAGAAGCGGGAGTGGGTTCGCTGCTCTCGCTAACGGAAGAAAATGAAATGGATGGAAATCGTTCGTCGACGCCTGGTCAACTGCCGCCTACCGTGACATCGCTGCGGCTGGGCGACGTCGTGTAGTGATGCAGGAGGTCACGAACGCTGCCGATGGCGAGCGCGATGAACGCAACAGCACACAATCTATAGGTGACCGTTGCCCAGCGAGTGCCTGCGCGTTTGAACAACAGATCGATCGCAGCCGCCGCCCCGAACGACCACACGATCGATGACACCATGAAACCGGCGAAGAACACGCCATAATCGCCGACGGTTGGATCGCTCACACCCACGGCTCCCATTGCGCTGCCCACCGCGGCCCAATACGCAACATTCTGGGGATTCGTGAGCGAGAGGATCACGCCGGCGCGAAGCGCGCGATGTTGCTGTGAATGGGCCGATTCATCGATGCGAAATTCGTTGCTCGCAGCTCGCCACGAGTCGACCGCGAGCCACACTAAGTAGATCGCGCCTGCGATGCCGACCGGCAATCGCAACCAGTCGAGTTGCAGCAGCATGCCAATGCCGAGCAAGCCTAAGACGGCCCATGCCGCATCACCGACGAGCGATCCGATCTGCACAGCAAGCGCAGGCTTGAATCCACCCCGCACGCCTTGACGAACCGTTTCGGCAAACACTGCACCGGGCGCGGCGTTGAAGATCAGGCCGAGCAGAAACGCGGAGATGAAGAGGGTGAGCATGGAGAGAGGTGTTGGCCGTATGTTGTTCAGTGTAGCGCAGGCGATGAGAAGGGCGATGCGTCGAACGACGCAGTAGACGCAGTATAGGAACGAAGGCGAGCGAGGACGACAATCGAGTCGGGTTGCTACACTGAGTCGATTATGCGACCGATCACATCCCTCATCACCGCGCTCGGTGCCTCGCTCTTCCTCGCTCACACCAGCTTCGCTGCGAGTTTCGATTGCGCGAAGGCGGGGACGCCTATGGAGAAGCAGATATGCTCGGATCCGTTCGTCTCCGAGCTCGACGAGCATCTCGGTCGCTACTATCGGGTCGCACAGCAGAGGCTCGGACGTGCGAGCGAATGTCTTCGCCGGGATCAGCGCCGCTGGTTGCGCGAGGCGCGCAATACCTGCACGACGGTGGAATGCCTGAAACAAGCATATGGCTTGCGTCTTCGCGAGCTCGAAGGTTTTCAGCCGGGCGCAAGCACGGTTGAGTCCATCGAATTGCCTGCTGGCCCGACGCTCATGTGGATCTTCGCACCTGCGGAAGATGCGCAAGCAGTGCCGAGTGGCTCATCGAAACCGTTCGCTATCGAAGGCATATACATCGATGAGTCACTGCACGGGCCTTCGGTGCGCACCGATGATGGCGAGGTCTACGTGATCGTGCCCAGCATGCTCTTCGAGGGGGATCCTCACGGTGTTCTGGAGCGGCTCATGTCCTCGAGGGCGCGCGTCGTCGTTCGCGGTCTTCTAATGGATGTGGCACCGGATCCTCGTGACTACGAAGATCCTGCGCAAACCCCGAAAGGCCACCTCGACAATCGGGAATGCATCTATCTTCATACGAACGGCTAGCGCGTCTCAGTCGATCGGCAGGAAGATCTCGCTCAACGCTTCGTGCTCGGGAACGTCGGGGTAGAAGCGCACGCGTTGCATGAACAGCGGGAAGTCGCGCGGCGTTTCGCCGCTCTGCGGCAGCCATGTGGAGTACAACCAGCGGATCCGATCGCCGAGCGCATCGTCCGAGCCTTCGTGACGTAGCACGGCGCAGCGACCCGCCGGGATGACCTTCATCGTCACGCCCATCGTGTTGTCGGGGATGTCGCGATCGATCGCCGCGCAGAGATCGAGTCGGAAGAGCTCAGGATCAATCTCCTCGGGATCGTCGTACAGCAGATTGAATGTTGCGCTCGTCGACGGCGGCAGACGGTTGAGCTTGCGCCATTCGATGAACTTACGGATCGACTCTCCAAGTCGATTCGGATCGCCACGGTGCTCGAGCGTCGCCACACGGCTCTCCGCGAACTGCACGATCCGAACCTCTTCCAAGCGCGGCGCTCTTCGCATATGCCTAAGCCTCACATTGCGGATGGGTTGAAATGGGTCCTGCCACGTTGACCAGTCCGGCTGGATCCTGAACTCTGAAGGCGCTTGCCCGCACACCCGTTTGAACGCCCGCGCGAATGCTTCGGGCGATTCGTAAGCGCTGGCAAGTGCGATATCCAGAATCGAACGATCTGCTCGAAACGCGAGTTGATAGGCTGCGCGCTTGAGACGTGCCAGCTGCACGTAGCGAAACGCGCCCATGCCGAACAGAGCGGCGAACTGTCGCTGAAAGTGAAATTTCGAGGACGCAGCGATCTCGCTCAAGCGCTCCAGCGACAGATCGCTGTCTAGATGCTGATCGATGTGTTCCAGGACGTTCCGAAAGCGCGCGGTGACTCGATCGGAGGGCTGAGATGCTGCGTTCATCGGGGTGCAGCTTAGCCTCGCTTACGCGCAGATGCCTGACCGAAATTGCGGTGCAGCTCCTTTCCTACGTGGCTCTCATCGCCGCTGCCGCATAACGCAGACCGATTCGGTCGCGCTGCGCGGTCTGCGCGGGAATCGAGCGCTCGCCGAGATCGCGCGATCCAGCCTCGCGGCTCCAAAGCTGCGGGTTAAGAGTGTACGAGACAGCCGAGCGACGTCAGATCTTGGGGATCGTCGTCGTTGTCGAAGTAACCTGCGGAGGCTCGATGCAGTTCACCCAATGACTCTTGCACCATTCATCGGGTGGATTGTCGCGTGCGACCTGCTCAGGGTCAGCGCATTCGCCTTGCTCGTAGCCTTCGTCGAATTTACGCCAGTGAAAGATCGCGAAGGTGAGCACCGCGGCAAGTCCGATCAAAGCGGCGACGACCCATAGATGCTCTATCAAGAACTGCGTTGCGTTCATGGCAGCAGACCTCGCTGCTCAAGCTCATACCTTTGTAGGCGTCTACACCTTGGTGCGGCGCGTACGCAAGCCGATCTTTACCGTCACGATTGCTGCAACGCGCGCTGTTGAGTAAGCAACATCCGCAGATTATTGCGTGTCGCGACGAAGCATTTCACGATGACATTCGCCGTGGTTTGATCTATCGTCAGTGAACGCCTGAGGCGCGGCAGGCAAACGCAAGTTTGCCATCGCAGCGCGATCGCTTCCTGCATCGCAATGTAGGAGACGATCTTTCCAGACGAGTTACCGCACAAGAGGAGCGACAAATGGCAATCGCCGTTGCGTTGATCTTGTTGGTCGTGGGCACCGTCGTGTTTCATTTCTGGAGTCCGTGGTGGTTCACGCCCATCGCTTCCAATTGGGAGATGATGGACGAAACCGTGCACGTGACGTTCTGGGTCACCGGGATCGTGTTCGTCGCGGTCAATTTGTTCCTCGCGTACGCGGTGATCCGCTACCGCCACCGCAAGAACAACAAAGCTCACTACGAGCCCGAGAACAAGAAGCTCGAGTGGTGGCTCACCATCGGCACCTCCATCGGCATTGCTGCAATGCTCGCGCCGGGACTCGCGGTGTGGGCCAAGTTCGTCACGGTTCCTGAGGGTGCATCCGTCGTCGAGGTGTTGGGGCAGCAATGGAATTGGAGCTATCGCTTTCCCGGTCGGGATGGCGAGCTCGGCAGAACGGATCCGCGCTTGATCTCCCTCGACAATCCGTTCGGCATGGATGAGGCCGATCCCGTCGGTCAGGACGACGTACTCGTCGCCAGCCCGGAGCTGCACCTGCCGCTCGGTCAGCCCGTGAAGCTCCTGCTTCGTGCCAAGGATGTGAATCATCAGTACGCCGTGCCGCAGTTCAGAGTGAAGATGGACATGGTCCCTGGAATGGTCACGTACTTCTGGTTCACCCCGACGCGCACGGGCCAGTTCGATGCGCTATGCGAGCAGCTGTGCGGTGTCGCGCATTTCGCGATGCGCGGCCGCGTCGTAGTCGACGAGCAAGAACAGTTCACGCAATGGCTCTCTAAGCAGCCCACATTCGAACGCATGCGCAGCGAGACGGCGGGTGATCCCGCTCTCGGCGAAACGCTTTTCGCGCCGTGCACGGCTTGTCATGGCTCCCAGGCCGAAGGTAATCGCGACCTAAACGCTCCGAAGCTGAGCGGCCAAGCAGGGTGGTACTTGGTTCGGCAACTGCACGATTTCAAGAATGGCGTTCGAGGCGCCCACGAAGGCGACGAGTACGGCAAGCAGATGATCCCGTTCGCAGCGATGCTCGCCGACGATGCTGCCGTGCGCAATGTCGTTGCGTACATCACCTCGCTTCCAGAGAAGCGGCCAGAGACGACAGTGCACGGCGATGCCGAGCGAGGCGAGCGTCTGTATCGAACGTGCTCCTCGTGTCACGGCGCAGACGGCAAAGGAATCTGGAGCACCTACGCGCCGCGCCTATCGAACATGAGCGACTGGTATCTGGCACGCCAGCTGCAGAACTTCAAGCAAGGCATCCGCGGCTCGCATCCACAGGATTTCTATGGCGCTCAGATGAGCTCGATGGCGAGAGTGCTGGCGGACGATGAGGCGATCTCCGATCTCCTCAACTATGTGCACACGTTGTAAGGCTGTAGGCGCGGTAGGCCGTAGGCTGAAGGTCGGAAAAGGAAGAGGGAAGTGATGGCTTCTTGTTCTGGCTACAGCCTACAGCTTAGGCCCTACAGCCTCTTGAGACCGACGAGGAGTCTCTAATGGCCTTCGTAGCAATTGCCGACCGCGATCACGAGCATGCACTGCACGATCCGCAGTCGTTCATCAGAAAGTACGTCTGGAGCCAGGACCACAAGGTGATCGCAATTCAGTATGCGATCGTCGCGATCCTGATCGGCCTGGTCGCGCTCGGCATGTCCGTGCTGATGCGCCTGCAGCTCGGCTTTCCCGACACGTTCTCGATCATCGCGCCCGAGAACTATTACCAGTTCATCACCATGCATGGAATGATCATGGTGATTTATCTGCTCACCGCGCTGTTTCTCGGCGGGTTCGGTAACTTCCTCATTCCCTTGATGTGCGGTTCGCGGGACATGGTGTTCCCGTACATGAACATGCTGAGCTTCTGGGTCTACCTGCTCGCCGTGCTCGTATTGGTGGCTGGCATGTTCGTGCCTGGCGGACCGACCGGCGCAGGATGGACCTTATATCCACCGCAAGCGATCTCGGCTGGCACACCGGGCGCGAGCTGGGGAATCATCTTCATGCTGGCCTCGCTCGCGATCTTCATCGTCGCGTTCACGATGGGCGGCTTGAACTATGTCACGACGGTACTGCAGGCACGCTGTCGCGGCATGACGCTGATGCGCATGCCGCTGTCGGTGTGGGGCATCTTCACCGCGTCCATTCTGGGCATCCTCGCGTTCCCCGCATTGTTCGTATCGGCCGTGATGATGGGCTTGGATCACCTCGTCGGCACGAGCTTCTTCATGCCCGCGATGGCCTCGATGGGTGAAACGTCGCAGCACACCGGAGGTAGCCCGCTGCTGTTCCAGCATCTGTTCTGGTTCTTCGGTCATCCCGAGGTTTACATCGTCGCGTTGCCTGCATTCGGCATCGTGTCGGATCTGTTGAGCACGCATGCACGCCGCAACATCTTCGGTTATCGCATGATGGTGTGGGCGATTCTCGCAATCGGGTGCTTGAGCTTCGTCGTCTGGGCGCACCACATGTACATCAGCGGGATGAATCCATATTTCGGATTCTTCTTCGCAACGACGACGCTGATCATCGCCGTCCCGACGGCGATCAAAGTTTATAACTGGGTGCTCACGATCTGGCGCGGCGATGTGCATTTGACGGTGCCGATGCTGTTCGCGATCGCCTTCATCTTCACGTTCGTCAACGGCGGGCTCACAGGCTTGTTCTTGGGTAACGTCACCGTCGATGTGCCGCTGTCGGGTACGTACTTCGTCGTCGCTCACTTCCACATGGTCATGGGCGTCTCGCCGATTCTCGTGGTGTTCGGAGCGATCTATCACTGGTATCCGAAGATCACCGGAAGGATGCTGGATGAGGCCCTCGGCAAGATTCACTTCTGGGTGACGTTCATCGGCACGTACGCGATCTATCTGCCGATGCACTATCTCGGGATCATGGGCGTGCCGCGGCGCTACTACGCGTACAGCAACGCGATCGAGTTCATTCCGCCTTCGGTGCAAGAAGCCAATCAGTGGATCACGATCTCGGCCTTGATCGTCGCAGCCGCGCAGATGATCTTCCTCTACAACATCGTTTGGTCGTTGTTCCATGGCAAGGACGCTGGCGGTAATCCTTGGCGCGCGACGTCGCTCGAATGGCAGACGCCGCACACGCCGCCGAAGCACGGCAACTGGGGCAAGGAGCTGCCGGTCGTCTATCGCTGGGCGTATGACTACAGCGTGCCTGGAGCGCCGCAGGACTTCATCCCGCAGAACGTGCCGCCCGATCCTCGCACTCCAGCCGGTCGCGAGCACGGCGTGAAGTCATGAGCACGACAGTTGCCTATATCGCCTTGCTGACGGGCGTCGTGGTCTGGATCGTGCTCGTGAGCCGCTTCACCGCTAAACCCTGGGAGCCGATCGCGGGCGAGGCGGCCTCGGAAATCATGCCAGGCGCGGCACCTGCGCGCGTTGGGCTGTGGGTGTTTCTTGCGATCGTCACCTCACTCTTCGCGCTGTTCATGTCGGCGTATTACATGCGGATGGGTCATGGGCATTCCACGGTGCACGATTGGCAGCCGCTCGCGGAGCCGTCCGTGCTCTGGATCAACACTGCGTTATTGCTAGGAGCGAGCGTCGCCATGCAGTGGGCGCGTGCGCAAGTCACGCGCGGCGATCCGGATCGAGCGCGAACGGGACTGTTGCTCGGAGGATTGCTGACGCTCGCGTTCCTGGCCGGCCAGTTGTATGCCTGGCGCCAGCTCGCGGAAGCAGGTCTATTCTTGCCGAGCAATCCCGCGATCGCCTTCTTCTATTTGCTCACCGCGGTGCACGGTCTGCATCTGCTTGGAGGGTTGTTCGTCTGGAGCCGCACGCTCGTGCGAATGAGACTGAAACGCGTCGAGCCGATCGACGTTCGACTCAGCATCGAGCTGTGCACCGTGTACTGGCACTACCTCCTGCTCGTATGGCTCGCGCTGTTTGCGCTGTTGCTATCCACCTGAAGAGTGACTGCCATGGCAGCCGAAGACGCTTTCGTCACGAAACAATCGCAAGCCGCGTTCGCCGGTCTGCAGAGTGTCGCGTCCGATTTGGCGCAGGACAAGCAGGCATTCGCTGTGCCGTGGGGCAAGGCGATGATGTGGATTTTCCTCTTAAGCGACACGTTCGTATTCACGTGCTTCTTGACCTCGTACATGAACGTGCGCATGTCGACGACGGAGACGTGGCCGAACCCAAGCGAGGTGTTCGCGCTCAACGTCGGCGGCGCACACATCCCGCTGCTGCTGATTGCGATCATGACGATGATTCTGATCACGAGCAGCGGCACCATGGCGATGGCGGTCAACTTCGGCTATCGGCGCGATCGCAAGCGGACCGCTGCGCTGATGCTAGCAACCGCCGCCCTGGGTCTGTCCTTCGTCGGCATGCAGGCGTTCGAGTGGACGAAGCTCATCGTCGAAGAAGGCGTGCGGCCGTGGGGCAATCCGATGGGTGCTGCGCAATTCGGATCATCGTTCTTCATGATCACGGGATTCCACGGCCTGCACGTGTCGGCGGGTGTGATCTATCTCGCCGTCGTTGCGCGCAGGGTTCTCAGCGGCTTCTACGATCGAAAAGGCACCTATGAGACCGTCGAGATCGCCGGCCTGTATTGGCACTTCGTCGATCTCGTCTGGGTCTTCATTTTCGCGCTGTTCTATTTGTGGTGAGGTGAGGCATGAATCACGCGGTCAGTCACGAACAGCTTCACGCAGGCCATGCGGCGGAAGGACAGCAACATCCGATCCGAATCTACTTGTGGATCTGGGCGCTGCTGTTCGTGTTCAGCGCGTTCTCCTACATGGTCGACTACTTCCAACTCCAAGGCCCGCTGCGTTGGACGCTGATACTCGTGTTCATGTTCCTGAAAGCTTCGTTCATTGTCGGTGTGTTCATGCACGTCGCCTGGGAACGGCTCGCGTTGAAGCTCGCGATCCTGACACCGCCGATTGCCCTGCTGGTGCTGATTGCATTGATGGCGATCGAGGGCGACTACACGTTTCTCACGCGAGCTGCGGCGTTCGTGAAAGGGTAGGACCTATAAGAGAGGATCAGCGGGTCGGCAGCAAGGAGACGGGAGCGGGGGCGCGGGGCGACAAATTCGTAAGAGCGAGTGAAGCCATGAGCATCGTGATCTTCTGGATATGCGCGGCGCTGATTGCCGGCGTCTTTGGCGTGATGCTCTACTCGGTCGCGACGTTCAACGCGAAGTCGAGGGCCGAGATTGATGGCCGCAGTCGAAGTGTCACCGGCGAGGTGCTCTGGGCGCTCGTGCCGATTCTCATCTTCATCGTCGCAGCGATGCCCGTCGTGGGGTCGATCGGTGCAGTCAAATAGAAGCGTGTGAGAGCGATGCCAACCTTGCCATCCGAACGAGCCATGATCACGGGTCTGTTCGAGGACAGAACGAGCGCTGAGCGCGCGTATCGAGCGGCGAGAGAGTTGGGATACGAGGATGCCGATATCAACGTGCTCTTATCTGAAGACACGCGCGATCGATACTTCGCGCGTGGTACGGACACACCGCTCAGTGACAAGGCAGCAAAGAGCACAGAGGAATCGACACAGCTTGCCGATGAGCTGGGCGGTCCCGCTGGAGGCACTGTGGGCACGATTGCGCCGGCGCTTGCTGCAGTCGGCACTTTGCTGCTCGTGCCGGGCCTCGGCATTCTCGCCGCGGGACCCGTTGCTGTCGCGCTCACTGCGGCGGGCGCGGTCGGTATCACCGGCGGACTAATCGGCGCGTTGGCGAACTGGGGCGTGCCGAAAGAACGTCTCGAACATTACGAGAGTGGCATTCGCGCAGGCAGTATCTTGTTCGCGGTGAAACCACGCTCGGACGAGGACGCACGCGAGCTCGTTCGCCGATGGAAGGAGTGCGGCGGGAAGGACGTGCAATCGTAGCCTCGGACGCTGCTTCGACAAGCTGCTCGTCACGTCACCCTCGCGAAGGCGAGGGTCCGTCGGTCACAACAAGCAGAAGACTAGGATGGATCCTCGCCTCCGCGAGGACGACGACGTTGTAGGTCGGGTTTCAACCCGGCACATGCAAGCATCGTTCGTCACCTTCGCGGAGGCGGGGAGGACGAACGAGTGCGGATGTGAACGACGAGCCGGATGCGGGTCGAGCCGATGCTCTAACCCGCATTCGCGCTGCGCTTCTTCGCGACAGGAACCCAGATCTCCGCGCCGCCCAGTCCTGTTCGTCCATCGAAGCTCGGCGGATAGCGTTCGAACAGCGGCGCATCGACGATTTCGTACTCGGACTCGGGCAACCATTGCGAGAAGATCGCTCTGAACGTCTCGCCGATCGAGGCGATGTGCTCGCGATGATGAAATACGGCGTAGCGCTGCGGTCCGATGCGAAGACGAGCCAATTGCGGCGGTACCGCCGAGAAGTCCTTCACTGCTACACCGCTCATGTAATCCATGTTCGCGTCGTCGTCCGTGTTGTAGCAGACACCGTAAGCGTCGGCACCGATCTGCGATGGGACGTTCCCGAGATGCGGCGTAAACCGCTGCCATTGCATCGGAATGCCCGAACGCGTCGCTTGGCTATAGCGCTCGCTCAATCCTGCAATGAGCAGTGCTCCGCGGTCTTGAATGCTTGGGCTCTCCAGCTGAGTGCTCATGATGTTCTCCAATCTGATGGGTCTGACGAGTGGCACATTTCGCAAGTGCCTCTGTGCGCGAACGGCCTCGGGTGTCAGACCGAAGTGGTCGCGAAAGGCACGCGTGAATGCCTCGTGAGATCCATACCCATGCTCGAGCGCCACACTCAGAATGTCGTCCGCACCATCGATCAGTCGCCGTGCCGCCTCCGTCAGTCGGCGACCTCGGAGGTATCGCTGCATGGGTTGACCGACCACCGTGGCGAACGCTCGTGACATGTAAAAGCGCGAGACATTGCTCGCCGCAGCCAGATCATCGAGCGTGACCTCCTCGGCGAAGTGGCTTTCGATGTACCAGAGTGCTTTGGCGACAGGGTTCACTTAGAAGTCCTCACGAGACACGCATCCACTGTGCCTCGCGTTCTCGACGGCCACTTGATCGACTTTGCTCAATCCACGCTCCCGCTTGACTCTCCCGTTACGTGAGACATTACGCTTCTGGCCACGATGCCGTTGACCAGTTAGCCCATCAGCCGAGTGGATATATGCTGCGGATCGGGGATTTCTCACGCCTGGCGCGCGTCACCATCCGAACGCTCCATCACTACGATGAGGCCGGATTGCTGAGGCCTGCGCACATCGACGCAGCCACCGGCTATCGCTATTACGATGCGGCGCAGCTCGGGCTCCTGCAACGCATCCTCGTGTTGAAGGACCTCGGATTCTCGCTCGATGAGATTCGCACTCTGCTTCGAGACGGCGCAACTGATGCAACGTTCGCGCGCCAGCTCGAGCGCCGACGCTTGGAGCTCGTCGCGAACATCGAGGACAGCCAGCGTCGCTTACAGCGACTCGAGGCGCTGAGGATGTCCGCGGGCGAGCAGGCCATCGAAGCATTCCCTGCGGTCGTGCTTCGCGACATTCCCGATCAAGAAGTCTTTTCGATCCGATGCCGAGTCGAGGTCGCGGGCGAATCGGTGCCCGGGATGTTCGAATCGGCAGAAGCGGCGGTGTACGCGCATCGCATGCGCGCGGAGGCCAGTCCGTTCCTACTTTTTCACGATCCAGAATACCGAGAACGAGATGTCGATGTGGAAGTGTGCATTCCCGTGAAGGCATCGAACGCCGCATTGGGGACGCGCCGCCTCGAAGGCGCAGATCAAGCAGGTTGCGTGACCTATCGAGGTCCTTACGAGCACACCCAGCGCATCTACGAATCGATGCTGCAATGGTTGAGTCACAGCGGATTGCGTATAGCAGGACCGATGCGCGAGGTGTACCACCGCTTCGGAGCGGATCAGGAGGGGTACTCGCTTCCTGCTCATCGGGTGGCCTCGTCGAGCGATGACTATGTGACCGAGCTGCAGGTTCCGGTGATTGCGGAACTCACGATATAGGAGAGGCACATGCGCGCACAGAAATGCTTGCGGGCTGGTTTAGGTGCGATGCTCTTGATCGCGAGCTCGCTCGCTCATGCAGCTGAAGCGAAGTCTCCAGAAAGTCATCCCGGTATCGAGACGTCGTACGGGACACTCGCGCTGCGGGATGGGATCAAGTTGCAGACGATTATCACCAAGCCTCGAGGACGACAAGGTCGGCTGCCGGCGATTCTGTTCGTGCAATGGCTGTCGTGCGATACGGTTGCGATCTCGACAAATCCACGCGATGGCTGGTCGGCGATGTTGAGGCGCATCGTGCGTGAGTCGGGTGCACTCGTGTGGCGTACGGAAAAGCGCGGTGTCGGTGCGAGCGAGGGCACATGCGCGTCCATGGATTACGACACTGAGCTTGCGGATCATCGCGAAGCGATGAGCGCGCTCTTGAAGCGACCCGACGTGGATCCGAAGCGGATCGTAATCTTTGGCGGCAGCATCGGCGGAACATACGCGCCGCTGCTGGCTGCCGATCGCGATGTGGCCGGTGTCATGGCGTGGGGTGCCGGCGCAGCGACGTGGATGGAACGCATGCTGAAGTTCGAGCGCAGTGCACTCGAGCTTCGCGGTCACGATCCCGCGCGCTTGCATGAGGAGATGACAGCGCGCGTTCGTTTCTTCACTCGTTACTTGATCGACGCGCAGACGCCCGCGCAAATTGCGACTGCAGAACCGACATTGAGCGGCGTGTGGGGCAACATCGTCGGCACGAGCCCCGACGCTCACTACGGCCGCCCATTCGCGTTTCATCAGCAAGCGCAGCGTGCGGATTGGGCAGAAGCATGGTCGCGAGTGCGCGCGCCGGTGCTCATGGCGTTCGGCGAATACGATTGGTTCGAATCCGAAGATGCGGCTTCGCTTGCGACGCGTATCGTGAATGCGAAATCGCCGGGGCGAGGGACCTTCGTGGCGGTGCCCGGCATGAATCACCATTTCGAGATCTTCAAGAGCGCCAAGGATGCGTTCGACGAGAAGAACGGCCGCGTCGATCCGGCGCCGGCGGTCGAGCCGATGCTGAAGTGGCTGAGCGAGGTGTTCGGGTCGACGCGAGGGTAACGAACGCGTGTGCGGGCTGTCGGGTTGAAACCCGACCTACAGCATCGTTCTGACTTGCCGGCAGGCTTTCATGACGCCGGTACCGCGTCTTTCCTGCCGATCGGCTGTCTTGCCGACGCAGCTCGGCTTTCCGTGCTTACGAGTCGACCATCGCCTGCAGCCGCTTGTCCGCGTCGCGGGCGATGAGGCTGAGCAAGCGAATCATGCCTTTGAAGCGCGCTTCGAAGAGCTTCTCGGGCGGCTCGATCGATGCGCGCGCAGGGATCCAGCGATAGCTCGCGGAGGCGAAGTCTAGTTGACGCAGCGCGCGCCTGATGCGCTTCTTCACATCGCGCGGGAGAACGCTTTCGCAGACGCTCATCAAGCGCTCGAGGCGTGCGCGCATGTCTTTGATCGCCTCATCGAATAGAGGTCGAAAGCGCTCGTAGCGCGCCGGTGTATAGGCCGGAATCCATTCCGCCAGCATCAGATCCCATACATCTATATATGCGTGCGATGACACATGGCGCGCTTCGCGCCCAGCGAGATGCATGAAATGCGCTTTCCACAAGTGGCATTCGAGGCGCAACATCAATAGCGCCTCGAGGTGAATCTCGAACGCGTCGGGCGAGAGGTTGGTCCCTGGCTCGGAGCGGCTTTGCAGACTTGCGCTCATGGCACCCTTCAAGCGTCTTCTTCTGCGGGAGCTGGTTTGCGCCAATCATGCACCGAGGAACTCGTAAGATAAATAGCGCATTTGACAATGCGCCTTGCCTTGCAAGCTTAGCCAGTGGTTCAATAGTGCGGCACTTCCATTACTTTACCGAGGAGGACATCGATGACGAGCTCACGCATGCATCTTCCTCGTCCTGCAGCCACGCCTATCAGAGAACGCTGAGTCTCTGACCCCCCTCGTCGGTTGAGGTGGGTTGACGCGGGTTTACGGCCATCCGGCTCGCCGGATCGCCGCAGTTTCGTTCCACTTTTGCTAGACAGGCGCGTTATCGCGCCCACACGCCATGATTATTTCTCGTAACGAAGGCTCTCGGGCCCTTCGTAGTGCTCTCGTTTTCACCTTCCGGCATTGGGCGACTCGCAAGTGGCTGGTCGCCGGCATCGCGCTCGCCATTTCCTTGGCCACCGTCACGGAAGTATTCATTCCGTTGTACGCCGGCCGGCTGATCGATGCCTTGGCGGCGGGTCGGGCGGACATGGCTGCAGCGGTCGATGCGTTCGTCGCGATGGCTGCACTCGGGCTCACGATGGTCGCGCTGCGCCACCTTGCCTGGTGGGGCGTCGTGCCGATGACGTTGAGCATCATGAGCGCTGTAGCCCGCAACGCCTTCGCACGCGTGCAGCGATTCTCGACCGATTGGCACTCGAACAGCTTTGCCGGATCGGTCGTGCGCAAGATCACGCGCGGCATGTGGGCGCTCGATACGCTCGATGACGTCTTGCTGCTCTCGCTCCTGCCGTCTGCGGTCGTCCTGATCGGCACGATGACGCTGCTCAGCTATCGCTGGCCCGTCATGGGATTGGTCATGGCTGTGGGTGCGCTCGCATACGTGACGATGACGGTTCTTCTTTCAGTACGAGCGATCGCGCCCGCATCGCGTTTGTCGAACGCGCAGGACACGAAGATCGGTGGCGTGCTCTCGGATGCGTTGGGCGCGAATGCAGTCGTGAAGGCCTTCGGTGCGGAAGCACGCGAGGACGAGCGGCTCGCAAGGGTCGTGAACAAGTGGGCACGTCGCACTACGCGCACGTGGATGCGACACACCTACAGCGGTACAGGGCAGCTCGCATTGCTATGGGTCGTGCGGACCGTCGTGACCGGCACATCGGTATGGCTGTGGTGGCGGGGACAAGCAACCGCCGGCGACGTCACGTACGTGCTCACCACGTACTTCGTCGTCCACGGGTATCTGCGAGAGATCGGGCAGCACGTCCATCAACTGCAACGCTCCGTCAACGAAATGGAAGAGCTCGTGCGGCTCTACGAGGAGCCCTATGGAGTGCCCGATCGAGCGGGCGCGAAAGCGTTGCGCATCGCGCGTGGAGCAGTGCATTTCGACGACGTCACATTCCGGTACGAGAGTCGAGACAACGCGCTGTTCGAGAATCTGAGTGTGATGATTCGACCGGGGGAGCGCGTGGGCTTGGTGGGCCGCTCGGGCTCGGGGAAGACGACTTTCGTCAAGCTCCTGCAACGGCTCTACGATGTGAGCGCCGGGCGCGTGCTGATCGACGATCAGGACGTGGCCCAAGCCACCCAAGCGTCATTGCGCTCGCAAATCGCGATCGTGCAGCAGGAGCCGATCCTCTTCCATCGCAGCCTAGCCGAGAACATCGCGTACGCACGACCGGAGGCGAGCATGGCTGAGATCGAGCGCGCGGCACGACTCGCGAATGCGCATCAGTTCATCACGGAGCTGCCGCGCGGCTATCGAACGCTGGTAGGCGAGCGTGGCGTGAAGCTCTCGGGCGGCGAGCGTCAACGCGTCGCGCTCGCACGCGCGTTTCTCGCGAACGCGCCGATCCTGATCCTGGATGAGGCGACATCGAGCCTCGATTCCGAATCCGAGGCGCTGATCCAGCAAGCGATCGATCGGCTGATGGCAGGGCGCACGTCGATCATCATCGCGCATCGGCTCTCGACCGTGCGCTCGCTCGATCGGATTTTGGTCTTCGATCGGGGCCGCATCGTCGAGGAGGGCGATCACGAGACCTTGGTGCGCAAACCTCAAGGTCACTATCGACAACTGTTCGATCGGCAATCGGGTCTGATCGGATCGATCGCAAGGCCGGTCTTGGAGACGGTCCACGACGAGGAAGCCATCGAGGAGCTTGTCGAGGTGCGTGAGCACTTGAGATGAGATCGACTGCTTGGAGCTGAGAGCTGCATTCCACCTCATCTCTTCAAGAAGATCCATTTCCAGTCTTTGCGGCCTTCGCGCGCTTGGCGAGAGGCCTTCTTCTTGTCCTCTCCCCGCAAATGTGACCCGCCGCTCACGTGTACACGGGGAGATCACGATCGTTTACGCGAATCTCACGCACACGACGAGACATCAAACACAGCGATTCGTGCGTGGCTTGCGCAGAATATGCAGCGCGTATGACCTCACTCGCACGTTTCCTTACAGCTTCTGCTATCGCCGCGTTTGCGGGTTTCCCTGCTGTTGATCTGCACGCGGCGGATGCAGATCTCGCGTCGCTCGATCTGCAGGCGCTCATGAATGAGCCCGTCGTGGTATCGACGACTCGGCGAGAGGAAGACGTGATAACCGTGCCACTTTCCATTGTGGCATTCAGCGAGCCTGCCCTCGAGCTGAGCGGCGTCACTCATTTGACGGAGGTCGGCAACCTCGCTGCGAACGTCGGCAACATCGACGAGTACAGCCGCTCTTCGGCTCGCTGGTTCATCCGCGGTGTCGGCTCGACGCAGTACTACTCGAACGCTAACTCGAAAGTCGCCGTGTACCTCGACGACACGTACTTGAGCAGCATGGTCGTGCAGGACGTGCCGCTGTTCGATCTCGAGCGAGTGGAGGTGGCGCGCGGACCGCAAGGCACGCTGTTCGGTCAGAACTCCACGGCAGGTCTCATTCATGTCGTGACACGCCCACCCTCTCTCGATGATGGTCTGAATGGATACTTGCAGACGAGCACGGGTCGCTTCGATGCCCTGCACGCCGAAGGCGCGCTTGGGTTGCCGATCGGCGAGCGTATGGCGGCGCGCGTCGCGTTCATTCGCGAAACGCGGGATGGCACTCGCGAAGTTCGGACCGGAAATGCGACGCTCGATCCCGATACGAGCTTGATGCGCGGTCGGCGGGGCGAGACAGACTTCACCGCGGCACGCGCACAGCTGTTCGCACAAGCAACGGATCACGTGAGCGTGCTTTTCAACGTACACGCCGGGCAGGATCGCGGCCAACCGGCACCGACGAAGCCCGTCGGCGCAGTGGACTACACCCGGCCGCTCGCAGACGGTCGGCCGTCTCTATGTGCAGACCCGAGGCGCGGCCATCCGACGTGCTCGGATCTCACCGGATACAGCGATTCGAGTCCGACGTACGAGGGCGTGTACACGGCGGGCAACGATACGCACTACATGCACATGCATTCCTCAGGTGCCGCGCTCACGTTGAACTGGGATGCAGCTTCGTTCGCGCTCACATCGATTTCCGCATACGAGCGCAATAGCACGCGTACACAGGATGAGATCGATGGCTCTCCCTTCGACGTACTGACGCTGCATATGGCTACGAGCCAAGAACAGTTGAGCCAGGAGGTGCGCGTAGCTTCCTCGAACGAAGGCGATGTCCGCTGGCTCGGAGGTCTGTATGCCTATGCTGATGAGCTTTCGAGCGACTCGGCACTGCCCGCGCGCGGGCTCGGTCCTGGATCGGTCACGACGATCGGCACGACGCTCGAGGGTGTCGGCAGTATCGGAGAACAGGAAACGCGCAGCTACGCCGCGTTCGCTCAAGTCGACTACAAGCTGCTGCCACGCCTGCGTCTGACAGCAGGGGCGCGTCTGACGCGCGAGACGAAGACGCTCGAATACTCAGCGTACGTTTTCGATGCGACTCCTTCCGACCCGACGATGTTCATCGATCGCAGATACATTCGCGACCATGCGTTCCTGCAAACCATCGACTTCCCTGCGGATCACACGTGGCAGGACGTGAGCACGCGCGTCGCGCTCGACTATCGACTGCGGGAACACGTGATGGCGTATCTGAGCTACGCACGTGGTTTCAACAGTGGCGCGTTCAACGGCGGTGCGTATTTCCCTGGCGAAGCATCGCTCGTCGATCCTGAATCGATTGCCAGCACCGAGCTTGGGCTCAAGGCGTCTATCCCAGAGCACGCGCTGCGCATCGATGCGAGCATCTGGCATTACGACTTCACGGATCAGCAGGTCTTCTCGCTCGTGACTCAGCCGGATGGCTTGCCGATGAATCAGCTCTCGAACGCAGCGCGCTCGACGCTTTACGGCGCGGAGATCGAGATCGGTTTGGAAGCGACTGAGCGGCTCTCCGTGCAGGCATCGTTTGGAACAGTGAGATCGCAATACGACCGGTTCGTCGCTTCGGTCGCTGGGAATCTCGCTGGCAACTCGCTGCCGTATGCGCCTGAGTACACGTTCGCAGGTCAAGTGCGTTACACCTGGCCGCTGTCGTTCGGCGCGCTCTCCGCGCAAACGCAGGCGCATTACGCCTCGAAGCAGTTCTTCTCGCCGGACAACAATCGGCTCCTATCGCAGCAGGCTTATTGGCTAACCGATGCGCAACTTACGTTTACGACGAATGACGAGCGCTGGTCGGCGAGCGTGTGGAGCAACAATGTCACGGACAAAGAGTATCTGCGCGTGGCAACAGATGTCGCCGGTCTTGGCTTTTACCAACTGCAGTACGGCGATCCGAGGACGTACGGACTGACGGTGCAGTACCAATTCGGCCGTTAGGACCTAGATTCCGGCCTTCTACAGCGTCGTCGTCCTCGCGGAGGCGAGGATCCATCCTGTTCTTCGTGAGTGATGCGCTTGATGGGCACTCGCCTTCGCGAGTGTGGCGACAAAAAGGAACGATCGTCGTCCTCGCGGAAGCGAGGATCCATCCTGTTCTTCGTGAGTGATGCGCCTGATGGGCACTCGCCTTCGCGAGTGTGACGACAAAAAGGAACGATCGTCGTCCTCGCGGAGGCGAGGATCCATCCTGTTCTTCGTGAGTGATGCGCTTGATGGGCACTCGCCTTCGCGAGTGTGACGACAAAAAGGAACGATCGTCGTCCTCGCGGAGGCGAGGATCCATCCTGCTCTTCGTGAGTGATGCGCCTGATGGGCACTCGCCTTCGCGAGTGTGACGACAAAAGGGAAAGATCGTCGTCCCTCGCGGAAGCGAGGATCCATCCTGTTCTTCGTGAGTGATGCGCCTGATGAGCACTCGCCTTCGCGAGTGTGACGACAATAAGGAACGATCGTCGTCCTCGCGGAGGCGAGGATCCATCCTGCTCCTATTCGTGTGCTCATGCTTCCGATGAGCCCTCGCCTTCGCGAGGGTGACGGACAACGGGAAGGGCGATGGAAAAGGTCTTGTCACTTGATCCTTTTCTTCATGACGAAGACGATGCGAGCTCACTTCTTCCCGAACACTGCCGCGATTGCGCTGCTGCCGCGGCCGATCGGGTCGCGGCGAATGAGCTTCTCCTCTTCCGCGACCTGCGAGAACAATCCATTCAAGCTCTGCGTCAGTACGTGCTGCTCGAGATCCAGATCGGGTTTGTTCTGAATCGGCAACGCGTTGTACGCGCTCAGCATCTGCTTGTACTGCGTATAGAACCCGATCTGCTCGAGATTGCGTTGAATGATCGGCAGATAACGCTGCCGCAATGACGCTTCGGTCTGACGTCGAAAGTATTCCGTGGCCGCAGTTTCGTGCCCGCGCACGATGCCGAGCGCATCTGTGATCGTCATCGCGCGAACCGCATCGATGAACACGGTCTTCGCTTCTGCGGCAGCCTGCTCGGCGCCTTTGTTCATCAGCTGCTCCATGCGATCGATCTGGGCGCCGAGCCCGAATTGGCGCAAGCGGCTCGCGATCGGCTGCACTTGCTGGGGCAGTTTGATCCTGTAGACCGGGTGATTGCTGTATCCGCCTGCCTTCGAGAGCAAGTCGGACGCGCGGACACTCCCGAGCTCGAGCGATTCTTTCACGGCACGCGCGAATGCTGCTTGCCCCTGCGGGCTGGACGCTGCGCCGCTGCTTTCGAGCACTTGAGACATCTCTGCGCAACTCGTCAGGCACATCATCGCCGCGAGCGCGACTGGAGCGCGCCAGAACACGCGCAGAGATCTGAGCAAGATAGCAATCGTGTGCATCGTTCTATTCCGTCTCGAGGGCCGAGCCCGTTAATGCGGCAAGTGGCGCGCATTATGGGTGGCAGAGCCGCTGCTTGCTAGCGCGCCGTCACAGGCATGAACTGCTCGATGCGAGCGCGATGGGGTAGTCGCATGCTCGGTCTAAAGAGAAGAAATCTCGCAAAGCACGCGAAGCACACCAAGCAAGAGGAGGCTTGCAGGGTTCATACGATAAGACGCGGACGTAGCGCGTCCGAGTGCGCTTGTGGCAACAGCGCCTTCATCGCTCCTTCATCTTCTCGTCACATGGGGTTCGTACGTTCGTTGCTCGCTCTGCACGCAGCATCCTCGTGCGGCGCGCTTTAAGCACTCGCGAGCAACATAGAACGAGGTCAACAATGAGCACTTCAGATACCACTGAGCGTCACGGCAGCGAAACGACGGAACCCGCTCGGCGGAGTTTCTTGAAAGGGTCAGGCATGGCGGCCGGTGCGGCGCTCGTCAGCGCCACGACTCTGTCCACTTTCGCGGCACACAGTGCGCGAGCAAATGACCGTGGTCACGCACACGACGATCGCTCATGGTCGTTCGAAGGCTATCGCAGTGAGTATGGCGAGCTCAGACCGACACCCGATCAGGACGGCAATCAGATCCTCGCGCTGCCGCGCGACTTCAGCTATGTCACGTTCAGCAAGATTGGCGATGTGATGAGCGACGGCAACATCTGTCCCCGCGCGCACGATGGGATGACGTGCTTGGAAGGTCGCGGAGGCGTGGTGCGGCTCATTCGCAATCATGAAGTCCGCACCCCGCCAGGCGCATTCATGGATCAGAGCACATTCTCGATGGGCGGGCGTGAGGGGACACGGTATGACGCCCTGGGCGTCGGTGGGACGGTCACGCTCGATTTCGACTTGCGTCGCAAGAAGCTCGTGCGCGATTTCATCAGCCTCAACGGCACGATCGTGAACTGTTCCGGCGGCCTTGCCTGGCGTGGGATGGGATGGATCACGAGCGAGGAAACCGTCGCTGGTCCGAATCAAGGATGGGGCAAGAAGCACGGTTACAATTTCTTCGTCCCAGCGTGGGCCAACTCGGCGATCAAAGCCGTACCGCTCGAGTGGATGGGCCGCTTCGCCCACGAAGCAGCCGTGGCAGATGCTCGCGGGGTTCTCTACCAAACCGAAGATGCTGGCAATAACTCTGGATTCTATCGCTCGACCCCCAAGGATCCTGCCAACCTATACAAAGGTGGCAAGCTCGAGATGTTGGCCATCAAGGGCAGCCCTCGAGCAAGTCTCATCACAGGCCAACGCGTCGGAGCCCGTCTGCCCGTCGAGTGGGTCTCCATCGACGATCCGGATCCTGAGCTCGAGAACGGCGCGGCCACATGCTTCTCACAGGGTGCGGCGAAAGGCGGCGCGGCCTTCAACCGTCTCGAAGGCGTATTCATCGGACTCGATGGACGCTCGGTGTACTTCGTGTCGACGAGCGGCGGCGATTCGCGCTATGGACAGTTGTGGCACTACATTCCAGCCGATCGACTCAGCGGCGAAGATCAGTTGGTGCTCGTATTCGAGTCGCCCGATGGCAGTGTGCTCGACTCGCCGGACAACATCTGCATCACGCCGCGGGGTGGCATCATCTTTTGCGAGGACGATGCAAGCAACGATGGCGACGGCCACCCACTCGCACCGGGCATCAGCGATGTGAATCGTCTGATCGGGATGGGCGGGCTCGGCGAGCCTTTCGAGTTCGCTGTCAATTTGCTCAACGACAGCGAGTTTGCGGGCGCTTGCTTCAGTCCGGACGGACGTGTGATGTTCGTAAACTTGTTCGGCGGCAGCGCTGCCGGCAGCGGCATGACTTGCGCTATCTGGGGACCTTGGGAGCGCGGCCCACTTTGATCCGCACGTCAGACCGCGGCGGTCACTCGCCGCGGTCTCTTCCCGACGGCATCGCCCGGACGGCATCGAGCCAATCATCTCCTCGTGAGCTCGATACAGACGCGATGATGCGAACGGCGTCTCATTTTTCGAGCGCCAGATTTTGTAAATTCCGCGGCGCGACAAAAACAAAGTAGAGCAGCCGTATGCGTATGCTGATTGACTTGTTCAACAATGAACACGGCTATGCTCGTATCTTCGCAGAGAGGGAAGGCTTCGGGTACGAGTTGAGCACGTATCGTCCTCTTCCGATCGCCGATCTGTTCGGGCGCATGAGCGGCTTCGCCTCGCCCGAAGCCGCGTGCGAAGCAGCTCAGCGACAACTCGCCTCCGTGCATCAGACGCTCGAGCGTAAACAGAAGCGCTCGCGCAGCGCGCATAGATAAGAACGCGCATTCGAGACACCCGCTCCTCTAGACACACACGCACTCGGGCGTCACGCCGGCGAAGGCCGGTCCAGAACGTTCTGTGCTCAAGGCGATCTTGCTTGCCTGGATCCCGGCCTCCGCCGGGATGACGTCATTGCGTATGAAGAAGGGTGGGTGAGGCCAAGCTCCCTCTCCCACATGGGAGAGGGTGGGGTGAGGTTTCTTATCTCTCCAACAACCGCTCCGCTATCTGCACCGCATTCAACGCAGCACCCTTGAGAAGCTGATCGCCTGCGATGAAGAGCGAAATGGATCGGCCGCTCGGGTCGCTCGCATCCTGACGGATGCGGCCGACGAGTAGATCGTCCTGGCCGGAAGCGTCCTTCGGCATCGGGAAATAGTTGTTCTGCACGTCGTCGACGAGCTTCACGCCAGGCGCGCGGCTCACGATGTCACGCACTTCGGCTGGCGTGATCGGGCGCTCGCATTCGAATGTCGCTGAAATGCAATGTGCGCGCAACACCGGCACGCGCACGCAAGTCGCGGAAATGCGCAGCGACGGCTCGTTGAAGATCTTGCGTGTCTCCTGCATCACCTTCGTTTCTTCTTCGTTGTACCCCGTATCAGGATCGATGCGTGTGTTGTGACTGAACACGTTGAAGGCGTACGGATGCGGCAGCACCTTCGGCTCATAGCGCTCGCCGGCGAGGTGCGCGCGCGTGGACTCGCGCAGCTCTTCCATCGCGGCCGCGCCGGCACCGGACGCCGCTTGATAGGTCGAGATGATCAGCCGCTGCAGCGGGTTCACTTGATGAATCGGCCAGAGCGGCGTGATCGTCAAAATTGCCGCGCAGTTTGGATTTGCGATGATCCCGCGATGCTGGCCGATCGCATTCGCATTGATTTCGGGAACGACCAACGGCACGTTCTCGTCCATACGGAACGCCGAGGAGTTATCGACGACGATCGTCCCGGCTGCGGCCATGAGCGGCGCAAAGCGACGCGAGATCGAACCGCCAGCCGAAAAAAGCGCGATATCGATTCCTTGCAGCGCGTCTTCGCGAAGCTCTTCCACGATCAACCACTGACCCGCGTACGGAACGCGCTGTCCTGCAGAGCGTGCCGATGCGAACAGGCGTAGCGAGGCAAGCGGGAAACGACGTTTCTCCAAGCACTGCACCATCTCGACGCCAACGGCGCCGGTCGCGCCGATGACAGCGACGACTGGTGACTTCAAATTCGCTTGACGCGCGGGTTGCGACGATTCGCTTGAAGTGATGGGACTTCGGGCGCTGACTGCTGAACACATGACTGCTTTCCTCTATGACTTCGAGGCCGGCAGACGGGCGCCCAACGAAAAAGGCCCCGTCGGAGTCCGGCGGGGCCTAGTTATCTGTTCGTTCGTTTGACTTAAACGCGCGCAGACAAAGAAGACCCCGCTGGGAGCTTCTTCGTTTTAATCGTGCATTTAATCGACTTGAGCATGGCGCGGGAATGTATACGACGCCGGTAGGCGTGTCAAAGCGGCAGACGATACCGAGTATCGTCGCGCCCAGCTCCCGCTAGAAAGCTGCCGCTAGAAAGGCGCTGTGCGCCGAGAGAGCTACCGCTGGACAGAAAAGAAGATGCAGCGGGTAGATCAGGTTTCAACCTGACACAGCAAACCCGTTCGTCACACTCGCGAAGGCGAGGGCCCATCAGTAGCACGTTTCAAGGCACAAACTTCGGATGGAACCTCGCCTCCGCGAGGACGACGATCTTACCAAAGAGGTTGCCTCATTCTGTTCGTCACACTCGCGAAGGCGAGGGCCCATCAGGAGCATGTCGTGAGAGAGTTAGATGGATCCTCGCCTCCGCGAGGATGACGCACATTGAAGTCTGCTTCCGCCCCTGCACGCATCGACATTTATTAACCGTCAACGCTACAGGCGCCCCTATCGATCGCTCTCAATCTCCTTCATGCGCTTTTTCGCGATCTGAGCACCGATGAGTGCGGCGGGGATCGTGATGCCGATTCCTAGCACTCGATACCACGTGGGAAGATCGCCGGAGGTGAGCAGACCGAGCGTCACTCCGAGCACGCCGAACGCGAGCGCGTTGAAAAAAGGGACCGTGCGCGCGAGTCGTGCGGCGAGGTAGCCGCCGAGCATCGTGGAGGCCGTGCCGAGTATGAGAGAGAGCACGACGTACTCGCGATTCTGCATCAACGCAGCAAGCGCGCGACGCAACTGCTCGTCTGTCATCGTCGATGTCAGCTCGGGCGCGTAGATGCCGAGCAGCATCATGCCCGAGAGAATATCGACGCCGATCACTGCGAGGCTCGCGAGTAGAACGGCTTTGATGTTGATGGCATGCATGCGCGTACGATAACAGGCGCGGCGCCGCCATGACTATCCGACGGCCGTCGACATGGACCTACTCACAAGGACATCGGTGATGGGCGAAGGTTTCGAAGCTGCCGCTGGACAGCTACCGCTAGAAGGCTCCGCTGCCGCTTCGCTAGACAGCTGCCGCTAGAAGGCTCCGCTGCCGCTTCGCCAGACAGCTGCCGCTAGAAAGCTCCGCTACCGCTTCGCTAGACAGCTGCCGCTAGAAAGCTCCGCTGCCGCTTCGCTAGAAAGCTGCCGCTAGAAAGATGGTGATCTTCTCTGTCCAGCGGTAGCTTTCTCGGCGAGGAACGCAGCCTTTCTAGCGTGAGCCTTCCAGCGATAGCTTTTCCTCATCTAACGGTAGCTTCCTCTCGCTGACGCTGATCACCACCTTTCCGCGCGCCCGCCACGTCTCAAGGTAGCGCATCGCATCGGGAACTTCAGTTAACGTATACGTGCGATCGATTACGGGTTTGACCTTGCCCGACGCCATGAGCTCAGCGAGAAGCGTCGTGTCCGCTTGCGTTGCGTTCGACACGAAGAACTTCAATTCTTGATCCACGAAAGGCTGAACGACTTTGGTCTTGATAGCACCCCACAAAGGTTTGATCCAGCGTCCACCCTTTGGCGCGCCGACGAGCACGAGCGTGCCGTTCGGCTTCAGCGCGCGCGTGATGTCCAAAATGTCCCGATTGCCGACGTTGTCGATGATCAGATCGTATCGTGCATCGCCTCGAGTGAAATCTTCACGCGTGTAGTCGATGACGTGATCGGCGCCGAGCGAGCGCACGAGCTCGAGATTGCGTGTGCTGCACACGCCAGTCACTTGTGCGCCCATGTCTTTTGCGATCTGCACGGCGAACGTGCCGACGCCACCCGATGCGCCGTTGATCAACACAGATTGCCCAGCTTGCAATCGTCCCTGATCTCGGAGCGCCTGCAATGCGGTGATGCCAGCGATCGGTGCTGTTGCAGCCTCCTCGAATGACACATTCGCGGGCTTGATGACGACCGCATTTCGTTCGGGGAAGACGGCATACTCGGCAAATGCGCCCCACACGGTGCCGAACACTTCGTCGCCGGGTTTCAATCGCGTGACGTTCTTGCCGACGGACTCGACGACGCCGGCGACATCGACACCGAGACGCGGATCCTTCGGTGCGCCGAAACCTGCGGAGCTGCGAAGTATGTACGGTGTGCCGGTCATCACGTGCCATTCGAGCGGATTGACCGACGTTGCGTGTACTTTGACGAGTATCTGATCTTCAGAAGGCACCGGCTTTTCGACGCGCTCGACCGTCAATACCTCCGGGCCGCCGTAACACCGGTGCATGACCGCAAGCATCGTCGACTTCCCTTGTTGTGCTGGCGCGGGCGTCGTGCAGTCGGTTTCGTGGCTCAGAGCGATCGCGAGCGACGCGATGCCGATTGCAATGAGTACTGATAGCGCTCCAAGAATTCGATAACGCAACTTCATCATGCCTCCCTTGGCGCATAGGTCTTCTATGCCTGCTCGTGCGCCCGGCGAGGACTATGCGAGCGCTCGTGCACGTGGCCAACGGCCTTGCGACAAACGGCGGCTTTCTGCCGGCGAATCGCGAACTGGGCAGATGAGTGACGCGCTCGATGCGCGGCGGCCGTCGCAACCGCGCATCGAGACTCATGCAATTCGTCTATAGTGGAAGCATGAGGATGAGAGGAACATCAGCATGACTCGTCCAACGGCACTCATCGCCGACGACGAGCCATTGTTGCGAGAAGCTCTCGTGCGGATGTTGGCGAATGCCTGGCCTGAGCTCGAGATCGTTGCGCAAGCGCGCAACGGTCGCGAAGCGATCGAGCTCTTCGAGCAGCATTGTCCTGATGTCTGTTTCCTGGACGTGCAGATGCCAGGCAAGACAGGCATAGAAGCGGCGCAGCACATCGGCCGCCGCGCCCACATCGTCTTCGTCACGGCCTACGATGAATACGCCGTGCAAGCGTTTGCACAAGGTGTGCTCGACTACCTCGTCAAACCGGTCGAAGCCAAGCGCCTGAACGAAACGGTCGAACGTCTTCAAGAGCGCCTGGGTGCTGCTGCGCCACCTGTGCTCGACATCGAAACGTTATCGCAGCAGCTAGCAGAGCATCTCAATAGACCTGCGAGCACGAAGTATCTGAAATGGCTGCGCGCATCCGTCGGCCAAACGGTGCGCCTGATCGCCGTGGAAGATGTCGACTACCTGCGCTCGGAAGAGAAGTACACCGTCGTCGCCTGGCACGATGAGACCGGCCAAACCCGTGAAGCGGTCATCCGCATGTCCCTCAAGGAAGTCGCAGCTCAGCTCGATCCCGAGCAGTTCGCGCAGGTCCACCGATCCGTGATCGTCAATCTACAAGCGATCGATCACGTCACGCGTGGCGCGAATGAGACCGCCGATATTCATCTGAAGAAGCGCAGCGAAACGCTCCCCGTAAGCCGTAGCTATTTGCATCTGTTTCGGCAGATGTGACCGCTCGGAACGACGCTCGCGGTAAGTTGCTATGGCAGGCAGCATGGCTGCTGCGTAATCTTTGTCTCCGTGTTCAGCGCACGGGCGAACAATAATGAAGTCACCTGGGTTCGCTATCCTTTCTTTGGCTTCCCTTCTCCTCGCCTGCTCGGATCCGCAAGAGAGCAACCTCCACAGCGGAGCTGCGGACGCGGAGGATGAGGAGCAACGAATCCGGACCGTCATGGCTGAAGAGTCCGAGCACAGCCGAGAATGGTATCGGGACCGCGTTTCTCGGGCCTATCTGGATATGGAAGAGGAGATCGGGATTGACAAAGAAACTCGTGAGCGCCTGATCGATATTCTGACGGACTCTCATATATATCAGCTGAGCCCTGCGACTCGCGGCAGCCTACACTCCGATAAGCTGCAGGAAGCACGGGCTGAGGCGAATGCGATCACGACGGAATTGACGGCGATACACGAGCTGCTGGCAGAGGAAGGGCTGGATCGCTTTCACATTTACATGACAAGCGGCAACGAGCGATACGCGGTCGATCTCCTGGATCGCAACTTACCTGCTGACGACAAACTGTCCTCGGATCAGGAAGAACAATTGAAAGAGCTGTTCAGCCTGCACAGGCGGAAGCTGAATGCGACCACGAGTGCAGGGACCTGGGTCGGCTTCTCTAGTTCTGATTTTAGCGACGAGGAAAGAGCTCTGATCGACTCTCTAAGCTCGCTCGAGTACCGAGAGGCCTGGCTGCGAAACGAGCAAGTGCAGGATACGAATCTCGAAACTCTTGCAGCGGCGTTCCTGTCATCGAAGCAGCTCGCAGTCCTGCGGCAGGTTAACGAGAAGAGAAGGAGCTCGAACAGAGAAGCGCTCGAGCGTGACCGTCCGGCATTGGATGCAGCGAAAGTCAACGTACTACGTGAACGCGTGGCGCAAGCGCCGCGCGAAAGACCTCGGCAGCCGATGCCAGGCAACATCGAAGTCGAGCTTCGCGTCACAATCGATGATCAGGAGCCCATCGTAGCGACTCGCCTGCTCAAGAACAGCACCGCCATATCGATCGATGCGGGCGAGATCTCTCTCGAGGTGACAGCCACGCTCTATGAGCCTGGCTACGCAGATATGGAGGTGGCTTACTTCAGCCAGATCGCCCAGAAACGACGGGAGCTCGAGCGCTTCGGTTCCTTTGGCCAATCCTTGGGCTACACGCCGCTGCGCCCTTCTACGGTTGAAACGACAGAGGTGGTTCGCGGTCGAAAGAAGGGCTACGTAATCAAGACTGAGGCGCGAGTATCGAAAGTCTAGTCCGAATCGACTGATCGACGGTTCAACTCGCCCGGCCAATCGGTCTCAAACACCGCGGACACACTGCGCGGCCAACCGCCGGTCGCTGTGTCGTGAGCTTCGCGCCGCGGTGACCGCAATCGGTGCATTTCAAACGTTTACCGACTTCAGCGGCCATCGCACGCCAGCCCGTGTGCTTCGCGATCTCTTCCAGCTTCGCGATCGTGAAACGCCCGCACTTGCCGCAGACGACGTAGATCGTCATGCCGCATTCCCCTAGATAGCCGAGCGTCCCTGGATGAGCAGGCCGTTTCGACGGCATTGTTCAACTGAGTGTGATCGTTAGGAGTTAGCAAGCGAAAGTAACCGAATGCGCGGTTCAGTCTTCGCAGCTTGGGCACGCGCTGCGATATTCCGTTGTCATGGCAACAGGAGTGCATCGTACCGCTTTGAGCTTCGGCAGCAGCACGCTGATCGTGAGCAGCGCTTCCTTGCAGAGCTTGCCTTCGGGCCTGAGCTCGCCGAGCAAACGTTCATCCAGTTCATCCGCGAGCACTTCGGTAAGCGTTTCCAAGTGTTCGATCGTGCGATCGATGAGAGTCAATGGTGTGACGAACATGGTCAGCCTCTTTGTAGGTCGGAATTTATTCCGACCCGAAAATGTGTCGGACCGTAGTCCGACCTACGCGATGTACGGAGTAGGGGCGCGACCGGCGCCACTATCGCCAAACGAGAGGCTGATGTTTTATACAGGTCGTCGACCTGTGCGCAAGAGGCAGCTTCTAAGTGATTGATTGCTGCGGAACGGGCTCGACGGGCTGAACGAGATCTGGGGCGTTGTTGCGCGGAGTGTTGACGCGGTCCGAAACGGGCCAGGCGACCATCATTCCGCTCGGGTATTCCTTGAGCACCGACTTAGCTTCCTCAACCGTTCCGCTGAGCCACACGTCGATGTGTTCCTTGGACAGAATCACCGGCATTCGTCGCTGCTCGCGAGCCAGAGGCTTGCCGCCGGTATGGTTGTGGATCTCCGCCATGAGATCGTTGGCCCGCATCGTGATTACGGCGCACGACACGATTCTTTCACCGGCTGGCGTATACGAATAATCCCAGATGCCCGCGAGCGCGAAGGTTTCCTCGTCCACCGGTTTGATGAAGTGCGGCTGCTTGCGCTTGCCGTCCGGGCTGAGTTGCCACTCATAGAATCCGGCGCACGGCATGATGCAACGCTGCCCGCGCTCCCAAGGACCTTTCCATGCCGCCGCGGACTCGAGCTTTTCGATCGTCGCGTTGATCGTCGAGAACTTAGGTGGCTGTCCTTTCGCCCAGAACGGTACGAGTCCCCACCGCATCATCACCGCCTCGCGCTCGCCGTTGCGATTGCGAATGGCACGCACCACGGGCACGGTGTCCGTCGGTGCAACGTTGTAGCTCGCTTCGTACGCGCGCTCGAGCGCGTCGGACAACCCAATGTGAGAATTCGTCCGATCGATCGAGTACTCACGCTCGAGCGCTGCTTCGTCGGGGGACACGTAACGGCCGCACATGAGGTAATCCTATCACCGCGTCTGCGCGGTGACGGAGCGAAGCTGCCGTTGTCGCCGAGTAAGCTGCCGCTAGTGAGGCGCTATTGCGCCGAGAAAGCTGTCGCTAGACAGAGTGGAATCGCACTTTATTCTGTTTAGCGTCAGCTCTCTCGGCGAGGAACGCAGCCTTTCTAGCGGTAGTCTACCCGGCGACAACGGCAGCCTTACTGGCACGAGCGTCCCGCCGCTTGAAGGGTACATCCATTGTCAGCCACGTCGCGGCGCGCCACACCCACTCGAATGGGCCGTAGTAGAAGTTCTTCACCCAGTAGTGTGCAAACGCGACTTGCAAGCACCACAGCACGATGCCCAATAGCAGGCTCATCGGCTGGCCGATCCATGAATAGGCTGCGGCGCCGTAGCCATAGAAGAATGGCACGAGCAGGAAAGCTTGAGATACATAGATCGTGAGACTGATGCGACCGCAGGGCGCGAGTACGCGCAGCACTCTCGAGGCTGCAGTGAAGTGATAGAGCAACATCAGAATCAACAGGCTCGCTACGATCCACGTGTGGTTCGTATAAGCGTTCATCACGTTGCCGAGGATCCAGCGGCTTTCGGTTCCGCCAACAACTCCGACTAGGTCCGCGCCCCACAGCGTGCACACGCCTGCAAGCACGAGCGCCGCGAAGAGCGCCTTCATGTACGTCGACTTATAGCGAGGGACATCCGTGAAGAAATCATTTCGAGCGAGGAAGAAGCCGAACAGCGACAAGCCGATGATGTTCCAGATTCGGCCGCTTTCGATCATGAACGACCACTTTGCGAGCTGCCCATCCCACAAGTTCGTGCGCAAGACATCGAGGAACGACCCCGTTGCATAAACTTCGAACACTGCCGGATGCAGCGTCGAATGCAGCGGTCGGTCGTAGCCAAGATTGCCCGCCGCGTTTGCATAGCCAAACATCAGTAGGGCAGGCCCTTGGAAGACGAAGAAGAGCGAGACGATCAAGAGGGTTGTGTTGCTCGCACGATAGAGCGGCACGAGGATGAGTCCTGTCACCGCGAGGATCTGCAAGATATCGCCGCCGTACACGATTCCGTGGATGAACCCGAGCCCAAAGAGGACGACGAGCCGCCATAAGAAGCGTGCGCCGAAGTCGATGCCTTTGCGGGCCTGGCTCTGCATGATGATGTAGAAGCTGACACCGAACAGCAGCGCGAACATCGCGTAAGCCTTGCCGCCGAAAAAGAAGAACGTCCAAGTATTGACTGGACCGGGCTCAGGCTGATGCCAGTAGAGCTCGAAGTACTCGACCATGTGGATCAGGAACAGACCCATCAGGGCATAACCACGAAGGACGTCGACGACTTCGATTCGTTGCTGAGGCTGGAAGGCGCGCATAGGTTCTTATTGTGTTGGCTAGCGACGCCGGAGCATACAACTTCTTTATCGGGGTCGCGAAGCGGAGGGTCGTAAGGCGAAGACTCAAGATGGATCCCCGCCTACGCGGGGATGACGGCAAACGAGGGAGCATTCTTCACATGTCCGTCACCACATGTCTGTCACGCTCGCGAAGGCGAGGGTCTATTTGAAGAGAATCGAACCAAGGAGGTCAGCTGGATCCCCGCCTACGCGGGAATGACGGCAAACGAGGGAGCATTCTTCACATGTCCGTCACCACGTATCCGTCACCCTCGCGAAGGCGAGGGTCTATCCGGAAGAGATCGAAGCAAGGGGCTCAGGATGGGTCCCCGCCTCCGCGGGGATGACGGCAAACAAGGGAAGCAAGAAGGTCAGATGGATCCCCCGCCTCCGCGGGGATGACGACATCCGTCGCCCTCACCGAATCGAGCTCTATCGCATCTATTTGTCCTTCAGCAGCACCCACGTCGGTGCGTGATCGCTCGGTTTCACTTGATCGCGTACCCAGCGATCCACGTTCGCATCGACGAGGCGTCCTGCGAGCTCGCGATTGAGGAGCAAGTGGTCGATTCGCAATCCCGCGTTGCGCTTCCAGTGATCGCGGAAATAATCCCAGAACGTATAGATCGGCTCATCCGCATGCATCGCGCGGAGTGCATCCACCCAGCCCTGAGAGAGTAAGCGCTGATAAGCATCGCGCGTCTCGGGTTGTAGGAGCGCGTCCTTGCGCCAATTCTTCGCATTGTAGATATCGAAGTCGGTCGGTACGACGTTGTAATCGCCCGCGAGTATGACGGGCTTGCCGCAGTCATACAGCGTTGCCGCGTGAGCGATGAGCCGTTCGAACCACGCGAGCTTGTAGATGAACTTCTCGCCAGGCTGCGGATTCCCGTTCGGTAGATACAAGCAGCCGACGTGAATGCCTTTCACCTCAGCTTCGATGTATCTGCTGTGCGTGTCATCGGGATCTCCCGGAAGGCCGCGGCGAATCTCAACTGGCTCTTCTCCTTTCGCAAGAATCGCTACGCCATTCCACGAACGCTGTCCGTGCCACACGGCCCCGTAGCCTGCAGCACGGATGGGCACGATGGGAAAGCCCGTATCGGGCGCCTTGAGCTCTTGCAGACACGCGATATCTGGCTGTTCCTTCTCCAGCCAGGTGATCAGATGCTGAAGGCGGCTTGTGATGCCGTTGACGTTGAATGTGGCGATCTTCATGCGTGCTGACGAATACGGCGGGATGTTCGGTTCCGGGGAGTCGAAGCATGCGACAAAATGCGTGCGTTGTCTGCCCGAGCATCGAGGCAGCGCTGTTCAGCCTGACACGCGCACCTCGATATCCAATCCTCGCCCGACTGCAAGAATCTCGTCCACGTTCAACAATCCCACACACGGCACCGCGCCGCGTATCGTGATCTCATCGTGCAGGATCTTCCGCGCGAGCGCGACCGCTGCGAAGCTGGGAATGAACGGGCCGTGATCGCTGCCGGCTACCAAGGTCCACGTACGTGAGTGCGACCTCGAGCGCAGATCGAGTCCGCGCACGGTCACATGCATCGCACTGTGCTTCGATCCACGCTGCTCGCGTGAGAGCGCGAGTCGATGAAGTCGAGGCACGAAAGGCACGAGCGTCTCGATCAATCCTATTCGCACGCCCCAGGCCGCTAAACCGATCGCCAGCATGTGAGAAAGCGGTGCTACACCCGCCTTGAACGTCACGGTGCGAATGGACGGATAGCGATCGGGAAACAGCTCCAGATCGGGTACATCGCAGCTCGCGAGCAAGCGCACACCGAGCGGTCTCGGATAGCGTCTCATCGTCAGCTCTTGCCAGCCATAGGCCTCGCTCCAGCGACCGTCTCGCCATTGCTTGAAGCACCTTCCGGCATACGCGAGCACGCCGTTCATGGTGGCAACTCCAGGCGGTTTCGCGCCTGAGGTAATTGCATGCTCGATCGAGTCGATCGCAGAGAACTCGCTCGCGAGCTGATCCACGGCGGCGGAGGAGAGTGCTGGCAACGAGCTCGCGCCGCTCACGACGAGCACGCGATTGCGTTCGGCCTCTTGATGCAGCTCTCTAATGCCACACACGAATGCTCGCGCGTCGGCGAGATCTACGTAATGGCACTGCGCGTCGATACACGCGCGTGGCACGACGTAGCTCTGGCTTTGAAACGGCCCCGCCGTGTGAATGACGAGGTAGGCCTCTACTCTGCGAAGCGCTTCCGAGAAGGCGTTCGCGTAGCAGTCCGTCACCCATGGTTGTGTATTCCCGCCGATCTTCAGAGCAAGGTGTTCGGCCTTCTGCGCGTCGCGACCCGCAATCAGAACGCGGCAATCCCGTTCGTTTGCGAGCGCCTCTACGATGGGGCGACCGAAATTGCCGTAGCCGCCAAGCACGACCACCGATTTCATGTGCTACCGGAGGAACCGCTGCGAGACATCGGGGCTCGGGATCATGCATTCATTGCGCTTCCCGAAAAGCCGATAACGATTGCGGGCTGTCCACCGGTAGATGGAATCGAGCAAGGGTCGCGGCACGATGCGCATCATCTTCGCAAGCAGCGCCCATCCAGGCCCGAAGCTGCGCAGCACGCGTGCGATCGCTTCTGCGTCCGTGTATGCGCGAGCGTTTTCCAGCAACAGGAACGACACCGGATCGTTCGGATCGAGCCCGTGCTCGATGAGGAGCTTGCGTCCGGCAGCGCTCTGCATGGCAGCGAAACGGTACCGACCAGTGCGGTCGTGCCGCAGGACGAATTGAACCCATCGACTGCACAGCACGCACACCCCATCGAACACGAGAATGCTACTCATGCTCCATCATCCAGCCTCGATATCGTACGAGCAGACCTACGCCTCGCATCTCAGCATGAACATCGAAGCAGTAGCGCTCACCATCGATCGACTCGCGTGCGGCGCAAGGCGAGAACCACGAGCGCGGTAAAGGCAGGAATAGAAATCGCGCTTCTTGCATCAACCACGAGATGCCTTCCGGGGAGGCGACGAGCTCGAACTTAAGCGTGACTGCTCCGAGCCTCTCCTCGAGAGCTCGGTCTCCGACCCGCAAGACCGAGCGCATCTCGTGTCCACCGAAACGTCGAGTCCAGGTCTCATGCGTACCGTTGCATTCGATCGTGACCTCGACAGGCGTATCGGGATGCGAGTGGGGAAGCCCCACGATGCGGGCGAGCACACGCGCGAGCGGACTGTGACCTCGTTCGACAGCGCAGCGGCCGACATACCGTTTGCTCGCGCGATCATCGTGAATGCGCTGAAGGACTGGCGAGAGGGATTCGAAAGAAGTACCGAGCAGAGTGGCGTAGAGGGAGCGCATGAGTCGTCCGCGATGAAGCACGGTGACAATGATAGATGATCATCGCGGTTATCGAGCGCCGCTTCCGCGTTTAAATTCTTTCGCTTCTTTCGACGGATAGAGAAACGAGCGAAACAATTCAGCCGAGCACTCTTGGTTGCATTCAGGTCGTAGAGCGAATGAGAGGCGGGCTGGTTAGGCGTAGGCCCGGGCCGCGATCGAGCTCATCAAGCGCCGAGCTTCATCATCGTCTGCGAAGATCGGAATGCCGAAGTGGCGATAGGCATCGATCCAGTCTCGCAAGGTGCGCCGTTCGACGGCTGCCAGCTTTCGTTGAAGCGATGACCGCGCTTGAAGGATCGAGCTCGCCTGCGCAACCGCCCAGTGCTCGAAGAATGACCGTACTGTCACGAGCTGCTGTCGAATCAGCTCTTCAACTTCGAGCAGCGGCTCGCCTGGATTGGTCTTCGATGCGAGCTGCGCCGTCGCATCCTCGAAGTACACGGCGCTGAACCACTCCGTCTCGCCGCCAGCCTGCGGTAGCACCCACAACGGGCAAGCGCCTCGAAACTCGCGAAAGATGTGCTTGATGAACGCCTCGATCTCGCGCGCCGTGTCGCACGTGCCGACGCTCAGTAATCTGGATGCAGCAAGATCGAAGTGCTCGAAGTAACGATGGCTGAAGCTGTAGATCCGTTGCAGCGGATTGCAGGAGAAGCCAACCTTGAACGCGGAGCAATCGGTTGCGGAGAGCAGGTAAACGAACCAGCGATCGTCCGTAGGAATCTCGTGAGCTGACATCGCCGCATCGAACATCGAGACATCATAGCTTCTTCCGATGCTGCCGAGTCTTGATGGGAACCGTGTGAGAGCACGTTGCGTTTTCCTACACGTAAGTTCTCTGAGAGAGGCTCGACTCATGCCAAATCGAACGACTCATCGCAGCAGCTCGGGACGCAAGCTCTACGCCGAGCGAGACAAGAAGGGCCAGTTCAAGGATGTGCAAAGCTACAAGCGCGCTCACGGCCAGGATGTAAAGCGCAGCAGCAAGGAAGAGCGCGCAAAGAAGGCGCACTAGGCGCGGCGGGCGCGCGTGTGCACCAGCGCGCCAGTGATGAAAGTGATGTAGGTGACGAAAGGAAGTGAAGTAGCGCCTCTCCCTTTGGGAGAGGCCGCCGGCGGAAGCGGCGGGTGAGGCCTCCATCACCTTCATCACTGCGCGATCCGCGCGTGCGCGCGAACCGCGCTACAGCTGATCGTGCAGCTGATACGCCACCCATTCGTATGCCTGCGACCAGCGCGGACGGCGCTGCCACGTCTCCAATGAGATCTCCTGGCTACGTCGTAAGTCCGCTTTGAATGCTTGCTTGAGCTCTTTCGCCACATCCGCATCCAAAATGCCGATTCCAATCTCTTCATTCAGAGCGAGTGAGCGAGAGTCGAAGTTCGTCGAACCAATATGCGACCAGATCTCGTCGATCACGACGACCTTCTGGTGAAGGAGCGTGGGTTCGAATTCGTAGAGGCGCACCCCCGCGCGCAGCAGATTCTTGTAGAGATGGCATCCAGCCCGTCGGACGAATGGGCTATCGGTATTCTTGCCTGGCACCATCAAGTGCACTGCGACGCCGCGTTCGACCATCATCGCGAGCAGCTCGCACACGCCGTCGTCAGGTGCAAAGTAGGGATTCTGAATGATGATCTCGCGTCGCGCGCACGCGATCGCTGCCGTGTAAAGAAGCGCAACGGATGAGAGCGCCTCGCCTGAAGCGCTGCTGACGACGTGAGCGGCGCTCGACCCTTTGGGTTCGAGCGCTGGAAAGCAGCCGTCGCCGGCTGGAACGCACTTCGTCTCTTCGATCCAGTTCTCCACGAATACGGATTGCAGGACCTGCACGATCGGGCCTTCGGCGCGCACGGCGGTATCGCGCCAGTGATCCTTGTCCTGCCCATCGCCGAGCCATTGATCGGCGATGCCGTGGCCGAACGTGTATCCGATCGCACCATCCGCAATGAGCAACTTGCGGTGCGTTCGATGGTTGAAGCGACGCACGTTCCACCAATGAGGGCGGCAGTAGATGAAGACTTGCACGCCGGATTCTTTGAGTCGCTCGAGCTGCTTCTTGTCCGCGCCCATTCCGCCCATCGCATCGATCAGCACGCGAACCCTGAGTCCTTCACGCGCCTTGCGACTGAGCAAATCGACGAAGCGCCGCTCCAGCGTGCCCGCCGTCCAGACGAAGCTTTCGAGATGAATCGTGTGCTTCGCTGCGGCAATGTCCTTCTCCATCGCGGGATACAACGCGCCGTTCTGAAGAACGAGGAAAGAGTTTCCCTCCATGACCACTCCCCCGGTCAAGCCGGCGAGAGTAGGCAACCCATCCTCGATAGGGGGCAGCTCATCGAGCTCGAGCTTGAGATAGGGAGTGTGCCGGCGATGCGTGAAAACGAAATACAACACCGCCAGCAACGCCCCTGCCGCAACCAGCAGCAGGTTCGTGACCACGTAGACGACCTCTATTGATGATCGATGCCAGAGAACGCTTACAGCACTAGACAAGTTTCCTGGCTGCCACGCACATTCGTCAGCGCAAGTCGCGGGGATTAAGAGAGATGATCTCGCGGCGAACGCGGCGAAAGAACTCAGAATGTACGCGGAAATCGCGGGAGAACGGTCTGGACTCGGATTGTAGCTGGCTCCTAGCTAGTCCTCCGCTTCCCCCGACACACGATCCTCTTCTTCGCGCGCCGCGGTCGCCGCGAGGTTTTCCCGTCTCGAAGCGCGCCGAGCTTCTCGAAGCGGTCTAATGCTCCGTCAGCCCCAGCAATTGCGGGCCAGGCGCATTGAGGATCTTCTTCGTGTGTTCTACAACAGAGGGTGGTGCGACTCGTCCGATGGCATCGAGATAAGTCGATGCGTCTGGCTTGGCGCCACGTGCGAGCTTCAGATACTCGCGCCACACCGCATATAAACCGTCGGGCTCGCCTGCGTTACGCACGCTCTCGTCGATTGCGAGATTCACGAGTAGCCCGCATGTGTATGCTGCATCGAACGCGCCGCTTTCGATCGTCTCGCCCAGGCTCCTCGATCCGAGCTGAGATGCACAGGTCGAGCGCGCCTGCTCGATTCGTGTCTCGACGAAGGGTCGTACATTCGTCTCCATCGCTCGCAGGGCGAGCGCGGCGAAGGCGTCCGCCGCACCCTCGTGAATCCACCAGTCGCGTTGTTGAGATGCGTACTTGTGCTGCTGATATAGATGCGCCGCTTCGTGCGCGAAGTGCCACGCGAGGTCGTTCGCGAAGTTGGGTTGCTTCACTGCATCGCGCCAATGATCGCCATAGAAATGTATGAAGATTTGTCCTGGCAGAACGCCGCCTTGGCGACCCCAGCCGGGTGCGTGCGATAAATCGTAAGAAACGAACAGCATCGGGCGCTCTTCGAGCGCGCCGAGCTCTGCCGCAAAGTGCCGCATGAAGGCAGGCAGCTGTTCGAGGAGCTGCGCTCTAACGCTATCCGGCAGCGCTTTGTCGATGACAGCAATGAGCTCGGGTGTCTCGAGCGGCTCATTGACACCGACATAAACGACGCGGCCATCACCGCTGTCGGTCCATGATGCGCGCTCGATGACGCGCGTGCCATTCACCGCGATGTGACTACGCTTGGATGCGCGCAGCTCGAGATCCCACCGGTCCTTGCCGTTGCATTGGTCTGCGCATGCGAAGAAACGTCCGGTGTAGAGCGCTATTCCGCCGTCTCCGAATGGCGAGAACGGCGCGTAGTCTTTCGGCAGCATGCGGTAGACGGGGGGCACGCGAACACTTGCCACTCGAAAGGTACGGCCATCCTTGCGCCGTAGGACTTCGCCTTCCGGAGTTGCGGCGATCTCGAACCCGTGTGTCGGAATCCAAGCCTCGACCCGCGAGGTGTCTGGCGAGCGCGGAAAGAGCAATCGCGAGATGGGTCGCGCGAGCTCGTAGTCCGCGCGCCAGTGAGCGTCCTTCGCGACGTAAATGGCGATCTTCGGCACGTCGGTATCGGCTCCTGCAGCAGAGTGCAGCAGGCACATCAGAACGAAGAGCAGTGCGGATGAACGATGGATGCGCATGCAAGATTGATTGCCGACGCTCCGCATGCCCGCTCCCTTTCAGAAAGGGATATGGCGAGGGGGCGCTACTGCCCCGCCTTCTGCCTCTCTCTGCGCTTCTGCAAATACACATCCCACGGTTGCAGAGACCAGGGCCGAATCGTGGAAACAAACGTGCCTTGCTTCACGGCTGGGTCGCTCGCGACGAGCGCTTTCACGCTCGCTTCATCGGCGGCTTCGAGGACGACAGCGCCACCACTGTCGTCGAGGAAGGGCCCGGCGAACTTGAGCGCGCCCTTTTCGTATAGATCGAGCATGTACTTCCCATGCGCGTCCAACTTCTGCTCAGCCAACGTGTTGCCGACCCAGGCAGGGCCGCGCTGATACACGACCAAGTACGTCGTCTTTGCGGCGCTCTGCACGGTTTCCTCCGCTCGCACTTGCCAGGTGCTATTGATCAGAACCAAGGCAAGCACGCATTTGAGCACATCGACTAGCTTCATGATGACCTCCCTGATTGTTCTCGCGCAGCGATTATGCAGGGTGCGGAACTCCGATGGTTAGCCAAATGTTTTGCCAGCGGCAGTAACTTTCGGAGCAGTGAGTGCGCGCTTCACCGCCTGGGTGGGTCGATCCGATGATGCGTGTCGGCTATGCGGCACGCGGCGTCGTATACGTTCTCGTGGGCGTATTCGCATTCACGGCTGCAATCGGTGGCGGGAACACGCCGGATTCTAAGACCGCGCTCGCGAAGCTTCTCGATATGCCGCTCGGCTCCATCATGCTCGTGCTCGTCGCGATCGGCTTGGTCGCGTACGCTGCGTGGAAGTTCATCGATTCGGCGCTCGATCTCGATGGCAAGGGCGATGAGCCGAAGGGCTGGGCCGCACGCGCCGCGCAATTCATCTCCGGGGCCATTCATCTAGGACTCGCATACTCCGCCATTGCGCTCGCATACGGCCGCGATAGTGGGCAGGGCGGCGGCGATAGCGCCGAGCACTGGACGGCGGTTCTCATGCAACAGCCTCTTGGCCGCTGGCTCGTTGCGTTTGCTGGCGGATTCGCGTTCGCGCTCGGAGTGCAGCACTTCATCAAGGCGTACAAAGAGAAGTACAAGGACAACCTGCGCTATACACATCGTGCCGAACGTCTCGATCCGGTCCTCAAGATCGGCCTCGCCGCGCACGGGTTGGTCGTGACGATCATCGGTGGATTTCTTCTGTGGGCTGCCTGGACCGCGGATCCTTCGCGCGCAGGAGGAATGCGCGATGCACTGACGATGCTCCGCAACAGCGAAGGCGGTTCGATCCTGTTCGCCGTCGTCGCGCTGGGTCTTCTCGGGTTCGCAGTCTATTGTTTCATCGAGGCGGCATATCGGATCGTGCCGCGGTGTGCGCCGAAAGATCTCGAGACCCTCGCGAGCAAGGCGCGTGCTCTGATGGCCTCGCGCTAGTGCCACGTCCGGGACCTTCAAGCGCCGTCCGGCGTTAGTAGAAGATCTACTCACCGGATCGATCTGAATGACGCGACTATCTTCCCTGTCGGGCGTGCTCGTGTTGGGCACGGTTTTCATGTTGTCCGCCTGTGGCGGCAGCTCGGACGATGACAACGATCCGCAGGAAGGCAGCACACCCCCGCGCGGCTCGCTCGTTGAGAGCCCGCCACCGCGAACCGATTCCGTTTCGGTCGCCGAGCTCGCGCTCTCGCTAGGGGCGACGCTCGAAGGGCAAGAGCTTCTGCAGCTCACGGGCCAGCCTGCGTGTCGAGTCGATGTTCATCACATGCGGTACCGCACCGTCGCGCCGGGCGACGCGCCGACGATCGCATCCGCCGCTTTGATGGTGCCCGCAGGTGTCGAGCCGCAATGCCAAGGCGAGCGCCCGATGCTGCTCTATGCGCACGGTACGACGAGCGAGCGCGATTTCAACATGGCGGATATTCGCAATGAGGATCGGCTCGAAGCCATCTTGATGGCAGCGACGTTCGCGGCGCATGGCTACATCGTCGTTGCGCCGAACTATGTAGGTTACGACGTTTCGACCACCTATCACCCGTACCTGAACGCGGATCAATCCTCGAAGGACATGATCGACGCCCTCACTGCCGCGAGATCGGCGGTGCCGACGCTCTTCGCTCCCACGACGCGCGAAAGCGCGCAGCTGTTCGTCACCGGTTATTCGCAAGGTGGACACGTGGCAATGGCGACGCACCGTGCGATGCAGGCGTCCGGTGTCGGTGTCACTGCATCGGCACCCATGTCGGGGCCGTATGCGCTGAGTGCATTCGGCGATGCGGTCTTCTTCGGCCAAGTGAACGCCGGTGCGCCGCTGTTCTTGACCATGCTGATAACCGGTTATCAGCGTGCGTACGGCAACATCTACTCTGCGCCGAGCGAGGCGTTCGAAGCTCGTTACGCAAGCGGGATCGAGTCGCTGCTGCCCAGCACGCAACGCCGATCCGCCTTGTATGAGCAAGGGCTGCTTCCGCGCGATCAATTGTTCAGCGCCGAGCCGCCGGACCCCGCATACGCGCAATACACGCCCGCGACGCAGCCTGCAGATTTCGCCAGCGTGTTCGCGCTCGGTTTCGGTCCAGATCATCTGATCACCAATAGCTTCCGGCTTGCCTACCTGCAGGATGCGCAAGCGAACCCGGATGGCGGCTTCCCGACCACGACAACGGGTCTTCCGCCTAATGCGCCCGCACATCCGCTGCGCCAGGCATTCAAGCGCAACGATCTGCGTGACTGGACGCCGACATCGCCGATGCTGCTCTGTGGCGGGAGCGGCGATCCGACGGTTTTCTACATGAACACGCAGTTGATGCAGGGGTATTGGGCACCGAGTGCCGCTCCTGTCACTGTGCTGGATGTGGATGCCGACCCGGTCGCGAACGATCCCTACGAAGATTTCAAACAAGCATTCGATGTAGCGAAAGCGCTCGTCGCCGCAAATGCGATCGCCGGAGGCGCGAGCGATGGAGGAGCGGCCGCAGTGCATGAGGCGTATCACGCCACGTTGGTGTCGCCATTCTGTCTGGCAGCTACGCGAGAGTATTTCGAGTCATTCGTGCCGTGATGGGATCGTTGATGTCTGGACCCCGGCCTCTGCCGGGGTGACGCCACGTCTCGCGGCGAAGGCCGTCACCTAAGCGGATAACGCCGCGTCGACCAGCGCAGCGGCGTGAATAGCTGTCGTATCGAAGACGGGTAGCTTGACCGTGCCGGCCTGGATGAGCATGCAGATTTCGGTGCAGCCGAGAACGACCGCATCGGCGCTCGCACTGGCGGCATCGTCCACAAGGCGCTTCGCGAAGTGAATCGATCGATCGGTGACGATGCCTTTGCAGAGCTCATCGAAGATGATCGCGTGCAGCGCGATTCGATCCTCGGTCGGTGGAATGATCGGTTCAAGGCGCGCGGCTTCGAGTCGTTCGAGAAAGAATCGTTCTTCCATCGTGAAGCGCGTGGCGAGCAGGAGCGGGCGCATGCTGCCTTGCGCGCGCAAGCGCTCGACGAGCGGATCGACGATGTGAATGAACGGCACGGCGATGCTCGACACGATTCTGGGTGCACACTTGTGCATCGTGTTCGTTGTGAGCGCGATGATCTGCGCTCCTGCACGCTCGAGCCGTGCAGCTTCATCTGCGAGCAGTTCTCCAGCCTCATCCCAGCGCGCTTCGCGCTGCATGGCAGCGATCGGATCGAAGTCGACAGAAGAGAGCAGCACGCGCGCGGAGTGCAATCCGCCCAGCCGCTGCTGTACACCGCGGTTGAGATGTTCGTAGTAGAGGCGGGAGCTTTCCCAGCTCATCCCGCCGATGAGGCCGATGAGTTTCATGGTTGGTTATCACTAAGAGGATAGCCGAGCTGCGTCGGCACGAAAGCCTTCGGGGGAAAGCCTCCGGCGCGCATTGCGAGCCTACGGCAAGTAAGCCTACCGGCAGGAAAGCCTCCGACTCACGCTGTGAGCCTCCGGCACGAAAGCCTATCGGCAAGTCAGAGTGAAGAGGAGGGGATGCACGATGCTGAATATGTCTTTCCTGCCGAAGGCTTACTTGACGTCGATAGTGCGTCTCACCTGCCGAAGGCTTTCGTGCCGACGCAGCTCGGCTCTCATCTTCGTCCCTTCTGTCCTGCCGATAGGCTTTCCGTCCTCCCCGCGCATCACGCGGGGAGGACGTACGCCTCACGCTGGCTTTTTGAACTTCAGCGTCATGCGATCCGTCTCGCCGATCGCCTCCATCTTCTTGCGCAGCTCGGGATCGTTCCCGCTCGTCGCGAATGTCGGAGGCAGGCGCCACACGAAATCTTTTTCGGTCGGCTTGTCGTTCGGGTTCGCATTGATGTCGCTCGCCTCGACGAACTCGAAGCCGGCCTTCTCGAAGGCAGCCTTTACCGCCGATTCTTTTACATAGCCGGCATCGCCTTTCGCCCACGCATCGGAGCTCGACTCCGGCGCGCGATGCGCCACCACACCGACAACTCCACCCGGCTTCAGCAACTTCTTGATGTCATCGAGCGTCTGCGTGAGGTAGCCGCCCTTGTCGTCCAGTCGCATCGGATGATGAATCGCACGGACCATCAGCACGACATCCGCGGTTCCGGCGAGCTCATCGGGAATCTCGCCGTAATGAACGGCGACCACTTGCGCGTCGTCCTGATCGCGCTTTGCGTCCATCTTCGCGGTGAAGTCCGCCGTCCATTTCGCCTTCTCTTCCGGCTTTGGCGAGTAGTCGCCGAAGAGCTGCCACATTTTCTGTGAGTAGTCGGCGGCGATCACTTTGCCTTGCGGGCCAAGATAGTCCATCAGGATACCCGTGTACCAGACTTCACCCGGCAGGGTGTCCACGACCGTCATGCCCGGTTCGATCCCGAAGAACTCGAGTGTTTCCTTCGGGTGACGCCATTGATAGCGGGCTTGATCCTCTTGAGGTTGCGCAGCGAGTACCTCATCGAGCGTCTGAGCGGGAGCCGTGGCCGTTGCCGCTCGTTCCGCGCTCGGTTCGGGTGAAACGGGAGTCGCAGGCTCCTGCTTCGAGCATGCGACCAATGCGAGCGCCATGGCGCCCAGAAGTACATGTCCTTTCATCTCTATCCCCTTTATTGCTGTTGCCGGATCGCTCCGACATGGTGGCTGAAATAAAGACCGGATTGAGGGCGGCGGGATTTCAGCTCGGTCTCTGGCCAGTGGCCGATGGCCAGTTGGCCATTGTCTGTTGGATCACCGCTTCATGGTGTTGAGCATGAACCGCTTCGCGAGTGGCATGCACTCCGGGCACAAACGCGTGTCGGCCGTGTCGTTGTGCTCGGCGCCTCTTATCACATACAGCTCGTTCACGAGACCCACCTTCTCCGCGCGTTCGTGAATCGGAATCGAGCCGTGCAACCCCGTTTCCGTCGATCCGATCTTCACGGCTTCATCGCGATCGCCGTGCATGCTGATCAGAGGCGGCTCTCCCTTCTCGATCATCGCAAGATCCGAGACGAGCCCAGATAGATTGATCACACCGCGAATTGCAAAAGGAAGAGGATCATCCTCGCCTTTCAGGCCTCCGTACGGCTGCATGGCCTTCGTCATGAACTCGGATACTTTGTCATCGGCGTCGAGATACGCGACGTACATCGAGGTAATCGCGCCCGCAGAATGCCCGCCAAGGAAGATGTTCTCTGGATCGATGCGGAATCGATTCGCGCCAGCCGCATCCCTCACGAAGTAGCGGATCGCGGCTTCTTGGTCCGAGAAGGCCTTTGCCAATGCATTCAAGAACGCGGGCGGCGAGTTGATGTCTTTCGAGAGCCGATAACGATTGATCGCGACGACGTAGCCGGCACGCGCGAGATCCGCGCCGACATCGTCCATCCAATGATCCTCGTGCTGCATGAATGCACCGCCCGGAGTGAGGAGCACGAGCGGACGCTTCGCCTCCTTATCTCCTTTCGGCTCGAACACGCGCAGCGTGAGTTTCTCCGTCTGGCCTGTCGCATCGTTCGTGCGTTCCGCGAACACGATGCCGCCGGTGCGCACATGATCGTCGAAGACATTATTCAAATAACGGCGCCCCGAGGGCTCATCGCCGGCGGCGTGGCTCGCAGCGGCGGCGAGAAGGATGCAGGTTGCCCAATGGGCGAATGAGCGAACCTTTCGCATTCCAGAGTCTCCATCGCGCGTCTATCTGGGAGCGGCGTTTATAACACAGGGATCAGTACACGATTGCAGTCGCTGCGGGCGGATCGCCCTGGGCGCATGGGTTGCTAAAGCAGGAGGCCCCTCTGCACGAGCCGTGCTGCAGGGCGGTTAACGCGCATTCTCGTCGGTGAATCGTCGAACGAAAACAAAACAGTTCGTCTCCCTCGCGGAGGCGAGGGCCCATCGAGAACAGAAGAACTAGCATGGATCCTCGCTTTCGCAAGGACGACGCTTGGAGCGACGGATGGATCCTCGCCTCCGCGAGGATGACGTATGTAGGTCGGGTTTCAACCCGACCAGGATCTCGGAATCAAACTAACCTGCGGCAGCCGCCTTTCTTGTGATACTTCAGCCCAAGGAACGTATATACCTGCATGACCTCTCGGCCTGCATCGGCGGCGGACCTGACACGGCGACCGACCACTATGGATGTGGATTGGGTTGCCGCTTATGCCGAGCACTTGCCTCGCATCTACAACTATTTCCGGTTCCGCCTAGGTAGCGAGGCGGATGTCGAGGAGCTAACGGCGACTACGTTCGAGAAAGCGTGGCGGGCACGGCAGCGTTATCGCAGCGACCTTGCTGCATTCTCGACGTGGCTGTTCACGATCGCACAGAACACGGCGCTCGATTATCTGCGCGCGCGGCGCACGCACCTGCCGATCGAGGCGGCACTCGATATTAGTGCCGCAGACACCCCCGAGATCGAAGCGCAACGCGCCTCCGATCTCACGCGGCTCGCGCAGCTCACGAAGGACCTGCCTGATCGCGAGCGTGAGCTGATCGCGCTCAAGTATGGCGCTGCGCTCAACAACCGTGAGATCTCACGGATCACAGGGCTCACGGAATCCAACGTGGGCACGATCTTGCACCGCCTCGTTCAGACGCTGCGGTCTCAATGGTAGGTGCAGGAGGCTCGCAATGAACGACGACTTTCTCTACAGCCTCCGCAAGCAACCATCGCGCGAATTCTCGGCGCAATTGAAGGCGAGGTTGCGATCGATCGGAACACAACCCTCGCGGAGGCTTTCCGTCGTACGCGGGTTGTTTCTTGGTCTGCTCGTGGGCGGTTCTGCGCTCGCGGCGACTCTGTGGGCAGTGCATGTCTCACGTGTCGAGCAGAGCAAACCGATCGTGTCGCGAGAAGTATCTTCCGAGCCACCGTCAGCGAACCGAGTGCGATTGGCTCAGCCGCCGGCGGATCGGTCTGACTCAGTCAATTCGTTCTCCGAGCATTCGCCCCAGATGATGCCGACCACTCGCGGCTCGATAACGAATGACCCTGTTCGAGAAAACGGTGTTGGACCGAAGGCAGTTGAAGCCAACAGCGTGCCGCAGTCTGCTCCGCTTGGCGGTTTCGCACTGGATCGCAGCAGCGCCGCAACGAGATCTCAACGGACCCTGGGGCCGCCTGCCATCCGAATCGCAGGCCCAATGAGCACACTTGTGTTCGCACAGAGTGTTCCCCGAGTTGCGTGGAATCTCGAGCCTGAGGTCGCCATTAGCGATGCAGCTTTCGCCCGACTCTGTACCGAGGAGACGACTGCGAAAGACGTCATTCTCACAACCCGCCGTATCACACAACAAGAGCTGCAACATTGCCAAGGTACTCGGCGCCGGGGTCCGGTACTCGAAGCGAAGCTCGGGTACATCGCTGTCGTCGTCTCTGCGCCGAGCACAGCCATCGAAATGTCTCTTACGCCACGCGATCTCTACCTTGCGTTGGCGAAGCGCATCCCGGATCCGAATGACCCGGGCGCGTTCATTCCAAATCAGAGCTCCAACTGGCGGCACGTTGATTCCGGGTTCGAGGACAGAACGATCGCGGTCTATGGGCCGGCACCGGACAGTCAGCTCGCGCGCTTCTTCGAGGAGCTCGTCATGGAGCCGGGTTGCGATTCGTTTCCAGCCCTCAAGGCGTTCAAGGTCTCCGACCCCGAGCTATATCGTCGTGTGTGTTACGAGCTGCGCGATGACGCAGCGTATAGGCCCGTATATGAGAATGAAGTGTTCCTCACGCAAACGCTGTGGGCAGATCCACACGCGATCGCGATCTTGAGCTTCCGCTTCTTCGATGAGCACCGGCAGCAACTCAGTGGTTCTCTCTTGGGTAAGGAATTGCCATCGCTCGAGACGATCGCATCGGGATCGTATTCGAGCTCTGCGCCAGTCTACGTGTACTCGCACGGGGATTCGCTGAGAAGGACGTTCGGTTTACAGCCCTTCATCGGTTCGCTTCTTACCGAGCACTCGCTCAGCCGCCTCGCGGGAGCAGGGTTGATTCCGCTTCCTGATTCCGAGCGGCCTCAATCGCTGCAGCCGCTGGAGCGAGTGGGAGATGGTGGTCGATAACTCTAAGGCTCATCGGAGACAACTCATGAAGAAGGCTGTCCTTGCCTGCATTGCATGCACCTGGAGCGTAGCGTCGTTTCAAGCATCTCATGCGCAGGACGCACCCTCGCGCGCCGGCGCGGCGTCCATAGAAACGATCATCACAGAGGTGGCGAGGACAACGGGAAAGGAGTTCATCGTTGACCCCCGCGTGCGTGCCGAAGTTTGGGTGATACGCAAAGACGCGAGTGCATTGAGCTATGCCGATCTGCTCGCGATTCTGCAGGTGCATGGGTTTACGGCAGTGGAGGGCGATCGCTTCACCAGAATCGTTCCGGATGCGAGCGTGCGGCAGCTCGCGCTGCCGGTCGCGACGACGAAGCAGAAGTTCGACGACTTCCAGCACATCACCAAAGTGATTCCCGTGCGTTCCACGCCTGCCGCTCATCTCGTGCCGTTGCTGCGTCCGCTGCTGCCGCAGCAAGCTCATCTAGCCGCTTCGATATGCACTAACGATCTGATGATCGTCGATACCGCCGCGAACGTGAGTCGAATTGAGGCTCTCGTGGCGACTCTCGATAAGGGCGAGCCATACAAACCGACGGAATGCCTGGCTCCGATGGCGGCCGCCGAGCCGCGCCAGTAGGAATTGGCTGTCGTAAGTAAAAAAGCAGGTCCGCACTGATCCAACGGAAGCGTCAGTGCGGATATCCTTCGCGCCCATGGAGATGTGCGCGATCGATCAGCCGAATCACGTTGCTGCCGGGCCGTTTCGTGCTTGGCTCGAGCAGATGCGCGCGTCGTTGCGAGGCGAGTGCGGGACGCAAGTGCCGTGTGGAGATTGTGTCGGCTGCTGCGTGTCCGGCTATCCGGTCGTGCTTCGTGCCGAGGATGCCCGCGCGGTCGCGGAGATTCCGCTGCAACACATCGCACGAGCGGTTGATGGTCGCACGCTGATGATGGCTCTCGACGATGGTACTTGCCCAATGCTTCGGGGCCGCGGCTGCTCGATCTACGCCGTGCGCCCGCAGACATGTCGCGACTACGATTGCCGCGTGTTTGCCGCTGCCGGAATCGAAGCGGGCGGCTCGGAGCGCTCGGTGATCAACGAGCGCGTTCGTGCATGGCGCTTTGATTATCCCACCCGCGAAGATGCGATCGCTCACGACGCAGTGCGCGCGGCTGCGCAGTTCATTCGAGAGAAAGCAAGCAGCTTCCCAGGCCGTGCGCCGACTTCACCGACCGGCATTGCCGTGCTGGCGCTGAAGAGCTACGAGGTGTTCCTCCACGCCGTGCCTCGTACCGATGCCGAGACCGCACGCGCGATCATCGAAGCCAGTCGCGCGTTCGACTCAGAAATCCTGAAGAAGACCTCACCCGCCGCTCCGCTAGCGGCCTCTCCCTAGAAGGAGAGGCGTTCGAGTCGGGCCACAAACATTTCGCCATGAGTTAAACGGCCCAGTTACCAACTGAACAACGGAGCGCCTCTCCGTAAGGGAGAGGCCGCAAGCGAAGCGGCGGGTGAGGGTGCCCTTAGCAAAGCTAGCGCCTCTCCGTAAGGGAGAGGCCGCAAGCGGAGCGGCGGGTGAGGGTGCCTTTAGCAGGAGCTAGCGCCTCTCCGTAATGGAGAGGCCTCAAGCGGAGCGGCGGGTCAGGGCGCCTTTAGCAAAGCCAGCGCCTCTCCGTAAGGGAGAGGCCGCAAGCGAAGCGGCGGGTGAGGGTGCCTTTAGCAAAAGCACCTGACAACTGTCATGGGCCAAACGTGCTCCCTTGGGGCACACTTGCGCTCGTCATTCGCGCCGACGACGCGAGGGAACAATAACAACGTGAAGTGGCCAGCAATCCCGACTGGAGCCGACAAGCCATCCTGGGCCGGACTCTTCGGCTGCATATCGATGGTCTATCTATTCGTCGATGCGTACCTGCGAGGCGCGTCGGCGATCGAGTGGTTCTGGACTGCGATCAGTTTCATCGTCTTCATGATCATTTGCACCGCCGCGGCGATCTACTGGTCGCGCAAGCGCATCATGCGCGGTGTATGTGTCGCGATGACGTTGCTCGCGATCGCGTTCACAGCCTATCAGCCGACCGGCATCTTCTACTTCATCTTCGTCGCTGCGTTCGGCCCACTGGCGGTTGGAGGCGACATCCCACGCTCCGCCGGAATCATCGTGGCCGCATGCGCCGGCATTCTCATCGAATCGTTCCTATTGTGGCCGCCAAGCTTGATGCCCTATGTTGCTGTCGTTCAATCGATGTTCATCGGAAGTGCGATCACACTCGTCGCGAGACAACAAACGGCACTGCGTCAGACGCTCAAGAGCGCGGAGCGCGAGCGGATCGCTCGTGACCTCCACGACATCCTCGGGCACACGTTATCCGTGGTCATACTCAAATCTGAGCTTGCGAGTCGATTGGTCGAGCACGATCCGCAGCGCGCGAAAGCCGAGATCGAAGAGGTCGAGAAGATCTCGCGCAACGCGCTGGCCGAGGTCAGAGAAGCGATTCGGGGCTATCGCTCGGGAGATTTGCGCGCGGAGCTGGACAAAGCGAAATCGACCTTGGAGACCGCGGGAGTTGCAGTTCAAGAGGAGTACGAAGCAGCGGGACTGCCGGTTTCGCATGAACGCGTGCTTACGCTGGTCCTGCGCGAAGCCGTGACGAACATCGTTCGGCACTCGCAAGCAAAGCGCTGCACGATTCGATTCGGGCGTGACAAGGATGTCTATCGGCTCCAAGTGAAAGACGACGGACGAGGCAGAATCGATCAAGAAGGGATGGGCATGCGAGGTATTCGCGAGCGCGTCGAAGCGATCGGCGGGCGAGCGATGTGGCGATCGGATTCAGGCACTGAGCTGACCATCACCGTGCCGAGCGTTGCAACGGCTGCGGGGGAGCTCGCATGAGCCCTTCTAATGTGAAGGTCCGCGTCGTGCTCGCGGAAGATCAAGAAATGGTGCTCGGCGCGTTGGCTGCACTGCTCGAGCTCGAGGGCGATATCACCGTTGTCGCCCAAGCGCGCAACGGCAAGCAAGCCTTGCAAGCGGTGCGTGAGCACAAGCCCGATGTGCTGATCACCGATATCGAGATGCCTGAAATGACGGGGTTGGATGCAGCGGCCGCCGTGAAGGGCAGCGGAACCCGCGTGATCATGGTGACTACGTTTGCGCGTCCGGGCTATCTGCAGCGAGCGATGGAAGCGGGCGCTAGCGGGTACTTGTTGAAAGCGCGCCCCGCCAAAGAGCTTGCAGATGCGGTCCGCCGCATACATCGCGGCCTGCGCGTCATCGATCCGGAGCTCGCGGCCGAAGCATGGGTGGAACCCGATCCGCTAACGGAGCGCGAGCGGCAGGTGCTGCGTCTTGCGGCGGAAGGCGTCACCACGAGCGACGTCGCAAAGAAGTTGAATCTGTCCGCAGGCACCGTGCGCAACTATCTTTCCGAGGCAATAGATAAGCTTGGTGCTTCGAATCGGATCGAGGCCGCGCGCATCGCGCGCAGCAAAGGGTGGCTGTAGCGCGTGCCGCGCGAAAGGCTGCCGTTGTCGCCGAGAAAGCTGCCGCTAGAAGGGCTCGTTCCTCGCCGAGAAAGCTACCGCTAGTCAGAGCAAGACGCACTAAGAGGTGTGCCTACGATTCATTCCGGATGCTGGCTCGTCGGATTGAAATCCGACCTACACGTGGAAACCTTCTGTCTAGCGGCAGCTTTCTCGGTGAGGAACGAACCTTTCTAGCGGGAGCTCTCTCGGTGAGGGACGAACCTTCCCTGGCGAGAACGAGCCGTTCTCGCAGGGCATGACACTTGTCATCCCCAACTCCTGACACTCGCCACTGGGTTGGCCTCGTGTGAAGCCGGACACTGCTCTCACTTCCACAACACCGGACGTGAGAACAATGCAAACCGAAGAACGTCTCCACGCGCTCGATGCCGTACGTGCATTCGCGTTGCTCGCAGGTATCGTGCTTCATGCTGCGATGAGCTTCATGCCGGGTCTCGCTGCGATCGGATTTCCTGCCGACAGCTCGCAAAGCCCCGCGCTTCAGAACGCGTTCTATGTGATTCACATCTTTCGCATGGCGCTGTTCTTCTTAATCGCGGGCTACTTCGGCCGAATGATGTTTCACCGCCGCGGGCCGTCTGCCTTCATGCGCGATCGTGCGAAACGCATCCTAGTTCCATTCATCGTCGGCTGGATGGTCTTCGGCCCGCTCGCGATAGCACTCGTGTTCATGACGCTTGCGCCGAAGACGAATGTCCCGGTAGCGCCTCCCCAAGGAGGCTTTCCGCTCGCGCATCTTTGGTTTTTGTACTACTTGATGCTGATCTATGTCGGTGTCATCTCGATTCGAACTGCGTTCGCGAAGTTCGATCGCGACCACTCGCTTCGTGCTCGTATCGATGTAGCTGTTCGCACAATCGCACGATCGCACCTCACGCCGATCGTGCTCGCCGCGCCTCTCGCGACATGCCTTTATTTCACGCCGAGCTGGATCATGTGGGGTGGCGTCCCAACGCCCGATATGGGATTCACTCCTAAGTTGCCTGCGCTGTTCGGTTACGGCACAGCGTTCGTGTTCGGCTGGTGCGTGCACAGGCAAAGCGACCTGTTGGCAGTTTGGAAGCGAAACTGGGCGTTGACTCTGATTGCGGCCGCGGGATTCACCGTGCTCAGTCTGTGGCTCGTGCAGAAAGCACCGAACCCCTTCGCAGTGGATGCCGCGGTCAAGATGGCGTACGCCGCAAGCTACACGCTCGCCATGTGGACCTGGGTGTTGGGCTTGGTGGGCGTCGCGCTGAGATTCTGCTCGGCGCAGAGCACAGTCCGTCGCTACTTGGCCGATGCTTCGTATTGGATGTACCTCGCGCATCTGCCACTCGTGTTCGCGATTCAAATGATCGTGCTCGACTGGCCGCTGCATTGGAGCATCAAGTTCGTCGGCATCGTCGCAGTGACCGTCGCGATTCTGCTGCTCAGCTATCACTACTGCGTTCGAGACACGGTGATCGGCTCCATCCTCAATGGTCGTCGTGCACGCATAGCAACGGAGCCTGCTACGAGTCGCGCGCAGGATGGGCACGAGCGGACGGAACGCGCCGTCTCGCGCGTCGTGGCGGAGTTGCGCGGCGTGCATAAACGTTATGGCACAACCGTGGCGCTAGACGGTATCGATCTACAAGTTCAAAGCGGAGAGGTCTTGGCGCTGCTCGGCCCGAACGGAGCAGGCAAGTCGACAGCGATCTCACTGTTGCTCGGCTTGCAAGAGCCCGACGACGGAATCATCTCGTTGTTCGATGAGCTTCCCGAGTCGATCGAAGCTCGCAGACAAGTGGGCGTGATGTTGCAGGAGGTCGCGCTGCCGCCGGAAGCACGCGTGCATGAGCTCATCGAGCTTGCATCCAGCTACTACGCTTCACCATTGCCGCTCGAGGAAGTCTTACGTATGACCCAGATCGCTGCGATCGCGGATCGTGCGTACGCGAATCTCTCCGGCGGTCAACAGCGCCTCGTGCAGTTCGCGCTTGCAGTGTGTGGGCGGCCGATGTTGCTGTTCCTCGACGAACCGACGACCGGGCTCGACATTCAGGCGCGCGAAGTGCTGTGGAGGACGGTTCGCTCGCTCGTCGAGCAAGGCTGCTCGGTCGTGCTGACGACGCACTACCTAGAGGAAGCGGAAGCGCTTGCAGATCGTATCGCCGTTCTCGCCAAGGCGCGCATTGTGGCGACAGGAAGCGTCGCTGAGGTCAAGGCACTCGTGTCGCGAAAAACGATTCGATGTGTGACGTCGCTGAATGTCGATCAGATTCGTCACTGGCCGTGCGTTGCCAGCGCGAGCTTGGAAGGCCAGCGCGTCTCGATCTCAGTCACAGATGCCGAGATCGTTGCACGTCATCTACTCATCAGCGACCCCAACGTACGCGAGCTCGAGATCAGCCGCGCAGGTCTAGCCGAAGCATTCGTGGAACTCACACAGGAAGCTGCTTAATGAATACCGTGACTTCCATCTTTCGCGATCTGACCGCGCGCAGCGCACCGATGAGCGCAGGACGCGTTCTGCGCGCTTACCTACTGGAAGCGAAGTACGAGCTCCTGCGCATGATTCGAACGCCGGGCTTCGTCGTCCCGATGCTCGCTTTGCCGATCATGCTTTACCTTCTGATAGGTACGCTCGTCTTCGGCGAGAACACAGCGAAGGATCCGCAGCTTGCCGTTTACATGTTCGCGTCCTACATCGTATTCGGCGCGACCACGCCCGGTATGTTCGGTTTCGGCATGGGATTGGCAGCCGAGCGACAATCCGGCGTGCTCAGGGTCAAGCGAGCCCAACCGATGCCGATCGGCGCGAATCTGCTCGCGAAGTTGCTTATGGCGCTCGGCGTGGTGGTCCTCGTCACGGGCGTGCTGATTTCCATTGGGTTGGCGTGGGGCAATGTGACGTTGACCATCCCGCAGCTGGTGAACGTCGTGCTCGCAAGCTTGCTCGGTTCGATCGCTGCCAGCGCCATCGGATTCTTCATTGGCGCGACGGTCTCGGGCGCTGCTGCGACCGGCGTCGTGAACGTCATCTACTTCCCGATGATGTATCTCTCCGGAATGTTCTTCCCATTGCCTGAGATCCTGGCTCCGTGGGCCATCATCTGGCCGACGTTCTATGTGGATCAGCTCGTCATCGCGGCCGCGGGCGGGAAGAGCTTCATGGATCCTGTCATGTGCGTGGCCGTGCTTGCTGGCGTCATCGTATTGTTCGGCGGGCTCGCCGTACGTCAGTTCGCTCGGCAGTCGTGACGTTGGCGCTGAGCATCGATGCATGCACCGCTCGCACATTGGCTCCAACAAAGCTTGGCAGTATTCTCATGCAAACCGATACAACGGTCTCATGACGAGCGCGGCGTGATGACGATGGACATCAGAGGGGCCGAGCGAGAAGAGCTCCAGCAACTCGCGAAGCTATGGTTCGACGGGTGGCAGGACGCGCACGCGAAGATTCTTCCTCCCGAGCTCGCGCGTTATCGCACGCTCGAAAGCTTCAGAGAGAGACTCGAGTCGTCGCTGTCTCATGTACGGGTGGTGGGCACCATGGGCGAACCGCTCGGCTTGTGTGTCATCCAGAATGATGAGCTCTATCAGCTCTACGTAGCGAGGACTGCGCGGGGTACAGGCGTCGCAGCCGCTCTGCTGGCCGATGGAGAAGAACGAATGGCTGCTCACGGTGTGACGACCGCATGGCTCGCGTGCGCAATCGGCAACGAGCGGGCAGCGAAGTTTTATGAGAAGAGCGGGTGGCTTCGCGTGGGTAACATGATCAACCAGCTTCCCACGCCGGATGGCATTTTTCCGCTGGAAGTATGGCGCTACGAGAAGCAGCTGACCGCGGCGAAGCGTTCATAGCAGAACGGTCCATGCGAGCCGCGCGGAACGCCCGTTATCGTAAGGCGACCGCGGGTTTCAACGCTGCTGGGTGAAGTCGCAGCACCGGCGTTTGCGGCACCCAACGAGTCAGCAAGCCTTCAAGCTGATCGCAGTACTCTTCGGGATCGCTCGATTTGTGAATGTACGCATCGGCATCGAATAGATCGCCGCGTTTGAACGCGTTTGGATTGCAGCGCCGGCTCAGGAGCGCGACCGGGATGGTCTCGGTGAGGGGATGGGCGCGAATCACATCCAGCAGACTCAGCCCGTTGAAGGTCGGGATGTCCAGCTCGAGCAACACGAGGCGTGGCAAACGAGGGGTGTGATTCTTGAACTCGCCTTTGGCGAAGAAATATTGCAGCGCCATGTCGCTGCTCTTGAACCACTGCGTTCGCGCGTAGGGCGCTGCGCGCCTGACTGCAAGCAAAGTGAGCTCCGCCTCCAGCGCACTGTGATCCACGATAAGAACATCGATGCCGCTTGCCATTGGTGTAACCAAACGTTGCGCCGTGGAAGGCAGACCTGCGAAAGAAGGCGTTGGCAGATGCCAAAGTTCCCGTGCCGCACGCATCGCACTGACGCCAACTGACGACGTCGGCACATGCATTGTCTCCGATGGAACCTTTTCCGGCCCCTCGTTCGTGTTCGTCACTGATGGTGTGAACAAAAAGGGCCGCTATGGAGCCAGATCACGCAAAAGAAGAAGAGATCATTCGGAATCTCCTCTCGTTGCCGAAAGAGATCCGCGAACACTTGGTGGCGACCTACAGCGATGCTCTGGCGTTTTTCGCGCAGCTGGGCCGGATGTCGCATCGACAGTCGATGGCGAATGCGATCGAGAAGCAGCAAGCCTTTTATGGCCGTATCGCAAACGCGCTCGTCGATTCGCTTGCGGAAGATGAATCGGAGGGGAAGAGTTAGATGGACAGCCGAGCTTCGTCGGCACGCAAGCCTCGCGGCGGGAAGGCCTTCGGCATGAATGCATCGGCACGAAAGCCTACGCGGCAGGATAGAGAGACCAGTCGTTCGCTAACCCGTGTGAAGTGACGAGAAAAGCCGGGCTCCTTTACCGGCGTCATCCCGGCGGAGGCCTGGCGGAGGCCGGGATCCAGACAACAGTGAGAGGGAATGCCTGCGCCCCGGCGTCCGCCGGGGTGACGTATGTGTGTATCCGTACGTTCAGTCGGAGCTACGCCGTGTGCACGCCGAGTCACGACGAACGTATGCGCTTGATCCAGTCGCTACAACAGCACTTCCACGAAGACGACCACTCGGTTCTGTCCATAATTCAACTCTGGAATATCGGCGCGGTTGTCCGCGCGCGCATAGCGGGCGATGACACGCCAGCTCTTGCCGAAGGATCTCGCGATTGCGACCACGAGCTCGGTCCGAGTCTCCTCATCGTCTCCCTGCACGTAACGCGTGCGCTGTAACGCCACACCGCCTTCGCCTGTCCAGCCAGCCATCAAGTCGCGCTCGACATTCATCCGCAGCTCATGACGCGTGGCGGACAGAGCATCATCGTCGAGCTCGCTGCGCTCGAGCTCGTATGAAAACCCAAGATCCCACAGCGCGAAGGATCGATCCACGTGGGCGCTGACTTCGTGCCGCTGTCCTCCCACGCTCTCGAAATCGTTCAACCCATCGATGTAGCTGAATCGATAGCGTGCTCGGAGGCTCCAATCTTCGGTGAGCGAGCGCTGCGTTTGAGCCGTAGCCAGCGCGCGATTCTCGAAACCCTCGCCGTCCAACGTCGAGTGTGCAAGCTGAACCGCAAGCTGATGCTTCCATCCGGCGGGGCTGAAACGATAGCGCGCACCGCCATACAGGCCGAGCTGGTCGAATTGATTGAGATCCATGTAGTCGATCGCGAAAAGGCCACCGTCGAATCGCATGGGCGTCGACAGCGGCGTGCTCACGGCAAGCTGGGCCTCCGCAAACCAGTCCTCGAGGCCGCTCACCCCGAGCACATCGGAATCCGACACTAAGGCGACGTTATCGTCATAACCCAGCCCTGCCGACGCATAGGCTGCCCAATCTCGAGCGGGCGTGGCGGGCACTCTTTCGAGCTGAGCCCTTGCAAGCTCGCGCAGTCGCTCGTCTTGGCTCTCGTTGGCCGTGCGCGTGAACCACCCTCTGGCGCGTTCCGTGTGTCCGCGTCGTTGCTCGATCAGCCCCAGGTTGTAGTAGGCGAGTGCGGCCATCGAGGGCTCGCGAGCGACTTCGCGGAAGGCGCGCTCTGCGCGGTCGTAGTCTTGAAGTCGGTACGCCGTCACGCCGATGTTGAAGTGAACTGCCGGTCCGTTGAGCTCGGCGGCGAGCGCGGCTTCGAATGCTTCGAGCGCTGCTGCGTAGTTCTGTTCCTGGAACGCAGTGCGACCGATCTCGAACAAACGACGCGCATCTTCTTCCGCGCCGAGCGCGGCTGTGGAGATCAGGAAGAGTGCGAACGCGAGCCGGCTAGCCGCGCGGCGGACGAGGTCTGGGCGGATTCGGCGGATCCTGGGGCGGACCAGGTTCGCGCTCGTTGCGCTCGTTGCGTCTGGCTTTTTCTCGTTCTTCGGCGGCTTCCTGAGCACGCTCTTTAGCGCGCTCGGACATCTCTTTACCCATTCCCTGAGATTCGCCTTTTCCCTGGTTGCCTTTGGATTCGCCCTCTTTTCCGGCGCGATCCTGCCCAGCGGGCTGCGCCGGTTTGCGCGGCGGCAACTCGATGCGTCGAACGACTTCGTCGGGCTTCCTCGCATCCGGATCCGTGATGATCTGCATGGTGACGTCGAGCTCGTCACCCTTCGGCTCCACTTTGTTCTCCTGTGCCATTGCACACTGAGCCGTGAACGCGAGTAGGAGCAAGCTCGACACGTGAGTGCGCATCATCACTGGCCGATACCGCCAAGGCAAGCCGTCTGCAAACCGCTGCGGATGGAGCCCGGCGCTCATGATTCCGACGCCTTTGGTTCTGTCACGTTGAGGTTTACCGTGATCGTGCGCGTCTTACCCTCGTGCTCCACGATAGCAACGAGCCGTGCCCCTCCCCTACCACGCGCGATCACGGGCAACGTGAGCAGATTCGGGCCTCGATCGAGGTCCGCCTGCCAGTCGATGTGCTGTTCGTTCTCGAAACCATCGAGTGCGACGCCCCCAGTGACCGCGATACGGATCGTCGCATCATCCAACTCGCGTTCGGAATCGATGATCACGTCGATCTCGCGTGTTTCGTTGAGCGCGATTGAAACTGCGGCTGCTGGGGGGAACGTCGCGGGCGGGCGCAACATGAAGAAGGTGAGCGAGGCGGCAAGCGCCCCGCCCAACCCTGCCCCTACCCACAACTCCCATGAGCGAAACAGGCGCCGTGCGCGAGAGCTCGCAACCGGGCCGCGACCCGTCGCCTTCGCAAGTGCCCGTTCCACGAACTCCGGGCTCGGATCCGGTGCGGGCATGTTGCGCAGCGCCTGCAGCAGTTTGTCTTGATCGTTACTCACGTTCGTCCACGTTTCGAGGCTTCACTCTCTTACACGGGCGGACCTTCAAAAGCGTTCCGTCGCCAGCAGCTCGCGCAGTCTTGCACGAGCACGATGCAATCTCGACTTCATCGTACCGAGCGGCACGTCGAGCAGGGTGGCCAGATCGCTCAAACTGTACCCCTCGACATCGTGCATCGAAAGGACGACCCGATGCTCCTCCGCCAAGTGTTCCCAAGCGGCCAGTAGGCGCTCTTGCGTGAGCTGTTGCTCTGTGAGCGCCGGCGGCTCTTCGGACGGATCGAGAACGGAAGCGCCTTCGCCCTCGTCTTCATCATGAGTGCTCGCCTGTGGCGCACCGTACTGCACAGGCGAGCTACGCTCACGACGCAATTGATCGACGAAGATCCGATACATCACCCGCATCGCCCACGGTCGGATTTGATCGAGAGTCCGCAGTTGATCGAGCATCGGATAGAGCCGCACGAGCAGATCTTGAACGAGGTCCTCCGCGCGATCGACCGTGCCCGTCCAACGATAGGCAGAGCGATACAGGGCCGGGATGTGCCCGCGCACCAGTGTTTCGAACTCGGCCGCGCTCGGGTTTCCAGACGGCCTACGCCCCGATTTCCCCCATCCCATGCGCTTCATTAAATCGCACACGAAGCGGCGCGTCGAATGGTTCCATGTCAAGCAGGCGGGCAGCGGTTGGAACCCTTTCGGTCCCGCGCCCGTGTGAAGCCAAGACGGCGAGAACAACAGCGGGACACCAGAACGGGCAGTTCCCCTCTCGCCGCCCTCAGGCAAACGCGGAGATGACGATGCGAATAGCGATACGAACCGGATTGGCGATGCTGATGTGCGCAGGCCTCGGGGCTTGTGGCGGCGGCGGTGGGGGAGGTGGTGAGCAGCAAGCCACGGGACAACTCAGCCTCTCGATCACCGATGCCCCCGTCGATGATGCGATGAGTGTCGTCGTGCAGTTCAGTGGAGTTGCCTTCAAGCGGCAAGGCTCGCAGCCGGAGATCGTCGAGTCGCTCTCTGCGCGCCAATTGAACTTGCTCGAGTATCAAGAGGGACGCGCGGCGCTGTTGCTCGATGACATCACGCTGCCCGCGGGCAACTACGAATGGATTCGCTTGATCGTAGACAACGTACCCAACGTCCGCGATTCCTATCTCGTGCAGATGACAGGCGAGGAATGCGAGCTGCGCGTCCCGTCAGGTGCGGAGTCCGGTCTGAAGCTCAATCGTGGCTTCACCCTTCCCGCGGATGGGAGCGTCGCGCTCACCATCGACTTCGATCTGCGCAAGTCCATCCATGCGCCGCCCGGTCAGAGCGGCGGTGTACCGGACTGCAGTCAGGCATATCTGATGCGCCCCACGCTGCGCATCGTCGATGATGCCAACGTAGGCGCGATCGCGGGCATCGTCGACAGCGCACTGGTCACCGACGATTGTCTGCCGAAGGTCTATGTGTTCGAAGGTCAAGATGTCGTCGCCGACGATATCGACGAAGCGAGTGCACCGGACATCGATCCCTATGTCGTCGCCGGCGTAGGGATCGAGAACGGCAGTACTGCGTACGGCTATCGAGCCGCGTTCGTGCCGCCGGGTCAGTACACCGTCGCGTTCACGTGCAGTGACGATGATCCGGCGGCCGAAGACGAGCTTGCTTTCCTCACGCCGCAGAACGTCACGGTTCAGCCGAATCTCCTTTCTACTGCGGACTTCGCACCTCCCCCTCCGGAGCTCTAAAGTCCGCAGAGTGCACCGGCGCGGTGAGCGTCGGTGCACTTTTTTCAGCCTTTGAACCCGCCGTTGTCCAAGTAGGCTTGCTCTTCCGATTTCATCGCGCGTCCCAAGATCGGATTGCGATGCGGGAAGCGTCCGAAGCGTTTGATGATGTCGTGATGGTGTTGCGCGTGGCTCAGGGACGGCTCGCCTAATCGACGTGCGAGCTCCACCGAGCGCTCCTGATGGGACAAATGCTCCGAGTGCGCAAACGGGAGGTACACGAAGAGCTGCAGGTCAGGTTCAACGAGCCGATCGAATCCAGCCGCGATCGCCGCATCGGCCAGCGCGAGCGCTGCTTCATCCGTGGCGTACATCCTGGGTGTGCCGCGGAACGAATTGCGCGGATACTGATCGAGCAGAAGAATGAGCGCGAGCGCGCCATCGGGCGTGCGTGCCCATTCGTCCAGCTCGCCTCGTGAGGCGCGGTCGTACTCGCGCGCGAAGCGTTCGCGAAACTCACGATCGAAGTTCGGGTCTTTCGCGAACCACATCTGCGGTCCTGCTTCCTGCCAGAACGCGACCACCTCTGCTGCTTTGCTCGGTACCTGCGCGATCGCGCTGCGTGCGACAACCGGCCTGGCATCCAAAGCAATGGCGGCATCGAGCTTCGTCGACACACAGGCGCTCGCACTCAACATCATGGCCATACTGACGATAGGCATTTTCATCTTCGGTTCTCCAGCAGTGGGTAGCTGCGCCCTGTAGAGATGTCCACGGCGCAGCCGAACGGTGCTGGATAGCGTTGCCGAGCGTGGCCTATGAAGCCAGTGATATGATTTCAGCAATATGCTGAACGAGATTGATCTCGCGCGCGTCGATCTCAACCTGCTCGTGTTATTCGAGGCGGTGATGAAGGAACGTCACGTCGCGCGGGCGGCAAACAAGCTCCATCTGTCCGCATCCGCAGTCAGCCATGGCATTGCGCGGCTGCGAAATACGTTCAACGACCCACTGTTCCTAAAGCATCCGAAGGGCGTGGTGCCCACCGCGACTGCATCGGCGCTCGCTGAACCCATCGCAGCGATCCTCGCGCAGGTTCGCGAAGTCGTGGCGAGTGCAGAGTCGTTCGATGCGCGTCGCTCCAAGCGACGATTCCGAATAGGTGCAGCGGACGCGATTGCGGCGGTTGCACTACCGCCTGCATTGAGCGAGATCGAAGCGCAAGCGCCAGGCATCGCTGTGAGCGTGCGCGATGTGCTGCCGATGGAAACATTGGCGGCGCTCGATGCGGGTGAGATCGATGTCGCGCTCTATCCGCTTGCGGAGCTTCCGCCTCGATTCGCAGCGCGAGAGCTTTTCGAAGAGCGCTTCGTCGTCGCTTCTCGTGCGAACCATCCGTTCCGCAAGCGCCCAACGCTCGAAACATACTGCTCGGCTCGGCACTTGCTCGTCTCGCGCACAGGCGACACGCATGGGTTCGTCGATGACATCCTGGGGAAGCAAGGTTGCTCGCGCAGAGTCGTGATGACGGTTCCGAACTTCATGTGGGCGCTCGCGCTGATCGCGGACAGCGACCTGCTCGGCACACTCCCGGAGAGCTTGATGCGTACGCATGCAAAACTGTTCGGATTGCAATGGATCGAAGCGCCATTCGAGATCACTCGATTTCAGATGAAGCTGGTCGTCCCGCACGTCGCCCTCAAGGACGCTGGCATCGCGTGGCTCATGGATGTGCTCGAGCGCAACGGACGTCGAGAGAAAGTCGCCGGTCCGCGCGGCCGGAAGCAGAAGCGTACGCGTTGAAGTAGCGCGCACATCACGCGCGACATCAAGCATCCGGAGGATCCCTATGGCGCCCGGTGGGATTAGAGATAAAGTTGATCTGGAGAGGGGGGGATGCCTGACAGTCCAGCAATCGGTTCGCAAGCCCCTAAGTAAACGCTGCGCCCTCGCGCGGCGGCTCACCGTTTACCTCGGTCGCAAAAATGCAGAACACGAAAACAAAACCAAGAACCATCGATGAATACATCGCAGCGGCGCCTGCGCACGCTCAGAAGAGACTCCGCGAGATGCGACGGTGCCTCCGTCAAGCAGCGCCGGACGCCGAGGAAGGGCTTAAGTGGAGCTCGCCAGCGGTCTTCTACGACACCATACTGTTCATGTATGCCGCGCACAGGAATCACATCAGCCTGTATCCGACGCCATCGGCGATAAAGGCGTTCAGTAAGGAGCTGAAGGGATATAAAACCTCGAGCAGCACTGTGCAGTTTCCGCTCGATAAACCGCTGCCCCTCGCCCTCATTAGACAGATTGCGGACTTCCGCACGAAGGCTGTTGTTGAGGACGGTGCGACGTGGATGTGATGGGTCCAGGCAATCACACCACGAGCGAAGCATCGCGCTGCGGCCGACGTGCGAGGGCGCGGGCATCTGCGCGCAGTCTTTTAGACAGGAGCAATTGCGATTGTCGGCCGCTATGAAGGTCTACCTCATCGTCACTGGGATCGTGTTCGGATTGGTCGTGGTCGCCCACGCTGCGCGGTTGCTTTCCGAAGGAGCTTGGCTGCTTAGGAATCCGACATTCTTGGGTACGTCCATCGCAGCGCTTGGGTTGAGCGTATGGGCGCTTGTTCTCCTCAGGCGGAAATAGTGTCGATGCGCGGAATACTTGCTCACACAAAGCTTCGAGCCCGGCAGGCCGTCATAACAATCGGGCGGGAGAAGGTGTGCTCTAGCTGAAGAAGTACGCCCGAACTGTGAGCTGAAGGCAACGTGCGAAGACGCACGCGAAGAGGCGTGCGCCCGAGCATGCCGATGGGGGTCTAACATGGGAACACAACTCACGCGCGTAATGGCCATCGTCGGGCTCGCGCTTGTCGTGCCGTCTGCGTGGGCGTGTGGTCACTGCCCAAGAGAGATTTTCTCTCCTGAGGAGGTCGATCGAGCTGCATGGGATGCCTCCGACCGTGTATTTGTCGGCATCGTCGCAGCAGCGACATCCGCGCGAACGGGCACACACACGCTGGAGATCGATTACCAGCTGAATGTTGAAGAAGTGTTCAAGGGCACGGCGACCGATTTCGACGTGCGCATCTACACCATTCGACCGGTCAGCGATTGGCAAAGCGGAATGGAAGAGATCACCTGCGATAACACGCGCATTAGCATCGGTGACAGACTGCTCGTCTTCTCAACGTCGAATGATCCGGTTCGCATCGGAGCGTGCTCCAATACAAGAGTGATCGAAGGGCAGTCTGCGCCACCGCGCGACGAAGTGCAGGAGAGCCTAGCGAGGTTGAGGCGGTGGCGAGATGAGCTTTCATCTGCCGGCGCAGTAAGGTGAAGCGGCATGAGCGTAGAGAGAGCGTCCGTAGGAGTCTGCTATGCGAATCTCATTGATTGCGGCATCAGTCCTGCTAGCAGGTTGTGTCTCCGGCAAAGTGATCCAGATCCCTGCAACTGACTTCAAGAGCTACGGAGTCGATCCCCTATCCCATACGATGTACTTGGGTTCGGATGACGGTTGGCATTACTTCGCTTGGTCCTCTGGTAAGACAGGGGGCAAGTGGAAAGTCCTAAAATCCGAGATGCCGTTCAATAAGGAATGGTCGGTGGAAGAAGGGCGGCCTGCGTTCGTGGCGCGTGACGACCATGGGCATTGGCAGCCTCTTGGCGGGCGATAGCCACCATGCGATACGTGCCTAAAAGCCCGAACGTGGATGGCACCCGTCGCATCAACGTGAGTATCGGGAGCCATGACAATGGAGAGACCGACGCGATTCCCTGTGTTCAAATCTTTCTGGGAGGAGTTGGCTGCCGGAAAACGTTCGGAGCTGAACCAAGGCAGGCTCATGTCTGCCTTCTCGTTCTCGGAGTCATGGTCTATGTGGGAGCGTCATCCTGCGGGTGACGAGTGGGTCATGCTGCTCTCGGGTCCCGCCACGTCTTGCTGGAGGAACTCGGCGAGGAGCGAAGCGTGGCGATTGGACGAACCTGGCTCTTATGTTCTAGTCCCTCGCGATGTTTGGCACATGGCCAGAACGGCTGAGCCTCGATGATGATCGACCTTCTTCCGCCTTGGCCGTTGTTATCCGCGTTTCTCATCGCGAGTCTGGTGCTTGCGGTCACGCCTGGACCCGGTGTGCTGTACATCGTGACTCGCAGCATCGTTCAGGGGCGGCGCTACGGCGCCGCTTCGGTCGGAGGCGTCGCGCTCGGCAATTTGGGCAATGTTATCGCTGCTTCACTGGGCTTGGCGGCTGTATTCGCGGTGTCCTCGATCGCGTTCTCGGTCGTCAAGTACGCGGGCGTGCTCTATCTCGTTTACCTTGGCGTGCAGATGCTTCGCTCGCCACCGGCATCCGACACGGCTCCAGTGCCGATTGAGGCACCGCTGGGCCGCGTGTTCCGCGACGGCTTCGCTGTCGCGCTACTCAATCCCAAGACGGCGATCTTCTTCGCCGCTTTCCTGCCGCAGTTCTTGAGCGCCAACGCGCCAACGATGGTTCAGAGCGTCGCGCTCGGCTCGATCTTCGTAGCGATCGCCGCCGGCACGGATACCGCTTACGCTCTCGCGGCTGGTGCCATTGCACCTGCACTGCGAGCCAGTCGCACGCGTGCAGCGGGTCGCTGGCTCGGCGGTGGAATGTTTATCGGACTTGGACTGTTCGCGGCGCTTTCGAGCGCGCGAGGTTCGGCGTAGGAGTGATGGATATGCACGAGCTGCTCGAACTCGAAGAACGAGGATGGCGTGCGCTCTCGACGCCCGGCGATGCAGGTAAGAATTTCTACTCGGCGGTGCTTCGTGAAGACGCGGTGATGTTGTTTCCAGGCGGGATCAGAATCAACGGGCGAGGGCCCATTCTGGAAACTCTTGGTGCGCAGCCATGGGAGTCCTTTCGGATCGAGAATCCAGCCGTCGTGCCGCTCGCGACCGACGCGGCGACGCTCGTGTACAAGGCGACAGCTCAGCGAAAGGGAAGCGAGCCGTATGTCGCGCTGATCAGCAGCACCTATGTGCGCGATCGAGCGTGGCAGCTCGTCGTGCATCAACATACGCCGGTGTGAGAGAACGAGCGTTTGCGGATCAGGCAAACGCTCGTGAGCGGTGGAAATCGGTCACACTCGTCTGCGACGCGCGCCGCAGACTCCAAGGAGTCCAGCGCCAAGCAGCAGAAGCGTACCGGGTTCAGGCACGCTCGTCGGCGTGACGACGATGTTGTCGAGCGCGATGCCGCCGTTGCGGCCATCAAGCGCGAAGCCCAGGAACTCCACAGAAATAAGGTTCGTGAACTGCGGGCTGACAATGAAGGTCTGGAAGTCGTCCAAGCCCCAGCGTCCGTCCAAGATTCCGTCCAACGTGAACCGTTGGGTGATCTGCGTGGTGTCCGCCAGAGTGCCAAGCACGTCGATGAAACTGGAGTTCGGATAGTCGCTGTCGAGCCCGAAACCGATCAAGAGCTCAGATGCATCGAACCCGACGAGGTCGAACGTTTCGCCGCCGGCGTGCGACATTCTGATGGGATAGCCGCGTTCGCCACCCTCCTCACCGATATACGACGTGCCGTTCCACGCTTCACCAGTGCGGGCGTCGAACAGATGGTAGTGATCGGATTCGAAGGTGTATCCGCTGATGGTGACGCCTGTCTCGATGATGCCGAGGTCGGTGGGAGCGTCGTTGAAGTCGATGACGATGGCGTGTGAGGCTTGCGCCGCGAGCAGCAGCGTCAGTGATGCAGCAATGTGATAGCGCACTTGATTCGGTTCCCTTTGGTTTGAGCTGTATGCGTGCTGGAGCTTTCTACGTACCCCAGGGACAAAGGCAGCAAACGTGCCACGGTATAGAAAACGGAGTTACTCCAGTAACTTGCGATGTATTTCCGGTCGCAGGGTTGAAGGCGGACCGAGACCTCGTCAGCATTCTCGACATTGCGGAATGTGACGCAGATCACATAGCGGTCTGGCGCTCTTCTGGTTGCCGTGCTCGAACTTCGCATGGGCTGAGGGCGGCCAACATGTCGCACGATTAGATCTTGCGGAGGACTTCGATCATGCAAACTCCGACGGTTGTCGAATACGGGCTTCCGATCTCACTGGCTGACGCGAAGATCGTCGTTGCCGCAGCGGAGCGTGAAGCGGTCGCGAATGGATTCGCTGCGATCATCGCGGTCGTCGACAGCGCGGCTCAGTTGGTGCTCCTCGAGCGGCTCGATCAAGCGCAGCTCGGCAGTATCCAAGTTGCGATTGCGAAGGCCGAAGCCGCCGTTCGCTTCAAGCGTCCTACAAAGGCGTTCGAAGATGCGCTGGCACAAGGAGGCGTGAGTTTGCGGCTCTTGTCTCTGCCCGGCGTGATCGCGGTCGATGGCGGCATCCCGCTGTTGAACGAAGGGAAGATCGTGGGCGCGATCGGTGTCTCTGGAATGCTGGCGCAGCAGGACGCGCAGGTCGCAGCTGCCGGCGCCGGCGCTTTTCATCGCATGTAAATGGACGCGGGGCGAGCGTCGTTGCTCGCCGTTTCTATCACCACGGCGTGTCGTGCTCAGCGACCGCTTCGACCGTCGTGTGCGCTTGGTCGTTCAGCCATTCGGCTGCTTGAGTCAGCTCCTCCGGCGATATCGATCCTGGATTCGCTTGCCGTTCTTGCAGCCACTTGCGCATTGCTGCAAGCAACTTCTTCGCTTGCCCCGTCTCGAGCGCATACAAACGTTGGTAGTTGAATATTGCATCCGCGAAACGATCGAGCCCCAGAAAGGCTTCGCCCTGGTACTCGATCGCGCGCGCGTAATCGGGCTTCAAGCGTAGAGCTGCGCGATATGCCTCGAGCGCTTGATCGTGGCGACCGAGCTTGCGGTTCGCGTAGCCGATGTAGGTATGTGCCTCGTACATTCGGGCATCGAGATGCACGGCTTCTGAAAACGCAGCGAGCGCATCTTCATAAGCTTGGCTCGCGCCTTCGGTCGCTGCTGTTCGACTCGGCTCGTTCTCGGCGGCGGCAGCGTCCTGATCGAACCGAGTCGCGCGTTCGATGAAGGCGTAACCGCGACCGTATGCGTCGAGAGCGGGGCTCGCATATTCCGTGCCCGGCTCGACCCGCCGCGGTTTGTTCCGCGGCGGGCCGTCAGCCAACACGGACTGAGCGATCATGCTCGCGATACATACCAGTAAGAATGCGAGCCTGCTCGATTTCATGACTCTCTCCCTTCAGACGCGTGCTCGCTACGAAGCCGATGGCTGCCCCCTCCCTAACCCTCCCCCGCCCGCGGGGGAGGGATAGTTGTGGGCTGCGCCAGTCATTCTGACGAATCACGCGTCACTAACCACTAACGACTTCTTCCGCTAGAACCTCGACGAAGTGAGCTCGATGTCCGCTTTCGACCACGCTGTGCGGAAATCGGCATCGACCGCTTTGGCGTCCTCGGCCTTGCCCTGCGCACGCAGCGCCTGCGCTAAACCGAACAATGCCCAACCGTTGTTTGGATGATCGCGCAGATCCTGCCAATAAACAGTCTCCGCTTCGCCGGCGCGACCTGCTTGCAGGAGCACAGCCGCGAGCGAGTGCCGCACCGGATAGTGCCAATCATCCGGTTCGGTGTACGCGAGCGCATCCTGCATGCGGACCGCAGTTTCGAGATGCGCGATCGCTTGGTCGTATTTCCCCTGTTCCGCAGCGAGCTCGCCGGCGAGGGATTCCGCAGCAATACGCAGCACCGCGTCCGGGAGGTTCAACGACATCGAGGCGGGTGTAGCGATCAACTCCGGGTTCGCAGCGATGTTCTTCACCGCCGCGAGCTCTTTCGCCGCTGCGCTGAAGTTCTTCTTGCGCGTGAACGCCATGCCGCGAGCGTAATGACGCACGCCGCGCGTGAACAACGATTCGTACTTCAGTGCGGGGAGCTTCAGGATCTCATCCCAGCGACCGAACCGGACGAGGGCGAAATCTTCGACGAGCAGGAACGTCTGCAGAATCGGCACTTCCTCGACCGCCTTCTTCGGAATCGAATTGACAGTCTTGCGTGCAGAGGAGATCGCGAGATCGCTCTGGCCGGCCATCGTCGCACCGAACCACAAGAAATGGATGTTGTGCGGGTAATAGCCGAGCGGATAGATCCCCTGAGCACGACACTGCGTGATGTAGTCTTCGTCAGCGAGAATCGCGAGCTGGTTCGCCTTGATGACATCGTCATAGCGGCCCACGCGCTGATAGATGTGTCCAGGCATGTGGACGAGATGCCCCGCGGCGGGAGCGAGCGTCAACAGGCGATCCGCGGCGGTCTCGGCCTTCTTCGGCTCGAACGCTTCCCACAAGTGAATGGACAGATGCAGCGCACCGGGATGCTGAGGATTGCGTGCGATGACGCGCTCCAATGATTTCGCGACATCGTCGGTGCCAGGATACGGCCGACCATCGCGCATCCAATAGTTCCAGGGGCGCAGGTCCATGAGCGCTTCGGCGTACAGCGTCGCTGCATCGAGGTCGTCCGGATACTTCTCGCTCAGCATGCGCATCGCACCCGCGTACGCCTGGTCGGCAGCTGCGCGATCTTCTGGATTGCCCGTGTAGCGGACCGCGAGCGCATCGATGTAGTCGCGTTCTCGTTCGCTCACGTGATGCTTCATTGCAAGCGCCTTTTGAATGAGCTCCTTGGCTTGCGGTTCGGTCGTTGGAGCCATCGGCGCGTTGATGTTCGGCCCGAGCACGAGCGCTTGCCCCCAATACGCCATCGCGCAGTGTGGGTCGAGCCGCGCAGCTTCCGCGAACGCGCGGCTTGCTTCCGCATGATTGAATCCGTACGTCAGATTCAATCCTTGGTTCATGAATAACTTCGCTTGATCGGAGTAGCAGGTCACGGGGAAGACGTGCTTGCCCACGTTCTGCAAGCGAGGCGCCAACGCGCCTGTGGGGGAGGGCGTGCCCGCCTCTTCGGGGACGTCGTAGTGCTTGTGCACCGGCGTTTGAGCGTGTGCGGCGAAACACAGCGTGGAGAGAATCGCGGCGGACACGAGTCCGACGGCGTGCTTGCGTGGTTGTAATGCTCTCAGCATGGCAGGCCTCCCGGGTCAGAGTAGATCTGTAAGGGGCTGCTTTGTACGCCCCAGGCGTGACATGGCCGGTGATACCAGCGTGAAACAAGCGTGAAAGCAGCAGGAAGGCACAACAGAGGGCTTCGGCAAACCGGCGGGCTTGTAGGTCGGTTTTGACCCGACACCTCATTTGCCGCCCGAATAAATTCCGACCCCAGGATGAACCGAGTCGCGTCGTGTGCAACACTCCGCGGGCTATTCGGCTCGGGTCGGAGAACAATAATGTTGAAATGGCAGGGGGTCAGGGGCCTTCTTCTTTGCAGCTTGCTTTCGAGTGCGGCACTCGCGTCCGAAGCGCCCTCTAAGTTGCTCGATGAAATGTTTCAGGACCACGCGGTTCTGCAACGTGATCGTCCGATCGGGATCTGGGGCGTCGGTGTGCCCGAAGACGAGATTCGCGTCAGTTTCAACGGCGCGGAGCAAACGACGCGAGCCGACGAGACCGGCGCCTGGAAAGTGCAATTGGCGCCGATGCCTGCAGGCGGACCCTACACGTTGACCGCGAGCGCCAAGGTCGGTCCGTCGCAGACGATCTCCGATGTGCTCGTCGGCGATGTCTGGTTGTGCTCGGGGCAATCAAACATGGAGATGCGAACGAGCAGCGCGCTCGATTTCTGGGGCGAAAGCTCGCGGGCGGAGAACGATTCGATCCGTCTGCTCACGGTCAAGCGCGGGACGGCTTCGACCCCGCGCAGTTCTTTCGGTACCCCCGTGCGTTGGCAACCGAGCACCCGGGAGTCCTTCGCGGAGTTCTCCGCTGTCTGCTTCTATTTCGCGCGCGAGCTGCAAAAGCACGTCAACGTGCCGATGGGATTGATCCAATCGTCATGGGGCGGCTCGCGCATCGAGCCGTGGATGAGCACGGATGCGCTGCGTGCGGCAGGCGGCTTCGACGATCGATTGGAGATCCTCGCGCTCAAGGACAAGCAACCGCAGGCAGCGATTCAGCGCTGGGGCGATGTGTGGCAGCGCTGGTGGAAAACTCGCGTTCCAGCGGTGGAGCCGTGGCGTGGCACGAAACTCGGCGAGTGGCGCGCGGCACCGGGTGAGCTTCGTCATTGGGAGGAGTGGGGTGTGCCCGAGCTCGCCGCGTTCAACGGAATGGTGTGGTTGCGTGCCGCAATCGATCTGAATGCGCAGCAGGCGCGGCAAGAGGCGAAGCTCTCGCTTGCGAAGATTGATGATGCAGACATCACTTGGGTGAATGGTCGCACTGTCGGCAGTACTGCAGGTCCGGATACGGATCGCATCTACGACGTGCCGAAAGGCTTCTTGAAGCCGGGTGCGAACACGATCATCGTGAACGCGTTGGATCTCTGGGGCCGAGGCGGACCGTGGGGCACCACGCCGCGCGCGTTGACGCTTGCGGATGGCACTTCGATTCCGCTCGAAGGTAAGTGGGAGTACCAGATGGTTCCGAAATCAGTCGGTGAACCGCCGCGTGCGCCGTGGGATGAGACAGCGGGTCTAACGGTGATCGGCAATGCGATGATCGCGCCGCTTGGGAATTATCGAATGCGCGGCGTGCTCTGGTATCAGGGCGAATCGAATACGGGCGATTGGGCAACATACGAGAACCTATTGCATCACTGGATGGCGGATTGGCGCGGACGCTTCGGCAACGATGCTGCTTTCCTCATCGTGCAACTCGCGAATTTCGGTCAACCTTCCTACGAGCCGGTGGAGAGTGGCTGGGCTGGCTTGCGTGCCGCACAGCGCCGGGCCGTCGAGAAGGATGGCAATGCAGGTCTCGCGGTGGCGATCGATCTAGGCGATCGTTGGGACATTCATCCTGCGAACAAGCAGCAAGTCGGTTACCGACTCGCGCGGGCTGCGCGTCACGTCATCTACGGAGAATCGATCACACCCTCGGGACCCGAAGTGAAGAGTGCGACACGTCGGGACGATGCTGTGGTCGTCGAATTCGACAACATCGACGGCAAGCTCGTCGCATACAGCAGCGCACATCCGACGGGTTTCGAGCTCTGCGGTGCGCAGCCCGGCTCGTGTCGCTACGCGCTCGCATCGATCGAGGGCAACACGGTGAAGCTCACTGGAGACAATGCGAACGAAGCTACTCGCGTGCGCTTCTGCTGGGCGGACAGCCCGGTGTGCACGCTGTTCGACACTGCACCGCTGCCGGCGGGGCCGTTTGAGATTGAGATCCAATAATGGCAGCCGTGCTGTCGACGGCAAGGAAGCCTAGCGGCAAGGAAGCCGTGCACACGACGGTCCCACTTAGGGATTTTCCGGTGGTCACAAGGAAGCTTATCGGCAGGGTCAGAGAAGACTGAGGTGAGTTGGCAGGCAAAGCTTTGGATCTAGGCGGATCTCGATCCGGGCTTTTCGTCGACCGTGTCGGAATAAATTCCGACCTACAGTTAGGCGATCGGCTCGCGCTTCTCGTGTTCCGACCTTGCCGTTAGGCTCCCTTGCCGTCGACAGTACGGCTCCCCTGCCGGTAGGCTTCCTTGCCGTCGATAGCACGGCTGCCCTTCTCCGCAGGATGATGTCCGACCCCGCCCTCGAAACCCTCGTATGGCCCTTCATCGAAGGCAGATTGCAGTGGCCGCAAAGCGGTGCGTTGTTCCTGCGTGCGCGAGATGGTTGGCCATTGCGGCAGCGTGCGTGGCCTGGACTGGTGTGCGAGCAGACATTCAAACCGGACGCCGATGCCTTGGTCCGCGCGGGCTTCGAAGTGCGAACCGAGACGCAGAATGAGCGACGTCAGTTTCCACTCGTGATGCTCTTGCCCCCGCGGCAACGAGACGAGGCACGGGCGCTGATGGCGCGGGCGATCGAAGCGACGGCAGAGGGCGGTCGCGTGATTGCGAGCATGAGCAACAACGAAGGGGCGCGCTCGGGCGAGGCGGATCTCGAGAAGCTCGCAGGTCCGCTCGAAGTCGCAAGCAAGAACAAGTGCCGCGTGTTCTGGACCTCGAACCTCGGGGACAACATCGATCGCACGCTGTTGTCGAAGTGGCGTGAGCTGGATGCGGTGCGAGCGATCGAGAATGGCCGCTTCGTGAGTCGCCCGGGCGTGTTCGCTTGGGATCGTATCGACGTTGCCTCCGCTCTGCTCGCAGAAAATCTACCGAACGATCTTGCAGGCCGCGCTGCGGATCTTGGCGCGGGATTCGGGTTTCTGTCCGTCGAGTTGTTGACGCGTTGTCCCGACATTCGTGCGTTGGATCTTTACGAAGCCGAGCATCGCGCGCTCGAGCTCGCGCGCGTGAATCTCGCGCCATTTGCCGATCGAACGATGCTCGGTTTTCACTGGCACGACGTCACGGCTGGGCTGCAATCGAAGTACGAAGTGATCGTGACGAACCCGCCCTTCCACGCACAACGCGGTATCGACCGACCCGACATCGGCCGCCGCTTCATCAGCGTCGCTGCTGAAGCGTTGAAACCCGCCGGACGCCTCTGGCTCGTTGCCAATCGACACCTTCCATACGAAGCCGTGCTCACGACTCAATTTGGCACCGTGCGAGTCGTTACGGAGGCGAGAGGGTTCAAGGTGATTGAGGGCGTCAAGCGATAAGGCGGGGCGGGGAAGCCGTACTATCGACGGCAAGGGGGCCTATCGGCAGGGAAGCCGCGCGTGCGACGGCAAGGTAGCCTATCCGCAAGGTCAAAACGGAAGAAGCCCAAGCCTATCGCTCAACACTGTAGCTCGGAATTTATATTCCGACGAGAGAGGAGGTCGGATTGAAATCCGACCTACATCCAAAGCCTCAGCCTGTCGCTCAGCTGGCTCCGCAATCACTGCATTCTGCTCTACCCTGCCGACAGGCTCCCTTGCCGTCGACAGTACGGCTCCCCTGCCGACAGGCCCCCTTGCCGTCGCACGCACGGCTTGCTTCTTATGTATGGAAGAGCTGCACCACGTCCTCATCCGTCAGCCGCCTCCACTTGCCTTCGGGCAAATCTCCGAGCGTGAGCCCACCGATGCGACTGCGATGCAATCGTTCGACGTGATTGCCCACTGCGGCGAACATCCTGCGCGCTTGGTGATAGCGACCTTCGGTCAATGTGAGGCGTGCGTGTCGCGGGCCGAGCACTTCGAGCTTCGCCGGTGCGAGCGGAGTCTTCTCCGATTCGAGTTTGAGCTTCCCGCTTGCGAAGGTCTTCTCTTCATCGCCGCGCAGATCGCGTGCGAGCGTCGCTTCGTACACTTTCTCGAGCTTGGCTTTCGGCGAGACGATCTTATGCAACAGCGCGCCATCGTCGGTCATGAGCAGAAGGCCTGTCGTATCGCGATCGAGTCGACCCACCGAGGACAGCAGGGGCGAGCGCAACCGAAACCGATCGGGAAGCAGTTCATAGATGATCGCTCCCGGATCGCTCCTCGAACACGTGTAGCCCGCGGGCTTGTGCAACATGAGCGTCAACGGAAACGGTGGATCGAGCCGCTCACCATCCAGACGCACGATCGCATGATCGACCTTGTCGTCCGAGTACAGCACCTCCCCTTGTTCATCCGTGATACGCCCGTCGCGAAACATCGCCAGCACTTCTTTGCGACTGCCGTAGCCGAGGTTGGAGATGAGTTTGAGGAGTTTCATCAGGGTCTCTGGGATAGGAAGCCGCACTATCGACGGCAAGGAGGCCTGCCGGCAAGGGAGCCGTGCGTGCGACGGCAAGGGAGCCTCACGGCAGGGTCAGAACGGAAGAACCCCAGTTGATCGTTCAAGTGTAGGTCGGAATTTATTCCGACGAGAGGAGGTCGGATTGAAATCCGACCTACATCCAGCCTCAGCCTGTCGCTCAGCTGGCTCTTCAATCAGTGCATTCTCCTCTGACCCTGCCGAGAGGCTCCCTTGCCGTCGCACGCACGGCTTCCCTGCCGCTAGGCTTCCTTGCCGTCGATAGCACGGCTGCCTTCTTCTGTACCGGCACGCAGGTGACCATTCTGCCCCTGCGCCCGCTGACGCATTTCGCCGTACACTGGCTGCACCACTCTTGGTTCCGATATTCGCCATGCCATCTTGGACATTCTCTCAGCGTGCGCAGAAGCTCACGAGCTCTGCAATTCGCGAAATTCTGAAAGTCACCGAGCGGCCTGAGGTGATCTCGTTCGCAGGTGGCTTGCCGTCGCCGGATACATTTCCTGTCGAGCGGTTGCGAGAGCATACGCAGCGCGTGCTCACTGACACGCCGACGGCGGCGCTGCAGTACGGTCCTACGGAAGGATACATGGCGTTGCGTGAGTGGATCGCGGCGAAGTACGCAGCCTCGCCTGCGAATGTGCTCGTGACGACGGGATCGCAGCAGGCACTCGATCTGCTCGGCAAAGTCTTGATCGACAGCGGCAGCCGCGTGCTCGTCGAGACACCGACGTACCTCGGTGCGCTGCAGGCCTTCTCGTTGTCCGAGCCGCAATTCGTGTCGGTGCCCTCCGATGATCAAGGTCCGATCACGAGCGAGCTCACCGAAGCGTTCACGAAAGGCGCCCGATTCATGTATTGCTTGCCGAACTTCCAGAATCCGACGGGACGTCGCTTGCCGCTCGAACGACGGCGCGCGCTCGCCGAGATTGCGTCCGACCGCGGCTTGCTCGTACTGGAAGACGATCCCTATGGCGCGCTCTCATATAAGGGCGATGCGTTGCCGACGTTGCATTCGATGAACCCCGAGACGATCGTGTACATGGGCTCGTTCTCGAAAGTACTGGCTCCTGGACTACGAGTGGGCTTCTTGATCGCACCTGAAGAGCTACATCGCAAGCTCGTGCAAGCAAAGCAAGCGGCCGACCTGCACACGCCGAGCTTCACGCAGCGCATCGTGTACGAGACGATCAAAGACGGATTTCTCGACGCACATGTGCCGACGATCCGCAAGCTCTATGCGCAGCGCTGCAACACGATGCTCGAGGCGATGAGCCGGCATTTCCCGACGAGCGTGCAGTGGAATCGGCCCGAGGGCGGCATGTTCATCTGGGTGAAGCTGCCCGCGAAGCTCGATAGTCGCGTCCTGCTCGAGCAGGCGATCGCACAGAATGTTGCGTTCGTGCCGGGCGCTCCCTTTTTCGCGAACGATCCGCAGCCGAACACGCTGCGCTTGTCATTCGTGACGGTGTCGCCTGAGAGAATCGAGAAGGGAATTTCGATCTTGGGCGAGCTGCTGCGGCGAGCAGCCGGGAACTAACGCAAGCGATCGAGCGAGCCTCAGGTCGGTCGACTCGTCAGCTCACGATCGGCGATGTCCGCCGGAGCATCCTTGATCTCCGCAGCGGGCACCATCGTCGATGGATAGTATGGCATCACGCGATCGCGTCCGGCGCGTTTGGCCGCATACAGCGCCGCATCGGCATGGGCCAATAGAATGCGAAGCTCGTAGCCTGAAACAGCCGTCGAAGACACGCCGAAGCTCGCGGTGACATTCGCCTCCATTCCGGGTTCTCCGGCGCGGACCGAGGCGATGGATTCGCGCATCCGTTCGCTGCGTTGCCGGGCGACTTCCAGGCTGCATCCGGAAAGGAGAATCCCAAATTCTTCGCCGCCGAAGCGGCCGAAAAGATCTGACGGTCGTAGCAGCGACTCGCAGGTCTCGACCGTCTGCTTCAACACGAGATCTCCCGCGGCGTGACCGTACTTGTCATTGATCGCCTTGAAATAGTCGAGGTCCACGACGACGATCGAAGTCTCGCGCCCCGACTTGCGGTCGGCTTCCAACGTTCGTTCTGCGCGCTCGGTAAAGTGCGGCCGATTGGCGATGCCGGTCAACGGATCCCGTTGCGATAGGCGCATGAAATGCACTTGGGATCGCTTCGTCTTGTAGGCCCACAAGGCGAAGAAGCCCAATACGGAAATCAGCAGCGCGATGTAGAGTCGATTGTTCTCGCGCTCCAGCTTCAGAAGCTGATTCTGACGATTGAGCGATTCGATCTCGAGCTCGTTTGCAAGCGTCTCGTGCCGCACTTTCTGATATGCGATCTGCCGTGCGCTCACGTCGTCCAAATAGCCCTTGTCCGCCTGGGAGAGCCGCTCGTGATAATGCAGGGCTTCAGCATGATTCTCTTGCTCGCGGGCGATCTCATAGAGCACGCGGTAGGCGATCACGAGCGGCTCCGTGAATTGACTCTGCACGCTATTTGCGATTGCAGCTTGCGCGAGCGCACGTGCGGAGTCGATGTTTCCGGAATCCAGATGCGACTGTGCGAGCACAGCTTCGAACTCCGAAACGAGGCGGGGATAACGGGACTTGCGCACTTCCGCGAGATGCCGCTCCAGCAGTGCGCTCGCTTGCTTCGGTTGTCCTTCCGCTAGATGCAAGCGCGCGATGAAGGATCGAATGACGTTCGCATATCCGGACTCGCCGGCATGCACGCAAAGCTCGACCCCGCGCTGCAACTCCGGATCGCGAGCGCCGAGCTGACGTGCTTTGAAGAGCGCCTCGAGTCTGAGTTGCGCGGCTTTGCATCGAGCCGTGGGGGACTCGTTCTCCGCAAGCAACGCATCGGCATACTTCTCCGCAAGCGCGTACTGGCCTGCTTGGTTATAGAGAAGGGCGGCGACGACGAGCGCTTGCTCGCGTGCATCCTCATCCGTGACCTGCGGCATCGTCGCGAGCAGTTGCGTCAGCCGCGAGTAGGCATCCTCGTGGCGGTTCGCGAGCGTGAGCACATTGATGATCGTGGCGTATGCACGGAATCGTAACGTGACGTCTTCCGCGTGGTCGATGAAGTCGCTGAGAAGTGCGATCGCGACCTCGTAGCGACCGTCATAGGCATTCTTCCACCCTTGCAGATACTGGAGATAACGCCGCTCGGCGAGCGCCAGCGATCCTTCGCGTTGCTCGATCGATTGCAGGATTTGGGCGAACTGCGGGTAGTTGGAGGTCTTCAGGGCATCTGCTTGGCGCAGCAAATCGAGCGCGGAGTCCTGTGCGAACGCTGGACCCTGCAGCAGCAACGCTAAAGCCAGCAGGCCTGCGATGCTTCGCAGACGAATCGGGGGCCATCTCGTCAGGTGCCGCGGAACCAGAAAGAGTCTTGCGAACGCCGCTCGTTCGAGGCGTCGCGATGTGAGATTCGGATCAGGAGGCGAGCTCGCCGAATGAAGCGAGCTCGGCTGCGGATTCATCGAGAATGAAGATTCAAGCTCGCAGCGCATCTCCGTGCCACGGCACTTCGTCGTCTTCTCCTGGAATCGCGATCATGCAGCACAGATCCTTGTCGGCCCCGACCAGTGTCGCAAGATCCTGTGCGTCCTTGCGTAGGATCGCAGAGCGAATCGTGGGTTCGAGTCCTTCACTGCGCATCACCTCATCGAGCTTGCCGAGCGTGGCGTGCTTGAGGGCGGCATCGCGTCCGAGGCGATCCAGAAAGCTGATGACATCTTGCATGAGCCTACTCCTTGGAAGAGACGGTGAAAACCAAAGTACACGCTCCGTCGCACGAGAATCGTCGCGCCACAGAGAACGCACCGAACGAGCGCAGCTCGCGGTGGTGCTCAACAATCAGGCTTATCTTCGTTGCTCTGGGTCCCGTTCTTCAACGGGACGCGGTGAAGACTCTGTAGTCTGCACCGCGCTTTTACGACACTTTCGTGTCGGCGCCAATCCGAAAGTTCCCCTCGTACACGCTTAGCGAGTTGTTAAGGTTGCTAAACGCGCCTGTCTCATGGGATCGGGTAAGAGCTCGGCGGCCGGGGGCAGCACGAGGCACGCGTGCGGACCGATTGCCGCCCAAGGTAAAAGCGCGAGCGGAAGCTTGAGCACGTAAGGATTGCGATCCATCAACGACGCCGGCCGATACACGACGATCGTGTGATCGGGCGAGTAGTCGTCCGCGAGCACATCAAGCAGCACTTTACGGTAGGCGATCGTATTGGACTTCGCCACGAGCGCATCCGTGGGGCTATCGATATTCCAAAGTACCAGATAGGCGGAGGAATCGATCGAACGGCGATATCGCATGAGCTGGCTCGCTTCGAAGTGCTGGCAGCCATACTTTCCCGGATCGATGTCTAGGTCGGCGTATAGACAATCCTCCGCTGAGATTCCTGGCTCCAGGTGAGTCGCGTAGCCTTCGTTTCTTGCGATTTGGAGCGCGGCGCGCGCGGCTCCACCGAAGATTCCAGGGTGACCGTAGAATGCGGCGCAGACGTTCGCACCTTTACGCACTTCAGCGAGCAAGACGTCTGCAATAGCGCGGTCGATGTCACTTGGCGTACGGTTCTGAGCGCGAATCGACTCCAAGCTGCGCACGTCATCGTGCATTTCTTTCAACCACGCCTCGAACAAGGCGTTCGGCACATCCGCAAAGAGGGTGTCCGATCGTTCGATGTGGCTCTCCGCGTTAGGTGTGAGATGCGCGCCGGCCGTCATGCCTAGGCCGATGCAGACCAGTCTTCCTGAAGCATTCATCCTGCCAGTCTCCCCGTGGCGTCCTCGCTCACGCGCACTCTTTGCACGCATTCCATGGCGATGGAGATCTTGTGTCCAACTTCCGATCCACCTCTCGCCGCAGCGTATTGAACACGTTTTCGTGGCGGCGAAATGAGCGTCACGCGCGAATAGCGAACGCGTTCACGAAGTCGGTGGGGTTATTTTGTCGAATCGACTGGCGGCCTGACGTAATCAAGGTCGTTTGGATAGCAGAAGTCTCGCAAAGGACGCGAAAGACCGCAAAGGTCGCAAAGGAAGAATCAGGATTCCATCTCCTTCTTACCTCCGCGAGATCATTTCTTGGAAGTGCCGACGCGCCGACCAGGAGTAACTCTCGCGGAGTCGCAGAGACGCGGAGATCGGATTTCGAATGCTCTTCTATCTGCTTCGCGTGCTTGGCGAGAGACCTTCTCTTTTCAAAATCCACCGCCTCTTGCCAGTGCGCGCCTCGCTAGCGGGATCGGATTGCAGCGCGAATCCAACGCCGCGCACGACTCGTTCGGCCGCTTCATGCTCGGTCGAGTGTTCGACCCAGAGCTCATCGAGCGGCAATATTTCGAATGCTCGAGCCGCGAGCCCGCCAAACGCTTCCTTGGCATAGCCGCGCTCGCGCGCTTGGGGCAGCAGCATGAGCCCGAGCTCGGCTGTGCCACGTCGCGTGTCGATGTGCTGGATACTAGCGATGCCGATCGCTCGCTCGTGCTCGCATACGACAAGAAAGATGCGTTGGGGTGTCGGGCTGCGGGTGAATGCGAGCATACGCTCGGCACTGCGCAGGGCTTGTTCTCTCGAGAGCGGTGCGCCCACGAGGCGCATGGTGGGAGGATCGCAATAAAGCGCGCAACACAGTTCCGCGTCGGCTTCGAGGATGGGCCGGAACGCGAGTCGACGAGTCGCGAAGTGGAAGCTCGGAAGGATCGTCGCGCTCACATCGTCTGCACGCTCGCGTCCAGCTGTTCCAGCCGCGCTCGCACGGCTTCGTTCGGATTCATGGCTCGGGTCGGCGGGATGACGACAGTCGCATGCATGTCGATGTCCGCGCTCGCGAGCTCGCGCAGCTTGATACGCTCCATGCGCGGCTCATCGGTCGGTAATGTCGCGGCGGTGTAGACGCACACTTCGTGCTCGAGGGGATAGTCGCGACTCAACACATCGAGGAGCACTTGGCGATGGGCCTGCGTCGTTGCGAATCTCGCGAGAGACCGATCGCCGGCGACGCCCACCTGCCACAAGATCAAGTACGCGCTGGGATCGATCCGCCGCTCGAACAGCATGAATTGGCTTGCTTCATAGTGCTGGCAGCCTTGTTTGCCTGGATCGATCCCGAGATCCGCGTAGAGGCAGTCCTCCGCCGAGATCCCCGGTTCCATGTGCGCAGGAAAGCCCTCGTTGCGCGCGATCTCGATGGCTTTGTGAGACGGCCACGCGAACACGCCAGGATGGCCGTAGAAGGCCGCGCACACCTGCTTACCGGCACGCACCTCGGCAAGGATGAGATCGACCATCTCACGATAGGTCTGCATGCGTGACTTACCTTCCCTGTAGAGCGGCTGCAGACTGCGAAAATTGGAGCTCATCTTCGCAAGCCACAACTCGACGATGCCGTCGGAAACGGCCCCTAACACGATATCCGCACGTTCAATGTAACTTCGTGCGAGCGGTGTGAGATGCGCACCGAGCGTCATTCCGATTCCGACACATACGAGACGTCCTGTTGTCATGTGGGGCTCCGGAAGATGATTCGTGTGGGATGCGGAGAATCGGGTCACCCGATCGTACGAGGAGGCGTCAATCGTTGTCGATACACGATCCACCCGCAGTTTCCGCACCCGCAGCAAGCGGCGCTGCGGTACCGAAGGCTGAGTCGGTCACAAAGAACACAAAGAACACGAAGAAGAGCAAAAAGAGCTCGAACGAGCACCCGACCCCAGAGCGCGTCGAGCGGCGTACTGTAACGGCTTATCTTCTATCCGCTTTGTGCTCTTTGTGTTCTTTGTGGCAACTCTTTTCCTGGGCCTTCCCGATCCCCAGCGCCGCTCGGGTTGCGTAAGATAGCGGACCCTTCCTCACGTGGTTTCGAGTCCGCTCATGAGCATGTCGTTGCGCGAGCAGTTGCTGGCTGCCGGGTTAGGCACGAAGAAGCAGGCCAAACAGGCCGATCGAGAACAGCACCAGCAGGCGAAGAACAAAGCTGCCCGCCAGGCGGAGCACGAGAGGAAAGCCGCCGAGGCGCGGGCGGCGAAGGCCGCCCGCGATCAGGAGCTCAACCGCAAGCGTCAGGAAAATCTCGAGCGCAAGGAACGCTGGGCTCAGATCAAGCAGCTCATCGAGCAGCATCGGTTGCCCAAGCCCGAAAGCTTCGAGTACTACAACTTCATCGATCGCGAGAAGGTGCGTCGCTTCCCCGTGGATGCGGCGCTGCGCGAACGGATCATTCGTGGCGAGGTCGTCATCGTTCGATGCGAGGGTCGCTATGACGTCGTACCGCCGGAGATCGCCGAGCGCATTCGCGAGCGCGAGCCGCGGGCCGTCATCGCTCTCGACGCCCACACCCCCCAAGCGGGATCTCAGGATGAGAACGATCCCTACAAAGAATACGTCGTACCCGATGACCTGATGTGGTGAGCTCCATGCGTATTGGCCGCTATCGCCATTTCAAGGGCAACGAGTACGAGGTCATCGGTATCGCGAGGGATTCGGAAAGCGAACGCGAGTTCGTCGTGTATCGGGCGCTGTACGGCGAACGCGGGCTGTGGATTCGCTCGCTCGAGATGTTCACCGAGATGGTGCATCGAGATGGCAAGAGCGTGCCGCGCTTCGAGTATGTGGGAGATGTAACGGCGTAGAGGTGACGGCGCAGATCCAGGGCGCGCACGTCTTACATATTCTTACCTACCGCAGAGCTCCAAGCTCCTCGACTCGTTCAGGCAATCCCTGAATTCAAGCAAGGCCGTGTCGCTCTTGCGGCGGTTTTCCACTACGCTCATTTCGACCGTTGCAACTTAGCGTGCTGTGTTAAGTTCCCGACTTCGCGCCGTAGGTCCACCAGCGCAGCGCTGGAAGGCAGACGGATCGATGACGCTGATGGACGAACAACAATCGTAATGGAGCCGCGCGCAAAACAAGGACGTCGGAAGGGATTAAGAGGATGGTCCGTCGCGATCGCCGGCCTCATGCTGGCAAGCGGCGCGCTCGCGCTCGCGACCTCCGAATACCAACTCAAAGCGGTCTTTCTCTTCAACTTCGCACAGTTCGTCGAATGGCCGGATGCGGCCTTCGAGGCGCCCGAATCGCCCTTGCACGTCTGTGTGCTCGGCGAGGATCCCTTCGGCACAGAGCTCGACACTGTGATGCAGGGAGAAAGCATTCAGGGTCGGCCGATCGTCGTGCAACGCCATGCCGAGGTCGAGCAGGCGCGCGGCTGTCACGTGCTCTTCGTCAATTCCGCGTCGAACGAAGAGCAGCACGCGGTCCTCGAGAGCCTGAAAGGCGAATCGGTCCTGACCGTTGGCGAGACCGACGATTTCGCGAGCGCGGGCGGCGTGATTCGCTTCTTCATGGAAGGCAATCGCGTGCGCTTGGAAGTGAATCCAGACGCTGCAGAAGAAGCGCGACTGCGCTTGAGCTCGAAGCTGTTGCGAAGCTCGCAGATTCTTGCGAAGAGGGGTGGCTAGCATGCCGCAGAGCTCACGCCCCGTTCGCCAGCGCCTCATGAGCATCATGTTGCTCACGAGCGCTGCGGCCATCGCGCTTACGACACTCGGCTTCGGTGGCTACGAATATGTGGCGTCCCGCAACCGTCTGATGGAGAGCGTGAGCACGCTTGCGCGCATCACTGCTGCGAACAGCACCGCAGCGCTCGCGTTTCGCGACGAGCGCAGCGCCTATGACGTGCTGGCTGCGTTGAGATCGGAGCCCAGCATCACCGCGGCAGCGCTCTACGATGAGAACGGGATCATCTTCGTCCGCTATCCAGAGCAGGCCGACGACGGGCTCGTCCCGGAGCGTGCGGGAAGCGACGGATTCGATTTCGCCTCGGATGGCTGGCTCATCGGCTTCGAGCCAGTGCAAGAGCTCAAGGATCAACGGCTCGGCACGCTCTACCTGCGCGCTGATGTCGGTACGATGTATCGGCGCTTCTGGCTTTACGGTCTGATCGCCACCTTCGTCATGGGTGCTTCGCTCCTGCTCGCGTACTTCTTGTCGCGTGTTCTACAGGATCGAATCTCCGGGCCCATTCTGTCGTTGGCGGATACCGCGCGCGCGGTGTCCGAGCGCGGGGACATTTCTGTGCGAGCGCCCGCGACCGGAGAGGGTGAGTTCGCCGTGCTCACCTCGGCGTTCAACCAGATGCTCGCACGCATCGATGCTCAGAATTCGGCTCTCAAGGACAACGAGCGGCGACTGCAGACACAGCTCGCCCGCTTGGATCTGCTGCAGCGAACGACGCGTGCGATTGGCGAGCGGCTCGATCTGCAGAGCATCTTTCAAGTCATCTTGCGCAATCTCGAAGACAATCTCCCGATCGAATTCGGGTGCGTATGCCTGTATGACGGCACACAGCTCACGGCCGAGACGATCGGCGGTAAGAGCATCGAGCGCGCGAAGCAACTCGGGATCGAGCCGAAGTCGGAGTTGCCGATCGATGCGAACGGGTTGTCCCGCTGCGTCCGCGGCGTGCTCGTGTATGAGCCTGACGTAAGCGAAGTGCGTAACGCATTTCCGCAGCGTCTCGCGGCAGCCGGCTTGCGCTCGTTCGTCGCAGCGCCGCTGATCGTCGAGAGCAAAGTATTCGGTGTCTTGATCGCCGCGCGCGATCAAGCAAATGCATTCAGCAGTCCGGATTGCGAGTTCCTGCGGCAGTTGAGCGAGCACGTCGCGCTTGCCAGTCATCAGGCGCAGCTCTACGCGGCTTTGCAGGACGCCTACGACAACCTGCGACAGAGTCAGCAGAGCTTGTTGCAGCAGGAACGTTTGCGCGCGCTCGGACAAATGGCGAGCGGTGTGGCGCACGACATCAACAACGCGATCTCGCCGATCTCGCTCTATACGGAATCGCTGCTCGAGCGTGAGCCGGATTTGAGCGCTCGTGCCCGTCAATACTTGAGCACGATTCAGCGCTCCATCGCCGATGTCGCGCAGACTGTCACGCGCATGCGCGAGTTCTATCGCCAGCGCGACCAGGCTGCGGAGCTCGAGCCTGTGGACCTCAACGTTCTCATCGAGCAGGCACTGACGCTGACGCGCGCCCGGTGGAGCGACATGCCTCAGGAGCGCGGCATCGTGATCGATGTGCGAACGGAGTTGACGCCTGGGCTGCCCCGAATACTCGGTACCGAAAGCGATATTCGCGATGCGTTGACGAATCTCATCTTCAATGCCGTCGATGCCATGCCCTCAGGCGGAGCACTCACGGTGCGTACGAGCGCGCTGCATGGCGATGCAAAGGGTGTCGAGCTCGCGATCATTGACAGCGGCGCAGGCATGGACGAGGAGACGAAGCGGCGCTGCATCGAGCCGTTCTTCACGACGAAAGGCGAGCGCGGCACCGGCATGGGTCTTGCGATGGTATATGGCATGGCGAAGCGTCACGGTGCGCAGATCGAGATCGACAGCGCGCTTGGGCGAGGCACGACTTTCAAGCTGCGTTTCATGGTCGCGCCTGAACGTGCAGCTGCGGGTGAGGAAGCCCCAAGCGTGCTCGTGAACTCCACGAAGCAGCGTCTGCTCGTGATCGACGACGATCCGCTCTTGCGAGAGGCATTGCTGCGCATCTTGGAAACGGAAGGTCATGAGGTGACGACCGTCGATGGCGGACAAGCCGGCATCGATGCGTTCACGGAGGCGTATCGCACCGGTCGTCCGTTCGATGCAGTGATGACGGACCTCGGCATGCCGTACGTCGATGGTCGAACCGTCGCGGCCGCCGTCAAGAAGATCTCACCGCGCACACCTGTGATTCTGCTGACCGGTTGGGGGCAGCGCCTGAACACCGAGCAATCGGTGCCCGCTCACGTTGACGTCGTGTTGAGCAAACCTCCGAAGCTGCCTGAGCTGCGCAAGACTCTCGCTGAGTTGCAGACGAGCGCGATGACGGCCCAAATCGCTTGACTGATTGTCTGAATGAAAGAGTAGATGACGCAAAGGATGAACACGAGCGCCCAAAACAAGCCAACGCTGTTGATCGTCGACGATGAGCCGGCGCAGATGCGCGCGATGTGCGACACGCTTCAGCTCGAAGGGTATGCAGTCACTGGCTGTACGTCATCGAGGGATGCCCTACGTGCGATGCGAGAGGAGCATTTCGATCTTGCGATCACCGATCTCACGATGCCCGAGATGGATGGAATCGCGTTCTTGAGAGCGGCGCGCGAGATCGATCCGCAGCTCGTTGGGATCGTCATGACGGGCCACGGTTCGATCGACACGGCCGTTGCAGCGATGAAGGCAGGCGCCTTCGACTACATCTTGAAACCCTTGTCGTTGCGCACGATGTTACCGGTGCTCGAGCGCGCGCTCACGGTTCGGCATCTTCTCAACGAGAATCTACAGCTGCGTCAAACGGAAGAGATGGTTCGCAGCCTGAATGCGAGCCTCGAGCGCGCCGTGGAGGAGCGCACACGCCAGCTCGTCGATGCGAACAAGGAGCTCGAAGCGTTTGCCCATTCGATCTCGCACGATCTGCGCGGTCCGCTGCGAGCCGTCAACAACTTCACGCACTTGCTCCTCGAGGAAAGCGAGCAGCATCTCAGCGCGCGCGCGCGGGGCTATGCCGATCGCGTGATGGGTGCAGCTGCCCGCATGGAGCAGTTGATCGAGGATCTGATGCGGCTATCCCGTGTCAACGGCGCGGATCTGCGGCGCACCGAGATCAACGTATCGAGGATGGTGGCCTCGATCATCGCAGAGTTCCAAGCACGCGAGCCCGACAGGCACGTGCGCACGTCGATCCGCGATGGATTGTTCGTGAAAGCCGATCCGCAGCTGCTGCGCATCGCGCTCGAGAATCTGCTGGGCAATGCCTGGAAGTTTACGAAGAACGCGCCCGATCCTGAGATCGAGTTCGGCGCCTCCGATCCGCAGCTGCACTCGTTCTATGTTCGCGACAACGGCGCCGGATTCGCTTCGGAATATGCGAAGGACCTCTTCGTGCCGTTTCGCAGATTGCATACTGCTCAGGAATTTCCAGGTACCGGGATCGGGTTGTCGATCGTGCATCGAATCATTCGTCGCCACGGCGGGTGTATCGAGGCCGAGAGCTCACCGGGTCATGGTGCGACGTTCTATTTCAACATCCCCGAGCCTGTGGAGCTGGAGCGCGAGGCGCGCGCGAACTGAGCTCAAGTGTTGGAAGTAATGGAAGCGATGGAAGGTGATGTAGGTAACGGTGTGGGAAACGCGATGAAGGAGGATGATGGGATGTCATCTCACACGAGGCCAGCAGCCAGCAGAGTTGCGCCCAGATCGGGCGCTCTGCTTCCGACTTCGTCACTTCGTCACCTCGTCACTTCATCACTCGCCTGGACAGCGTGTGTGCTTTCTGCGCCCGCAAGCGCGATGACTGGCGGCCTTGCTTCCGCCGAATCGTTGAAGAAGCTCAGCATCGAAGAGCTGATGAACGTTGAGGTCAGCACGGTTTCGCGAAGCGTCGAGCGCCTGGGCTCAGCGGCAGCTGCGATTGCAGTCGTGACGAACGAAGATATGCGGCGCTCGGGGGCGACGACGATCGCAGAGACCTTGAGAGGAGTGCCGGGACTGCACGTTGCGCGTCGCGACTCAAATTCTTGGGCGATTGCCGCACGCGGATTCAGCAGCGTGAACTCCGAGAAGCTCTTGGTGCTGGTGGATCAACGCAGCGTTTATACGCCGCTCTTCTCGGGTGTTGCGTGGGACGTGCAGGACTACGTGCTGCAGGACATCGACCGCATCGAAGTCGTCCGCGGCCCGGGTGCTGCGCTGTGGGGGTCAAACGCCGTCAACGGGGTGATCAACATCCTGACGAAGCACAGCCGCGATACTCAAGATCTGTATTTGGAAGCGGGCGCGGGCGAGGAAGAGCAGCTCCTCTCGGCCGCGCGCTTCGGCGGGCGCATCGGCGATCGCGGCACATTCCGCGTGTTCGGAAAATATTCGGAGCGCGACGGCTCGTATCATCCTGGAGCGCAAAGCGATGACGACTGGCAGTTGGGGCTTGCCGGCTTGCGCGCCGATTTCGAGCTGCAAGAAGGCGATGAGCTCATGCTCGATGCCGCCTTCTACGATGGCGAGGTGGGGCATATCGCGCCCGCCATTACAGTGATCGGCCGTCCCGGGCCAGTCGGGCAGCTCACCGCCGATGTGAATGGGGGGCACGTGCTGGGGCGATGGCTCCGCACGATCGACGAACATACGCAATGGCGGGTGCGTCTCTATTACGATCGCACGCGCCGGGACGATCCGAGCTTCCTCGATGAGCTCGACACGATCGATTTGGATTTGAACCACAGCTTCGCGTGGCTCGAGCATCATCGTGTGCTGTGGGGCCTGAACTATCGGTACACCGACAATCGCAACGTCGGCAAGGGCATTTTCAATCTCGAGCCGGCCGCTTCTCGGGATCGCGTGATCAGCGGGTTCGTGCAGGATCAGATTGCCCTCGCCGAGGCCGTGCGTCTCACGCTTGGCGTGAAGCTCGAGGACAACGAGTTCAGCGGTTTCGAGCTGCAGCCGAGCGTGCGTCTTGCTTGGGACATTACGCCCGAACACACGGTGTGGAGCGCGATTTCCCGCGCGGCACGCGTGCCGACACGACTGGAGCGCGATATCGCCGTGGATGCGAGCGATCCGGCAGGCGATCCAGTTCTGCGGCTGCTCGGCAACGATGAGTTCGACTCCGAGGAGCTGATCGCGTACGAGCTCGGCTATCGCTGGCATGCTTCGTCCAGCTTATCGGTAGATCTTGCGACTTTCTACAACCGCTACAAGGGCTTGGCATCGCTCGAGCTAGGTGAACCGTTCGTGGCGCCGGATGGCCGGACGATCGTGCCTATTGCGAACCGTAACGCCACTGACGGCGATGCGCGCGGATTCGAAGCGTTGCTCACGTACACGCCGATTCAGAATTGGCGTGTCAGTGCAACGTACTCCTTCGTCGATCTCGAGCTCGACCCGCGAGGCCTCGACCTCAACCGCGGGAAGAGCTACGAGGGCGCGACGCCCGAACATCAGTTCGGTTTGCGATCGTTCATGGATTTGCCGGGCGGCCTGCAGCTCGATGTGCACTTCCGCTACATCGACGAGATCGAGCGCAGCCCAGATATCGTTACAGGTGAAGGGATCGACAGCTATTCCGAGCTCGACTTACGTCTCGCCTGGCAGGTGTCGGAACAAGTCGAGCTGTCGCTCGTCGGCAGAAATCTATTGCACGACCATCATGTCGAGTTCGGCTCTCCAGACGCTAGAGGTGCCCTCGAACGCAGTGTGTACGCGAAGGTGGCCTACGGATTCTAAGGAACGGAGTGACGAGCTCAGAAGGACGCCGCGCCGCCTCTGACTTCGTCACCCCGTCACTTCGTCACTCCGTTAACCAATGCGGCCGTCATTTCCTCGACGCGCCGATCCTTGTTAGCGTCGAGCCATTCATAAGCGCGTTCTTGGTAGCGCAGCGCCGAGCGGCGCAGGTCCTCGTTTTGCATCTCGAAGGGCGTCTGGGCGATATAGAAAAGCGCGCTTGGTGCGCCGTATCGGTCGATGAGCGGCTTCACCAGCAGCAAGCCGCCATAGCGCTGCACTTCGACATAGCGGCGATCGTCTCTGCGCCATACGCGATCGCGGAACGAGCGGAAGTCCGAAGGCCAGATCCGATCGAGGCGATTCTCGTTGAACATCGGATTGCGTACCGAGGTGAGATGTGCGGCGACGCCTTCCACGAGCATCTCGCACGGAAGTCGCTCGCCAATGTCCACGGATGCGCAGTTCGGATGTGGCCATGACAAGCCGCGCGCTTTGGCGGCTTCCTGAAGATAAGCGCCCCACAACGCATTATCGACCGCGAGCACGAGCGGGAAGGTCTCGCGGTACAGCTCGTTCTGATAGAAGGGCCAATAGTGCGCGCTGGCACGCACCGGATTCGGGATGCGCGATGCGGTCATGAACCGCGGCACCACGAGAACCTCTTGGGAGACGTCGTAGGCAACGCGGCGATCGAAGAGCTTGTACTCCGCATCGCGCGGACCTACGAACTTGATGGCAATACGCTCGGGCATGATCGCCCGGAAGTTTCCGAAAGCTCGCTCGATCGCCTCGGCGCGGTACGAAACGAGCTCGCCGAATGCGCGCTCGCACTGCCTCCAGCCTCCTTCGCATGCAAATGCGAGCGAAGGAAGCAGCGCCGAAAACAGAACGATGCAAGCTCGTGTGCGCGACATGACCGGCCAACCCGAGCAGCCTCACTACTGCTCTCAAGCGCCCCATGTGTTCTCTTCCTTCGGACGCGATCATGTCGGTCGAGGAACAGCGACCAGCGCGTTCCGCGTCGCGGTTCATTGCACCGCGTCAGCTCGATCCGCCCCTGCGAAGGACTATCGACGAATCAACGGAGCGCTCGGAACTTAGTTCCTCACGCAGTGAGAGTTGTGTGGGTGTGGACTGGGAGGGGAGTTCGTGAGGATCAAGAAAGCGGAATTGGGGATAGGAAATTGGGAATCGGAAATCGGGAAGACGAGTCGGTAATCGGAATTGAGAATCAGAGTTAAATCGGAATTGAGTCGAATCAGGATGAGGACGACCGCCAATCGAGCTTAACCATTTCAGCAATCGCTCCAGGATGAGTTGGTCGCGTACTGTCGTTGCGAGTTCCGGCGTGGACGCGTACTCAACCCAGTCCCCTCTCTTTCTCTTCTCGCTCCTACGTTCCCTATTTCTTAATCGTGATGGAACCGATCGTGTAGTTCTTGCGTTGTGGTGCGTCGTCCGCGCGATGCACCTACAAGTCGCAAGAGAAGTGCGCCTTGTTCCTGTACATGTCAGCGCTGTACAGTGCGCGGCCGCGATTTACATCAGTTTCTTCCAACGAATAGAGCGAAGCTGCGGCGGATCAAGCGGGTTTCTGAATTCAAGCTCGGGGCGGTGTGCCGCGCCGGCGATCCTCATGTCATCGAAGCCACACTCGAGGGGGCTGCATGCCTGCCACTTCCCAGACTCAACTTGCGAGCATCATCGAATCCCAAGAACAGCAGATCCTTCAGGAATGGGTCGGGCAACTGCGGCAGAGCGGGGCGTTGGAATCAGGCCGCCTCAAAGAGGCCGAGCTGACCGCCCAAGCGAAGACGTTCTACTCGCAGCTACGCAGCGCTCTTCGAGAGGGTGGCCTCGATGTGCGTTCGAGCGCCTTCGAAGGCGTACGCGCCCATCTAGCGGAAATATCGAGATCGCGCGCGATCAAAGGCTTTTCTCCCGCCGAAACAGCGATGTTCGTGTTCACGCTCAAGCGCCCCTTGTTCAACTCAGCGTCCCACCAGGGCGATGCCGCGACGGCGTCTCAGCGCGGCTGGGAGGTGAACCAGCTCATCGATGAGCTCGGCATCTACACCATGGAGGTCTTTCAGAAGACCCGCGAAGAAGTCATCGTGCGCCAGCAGCGCGAGATCGCTGAGCTGTCCACACCCGTGGTGAAGCTTTGGGAAGGCGTGCTCGCATTGCCGCTGATCGGCACTTTGGACAGTGCACGCACGCAGGTCGTGATGGAAAACCTGCTTCAGAGCATTGTCGACTACGGCGCCGAGATCGCCATCATCGATATCACGGGCGTGCCGACAGTCGACACGCTCGTGGCCCAGCACCTTCTCAAGACGGTCGCGGCCGCACGATTGATGGGCGCGGACTGTATCGTGAGCGGTATTCGCCCGCAGATCGCGCAGACGATGGTGCATTTGGGCGTCGATCTGGATGTCGTGACGAAGTCGAGCCTGGCCGATGCGTTCGCTGTCGCACTGAAACGAATGGGTCGCACGGTCGTAGATGCGACTCCGGATGGCGCCGCACGTTGAGCACGCTCATGGATCGCATACCGATTCTCAAGATGGGCGATGCACTGCTCATCACGATTCAGGTCGACATGCACGACCGGCTCGCAATCGCCCTCGAGGACGATCTCACGCAGAAGATCGTCCAGCATCGGGCGAAGGGCGTGCTCATCGATATTTCCTCGCTCGAGATCGTCGATAGCTTCATCGGCCGCATGCTCGACAACATCGCGGCCGTCTCGCGCATTCTGGATGCCGAAACGGTCGTCGTCGGCATGCGTCCGGCGGTTGCGATCACGCTCGTCGAGCTGGGCTTGTCGCTTACGGGTGTGAAGACGGCGCTCAACGTCGAGCGAGGGATGGCGCTCATCGGCAAGGAAGTCAAGACCAGCCGGGGGCGCAGTGACACGCGACGGAGTTGACGTCCTGCCGATCGCGAGCGGCGAGGACATCGTGCGGGTGCGCCAGGAAGTGCGCGTGCGCGCTGTAGCCGCAGGCTTCTCGCTCGTCGATCAAACGAAGCTCGTCACGGCGGCGAGCGAGCTCGCCCGCAACACGCTTGATCATGGTGGCGGCGGTTCGGTGCAAATCGAATCCGTGGAGCTAGCTGATCGGCGCGGCGTGCGATTGACCTTCATCGACAGTGGTCCCGGGATCCCGGACATCGCGCGCGCGTTACAGGATGGCTTCACCACAGGCGGCGGGCTCGGCCTCGGGCTTGGCGGAGCCAAACGACTCACGAACGAGTTCAACATCGAATCCGCCCCCGGTCAGGGCACCCGGATCATGATTGCTCGCTGGAAAATGATGTGATCTGTCTACCGGTCAGCGAATCGAGTCATGTGGCGGAGACGCGCCGCAAGGCCGTCGGTGTGGGACAGGCGATCGGGATGGATGAGACGGCGTGCGGCCGAATCGCGTTGATCGTGACCGAGCTCGCTACGAATTTGATCAAGCACGCGGGCGGCGGCGTGATCTTAGTCGGTGCCGATGAGCATTCAGGCGAGCCCGTCCTCGATATCTTGTCTCTCGATCGCGGCGCCGGCATGCCGAGCGTCGAGCAGTGCATGCAGGACGGATATTCAACGAGTGGCAGTCCGGGAACCGGAATGGGTGCCATCCTTCGGCAGGCGCACGATCTTGACATTCTGTCGCTCAGCGAGCGTGGCAGCGCGATTTACGTGCGAGCCCTGAATGGCAGATTGCCGAGCGAGCAGTCGATCGAACGCGCACCGTTCGGCGCAGTATCGCTTCCGAAGCATGGGGAGCTCGCCAATGGAGACGCTTGGGCGGCTGCCGGCACCGAAGGACAACGCAGCTACCTCGTCGTCGATGGACTCGGGCACGGCCCGCTCGCGGCCGAAGCGGCTCGGGCGGCAGTCCATGAGTTCAAGCGTTGCAGCGCTGCACGGCCTGCGGAGATTCTCGCGAACATTCATCGCGCGCTGCGTCCGACGCGCGGGGCGGCCGTGTCTGTCGCGCGCACCGAAGAAGGTCGCGACACGATCGTGTTCGCCGGGATCGGAAATGTCTCAGGCGCGATTCTGACGGGCAATGACGTGCGCAAGACCGTCTCGCGCAACGGTACGGCTGGACATCAGGTACAACGCATCCAGGAATACGAGTATCCATTTCATTCCGATAGCCGTTTCGTCATGTATTCGGATGGGTTGCTGTCGAGCTGGTCGATCGACCCCTATCCGGGCTTGATGTCTCGTCATCCGACCTTGGTTGCCGGCGTGCTGTATCGTGATTTCAAGCGCGAGCGGGATGACATTACCGTGCTCGTCGCTGAGCGAGAATTCTCGTGAAGCCATTGTGGGAAGGAGTGATCAATACGAGCCGCGACATCGTTGCGGTGCGGCAGCAAGCAAAGCGCTTGACCGAAATACTGGGCTTGGCGTCCCAGGATCAGACGCGTTTTGCCACCGCGATCTCGGAGCTCGCCCGCGAAATTGCCTCGAGCGGTTGCCAGGGGCGTGTCGAGTTCGTGCTCGATTCGAGCCGTTCAGCCGCGGCCTTGCTCACCGCGCGAGTCCAAGCCATCTGTGTCGCCGCGCGCAAAGCTTCAGCTCGCAGAGGCCTGCCTGCCTCAGATTGCGAGGGATTGATCGCTGCGCGGCGGCTGGTCGATCACTTCGACTACCAAACGCCGCTTCAGAACGAAGTCATCATCGAGCTCGGCAAACGCGTTCCGGCGCGCGCGATGAACGATGAATCAGGCATCGTCGACCAATTGAACGCACGCACGCGGGCCGGTCAGGATGACCTCAGCACGGCGTTCAACGAACAGAACCGCGAGTTGGTCGCGAGTCTGCAGGAGCTGCAAGACAAGCAACAAGAATTGCAACGGCTCAATCACGAGCTCCAGGACACCAATCGCGGCGTCGTCGCGCTGTATGCCGAGCTTGAAGAGAAAGCCGAACAGCTGCGCGCCGCGAGCGAGGCGAAATCGAAGTTCCTCGCGAACGTGAGCCATGAGTTCCGCACGCCGCTCAACTCGATTCTGGCGCTGTCGCGATTGCTCCTGGATGAGGTCGATGGGCCGCTGCAACCCGAGCAGGAGAAGCAGATCTCGTTCGTCCGCAGATCCGCGGAAACGTTGCTCGAGTACGTCAACGACCTGCTCGATCTTGCGAAGGTCGAGGCGGGCAAGGTGGATGTGCGGCCCATCGAAGTGATGTTGCCCGACTTCATGCGCAGCTTGCGGGGAGTGCTCAAGCCGCTCAGGACCAGCGATGAAGTCGAGCTCGTGTTCGAAGAGGTCGAACCCGTAACGATCGTCGTGGACGAAGGGAAGCTCGCGCAAATCCTGCGCAACCTCGTCTCGAACGCGCTCAAGTTCACCGAACGAGGCGAAGTGCGCGTGAGCTCGAAGATCGATCGCGAGCGCGATGTCGTGATTTTTCACGTGCGCGATACGGGCATCGGCATTGCGCCTCAAGACCAGCGACGGATCTTTGCGGAGTTCGAACAGGTGGCGGGGCAATTCCAGCTCAAGAACAAGGGCAGCGGACTTGGGCTCGCGTTGTCGCAAAGGCTCGCGGGTTTGCTGCACGGGGAGATTTCGCTCGAGAGCGCGCTCGGCGTGGGCTCGACGTTCACCTTGACGATACCGCTCGATCACCAGCGAATCTCCGGGCGCAGCCCGCCGCTCGCGAAGCAGCGCACGCGCGTGCTCGTCGTGGACGATGAGGAGACGTTTCGTTATGTCGCACGGCACATCGTCGAGAGCGAGCCGGCTTATGAGTTGATCGAAGCGCAGGACGGTGCCGAGGGTTTGGCCCGGGCGCGACGCGACGATCCCGACGTTCTGATCCTCGATCTGCAAATGCCGGTCATGACCGGACACGAAGTTCTTCGAGAGCTTGCCGCCGATCCGAAGACGCGCGATATTCCCGTCATCATATCGACATCTTTGCCACTCACCGGGGAACTGCAGGCGGAACTCGCGGGCGCCACGCAGCTGCTGTCGAAAAGCAATTTGTCGAAAGAAAGCTTACTGGGCGCCCTCGGTCGGGCCTTGCAGCGCCCTGAGCGGGTTTAGCGGAGCCCGGAATGAAACTGCCCCAAGAACTCCCTAAGAGTGGGGGTGAGGAAAACATGCACGCGGTGCGCACCACCATCCTGAACGTGGATGACGACGAAGCCAATCTCTACGCCACGACGCGTGTGCTGAAGAGGGCGGGTTTCGAAGTGTTGGAGGCCAAGACTGGCGAGGAAGCCCTCGAGATCGTCCGTCGCGAGCGCCCGCCGCTCGTCGTTCTCGATGTGAATCTGCCAGGAATCGACGGCATCGAAGTGTGCCGTCGCATCAAACAGGATCCACAGACGAGCTCGACGATGGTGCTGCAGATGTCGGCCACCAGCACGGCGGTTCACAACCGCGTGGAGTCGCTCGTCGCAGGAGCCGATACATTTCTTGTCGAGCCCGTCGAACAGGAGGAGCTGGAGGCAGTGATCCGCGCGTTGCTGCGCCTGCATCAAACGGAATCGGCCTTGCGTGCGACGCTTGCCGAACGGAATCTGCTGCTGCGCGAGATCAACCACCGCATCAAGAACAGCCTCCAACTCGTCACCAGCATCTTGAACCTGCAGAGCCAGGAATTCACCGACCCCCAGGCGCGGCAGCGCTTTCAGCACGCCGTGTCTCGCGTCATGGCCATCGCGTCGGTCCACGAGCGCCTGTACCAGGACGAGGATCCCCTCACCGTTGCGATGGACGAGTACATCTCGACTCTATGCGTCGGGCTGACGAACGCGAGCATCCTGGATCCCGGACGTACCACGATCACCGTCGAAATCGAGCCGTTGCGGCTGCCCACGGAGATGGCGGTGCCGGTTGCGCTGATCGTGAACGAGCTCGTGACGAATTCGCTCAAGTACGCGCAGTCTCCCGACGATCACAACATCATCAACGTCTCGCTCGTGCGCTTGCCCTCTGGAGAGCTCAAACTCACCACATCCGACAACGGTCGCGGCGTTCCGCCCGGTTCAAAGGAACAATCGGGCTTGGGCAGGCGATTGGTCAATACGTTCGTACGGCAGTTGTCAGGACGCATCGAAACTCGATCTTCCGCTGCTGGTTATGAAGTTGTCATCGTATTCCCAGAGCAGGCGATCACGGCGTGGAGGCCCAAGTCTTAATAGTAGAAGATGAAGCGCTGATCGCCTTGCATTTGGAGCAGATCGTCACGGATTCGGGGCACCAAGTCGTCGGCATCGCATTCGACGCAACGGAGGCAGAAGCGCTTGCGGCCCAGGAGCGGCCGGACTTCGCATTCGTCGATATGCGTCTGCGCAACGGCTCGAACGGTCTCGACGTCGCACGGCACCTGCGCGATGCGCACGATATCCCCTCGATCCTCGTCAGCGGCAATCTAAACGGCCATTACGATGAGGCCGCCGCCCTGCAGCCGATCGCCATGATCGGTAAGCCTTTTATGCCGGTCACGATCGTGGGCGCCATCGAGCTCGCCGTCAGCGAACTGCGCAATAACCGATAATTCAGTTGCTCGCATCCGGCGAGTTGCCTATACGCTTTCCCGATTGATCCAGACCCGCGCGCTCGTCCAACGGGTGCGCAGCGAAAGATCTGAGCCCGGCCTATTTCTTGAGTTCGAGCTATGAGTGCGGCCATGCATGAATCTATCGGAGCGGACACTCCCGCACTCTCGATCGTCATCCCGGTCCTCAACGAAGCCGAGAACGTAGCCCCACTCACGCACGAGATCGTGGCGGCGCTCGGTTCGTCGCTGCCGTTCGAAGTGGTCTTCGTCGATGACGGCAGTACCGACCAGACTGTCGCTCACGTTCGCGACCTGCAACGAGAGATCTCGCGCGTGCGCTTGTTGCGGCACGCCGCACGGTGCGGACAGAGCGCTGCCATTCGCACGGGTGTGCGTGCAGCGAGAGCGCAGTGGGTGGTCACGCTCGATGGCGACGGCCAGAACGATCCGCGAGATATCCCGCTCTTGATGAGAGTGCTCCATGAGGACGCGACGAACGCGGTCAAGCTCGTCACCGGCATTCGTCGAGCGCGGCGCGATTCATGGATGCGTCGCGCATCATCGCGCGTGGCGAACACCGTACGCCGGTTGCTATTGGATGACGGAACCCCCGACACGGGCTGCGGCATCAAGCTCTTTCATCGGGACACTTTCCTCGAGATCCCCGCGTTCGATCACATGCACCGCTTCCTGCCCGCGCTATTTCAGCGCGAAGGAGCGCGCGTCGTTTCCATCGATGTGCACCATCGGCCTCGGGTTTTCGGACGGTCGAAATACGGCGTCGGCAATCGCTTGTGGGTCGGGATCGTGGATCTGTTCGGGGTGCGGTGGCTGATGCGTCGGACGTCTCGCGTGGATGCAATCGAGGAACCCACTTGATCGAAGGGCTGGCGCATCGCTGGCTGCGTCCGTCTCGAGCGAGCACGCAGGATGTGCGGCTCGATCTCATGTGGTTGCTCGGGCTCGTGATCGTCTTGATCGCGAGCGGAATCGGTCTGCGCGATCCGTGGCCCGCTGACGAGCCGCGCTTCGCCTTGATCGCGCGCGACATGGTTGCACACGGCGAGTGGCTCATTCCGCGCGTCGGCGGCGATCTCTATCCCGACAAGCCGCCGCTTTATCTATGGATGCTCGCGCTCGGGTATGCGTTGACGGGATCCATGCGAGCTTCCTTCCTGTTGCCTTCGCTGTTGAGCGCGATCGGCGTCACTGCGCTCGTCTACGATCTCGCGCGCCGCTTGTGGAATCGTGAAACCGCGCTCATAGCGGCCACGATGCTGCTGCTCACGCCGCAGTTCGTATGGCAGACACGACAGGCGCAAATCGATGGGACGTTGTGTTTTTGGACGACACTCAGCTTGTATGGGCTCATGCGTCACCTGCTGCTCGGTCCGCAATGGCGCTGGTACGTCATCGGCTGGATGGCTGCTGGGTTCGGCGTCCTCACCAAAGGTGTCGGGTTCTTGCCGTTGTTGATCTTGATTCCGTGGGCAGCATTGAACGCTCGTTGGCAGAGCACGCGCTGGCCTGCAAATCCGGTATGCTGGCTTTCTGGCCCGCTCGCGTTCGCTGCTGCGATCGCTGTGTGGCTCGTGCCGATGTTGTGGGCAGCACGCCTTGATCCGAGCCTTGCAGCGTATCGAGACGAGATCTTGTTCGTGCAGACCGCAGAACGTTATCTCGACGCCTGGCATCACCTGAAACCATTCTGGTACTTCATCGTCCAGGTCATTCCTCTTCTTTGGTTGCCGTTGATCGCGCTCGTGCCGTGGTTGATTCCGCAGTGGCGCGCTGCGTGGCGCGCGCACGATCTGCGTGTCGTGCTGCCGCTGACCTGGGCAGCGGTCGTGGTTCTGTTCTTCTCGTTGAGCCCTGGTAAACGCGGCGTCTACATCCTACCTGCGTTACCGGCGTTCATCCTCGCGTGTTCGCCGTACGTACTCGAGCTTTCCACGAGACTCGCCGTTCGACGCGTGGTGTATGCGGTTTCGGTGAGCGTTGCGATCGCGTGTGCGGGAGCAATGATCTATCTGATCTTCGATCCCTCCATGCGCGCGGAGATCGCTCAGACCTACGCATTAGATCCAATCGTGCCCGCTATGATGGTCGCTGCATGCGTCGGCATCGTGTGCATGCTCAGTCGAACGCGCCGGGCGTTCATGAGTTATGCGCTGATGTTGGCCGTTGCTCTCCTTGTCGTGAGTTTCTGGGTGAACCCGCTGATGAACGATGTTCGCTCCGGTGCGCGCTTCGTGCGCCAGCTCGAACGCACCGCGGATCCGAATCGCGAGCTGGGCCTGGTCGCTTTCCGGGAAGAGCATCTGTTGAATCTCTCGCGTCCGATCGTGCACTTCGGGCATGCGCGATGGCGCGAATGGAAGGTCGAAGCCGAGGATGCGGCGGCGTGGATGGCCGTGGATCTCGATCGACAACTGATGGTGGATGAATCCACGAAGCAACTGTGCTTCGCCGATGCGCGCTCGAGCGCACTCGGCAGAGCGAATCGCAAGTCGTGGTTCATCGTGACGGGCGCGGCCGATCCTGGCTGTGCAAGGCGAGGAGCTGTCGCTGCCGCGCGCGCTTACTCGCCGTCGCCCGAGCGCTCGCTGCGACTAATCTCCGGCAATCAGTCGCATGAACTGCGCCGAGACCCAGGCACCGTACGTGCCCAAGGCGTAGCCAAGCACGGCGAGTAGCACGCCCACTGGCGCCAGTGACGGATGGAACGCGCTCGCGACCACTGGCGCACTGGCGGCCGCGCCGATGTTCGCTTGGCTGCCCACGGCGAAATAGAACACGGGTGCTCGAATGAGCCGCGCGACGAGATACATGAGACCGCCGTGAAACAGAATCCAGGTCGCACCGACGCCGAATAAACCTGGATTCGTGAAGATCGCGCGCAGATCCATGTGCATCCCGATGCTCGCGATCAGGACGTACAGCAATAGAGTTCCGATCTTGGATGCTCCGACGCCTTCGAGCTGACGCACGCGTGTGGTCGACAGAAGCATGCCGATCGAGGTGGCGATCACGACGATCCAAAAGAACTCGCTGGCAAGCGACAGCCGTTCTGCCCACACCTGACCGCTGAACGCAGCGGCGAGCGGAGCTGCGAGGAAATGCGAGAACCCAGTCGCACCGAATCCGACAGCGACGACGTACATCAGATCGGGCAGTTTCGCGATCCGTGCATTCTCCGCTTCGAAGCGTTCCATCTTCTCGCGCAAGGCCATGATCGCCGTCGTGTCGGCGCCGCGCCTAGCATCGATCGCATCGGAACGGCCGGCGAGATACAGCAGAAATGCCATCCATAGATTCGCAACGATCACATCGACCGCGAGAAACATTCCGAACAAATTGCTTTCGACGTTGAACACCTCTTTCATGGCCGTTTGATTCGCGCTGCCGCCGATCCAGCTCCCCGCGAGCGTCGCCATGCCCTTCCACACATCGCCTGCCACGGTCTCGGGACTGATCATGCCCCACAGCCACAGGGCGAGCGGTCCTCCCAATACGATGCCAACGGTTCCGGTGAGAAAAAGCACGATGGCTTTCGGTCCCAAGCGCGCAATCGCGGGGAAGTCGATCGACAACGTGAGCAGCACGAGCGTCGTCGGCAGCAGATAGCGCGAGGCGATCGTGTAGAGCGCCGAAGCCTCACCATCGATCAACCCGACGGTGTTGTACACGGCAGGAATGAAGTAGCACAGCAACAGCGCGGGGACATATCGATAGAACCGTTGCCAGAAAGGATGACTCGACTGTGTGGACCAGAAGATGGCACCGAGCGTGAGGCTCAGCAGGCCGAGGATGACGGCATCGTTTGTGATCATGCTCTATTTGGAAGCGGTTAGCGGTTAGCGGTTAGCGGTTAGTTCGAGAACTGCACCACCGATCTTATCGAGTTGATACTCGAAGTGCGCTGGAATCTCGCCCGCGGAGCATGTCTGCTGACACTAACCGCTAACCGCTAACCGCTAACCGCTAACCGCTTCTAAACAGAACCGGGGGAACCTCGTATACAACTCGAGTTACTGACAGCGGCCAACAATTACTCGAGGGATGTCCACATGAATAGCGAGCAACGGCCGCTGCGCCATGCAGTCCGGTCGGTCATCTATCTTTGCGTCGTGAGTGCCGTGGCCGCTTGCGGTGGAGGAGGCGGCGGCGATGGCTCAGGTTATGTGAATCCGCCGACTGCGCAGCAGCCCACGCCGCCTCCACCGCCTGCGCCGCCGCCGGCTCCGCCGGAACCGGAGATCAGCGCATTCACGCAAAGCGCGCTTGCATCGAATGGTTCGGTCGCAGGAACCGTTGCCGATGTCGATGTGATCAACCCATGGGGGCTCGTGATCGGACCGAACGCGCCGGCGTGGTTCGTGAACAACGCGACGGATAGAGCGACGATCTACGATGGTACGGGGAAGAAAGCGAGCTTGATCGTTACGCTGCCAGCAGGCACGAACGGGCCTGCGGCGCCGACCGGAATCGTCGCGAACGGCACGACGGATTTTGCAGTGACGAATGGCGCGACGTCCGCTGCCGCACGTTTCATCTTTGCAGGTGAGGCGGGCACGATCTCGGGTTGGAATCCGACGGTCGCTCCGACCGATGCGATCACGATGTATGACGATGGGGCGGACGGCGCCATCTACAAAGGTTTAGCGATCGCGAACGATGGCTCGGCGAACCGCTTGTACGCAACGGACTTCCACAACAACAAAGTCGACGTCTTCGACGGCGCGTTCACGAAGATCTCCGTGGCGGGCGGTTTTGTAGACTCCACCTTGCCTCAAGGGTTTGCCCCGTACGGTATCCAGGCAGTGCAGCTCGACGGTCAAACGGTGATCGTCGTGACGTATGCGCAGCAGGACGATGAGGCGCGCGATGAAGTCACGGGCGCGGGATCTGGGCTCGTGAATACGTTCGATACGAACGGCAATCTCATCGCAAACCTGATTCCAAGCGGTGGCGAGTTGAATGCACCGTGGGGGATCGCGCTGGCGCCTGCGGACTTCGGTACGCTGAGTAACGCCTTGCTCATCGCTAACTTCGGTGATGGGTTGATCAACGGCTTCAGTGCTGCGACAGGTGAGCACATTGGCGCGTTGAGCGATGCTGCGGGGAATCCTATTCAAAACGACGGGCTGTGGGCGATCGCATTCGGTAATGGTGCGCGCAATCAACCGCCGACCACGTTGTACTTCACGGCTGGAATCGCGAATCAAGCGGCGGGTGTGTACGGACGAATCGATCTCGGCGCGACCGCACCTGACATCGTCGCGCCAACGGTTGCGCTGAGCGCGCCGGCGGCAGGTGAGATCAGCGGCACAGTGACCGTGAGTGCGGATGCCTCCGACAATGTCGGCGTCGCGCAAGTGCAGTTCTTGGCCGGCACCACCGTCATCGGCACGGCAACGGCGGCACCGTTTTCGATCGACTGGGACACGACCACAGTCGACAACGGCACTCTCAATCTCACCGCGCAAGCTCGAGATGCCTTCGGCAATGTCACCGCATCCACTGCAGTGGCGGTTTCAGTGAACAACGTCGAACCGCAGCCTGCGCCGCCGGTCACACTGGCGGAGTTGCAAGCAACGATCTTCGGGCCTTCGTGCTCGGGTTGTCACACTGGCGGCGGTGCAGCGTTGCCAAGCGCCATGAACCTGTCGAATACCGAGGCGACGTTTGCTTCGCTCGTCGGTGTGGTCAGCTTGGAGGTGCCTGCGCTACAGCGCGTGCAAGCCGGCAATGCGGATAACAGCTACTTGATCGACAAGCTCGAAGGCACTCAGACCGTGGGCGGGCGTATGCCTCTGTTCGGAACACCGCTCGATCAAGCCACGATCGATCAAGTGCGTGCGTGGATCAACGCGGGCGCGCCAGCAAACTAGTGGAGTGACGGTCGCTCGTGCGCATCCCTGCGCGCCGCGCCCTTCGCACTTCCCTGTGCATCAGAGTGACGAGGTGACGAAGTCAGAAGTGACTTCGTCACTTTCGGAGCCGAGCGGCACTTGTCCGTCACCCTCGCGGAGGCGAGGGCCTATCCGGAAAGACAAAGCCAACCATTCGAATAGATCCTCGCTCCGCGAGGATGACGGATTGAGGGGCTGACGGAATCAGAATCGCTCGCCATGTTTCTGACTTCGTCACCTTGTCACCCTCGTCACTCAGCGCCTTAGAATCGTCCTTCCGTCCACTTACATCCAGCGCACGATGCGCATACGTTTCCTTCACTCAAGATCACCGAGTGGAAGCGATGCGTCACATCGGAGTCGCGACCTCCCAGGCGAATATCACCACGCTGGCCGCTCGGGCGTCTGCTCAGTCGCTCAGTAATCTGCCGCGACCCTCGTGGTCCGTGCTCATCGTCGCGACGGCCATCGTTGCGGGCTTGACCTGGGGCATCGCGCGCCAACGTACATCGCAGATCGACCCGCGCCAGGTCATCACGGTCAATCTCGCCGCGGCGCAGTTGGCCATCGAGGATCAACGGCTCGTCGACCCGCCAGAGCACAGTGCGGCGTACTACTATCGACTGGTGCTCACGATCGAGCCCACCAATGAAGCCGCACGCGTCGGATTGGATTCGTTGTCGGAGCAACTCCTCGAAATCGCGAAGAACGCCATACTCGAGCAACGTTTCTCGAACGCCGTCGAGGCGCTCGATGACGTGCGGCGAATCGCTCCATCTCATCGCCGCATACCGTTTATCGAGGCGGAACTGCGAAAGGCACTGAATGCCTATGCTGCCTCGATGCGAGCGCCTGTGGAGACAAACCAGCCTGCCGAACGAGTTGCGACCGCAGGATTGCCGAAACCGACTCGCTCTGCGGATGGCCCGCCAGAGAGGAAGTCGACGAGTCCAGCCAAGGAGGCACCGCCGGCTAAGACCGAACGTGTCGATCGTGTTCCTTCGGCGCCATCAGAGTCGCGCACAGCAACGCTGGCCGTTGCGAAGGTGCGTGAGCACGAAAGCGGTTCAGCGCTCGCTGCAATACCAATACCGTCGCAGTCGCCCAGCGAGCTCGAGATAAGTACCCGACAGCTTTCATCTCATGTTAATGCGCCGCTTTCCGGGCAAGCTCACGAAGCTCAAGATTCGATGCAGAGAATCGAGCCTACGATCGTTGCCAATGCGCCGCAATCGGCTGCGGGCGGTGCTGCGCAGCCAGAGCCCGTGTCCGTAACCGCCGCTCGCATCGAGCCAAAGATCGTGAGGATGGTTCCTCCCGAGTATCCGAACTCCGCACGCGATCGCGGGATTGAGGGTTGGGTGGACTTGACCTTGATCGTTGCCCCATCCGGCGAGGTCGTCGATGCGCGTGTGGACGCCAGGGAGGGTGCGAAGTCATTCGAGCGGGCGGCGCTGGCGGCCGTTCGCAAATGGAAGTACGAGATCGAAGGTGCGAGCGGATCGAGCACACCGCTCGATGTGCCTGTGCGTGTTGCTTTCAGACTAGAGGAATAGCGCGCGGTGTTGCTCTAAAGCTCGGGCGGCAAACGCGGTCGGATGGCTTGAATCTCGAACCCCGCGGCACGCCATCCCTCGATGCCTTCAGGAAACCAGTGGACGTTGCGATAGCCATAGTCGATCGCGCGCTTCGCTGCATTCCAACTCAACCAACATCTCTCGTGACAGTAGATGACGATGGGGCGATCGAGATTGCCCGTCGTTTCCTGCTCCAGTTGCGCAGCAAAGAACTCGTCCACGGTTGCGCTCACCGCACCGTTACCCACATCGGGGATCCAGATCGCCTTGGGAATCGCTTCGTGCGGTAGCGGCAGCCAAGGAGCATCGGCCGGCATGCCCTCCGGTCGCTTCGGCATGTTCGAGACATCGATCAAGAGCGGGTTCTCGTTCTCGATCAATTCCCTGAGCGCTTTAGCATCGATGACTTCTCCGCCGCTGATCGTCGCGGGCACCGCCGAGTTCACGGGGCCCGTCCAAAACCCTTCCGGCTCTGGGACGTTCTCAGCTCGCGCGGAGCCGGAAAGTAGCAGCCACAAAGAACACAAAGAACACAAGAAAGATCTGTTGAAGATCATCTCTCTTTCTTCCTTTGTGTTCTATGTGTTCTTTGTGGTTGTGCTTCTCTTCTTATCTGGCGTCCGAGACTTGCTGCGACGGCCTAACCTCGAACGTGCGCTCGAAGGTGTTGTCCCTGCTGTCGTTCACGACGACTCGCAACTGTCCTGCTTTGTGCGCGACGAAACCGAAGTTGATGACAGGGTCGGTGGAGAGCGCGATGTCCGATTCGACGTTCAAGACCTTCTTACCCTCGAACGTCACATCGATCGTCTTGATGAAGTGCGCCGGTGTGTAGTGGCGCGTGATCTGATCCATCTGCATCCCGTTGAAGTTTGGATGACGAATCATGAGCTGCGCTCGCACGGTTTTGCCGAGCGCGATGTCCGTCGGCAGCCGCAGTCGCATCTTCCCTAGATCCTGCAGCGCCGTCGGATCGTTGGAACCCGCTGGTGCCGAGCACCCGCCGGCCGCCTTGACGAACTTCTGCACGGAATAGAGCTTTCCGTCCTTCGCCTCGGCGACGGCGTGAATGTCCGTGTAGGTGTTCACGCGCATGCGAACCTTCAGCTCCGAAGGGTCAGCTGCTTCGCCAAACGTGAACTTGCCCGCGAGAGGGCCGGGGTTGTTGTCGATGATCAGATAGAGCCGCTCGATCGGCATCGATCCGAGCGTCGTGACCGCCAAGGGTACGAGCGCCGCATCGAGTGCACGCTGCGGTGCTTCGAGATCGAGAACGCCGGCTCCGTCTGCAACCGCACGTTCCTTGAAGATCGCTTGTTTCAACTGCGCCCAACGCTCGGCACGCTGAGCTTCGTCATCGGACGCAGGCGCTTGTGCAACGACGGCACTGCTGACCGTCGCCGCCATCAAGAACGCTGCCAGGTGCTTCATTCCCATTCCAGCTCCTTGAAAGCTTGTGTGACATTGTGACCATGGTACTCGTCGAAAAGTGCCCAGTGTTCGCGCTCGCTTGTCCCCACGAATTGCGGAGCCTCATCGATCTCGACGCCGTCGGCAATTGCCGTGCGAGTCTGCGTCAGTAAAGTTTCTAGGTAGCGCTCGAGGTTCCGCGCTGCCGGCGCGAACTCGACAGTCGCCGGACCGTGCCCCGGAACCACTCTTTTCGAATCGAGGTTCGCGAGTGTCTTTAGCTCGTTCATCCAGCCTTTCAAGCTGCCATCCAGCGAAGGAACACGATCGACGAACAGCAGATCCGATGCGAACAGCGTGCGCGTCTTCGAATCGAGCGCGCTCACATCGTTATCGGTATGCGCGATCGGGTGCGCGATGAGCTCGACAGTGCGATCGCCGAGATCCAGCTTCGAACGCGTATCGATGAGCATGGTGGGTTGAACGATTGGGCCGGCGGCATCTTCGCCGAGCACCTCTTCCAGACGCATCCGATAGTAGTCGCCGCGTTGCGCGAGCGCAGCTGGAAGTTTCGCGTGTCCGACGAAGGTCGCCTTGTCCTGCACGAATGCCCCGGCTCCGAAGATATGGTCCGGGTGAACATGCGACATCAGTACGTACCGAATCGGGAGCTGCGTGATCTCGCGAATGTGTCGGCGAAGCTGCTCGCCGTCCGCGAGACTGCCGCCCGGATCCATCACCGCAACGGCCTCGGTGCCTACGATGAACCCGACATTCGCGATCGCATCCAGATTGTGCGCCGAAGCATTCTCGTGGACACCCTTGCGCACGTGAATGCCCGGCGCGATTTCTTGCGTTTCGAACGTGCGCTGCGCGGCATGCGCCGTCCTCAACCGCGTGGACAGGCAGCAAAGACAGGCGGCACCGATGAGAGCGTCACGACGAGTGATGAGCGCCGGTGGCGAGTTCACACAACTTCCGAGATCGGGGCGTTGCGAAGCAGCCTATCGCCCCCATCCGCACGCGTCATTGGGTGTTTTCCCTCTACTTAGAACGCGGGCTCGGCTCATTCCGAGGATCGGCCTGAGGATGGGCCCAAGAAGGGTCCCAAGAATGGTCGACGCGTAGCCACGAACGGTTCGGAATGCCCCGATCGCTGTGATTCTCGTAGATCCGCGATAGCCGCCTTGAGCTGGGCGAGCCGCGCTAAACGTGCACGCCGGTCATTGTCGCGCGGATCGGCAGTGCGAAACGGTGGAAAATCCTTCTGCGGCATGAGGCCCATGTCTCCGTCCGGAACACGGGACTCACCTTGAAGGCGTCGCGAAACAGTGAAAATCGTACGAAAGGGCGAGGTCTACTAGAATGGGACTGCTCTTCACATAATGAGAAGCGAGGCAGCGGGCCTCAGCCTAAGGGAGACGCGATGCGAACACGAGAACGATGGCAGCTGTTCCTCTGCTGCCTGACGCTTGCTGGGGCAAGCGTGTCGGCACAGGACATGTTCGTGACGGACAAGCTCGTGCTGAACGTCTATGCGGAGCCCGATCAAGAAAGCGAGCGGCTGCAGACGCTCGAAACAGGCGACTCGGTGGAGATGATCGAGCAGCTGGGCAACTTCTATAAAGTGCGGCTCGAAGATGGCCGCGAAGGTTGGGTGGGCGCCAACTACCTCACGATGGATGTGCCCGCGCAGGTCAAGCTGCGAGCCTTGGAGAAGGAGCAGAAGGCCGCTTCGCAAAAAGCGGAGCAGCAGCTCAAAGGACAGATCGCGTCACTCGAGAAACAGAATGCCGAATTGGCTCAGGAACTGAAGACGCTGAAGGAAGCAACCTCGCAGGCGCCCGCACCAGAGCCGACCGTTGCGACAGAACCTCCAAAGGAAGAAATTAAGGTTTCGGATAACGAGGATCGAAGGTTCAGCAGCGCTCTGATCTGGGCTCCGTTCGTGCTGGTCGCTGGCGGATTGGGTTTTGCGGCGGGCTATCAAACGTTGGCGCGAAAGATCCAAAATAAATTCGGCGGGGTGAAGATCTATCAGTAAGGCGGCTGGATCGAAGAGCTAAGAATCTCTCGCCAAGCACGCCGAGCCCACAAAGGAAGATCAAGACTCAGATCAGATCATGATACGAAAATCTGTGTCTCAGCCGCCTTCAAACGTATTCAACCTTCTCTGACTTTGCGAGCTTAGCGTGTTTGGCGAGAGTTTCTTGGCTTGATGACTCTCACGCGCCTTCTTTCGCAAGCGCTTCCGCAATCGCCTTCTTGAGCTCTGCACTTTCCGGTTCGACTTTGCTGTCGAAATGCGCGATCACTTTGCCGTCGCGCCCGACCAAATACTTGTTGAAGTTCCAGCCGGGTTCCTTGCCCGTCTTCGCGATGAGCTTCTTGAAGAGCGGGTTTGCTTCATCGCCCTTGACCGAGGATCGCGTGAACATCGGGAAGCTCACGCCGAAGTTGAGCTTGCAGAACTCCGCGATCTTCTCGTCGCTCTCGAACTCCTGCTGTTTGAAATCGCCCGATGGAAAACCGAGCACGACTAAACCGTGCTCCTTGTGTTCCTTGTACAGGTTCTCGAGTCCCTCGTACTGCTTCGTAAAGCCGCAATGGCTCGCCACATTGGTCACGAGCAACACCTTACCGCCGTAGGTTTCGCAGATGTTCTCCGGTCCGCCCAGCAGGCGGCGCTGTGTCGCATCGATGTCGGTGGACGCGCAATCAAGCGCTTGTGCGCTCGAGGCTATGAATCCGATAGTGGCTATGATGGCGGCGCGGGCGGCGAGAGTACGCATAGGAGTTCCTCCAGAAGGCCGCATCATAGCGGAATCGAGCTCGTTGCCTAATCCACGAGCTGTGCAAACTTTTGTAGACCGCTGTCGCGCCGGGCCGACCGGCGGAGGCTCTCATCCGAGCTCTGCTTGTGTGCGGTCTCGTTGTGAGTATTTTGATCTTGATTTCGCCGCGATCGCCGGCTCCGCCGCGAGATCGTTCAGCAGATCGGTGCGCCTGTCCGGCGCCGTCGCATGCAGGAGGCCTCGGATGATTCTCTAGCCGACAGACGCCGTTTAGGCGAACAGCTCGCTGACTTTCGCGCGACCGGATTGCTGGGCGATCATGAGCGCGAGGAATTCATCGGCACTCATGGCATCGCCGAACAGACGGCCTTGCGCGTAATGACAGCCGCGGTTGCGCAGCAGGGCGAGTTGCTCTTCGTTCTCGACACCTTCCGCCACGACCTCGACTTCCAGCGCCTTGCCCATGTCGATGATCGTGCGCACGATCGTCGCATCGTCGGCGTTGATCGCGGCGTCACGCACGAACGATTGATCGATCTTCAAGGTTCCGATCGGGAACTGCTGCAGAGCGCTCAGCGACGAGTACCCCGTGCCGAAATCATCGATCGATAAATGCAGACCCATCGCATACAGCTCGTCCAAGAGTTTGACCGTACGCACTGGGTCAACCATTAAGGTCGTCTCCGTGATCTCGAGCTCGAAGCTCGTCGGAGAGACGCCGTGGCGACGGAACACGGCTTTGCAGCGAGGGATGAAGCTTGCTTGCCGCAGTTGCTTGAGCGAGAGGTTGATCGATACGCGGCCCGGATTCTGGATCTTTTCAGTCCAGCGGCGGTAGTCGGCGCACACTCGGTTCAGGACCCACTCGCCGATGCCTAGGATCAACGTGGTTTCTTCCGCGAGCGGGATGAATTGCGACGGCGGAATATCGCCGTGCCCCGGCAACCGCCATCGCAGCAACGCTTCGGCGCCGACGATGCGACCATCGTGCAGGTCGACCTTCGGCTGATAGAACATCATGAGCTCATCGCGCTCGAGTGCCCGGCGCAGCTTGCTCTTCAACATCAGCCGTTCGACGGCCGCCGCATTCATCTCCGGCGAGTAGAACGCGAAGGTGTTGCCGCCGTTTTGTTTCGAGTGATACATCGCTGCATCCGCGTTACGGATGAGGTCGATTACGTTGTCTGCGTCCTTCGGGCAGAACGCGACGCCGAGGCTCGCGGTGAGGAACACTTCCTGTTGATCGACATAGTAGGCCTTGCACACTTCACCGAGCACCATGCGCGCGAGATTCGCCGCTTGAGCGCGCTCGTCCTCCGCCTCGGCGAAGCCCTCGATGAACAAGCCGAATTCATCGCCCGCCAAGCGGCCGACGACGGCTTCGCGCGGCAGAATGCGCGTGAGCCGCTCGCTCAATACTTCTAGCGTGCGATCGCCGGCGGAGTGACCGAAGGTGTCGTTGATTTCTTTGAAACGATCCATGTCGAGATACAACAGGACGATGCTGCGATCGGCGCGGCGTGCGCGCGCGATGGCTTGTTGCAGCATGTGCTGGAACTGCATGCGGTTCGGCACTTTCGTGAGCGCGTCGTAGCGAGCGAGGTACCGAATCCTGCGTTCGGCGCGCTTACGATCCGTGATGTTGCGCACTACAAAGATCGTGCCCTGGAACTGCGGATCCTCCGCGGCGATCGGCGCACCGGAGAGCGAGACTGGAATCGTTTGACCTGCGCGGGTTGCAATCACGCTTTCGCGCGTCTCGACCCCTGCCGTTTGCATCGAGAACGATGCGCGCTCGCCCTCTGCGAGCAACGATGCGAAATCACGGCCTTCGAGCTCTTGCTCGCTGTAGCCGAACAGGCGCACGGCTGCTTCGTTGATGCGTTTGATCGTGCCGTCCGGGTCCGTCACGAGCACGGCATCGTTCATGCTGTTCAGAACGGTGGTCAGGTAGTTCTTCGTGATCGTCGTCTGCTGCAAGCTCTGACGCATGCGATCGAGCGCCAGCTCGAGATCGGCAATCTCATCGTTACTCGTCACTTGGTGCGGGCGGGTGTAGTCGCCTTCGCCGATGCGTTCGGCTGAACGAATGAGCTCGACGATCGGCCGCTCGAGCCGGCGTGCGAGAAGCCACGCGACCCCACCGAGCAGCGCAGTAATGAGTCCACCAGCGACGGCGATGATCCACACCCAGATGTGAAAATCGGCTCGCTCGCCGCGCTCGAGTTGCGCCCGCAGCGCGCGGCCGGAGGCGAGCAGTCCAGGTCTGCCAACCGTGATCTCGATCGAGCCTACTGCTTGCAGCGCGCCGAGATCACGTTTGACGGTTCGCTTCTCGGCGTCAGCGAGCGTGCGACTCCATACGTCTGCACGAGCACGTTCGACGGCGACACTGCCATCTTGTTCGTACACGGTGACGGAGACGACCGCAGGATTTTCGAGCAGTGCATCGGCGATACGCTCGATCGTGGCCGTTTCATCGAAGCTCAAGGCGCCTTCGAGCGCCGCCGCGTTCGCGGCTGCGAGATCGCTTGCGAGTAGCTCGAGCCGACCGGATTCGGAGGCAAGAAAGGAGCGTTCGCCTTGCACGCCGCGAGTCGCGACGGACTTGCGATACTCGACATACTCGAGCGCGAACAAAGTCGCAGAGATGCAGAGTCCCGCGACGACCGCAATCGAAATCAGTTTGTATTTGAGGCCGCGCGATTTCACCGCATACTCCGCGGCGTGTTCTTGGGACAACGTCGAGCCGCCCCAGTCTCAACGCTGCGATTTATTCTAGGCACGTTCGATCCGTCGCGATGCATGTCTCGAGCGACGCGCCGACTTGCGGCTGGTTGCACCGATCCGACCACGAGATGATACCCGTGTTTTCTGTGCAAAAGCTCAAGCACTCGATGTCGGGTTTTTTGACATACTGTTTCATAGGCATCCACGCGAACGATTCCAAGGCCCCCGCTTAGATGAACGAACTCGAATTGACCGGACGCGCTCGCACTCACGTCATCGACTTGAGTGCGCCGGCATGCACGCTCCACTACGAGGTGGTCGCGGCACTACTCGCCATGCGCGATGCTGCGGCCGTTGACGGGATCGACTTACAGGTTCGCTCGAGCTTTCGCGACTTCGATACGCAGCTTGCAATCTGGAACAACAAATGGCGCGGCGCGCGCCCCTTGTACGATCGGTCGGGCAAGCTCATGCAGCGTGAGCAACTGGATGATTCTCAAGCCGTCGACGCCATTCTGTGGTGGTCTGCCCTCCCAGGCGGAAGTCGGCACCATTGGGGAAGCGATGTCGACTTGATCGACGCTGCTGCGGTTCCGCCGGGATTCAAGGTAGAGCTCTTGCCAGCGGAGTACGCGCAAGGCGGTGTGTTCGAAAAGCTGACGCTTTGGCTCGATCGTCGGATGCACGAGTTCGGATTCTTTCGGCCGTATCGGACGGATCGCGGCGGTGTGAGCCCGGAGCCATGGCATTTGAGCTACGCACCCGTGTCCTTGCCGGCTTTGGAATCGTTGAGCCTATCTTTGCTGCGTCACGTGCTCGAAGCGAGCGAGATTGCGGGCAAACCGCAGGTGCTTGCGCGTCTGCCGGAGATCTACACGCGCTACCTGCTTTCGATTGACGCGCCAGCGAGAGCGCCTCGGTTCACCTGATGCACTGAGCCAAAGCTCACCTGGTGCGTCGAGCGGCGAAGGGCAGGAGATGCTTCAGGAATAGCGTGGGTGCCCAACGCTTGATCGTCCAAATCAGACGCGCGGAACGGGGTAGGACGATGTGAGTTTTTCCCTTGCTTGCTGCGAGCAATAGATCACGCGCGGCTTCCTCCGAGGTATAGCCCGCTTTGCGGATGAGCTCGGACGTGCGCTCGCGTGTTTCGTGCGGCCCGCGAAAAGATTCGAGTAGATTGCTTTCGAAGAACGTGGGCATGACGACGCTCACCTGCGTTCCGATCTCGCGCAACTCCCCCATGAGGGACTCGCTGACGGAAAGCACCGCCGCCTTCGTCGCGTTATAAGGGATCATGCCAGGCACGGAGCCGAACGCGGCCGCGCTCGAGATGTTGATCATGAGTCCCGTCCCGTTTCGCTGCAGATGGGGGATCGCCGCGCGACAACCGTGAATCACGCCCATCAGATTCGTATCGATCGCTGCGCGCCAATCCTCCAGAGGCACTTCCATGAGCGAGCCAGCGGTGGCGATACCGGCATTGTTGATCATGACGTCGAGCCCATCGTTCGAGCCAGCGAACGAGTTGACGGCGACGGTAAGCTCGTCGGCGTGCGTGACATCGCCTGGGTATGCCAGCACGGCGATTCCAGAGCCGGAGAGATCTGCCTCTACGGACGCGAGCCGCTCCAAGTTGCAGTCGAAGAGACCTAAGGACCAGCCGTTGGCTGCAAGCACCCGAGCAGCTGCGAGTCCGAGCCCGCTTCCGGCGCCAGTGATGAAGGCGCGTTTGCGCGCAAAGCGGGCATTGAGCGCATTCAGCTTCGTCACGATATTCGTCGCATGCGGTAATTTGAGAGGTTCATTCAGAAGAGTCTTGCCACGAACCAGCCAGCCCAAGCGCCCACGACCATCAGCGCGAGGCCGGGCAGCAGCTCGAATGCATATTTTCGATGACCCATCGAGAATGCGACGACCGATTTGCTCACGGCATTGGTCGTGAAGGCCACCAGAATTGCGATTGTTGCGAACTGAGTCGAGGCCCGCTCGCTCTGTGCCAGCGTGGCAGCCGAGATGGCGGCAGCATGCGTGTCGCTGAAGCCCGCAAGGCCGCTGGCAATGATGAGACCTCGGTCGCCCAACCAATGCGTCGCCGCGGCGGAGACGAGGAGCGCGAGTCCGACAACGAGCATGAACAACAACGCCGTTTTTGGATCGAAGGGACGCCCCGGCGGAGGATCGCGATCTTCGAGCTCGCGCGCGCTTCTCCAAGCGAAGAGTCCGGCGTAACCGAACGCTGCGATTCCGGCAACGATCAGCGAAAAGATGAGCTCTCGTAGCACGGCCGGACTGACTAGACCGATCACGATCGCCAATTGCAGGACCGTGGCGACGGAAGATGCCGCCGCGCCGGCCACGGCGCCCGCGTGGAGCTCCGGATGCTTGCGCGTGCGCGAGCCCATCGCGCCGATCGTCGCGGTGCTCGAGACGAAGCCGGCAAACAACCCCGCCAAGGGCAAGCCCACGCGAGCGCCGAGCACGCGTAGCGCGATGTAACCGAGCGCATTGATCGCCATGATCAAGACGACCAGAAGCCACAGTTGCCGCAGGCTCACGATTCCGAGCGGATCGATCGGCTCGGCTGGAGTGAGAGGCAAGATGATGAGTGCTGCCGCCGCGAGCATCAGACCGTCGCGCACCTCATCGTCCGTGAGGACGTTGTGAACCCAATCGTGCAGGCGTGTGCGCGCCGCGAGCACGATCGTCATCACTACAGCGAGCGCTGCGGCCAAGTGGCGCTCGCGCATGGCAAGCGCGCCTAGGAGCAGCGTGCTGAGTAGCGCGATTTCGGTCGTGAGCCCCGGATCGTGCTCGCGACTACTGCGATATCCGACGGCAACGAAGATTCCGAGGATGAGCGCGAACACGGCGAAGAGCGCCACGCCGCCAAGATGAAAGCTGATCGCGCCCGTGAGCGAGACGATCGTGAACGTGCGCAGCCCTGCGACCTCGCGGTGCGGGCCTTTGCCTTTGCTTCGCTCGCGCTCGATGCCGACCAGCATGCCGAGTGCGAACGCGACCGCAAGCCCGAGCAGCGCTTCTTTATCGAAGGACATGGGTGGAGCAGCAACCGACGACAAACATCCGCCTAGATTAACCTGGCAGATGGGTGCGAACCCAACGGGTCGCTCAAGCCTTCCAGACTTGCTTCAGTCGGCCAATGACGAGGGAGCGGATGTTCTGAACCGGATTGCGTTCCCAAGTGAAGCAGGGCGGGTCGCGGCGGAGCATTGGCCAGCGACCGGTGCGCAGAATCTCACTCAAGTAATCGAGATTGCGCTGGATTGCTTCCATGTATGGATTGCGGCCGTTGAATAGCACTTCCAGATGTGAGTACACGGCTCCGAATTCGCCGTCCAGTCGCGTGCGTCGCACCTCTTCGATGAACTCGGGCGTGTGGCGCAAGATGTCGAGCCCCGAGCTGAAGCGAACGGACGTGTTGCCGTTGCCATCGCTCGCCATCGCAACTCCGCCGAGCACGAATTCCGGATAGAGCCGATCGCGGCACTTTTCGAGATAACACCGATCGGACATCTGGGCGATGAGATCGCCGGTTCCGATCAGATGGCCGAGCTTGCGATCGCGATGATCGTCGAGTCGAATCTGATCGAACTGCACTTCGTAGCCGGTGAAGTGCACGATCTTGGTCGCGACTGGGACCCACTCTGCCATCCCGATCGTCGGCAAGTAGCGGCCGATGAAGTTGGCGCTGCGGCTGACGTGACTCAATGTGAATTCAGCGCCATTCCGGTGGGTCTCGTCATCCGTTTGCCTAATGTAACCTGCATCGTGAAACAGTGCTGTCACGACGCCCAGGATCGCGCGCTCCGGTCCGAGTCTTTCCTCCGCGATGTGCGTGCGCTCGTACGCGACGATCAAGCGTGCGACGGCGAGTGTACCGTCCAAGGAATGCTGCAGATCGTGATAGACGGTGTCGCAGCCGTAGTAACCCGGGAACTGACCGGTGAACAAGCGTTCGAAGTCGCGAAACGCCGAGTCGACGCGATCGAATGGGTAGTGCGGCCAGAGTTGCCTGAACAAATCGCAGACGGCGCGGCGTACGGCTTCCGCCGAACTCACCTGCACGGTGTTCGTCACGTCGTAGTCGCTGCGGCGGTATTGCATGGAGTGGATGCGCACAACATCAGTGCGCGACACCGGAGTCTAGCGACTTGGAGCGCGTTGTCTATGTCGGAAAAGCTGTCATTTGGCGAATGTGATGTGCATCACATTCGAAGTGATGGAGGTGATGAGGGTAATGTAGGCGATGAAGGTTCTGAACCGCGCAGCCGCACTCTGAGTCTCATCACTTAGATCACCTCCATCACCTGTATCACTCCATCGTCCAGCTTGGATCCGCCAGCTTCATCTCACGCAGCGGTCCGTACTTCTTGAGCGCATCTCTCAAGGTATCCGCTTTGCCGATGACGACGAGGAGCGCGCTATCGCTCTTTGGGAAGACCTCGCCGATCACCTTCTTGGTGTCCGCGAGCTGCACTGCACTCACGGCGTTTGCATAGTCATTGATATAGCGCGTGTCGAGTCCATATAGCTCGAGCGACGCAAGCTGAGACGCCCAATGGCCCGCGGTCTCGAAGCTCAGCGGAAATTGGCCGAGCACATACGTCTTGCTCGAGGTCAACATGGAGTCGTCGATCGCGCCTTCATGCAAGCGGTCGAGCGTCGCCAGCGCGAGGTCGATCGCCTCGATCGTGGTTTCCGTACGGGTGAAGGAAGTGACTTGGAAAGGTCCCGGTTGCGTACGACGATCGAAGCTCGATCGTGCGCCATAGCTCAGTCCGGTTCGAATGCGCAGCTCGGAGTTCAGCATCGAGGTGAAGCGACCGCCGAATAAAGTGTTGACGATGTCGATGCTCGCACGGCGCGGGTCGGACCGCGCAACGCCGACGTTACCGATCCAGAAATAGGACTGGACCGATTCGGGTGCATCGATGAGGAGCACCCGGCGTTGCTCGATCGACCGAGCAGGAGCAATCTCGGCGAGCGGCTTGGCAGCCTTGCGCCACTTGGAGAGCGCTTGCGTCAGCGCGCGCTTCATCTCGCGCGAATTGAAGTCGCCTGCGACCGAAACGATCAAACGGTCGCCGCCCATGTGATCCGCGTAGAACTGCCGAACGTCGGCGGCAGTGATGTTCACGAGCGTCTGTTCGCTGCCGACGACGGGATTGCCGTAAGCATGTGAACCGAACAGTGCTGCACTGCCGTAAATCGGTGTAAGGGCTGACAAGTCCGAATCCTTCGCTGCGCGAATGAACTCGATGCGACGAGCGCGCAAGGCCTGCAGCTCCGACTCCTCGAGGCGCGGGCGCTGCAGCATGTCCGTCAGGAGCTCGATCATCAGCTTGCTGTCGCGTGCGAGGAACGATCCGGAGATCGAGATCGCTTCTGCCGAAGCATCGGTTTGGATTTGCCCGCCGACCGACGCGACTGCTTGTGCGAATCCCAAGGAATCGCGCTCCCCTGCACCTTTCTCCAATAAACCTGCAAGCAAACTCGCAAGTCCAAAACGATCCGGCGGATCGACGCGCGCGCCGCCGCGAATGCGCGCATCGAACGCGATGAGCGGCACATCATGGCGTTCCATCAACAGGAGTGTCGTTCCGTTATCGAGCTGCACGCGCTCGAATGGCGGGGTCGTGACACCTTCGGCGGCGGAGCAGATCGTTGCGAAGAAGACGCAATGCGTTGCGAGCAGCGCGCGAAAGAAAAACGCAGGAGTCGAAAGTCCGCTCATGTTCATTCTCCCTGCGTCGTCTTTGCGCTGGCGTTCGCAGCAAGTACACCGACGGTGCGATTCGTCTGGCGCAAGAGCTCCACGGCGGCCTTCTGAATTTCTTCTCGCGTTACAGCTTCGTACGCACGCGGTGCATCGAACAGACGCTTATAGCCGCCGCGCAGGACCTCATATGTCCCTAGCGACTGCGCCTTGCCATTGATCGTGGTCATCGTGCGCCAGAAATCGGCGAGCGCTTGGTTTCGCGCACGGTCGAGCTCGGCTTGTGTGACGCCAGAAGTCATGACGCGCTCCAGCTCCGCATCGAATGCCGCTTGCGCACCGCGCGGATCGCCACCTGCAGGCAGCGCCAGGAAAAACCACATGATGCCTGGATCGAAACCGGCCTCGACTTGACTGTCCGCCGAGATCGCCACCTTCTGTTCTTCGACGAGTGCGCGGTGCAAGCGTGAAGCATCGCCATCGGTCAGAATGCGCGCGAGCAGCTCAAGCGCCGGCACGCGCGGATCCGAGCCGGCGACGCCGTGATACGCAAATTGCAGCAGCGGCGTTTGCGCGTCAGCGACGATGTTCACGCGACGCTCGCCTTGCTGCTCGGGCTCCTTGGTGCGAATCGGATCGGGTGGCGGTTGCGAAGGAATCGGTTCGAAGTACTTGCGAGCAAGTGCGATCGTTTGCTTCGGATCCAGATTCCCGACGAGGATCAGCGTGCAGTTGTTTGGCGCGTAGTACCTCTTGAAGAAGGTCTTGAGGTCATCGAGCGTCCACGCCTCGATGTCCGAGGGCCAACCGATCGTGGGGTTGCTGTAAGGATGGGCAAGGTACGCGGTCGCCTGAACCTGCTCCGCAAGTCGCCCGAACTGGCTGTCATCGACGCTCAGCCTGCGCTCCGAATAGACCACACCGCGCTCGCTTTCGATCACCTTCGGATCGAATGCGAGATTCGTCAGCCGATCCGCTTCGAGCTCGAAGACGGTCTCGAGAGAGACGCTCGGCAACCAATTCTGGTAGACGGTGACATCGTTCGAGGTGAACGCGTTGTTACTCGCGCCGTTCGCTTCGAGCACGCGGTCGAACTCGCCTGGTGCGCGCGTGCTCGTGCCGTTGAACATCATGTGCTCGAAGAAGTGTGCAAGCCCCGTAATGCCGGGGACTTCGTTGCGGCTGCCGACGCGCACCCAGTTGTACATCGCGACGTTGGGAATATCGCGGTCGGGCCAGACGATCACTTGCATACCGTTTGCGAGCGTGACCGCGTGGATATCCTTCTCGCCAGGTACCTGTGCATTGGCAGCGGAGGCGATCGCGATCAGACCGAAACTCAATCTGCGCAACATAGGCGTTACCCTCGATGTAGTACCGATCATCATAGCGGGTGCGTGGGCGGAAAGGCTGCGTTCCTCGCCTGGGAGAGCTGTCGCTGGAAGGGCGTCGTTGCGCCGAGAGGGCTATCGCTGGACAGAAGAAGAACATGGCGACGCCAACCACGCGATGGCGTCGAGCGTTCGAAAGCCTCCGCGGTGTCCGATGGTGCCGTTCTGACTAGCGCGAGCTCTCTAGGCGAGGAACGCAGCCCCTTCCAGCGTCAGCTTGCTAGGTGCAGCCTTCCGCCGAAAAAAAAACCGCCGCCAAGCGGGGAAGGACGCAAGGCGGCGGGAACGCGTGCTTGAGGCACGCGCATCGGGGATTGGAATCAGGAGATCAAAGAATTCGGAACCAGCTCCATCTCGTAGCCCAGCATTTGTCGAGAGACAGGATCGATGATCGCTTTCCCGCGGCGGAAGCATCCTGTTCGCATCGCTTGACGGCCGATCGGAGTGTCGGGATTCACGGTCTGCAATGAGATCTGCCCGTTCGCGTCGCGGACCAACATGGTCGCGCTGCTGTCGGAGCGCATCTCGCCATCGGGAACGAAAACTGCGATGACCTCGGGCTGCATGTGGACGTAAGTCTCAGTTGGTTGATTGCCGTGCTTGCGAGGGGTAGTGCAATGCCTATGCCAGCGGCGTTCGGAGCAGCAAATCAGGGACTTAAGTTCATGCGTGTGAACTGCGCACGATGACACGAAGCGTCACGTGCGACACGCCGTGGCTACGAGAGTCAGAGGTTGACGCCAGGAGGAGACGCACAAAGAAGGCTGTAGACTGTAGGCTCTAGGCTGTAGCCAGAGGTGAGAAAGAGCCGCCTTTTTCCGGCTACGGCCTAGAGCCCACAGTCTACAGCCTAAGGAAACAGTCATGTCTGAGCCTCGTCGTCGCCACTCGGATCGTGTCTCGGCAAGCCCCACCTTCATCGGCGCCGGTTCGAAGTTCACAGGCAATCTCGAATGCGAAGGCGACCTGGTCGTCGGCGGTCACGTGCACGGAGAAGGAAACGTGCGCGGCGCGTTGACGCTCTCCGAGGGCGGCCAATGGGAGGGCAAGATCCAAGCGACGAACGCGGTCATCGCTGGAGATGTCACGGGCACGGTGTCGGTCTCGGAGAAGCTGGAGATCAGAAAGACGGCACGCATCCGCGGGATCGTCGCCGCGCGCACGATCGCAGTGGCGCAAGGCGCAGTCATCGATGGCGAGATGTCGGTAACGAGCGGTGCCCCGGTTGTGAGCTATGAGGAGAAGCGCAAGGAGTCGTAGCTCTCTGCGAGAACTTCTCTGACAGGATCAACAGGATGAACAGGATAAAAAGAAGTTCTGATCTAAGTCTCTCTGACCCTCTTCCATCCTGTTAATCCTGTTCATCCTTGTCTAGTCGTCCGGTCTTGTCTCGAGATTCTTCTTGCCTCTTCAGATGGTTCCCGCTTCCGCGTCGCGGAGGCGAGGACCCATCCGAATCTCCTCCTGGTTCCAATAAACCCTCGCTCCGGAGGCGACGAACGAGGTTTCGCTTGCGGGGGCAACACGTTGCCCTCTGTCGTCATCCTCGCGGAGGCGCATTGCTGTCCGGGGAAATGAATTGAGAAGCGATGTTTCATTCGGTCTTTGCAGGTATTCGTACGCGTGCTGTCGACGGCAACTCAACTGCGCAGGGGTCAAGGGATGCGTCCCTTCCCTTGCGGCAGCGGGGGCCGCTCCCGTGCATCCATGCACTTCGCGCCATTTGTACGTCCTGTACATCAGAAGGACAGGATGGAGGCGCGTAATAGCGCGCACTTTTGCGCCCCCTCCCTAACCCTCCCCCGCTTCGCAAGGGAGGAACATGGGACGAGAGGCGCCCCGCGCTAGTTTTCCCCGGACAGCAGTGCGCTTCCGCGGGGATGACAAATGGTTGAGTTCGGTGCGTGGCGCGCGCCCGAATGTATCAGCAGCCCGCGAGTGAGTTGATCCATTCCGTGATGAGTGCCACGCCCGCCGTATCGATTTGATTCGAGGCGAGTGGCGGCATCGCGTGCTCGTCGCGTCGATTCATGCGGTTCACGAGAATCGAGCTCGTCGCATTGCCGGGCACGAGCAAGCGTGCACTCGCGCCCAAGCCGACATCGCCCGATTGTGGAGCCGCATTGCATGTGTTCGTTGCGCTCAGCGCGGTCGCGTTGCGTAGATCCATCGTGCTTGGTGTCGGCCCGTTCGGGCGATGGCAGAACGCGCAATTCGTATGGAGGTACGCCCGCGCGCGCTCGCCGAGCGGCGCGGTTGTGTCGTATGGATCGGCAAGCGCGGCTTGAGTCGTCGGCTCCGCGATGGGCGGCGTCAATATGCCGATGTGACTCAGTGTGACGAGTTGATTCGCGGTGCGACCGGTCGACGGATACAAATGTTCGCCGTTGAGCTGCGCGGTTTCGAGGCCGAGCGACCGGCCGGCCGCGCTCGTATGACACTCGAGACACTGAGCTTCGCTCGGGAAGATCCAAGGCGCAGCGATGCCTACATCGCGCTCTGCGCCCCCACGCACGAGCGCCGCATCAGTCTGTGCTGAATTCCACTCGTAAGTGAACCCGCCCCATTCTCCGTCGGGATGTCGCATCAATAATCGGGTCTCGATCAATCGCGTGCCGATGCGGAACTGCTTCATCAGCACGCTGCCGTTCGGCAGCTGCCAATCGCCATCGCTTCCGGCTGCAATGGTTTGACCATCCGGCAGCGCAAGCCAACGATCCTTCTCCGCGCCATCTGACCAGAACGGCGCGTTCACCTTGTAAGGGATGAGTCCTGCGGCAGGCGCGCGAGGATCTGACGTGCTCACGCATCCGGTGGCGCTGAGCGTGCTGGGCACCTCAACACTTTCGCTGCCCGAGAAAACGATGCGCTGAAGCGTGCCGCCGTAATCGACGACATAGAGCTCGCCATCATTACCTTGTGCGAAAGAAGAAATTCCGAGCCCGGATTCCAACAGGATCGTCGGCTCGCGCGCCGAGGCGTTCTCGGGAACCCACGCGAAGATACGGCCCGATGCGAAGTCCGCGAACAAATAACGACCGAGCAATCCGGTCGCTTGCGAGCCGCGATAGACGTATCCGCCGGTAATCGAGCGGCCGAGGTCCCGACCATATTCCGTGACAGGATCGATGAGGGTGCTCGTCGAGCAACCCGACGTGCGACCCGATGCGTAGTCGTGAGCGCCCTCGCGGCAGCGCCATCCATAGTTGCCGCCGAGCGTGACTTGACTGACCTCTTCGTAGCGGCCCTGTCCGACATCCGCAACCCAGAGCGCGCCGGTGCTGCGATCGAAGCTCCAGCGCCACGGATTGCGAAGACCCCATGCAAAGATCTCAGGACATTCGCCGCTCGTGCGCCCAGCGGATGGACAACGTGCGTTCTGCGCGAACGGATTCGTCGGCGGAACCGCGTAAGGCGCGCCGCCGTCGACATCGATGCGCAGCATCTTGCCGAGCATCGTCGTCAAGCGTTGTCCATTGCCTATCGAGCCGTGATCGTCGCCTGCACCGCCGCCGTCGCCGATGCCGATATACAGATAGCCGTCCGGGCCAAAGGCGATGTGCCCGCCGTTGTGATTCTCTTCCGGCTGATCGATCGAAAGCAGGACCTGCTCCGATCCCGCATTCAGCGTCGCGCCTTGATCGCTGCTCGTAAACGAGGAGATGCGCGACACCAACGCAGTGCCAGTCGTATACGAAAGGAAGACACGTGGGTCCTGCGGGAAATCAGGGTGGAACGCCATCCCGAGCAAACCCATCTCTCCGCCTGAGCGCACGCGTGAGCTCAGGTCGATGACGACGCTCGATGTCGATGGATTGCTCGCAGAGAAGCGTGCGACCACGCCGTTCTGCTGGACGACGAACCAGCGTGACGAATCGCCGGGCGGTTGCAACATGCCGATGGGCGAGGTGAACGTGAGAGCGGTGTAGCGTTCCAACGAAATCTGCGTGCTCGAAGACACGCGATTCCACGCTCGGCATGATGGATTCGCCGGCCGCGAGTCGAGGCCGGAGCTCGGGTTGCTCGTCCCAGTGGGCGTCGTTGCGCTGGCCGGTAACGATAACCCCGATGTATTGCCCGCGGCGTCGAATGCTCGAACTGCATATGAATAAGTAGTGCTCGCGACGACGCTCGTATCCGAATAGGCCCTCGTCGTGACCGAGGTCAGCTCACCCGCGGCCCCATCGCGATAGATCCGATATCCGGTCACGCCGACCGCATCGCTGGACGCGTTCCAGCTCAAGTCGATGCGATTCGGATCGATGGCAACTGCCGTCAGTGAGGTGGGAACAGTCGGAGCCGTCGTGTCGGGCGCTGCTGGGTTCTGAGGAGGCGGATTGGGCTGAGTATCCGCACCTCCTCCGCATCCGGCCAGCAGAAACAACGCCGAGAGACTCGCCGCGACGAGCGTTTTCGGCGTCCTAGGCTGGGTGGCGTCGCGCATAAGGTGTGCAGGGGATTTCCCGATGAGGACATATCAGAGCGATAGAGCGCTCGGCAACTGTCTGATGCCAGCGACGCAACGCTTCTGTGCGCGAGTCGGATCCCGGTGAACGATGGGTGTGGGTAAGATAGCGCCTTGTGATAACAACACTCTAATCAGGGCAAGGATGTCAGCAGCGCCACCCAAAATCCCCGAGCTCGTCGCACATCGCGGCAATGCTGCGGAGTACCCGGAGAACACGCTCCCAGCGCTGCGCTCGGCGCTGGAGCTGGGCGTGCGTTTCGTTGAGTTCGATGTGCAGCTGAGTGCGGATCGGCAGCCCATCCTCTTGCATGACTCGAACCTCAAGCGCACCGCCGGCGTGGACCGCAATGCGCTCGAGATGACGTGGCAGGAGCTCTCGGAGATCTCCGTCAACGAAGAGCAGCGCTTTCGACAGCGCTACACCGATGTGGGTATCCCGACGCTAGCGCAAGCCGCGAGCTTGCTCGCGACCTATCCGCACGCAACCGCGTTCGTCGAATTGAAGCGCGCGAGCCTGCGACAGTTCGGACAAGAGATCGTGGTTCGCAAGGTGTGCGATACGCTGAAGCCGATTGCGCGTCAGTGCGTGATCATTTCGTTCGATCTCGCCGCGGTTCATCACGTTCGCCAGGTGTCCTCCTATCGCATCGGCTGGGTGCTGTCGGAATATTCCAATCTGTCCGCGCTGAAGTGCGAGGCGCTCGCGCCGGATTATGTGTTCTGCGATCACCAACTATTGAGTGAGAACACGTCGAAGCTATGGCGCGGCCCGTGGCGCTGGGCGATCTACGAGGTGACGTCGCGCAAGCTCGCGATGGATCTGGCGGCGCGCGGAGCGAAGCTCATCGAGACGATGGCGGTGCGCGCCATGCTCCGGGAGTTTCGTAACCCGCGTGTGCGGGCCTAAAGCACGCTTCCGCGTCTAGGTTCTTGCATGAAAGACGATTTGCGCTGGCTGGTTCAGGAGCTGCGCTCGCTCGCAGGCGATTTGAGCGATGCTCCACGTGAGCACTTGCTGCTGGCGATCGATCAAGGAGGCCATGCAAGCCGCGTGATTGCGTTCGACGCGCGCGGTGCGCACTGCGCGGAGAGTTTCACGCCGATCAGCACGTTCCGATCGGGAACCGATCGCATCGAGCACGATCCCGTCGAGATCGTTGAATCCATTCGCACCGCGCTCGATGATCTCGCACAGACTCTAGGCTCGGACGCCGAACGCGTGGTCGCGGCGGGCCTCGCTACGCAACGATCGAGCATTGTGTGCTGGGATAAGCGCAGCGGCAAGCCGCTCTCTCCCGTGCTGTCGTGGCAGGATCGCCGCAATGCGGGCTTGGTGGAGCGAATGCGCGATCAAGCGGCCAGCGTGCGCGCGCAAACTGGCTTGGTGCTCTCTCCGCACTACGGTGCGAGTAAGCTTCGCTGGTGTCTGGATGAGATTGCAGCGGTGCGAAGCGCGCGAGATCACAAGCGCCTCGCGCTCGGGCCACTGTCGAGCTACTTGCTGTACTCATTGCTCGAGGAGCATCCGTTTGCGGTCGATCCTGCGAACGCTTCGCGCACGCAGCTCTGGGATCCGCATACACGTACCTGGTCGGCAGCGCTTGCCGCACTGTTTGGCGTGCCTGTAGACCTCTTGCCTTCCCCTACGAACACGCGTCATCTATTCGGGCAGTTCCCGTTCGCAGGTAAGCAGGTTCCGCTCGTGGTTTGTACGGGCGATCAGTCGGCAGCTCCATTCGCATTCGGTTCGATGGACCCGACGACCATTTATATCAATATGGGGACCGGCGCCTTCGTGCAGCGGATGTCCGACGCCGATGATGAGCGCCTCTTGCGCAGCGTGTCGTACTCGGACGAGGAGCGATTGGTAGTCACTCAAGAGGGTACGGTGAACGGCGCGGCGGCGGCGATCGAGTGGTTGAACGAGCGCGTCGGGATCGATGCACACCGTGCAGCGCTCGCCTTGCGACGCTCGAGCGCGCACCGGAATCCGCCGATCTTCATCAACGGCGTCGGCGGCGTGGGCTCGCCGTATTGGAAGAGCGATCTGGCTTCCTACTTCGTCGGCGCGAGCTCGGAAGCCGGGCAGGCGCAAGCGGTAGTCGAGAGCATCGCATTTCTGATCTGTCGCAATCTCGAGCGTATGCAGCAGAGCTCTGCGCAACGCGTGCTCGCGAGCGGTGGTCTTTCGAGCAGCGATTACCTTTGCGAATGCATCGCGGCACTCAGCAGCTTGCGCGTGGAGCGCGCAAGCGTTCGCGAAGCAACGGCGTTAGGACTGGCATTCTTGATCGCAGGTCAACCTGCGCAATGGCAACCGCAAACTGCGCTCGAAACGTTCTCGCCCGTACCAGACGCCGAGCTCAGCGATCGATACGCGCGCTGGTGCCAGATGATGGGAGACGTTCAAGAACCGGAGAGTAGCCACAAAGAACACAAAGAACACAGAAGGGAATAGACAGAGAGAACAGTCAGTGCCTGCTGCGGGCCTCGAGCCGACAGAGGGGCTGTTTCTCTCTTTGTGGTCCATGTGTTCTTCGTGGCTACTCCTCGTCTTTCTTCTGCAGTCCGAGAAGGCGCGCGACTTTGCGGTCCGCCCAGCTCTCGCGATTGAAGCCGTCCATGAAGCCGCAGTGGCCGCCGTACGGGATCTTCAGCACTTCCAGGTTCGGGTTACGCGCCAGGTGCTCGAGGTCGTGTGCCGGGATGATTGGATCGTCGAGCGACAAGAGCGCATAGCTCGGCACTTCGAGTTGAGCAAGTACATCGCCCGTGATCGCGTAGCCTTCCAAATAAGCATCCACCGTGGGGAACTCGCTGTAGTGCTCGATCAGCATCTCGGTCATCGCCCACAAACTATTCTGCGCGAGCACTTTCTTGAAGTCGTACAAGTCTGGAAAGAGTTGCTGTTTCAGCCGCAACGATTGCTTCCATTTCGAGATGAAATAGTACCGATAGATGAACGAGCCGTGCTCCAGCACTTTCATCGTGCTATGCGGGCGAAGCACCGGACACACAGCGACCGCGCGCTCCACTGTCAATCCTGCTCTTTTCGCGCGCGCGGCCACGCGCAGAGCGAAATTCCCGCCGAGCGAGAAGCCTGCAATCGTGAGCCGCTTACCCGGAGCGTGCTCACGAATACGCCGTACTGCTCCGACGACTTCGTCCAGTCGGCAGGAATGGAAGATCTCTCGATTCAGGTGATGGCTTGCGCCATGATCGCGGAAATTCAGACGGAACACGTCGCAGCCGAGCTCGAACAGATGCGAGCCCAGCGAAAGCACGTAGAGCGAATCCGCGCTTCCTTCCCAACCATGAAGCAGGATCACGAGCTCATCCGCCTGGGGGCGACCCAACGCAGCTTGGGTGGAGTGATGCCCCAACAGACGCACGCCATCGCCGCAGTCGACGATCTGCGTTTGCGAAGCCGTGAGCAGATCGCGGGCGCGGCGCGCAAGCAGCGGCCGCCGCAGCTTCAAGCTCGGCAAAATCGATTGCAGATGCGCGTTCGTGAGCCAACGAGGCGGTACGAACGACATCGCCGCCGAGGTGAGCGCAGCGGCTTGATCAAGGAGACGGTGCTCGGTCATGAGTCGATGCGGATCGTCGAGCAGTTTGGCAACGTGGTGACGAAATCTGCGCCAACGAGCATCGTAGGCGTTCTGAATCCCGCCTCCGCTTGCTCCCTCAGCACTCTCTCCATGATGCCAAGCGCGCTTTGTACTGTCAGCGCGTAGCCGTTCGACGTGCGCAATCGGGCAGTTCTTACTTGCCCTGCCGCATTGCGCGCCTCGCCCCACACGAAGGTTGGATTGCTCTCGCGCTGCGTTTGATCGGGCGGGCGTACACGCGCATCGATGCGCCGCTTCAGCACGTGCTGCACGAAGCGGCGTTTCATCACGAACTTGAACCAATTCATACGTTGCATCCGCTTCAAAGCGCCCGCGGATGTTGCCGTATACACCTCGATGTTCGGAATGCCGGTCGTGTAGTACGCGGTGCTGACATCGCCCCATGGGATGCCCACAGCAAGGCGCTCGCCGTCCCCGAAGTCGATGCGTCGCGAGCGCGACCCGAGCGGCACGCTCACGATCTTGCCTGCGCGGCGCACTTTGCTGCCTTGCCCGATCGATTCGACCGCAGTTTTAGCAGTGCCCTTGCTCATACCCGAGCGACTGTCGAATCCCAACGCGAGCTCCGTGGCATCGGGCAATGTTTCCTTGAGTTTCGCCGCGATGCTGTCGGTGGGCACGACATCGAATCCGACACCTGGACACAGTACGATGCCGGCGCGCTGCGCTTTTTCATCCACGCTGTGAGCGAGCTCGAACACCTCGATCTCGCCGGTGATGTCGAGATAGTTCACGTGGGTCGCTAGACATCCCTGCATCATGGTCCGCGCCGTAAGAGAAAACGGGCCCGCGCAATTGAGCACGGCATGCGTATCTTGCAGCGCGGATACGAGGGCGGTGTGATCGTCCAGCGAGAATACTGCGTGCGGACATCCGAGCTCGGCGGACAGTTTCTGAATACTCTCACGCGAGCGTCCAGCAAGGATCGGCCGCATCCCGCGCCTGACCGCCTCGCGTGCGATTAACTCGCCGGTATAGCCGTTAGCGCCGTAGAGGAGCCAGCTCGTAGTCATAGTGACGAAGTGAGGAGGTGACGAGCGATAGTAGGACGAGCAATGCGAGGCCGCCGAGTGCTTGCGAGCTTCGGCTTCGTCACCTCGTTACTCCGTCACCTCGTCGCTCGGCACAGCCGTGAATTCCACTCGATTGTTGAGTGCAGCGGCCTTGTTCCAGTCACCGGCGCTGAGCTTGTCTTGGTTCGGGTCGGGATAAGGCGTCGCTGGCTGACGTCCAGCGTGCTGCACTTCGACGACGAGCGAGTCTGAGGAACTGCTGCGAAGCGAGGAGAGCAGGTTGGCGAATGCGAGCGATTGCCGTTGTGGCGCGCTCATCGTCTCGTCGATAGGATTCCCGACGACATCGCAGCGCTTGAACGGCAACTCGTCGGCAGCGAGGGAGTAACCTTCGAAGCCATTCCCGGTCAGGCAGAATTCGCCGGAGTACGTGGTGACGCGAATCTTGCCCTCGAACTCCTGTGCGCGCAGGTCCGTAATCAGAGCGCGCAAGCGCTCGAGCCTCGCGCCCGAAAGCGGAACCTCGCCGTAAGGCACGAGCTCGGACTGAACGTTCGAGCCTTGCGATGCGATGCTCGCTCGCAGTGCAGCTTGTGCTTTCGCGGCATTACGGAGCTCGTCGATTTGCGCCTGCTGCTCCTGAATGATCGCCGTGAGCTTCATATTCGATTGCGCCACGGCGCGCGCTGAATCCACACTTCTCGCGTACAGAACGCCGAGGACAAGAGCCGGGAGCAGCGCGAGCGCACCGATAGCCGCGATGAGAGGCCAGGGCCTGCTGCTCGGAGGCGGTTCGGGGGGCAAAGGCGCCATGCTCTTGTGTTCGACTTCGGCGGCAGGTTGTTTGTGCTCGTTCGCCAAGCGCCTTGCGAACGATTCCAGGCTCGCGAGCACGAACCTGCGCATCTCGGACGCGTGCTCGTGCAAGAGCGGTGCAACGGCACTGCGGATCGCAGTCTCGAGCTCGCCCACGCTCGGACGCCGCGGCGATTCGACCTGAATTGTCGGCGCGACATCGTCGTTCGCGGCGACGACTCGATGTTCGCGCCGGTCTGGCAGTAGACGCAGTTGATACAGCACCTTCGAAACATCGGACTGCTTGACCGTCTTCGGCAGTACACCGACTGCGCCGAGCGCTCGAGCCTGACTCAAGTACAGTTCGCCTTCTTGCGAGGTGTACATGACGACCGGGATTGTCGAGGTTTCGGGATTGCCCTTGATCGCCTGAACCGCTTGGAAGCCGTCCATGCCGGGCATGAGGTGATCCATGAAGATCACGTCTGGGCGATTCTGACGGAGATATTCGAGCCCTTGCTCCGCCGACTCGGAAGAATCCACGAGCAATCCATAGCCCTCGAGCATGCGACCGAGGATGACGCGCGCCGAGCGAGAGTCATCGACGATCAAAGCACGCTTCGGGAGGTGTCGCGACGGCTCGACAGACATGAGTGGAGTCACGAACGTTCTTGTGGGCCAGGATTGTAGATGACGTAGGGTAAGCGTTACGCGGTCCGGGCTCAACGCGCGCGCATACATTGGTGCGTAGGCGCTTGGCGACAGCGCGCGGTACGTTCGCGCGGCCAACCGGCCACTGGCAACTGGCTGCTGGCCAGAAAGGAACCTCGCGGGCGCTCCAATGCCTGTTCTTTTCTGAGTCTCATGTCTTGCCGATGGCCAGTTGGCCAGTCAGCCGCAGAGCAGGCTGGGTCTGCTCCACCCTAGTCACTATCCGCAATCTGCCCCGCAGCAAGACCGGCGTATTCTCAACCGGGCACGGTTGGGAGGGCGGCTCCGATGGCGTATTCGACGGCGGACATTCGCAACATTGCCCTGGTCGGACCCGCGGGTGCCGGCAAGACGCTTCTCGCGGAGGCGCTATTGCTCGAAAGCGGCGCGATTCGAGCGCGGGGAAGTCTGGAGCGCGGAACGACCGTCTGCGATTTCGATCCCCAGGAACGCGCGCTACAACATTCGCTCGATGCCGCCATCGTCCATTTCGATCTGAACGGCTGCCACATCAATCTCATCGACACGCCCGGCACCGCGGACTTCGTGGGTCGCTCGTTATCGATGCTCGAAGCTGTGGAAACCGCTGCGATCGTCGTGAGTGCAGTGACGGGCATCGAACCGGTCACGCAACGGATGATGGAGTTCGCGCGTGATCGCGAGCTCTGCCGAGTCATCATCATCGACAAGATCGACGCGCGCGATGCGGATCCCGAACGCGTGCTCGCCGAGTTGCGCGAAACGTTCGGCCGCGAGTGTCTGCCGCTCAACCTGCCTGCGAAGGGGCGAGCTGAAGTCATCGATTGTTTCTTCGAGCCTGGCGATGGGGAGCCCGAGTTCGGCTCGGTTGCCGCCGCACATACCGAGATCATCGATCAAGTGGTCGAGGTCGACGAGAAGTTGATGGCGTTGTACTTGGAGCAGGGCGAGGAGCTCACGCCGGAGCAACTGCACGATCCATTCGAACAAGCGCTGCGCGAAGGCCATCTGATCCCGGTATGTTTCGTGTCGGGAGAAACGGGCGCGGGTGTGCGCGAGTTGCTGCAGATCCTCGCGCGGCTCATGCCGAACCCCCTGGAGGGCAATCCACCGCCGTTCCTGCGTGGCGAAGGACAGCAAGCCGAGCGCGTGAGCGTCACGCATAGTGAAGATGATCATGTGATCGCGCATGTGTTCAAGGTGAACATCGATCCCTTCGTCGGCCGACTCGGCATCGTGCGCGTGCATCAGGGCTCGCTGCGGTCCGGTGCGCAACTCTTCGTCGGCGATGCACGCAAGCCCATCAAGGTCGCGCACATCTATCAGCTGCAAGGCAAGGATCATGTCGAGATCCCGCGTGCGCTGCCCGGCGACATCTGCGCGATCCCTAAGATCGACGATCTGCAGTTCGATGCAGTCCTCCACGATTCTCACGATGAGGATCACTATCACTTGAAGTCGATCAGCTTTCCGCCCGCGATGGCTGGACTTGCGATCGAGCCGGAACGACGCGGCGAGGAGCAGAAGCTGTCCGATGCGCTCCACAAGCTGATGGCCGAAGATCCCTGCGTGCGTGTCGAGCATCATGCGAGCGCGAACGAGACGGTTCTCTATGGAATGGGCGATCTGCATCTGCGCATGCTGCTCGAGCGCATGGCCGAGCGCTACGGCGTGCGCTGCAAGACGCACGTGCCGAGCATCCCGTATCGGGAAACCATCACGCGTCCTGCCGAAGGTCATCATCGACACAAGAAGCAAACGGGCGGCGCGGGACAGTTTGGCGAAGTGTTCCTGCGAGTCGAACCGCTCGCGCGCGGGCAAGGTTTCGAGTTCGTGGACGAGGTCGTCGGAGGCGCGATTCCCTCGCAGTTCATTCCCGCTGTCGAGAAAGGCATCCGCCAAGTGCTCGATGAAGGGGTGATCGCGGGATACGCATTGCAGGACGTTCGTGCGATCGTCTACGACGGCAAGCATCATTCGGTGGATTCGAAGGAAGTCGCGTTCATCGCCGCAGGCCGTCGTGCGTTTCAGAACGCGATTCGCGATGCCGCGCCAATCGTGATCGAGCCTGTCGTCAAGATCGAAGTGACCGCACCGAGCGCGTCCACGGGTGACATCACCGGTGACCTCGCAACTCGTCGTGGCCGCGTGAGCGGGAGTCATGCGCTCGCCGGGCATCGCACTCGAATCAGTGCGCTGGTTCCGCTCGCGGAGATCGCCGAATATCAGTCGCGTCTGAAGTCACTCACCGGAGGGGAGGGTGCCTACACGATGGAGCTCAGTCACTACGACCCGGTACCGCCGAGAAAGCAGCAGGAGCTGATGAGCGCGTACAAGAAGGTGGAAGAGGACTGAGGTGAGCTCGCCCGTCCTCGCCAACTGGCTAACTGGCTCACTGCCACTGGCAACTGGCCAGAGACGGACATTCGGAAGGGGGCTCGCTCGCTAAGGAATGGCGCTGCTCGGCTTTACTTTCTGGCTAGTAGCCAGTGGGCCAGTCGGCCAATCAGCAGCGTCAGCGCTGTTCTTCCTGCGTGACCGGCTCAGTCTTCACTTTCGTTCCGGCCTTCGGCGTGCGTAGTGGAGCCGTGGACTCACGACAGACCAAGCGGTGATCGAGTCGGGCTGGCTTCGGGATCTCGCCGGTCTCCAGCATCTGGAGCAGCAAGTTCGTGGCGGTGTATGCAAGGTCGTACGTAGGCTGATGAACCGTGGTGAGTCGCGGCCACACGGTTCGGGCGATGTAAGTGTCGTCGAAGCCCGCGACCGATAGATCCGCTGGTACATCGATTCCGAGCTCATGCGCGGCCATCAGCACACCGGCCGCCATATCGTCGTTGCTCGCGAAAATCGCCGTGGGCGGTTGCGGGCAAGTAAGCAGCTCGCGCGCGGCTTCGAGCCCCGATTCGAAAACGAAGTAGCCTTGCTTGAGAAGCTGCGGCTCGATCGGCACGCCATGCGCTTGCATAGCACCCTTGAAACCGCGCAGACGTTGACTGCTCGCAATGTGGTCTGGGTGACCGATGATGAACGCGATGCGCCGGTGCCCGAGGCCGAGCAGGTACTCGGTCATCTCGCGAGCCGCGCCTTCGTCGTCCATGTCGGCGAACGGAGATTCGTGCTCGAACTCGTTCGGAGCGATGCGCACGAAGGGGATCGCACGCCGCTCGAGTGTCTTGATGAGATCGACGGATTCGCTGAGCGGCGCCGTCACGATGAGCCCATCCAGATGGGTCTGGTCGACCAATCCGAGCACATCGCGCTCCATCTCCTCGCCCTTGCCAATCACCTGATGACTCAGCAACTGGAAACGGCCCTCGCGGCAGCGCGCGCGTGCGCCATGCAGAACGTCGACGATGTAGTTCGCGCTCGGATTCTCGTACACGAGGCCGATCAGATACGAGCGGCGGCCGGCGAGGCTGCGGGCTGAAAGGCTCGGGTGATAGTTGAGTTGCTTGACGATCTCGAGCACGCGCGTACGCGTTTCTTCGCGCACGTTGGGCTCGTTGTTCAATACACGGGAGACCGTCTTGATGGCGACGCCTGCCGCAAGGGCGACGTCGTTTATCTTTGCTCTTCGATTCGGTGGCTTCGTCATCGGGTTCGTTCCGCAGTCGGAAGCGCAGCCACGGCACGCCTATCGGAAGTTGCCCCCGAACGACCCCCCGCTACTGCCGGTAACGACCCCTGCTTGGTCGTTCCACAGCTCCTGACTTTATGCGCTTCAACATACAGGAAAACGTCATGGAGTGCTGGGATGTCGTTCGGCTTGACTAAATCTGGCGGTGCTCTCCTACGGAAGCAGCGGGCAGGGGGCCCATGGGGCCCCCCTGCCCGGTTCACGGGAGCGCAATAA
>JAEZFW010000075.1 GCA_023417315.1 Pseudomonadota bacterium
GCGATGCGTCCGTCGTGCGTGGTTGTGGGGCGAGGATGCATACGCCGGCAGAAACTACTCACATCGCAAGCAGTGGGTGATCGAACGCCTCGAGCATCTGTGCTCCGTCTTCGCGATCGAGGTCTGCACGTACGAGCCTCAGAGCGCATTGGACACCCACCCAATTACTGCCTCAATCGGCTAGATAACCGCGCATCGGTGCGCGTGCGAGCTCGTAACCTTGAGTCATGGGCTACGCGCGCAAGAATCTCGTCTCACTCCAAGACACTCCCTACTATCACTGCATCGCCCGCTGCGTCCGGCGCGCGTGGCTGTGGGGCGTGGATGAGTACGCCGGCAAGAACTATTCACATCGCAAGCAGCGGGTCATCCAACGACTCGATCAGCTCTGCTCGATCTTCGCGATCGAGGTGTGCGCGTACGCGGTGATGAGTAATCACTATCACCTGGTGCTGTACGTTGATCGCGAGCGCGCACGCAAGTGGACGCAGCACGAAGTCATAGAGCGTTGGACGATGCTCTTCCGAGCGCCAACGCTCGTGAAGCGATGGCAGAGTGGCGAGGCGTTAGAGGCGGAGAGGGCCGTTGCCGAAGCCATCATCGAACGGTGGCGCGCTCGCTTGCACGACATCAGCTGGTTCATGCGCTGTTTGAACGAGCATTTAGCCCGGCTCGCCAATCAAGAAGATGAATGTACTGGTCGCTTTTGGGAAGGCCGCTTCAAGTCGCAGGCACTGCTGGACGAAGCCGGCCTGCTCACGGCGATGGCGTACGTCGATCTGAATCCGATTCGCGCGGGCATCGCGAAGACGCCGGAGGATTCAGAGTTCACCTCCATTTGCGAGCGCATCAAGCGCCTGACTTCACGGAGCATCAGCAAGATCCCGTTACGTTCGTTCAGCGACGAGCAGAACAATCAGGATCGCTCGATCCCGTATGCGCTCCGAGACTACCTAGCGGTCGTGGACTGGAGCGGGCGACTCATTCGGGAGGACAAGCGCGGCGCAATAGATTCAGCGCTCCCGCCGATTCTGAATCGATTGGGTATACGCCCTGATGCATGGGAGATCGTGATCGCCACCCGTGGCACCCTTTTCGGTCGCGCCATGGGTCGTCTCGATGCCATGCGTTTGCACGCGGCGACGCTCGGACAAGCGTGGGTACGTGGCGTTCGAAACGCCGATCGCATCTTCGCGCGGTGATCCGCGCGCTCCTTCGAACGATCGTTCTCTTCCACTACGATTCGCAGCCCGCCCGCTCGAGGGTTCATCACGCCCCCGCTTCACGGTTCGAACGATCAGCGGCGACTCGCCGCAGCGGTCGACAAGGCATATGTCCAACGCGGGACGCTTTCAATGCCTATCCCATTGGATGGGTGTCCAACGAGGGAGGCCTCGATAGCAATCAAGGATGTCTTGAACCGAAAACTGTAGAGCCGTCCGCAAAGCGACAGGTGATTGAGGTGCTGGTGAGAGAACACCAGCTCCCGGTCGAGCGGGCCTGCCGAATCGCAAAGCTTTCGCGGGCGGCGTACTACCGCCGGCCATCCTGTCGCTCGAACAACGCCACTGAGATGATCGAGGCGTTGAACCAGATCGTGGCTCAGCACTCACGCTGGGGCTTCTGGCCGCGCGATCCTTGACAGCCCGATCCCCCGTCAGCGATTCTTGGGGCACCTAAGCGACGTAGTTAGCGACGTCTGGGTATGCGAGCAGACGCTCGTCTTCCCAGCAGTTTCTCGTCGATCGTCCTACGTGTCGATCTACGGCGACGCCGGGGACGGACATCAACCCCGATCGAGGAGCGCAGCTACCTCTCGGGCAGAGAACTATTCGGGAGCCTTAGATGCAGCCAGGCAGTCGATCCGGAAAACTACTTCCAGCGTTGGGTGCGTTGCTGCTTTGCTCCGCCGCGTCCGCCAGTGACATCCGCATTCCCGAGTCGCGCGACCGGTCGAGCGAAGTCGTTGCCTTCGTCCAACCGAAAGACCTGCATTTCCGTCCATTGGTGTTGCCGGGTTTGCAGATCGCGGAATACAAGCAGCTGAGCTTCGACGAGAAGACCGGCGCGAGGACCCTCCTGGTGCGCTTGCCGAAGAGCTGGAAACAGCCGGCTGGCTACCATTCGACAGATCTCGAACTCTTCGTCGTTGAAGGCGGCATCAGCATCGGCGACAAGCCGCTGGGCAGATACGCCTATGCCTACTACCCGGCAGGTTATGCGCACAGCTTCGGCACGGAGGAAGGGGCCACCGTGCTGCAATTTTGGGGCGGCGCGCCCGACTACGTCGCGAGTGCCACTTCCCGGCCCGGAACGAATACGGCCGCTGCGGTCGATGGCCTTCCCTATAACAGCGTGCGCACGACAACCCCTGGCAGCTTGCCTAAGTTTCGGGATGAGCCCGTCATGAAGAACTCGCCGATTCACGTGAAGCTCCTGCGCTTGGACCAGGCCTCCGGTCAGAAGACCTGGATCGCGACCTCACCCGGCGGATATCCGGTCATGAGTGGTGAGGGTGATTTGCCGCCCTGGTCATCCAGCCGAAGTTGGCAGGAGGGATTCCTGATCGCGGGGGACATGACGATCGCCGAGTGTCTGCCGGAGGGGCAGGTGGCGGGCACCTATGCGCCCAATGGTTACTTCTTCCGGCCGGCCGGCGTGAAGTCCGGCGGCCTGAGTCAGTACTCGGACAGCTTCTCCGTCTGGTTGTATCGCAGCGGCCCGGGTCACTGGCTCACATATGACAACGCGTGCACGGAGCCTTCCGGGGCCGCAAGAGGAGGGCGATAGTCATGAAGTCGCGACACGCACTGTTCTTATCGATCTTTGTCTCGTCGGGTCTGGCAATGGCGGCAACGCCCCCGTCGGCGCAGAGCTATGGCCCTCCGACTGTGAGCCAGAATCCACCATTTCCGGTCCCGAAGTCCGGATACGAAGTCGAAGGCCGAACGGGGCTGATGCATAGCATCCCCAACCTGGAGTTCGTCGAGTGGGAGCCCTTCAATGCCCCGGGTATTCCTGAGGGTCTGCACAGAAGGCTGCTCAGCATTTCGCCCAGCATGGCGGCGGTCGCACAGGTGACGCACGTCCCTGCCGGATGGAGTCAGCCAGCGGGTTACGACGAAGTCGACAACGAGATCGTCGTCCTGGAAGGCGATCTGAGCATCGGCGAAGGTGCGGACGCGGAGAAGCTCACCAAGTACTCCTACAGCTACCTTCCTGCGGGTATATGGCGGGGTTCCGTCACGTCACGCCAGGGTGCGGTATTGCTGCAGTGGTACAAGGGTGCGCCGAAGTTCGTCGTCTCCAAGAAGGGCAAGCGCGGCGCTCGCGTGCACGCGCGTGTTCGCGACTGGAACCGATACAAGAACGCCTGGTACATCGACGATCCGTTCCCCGCGTATCGCACGGGCGGAAACTTTCCCGGCTATCTGCACAACCTCATGCGCAGTGACCCGGATACCGGAGAGCAGACCTGGATGACGTTCGTCTCCAGCATTCCCGCGCCCCCGAGCGGCGAAGCAGGCAACTTCGGCGGTGGCGCTGAAGTTCATCCCAGCTTCGAGGAGTACTACTTCCCCGAGGGCAGCGAATTTTCGACCGTGGACGACAGAGCGCCGAGAAAGGCCATCTATGGTGGGGAGTGCGTGGAGCAAGGCGTGTCGACGTACGAGCGGGGCACACGCGGGTACTTCTGGCGCGCCGCTGGCGTCGCGCATGGTTCAGTTGCACAGCCGCCACCGCCGCAAAAGGACCGCGACGGCAATGTTCAGGGCGGACGAAGCAAGCCCAGTTGGAGCTGGACGCTGGTGCGAACCGGCACGAGGCTGTGGGCGACCTACGTGACCGACTGCACGTACAAGACCGGCCTCGAGTATCTGGGAGAGAAGGGCTGGCGCAAGTACGACTACGACGTGCCTCGCTACGTCCCGCGGGATCACGCGCCACACTGATCGTTCGGAGTGTGAGTCACCGAAGCCGAGCCTGCAGCGGGTCTGCTGTGCTCGGCTGAGTTCGGAGCGGTCCTATGCCCGTGATTCGCCGCGGTCAGAGGCAATGAACGCCTCGGTGCGTCGCCGCACGCATGGCTGCCGCGGTGGAGCCTGAGCAGCGCCCCGCACAGCAAGCTGCGAGCGGCGGTGACGCCGGCACGAAACGAACTATCGCGAGAGCACGAGGCGCAACATGCCGAAACGCTGGTTCGACAAGGTTCCGCACACGCACGTGGCGCTGGAGGACGCGATCGAGCAGGGCGCGCTCTTCTGCAACATGCTCAGAGAGAGTCGTTCGTAGCGCTTCGGCCGGTGCAACTAATGGGTGACGCTATTGCTGTGACAACCGCCACCTCATTGGACACCCACCGAATTACTGCCTCAATCGCCTAGATAACCGCGCATCGGTGCGCGTGCGAGCTCGTAGCCTTGAGTCATGGGCTACGCGCGCAAGAATCTCGTCTCACTCCAAGACACTCCCTACTATCACTGCATCGCCCGCTGCGTCCGGTAACGCATCCATTGGACATATATGGACGCCTCCTCACCGTCAAGCGTTGATGGGTGAACGGAAGCGGTGCTCGGACATATATCCGGCGTCGTGATGCAGCATGATATGTGCTGCGCGCCGTGATGAGCTGCGAACC
>JAEZFW010000082.1 GCA_023417315.1 Pseudomonadota bacterium
CGGGCGCCACCCGGCCCCCCCCTCATTTCGGCTACCGACAGATCCGATACGGACCACGGTCGAGGTGAAAGTGATCGGCGTGAGCCTCGTTATAGTCCGGGGTTAGCACGCCATCGAAGAAGCGACACGCCCCGTTACGCACCTCCCGCAAGAAGGTGCCCCGAGCGCCCTCGACGTCCCAATCTTTTAGCACGCGAATCCGCTCTCCGTTCTCCATCACGAATCCTGCGACATCGAGCGCCTCGGCCGTCGCATGCCGACTTCGCGTGGCTTGAGTGCGACCATACACGTTGCGGCATGCGTAACTGCCATAGTGCTCCAAGCGCGTGACTGCGCCGCCCAGATGAGCTTGCGCCGCAGGTTGCAGGACGTGCCGTTCCCACAGCGCGAGCGACACCGCCGCACGGCACGAAAGCGCGAACGGCTCGCCGATCGACACACTCGTGCGTTCCATGCGCACAGCGTTATGGAAGCCGCAGGCATAGCCGGTAGTCTCATCAGGTATCGACGTGTACTCGAAGGTCGATTGCGCAAGCACGCGCTGACACAGGTCTCGGTCCTTCGACAAACGAGATAGCTTGTAGCGCGTCAGGAAGTGCGGCTCTTCGGTCAGCGAGAGCTCGGCCCAAGGGTTGTAGCGCTCGGGGATCTCGAGGGCACCGGTGCTTAGTGCAACGCCGAGCGCTGTGAGACACAGTACGAGCGAACCTGTGACGATGCGGCCGACCACTCCTCACCAAATATGAAACAAGACGAACTGTTCCCGCGTGACCTGCCCGCGGGCCTGTCCTACCGAGGGGAATTTCTCTCGCCACAGCAGGAGCGGGAATTGGTGGCAACGCTTCGGGGCTTACCTTTGCAGGAGGCGCAATACAAGCAGTTCACGGCGCGCCGGCGCACGCTGAACTATGGGTCGAGTTACGACTTCTCGACAAACACCTCACTCGCTGCGCCCGAACTGCCTCCGTTCTTGTCAGGACTGCGTGAGGAGATCGCGCGTTGGTGCGGCGTGCCGCCCGAGTCGTTTGTTCATGCGCTCATCGCAGAGTACAGACCAGGCACGCCATTGGGATGGCATCGAGATGTACCAGAGTTCGAGATCATCGCGGGCGTGTCATTGGTTGGCGCCTGCCGTTTGCGTATGCGACCGTATCCGTGGTCCCCAGAGCGGCGCAAGGACATGATCTCGCTGCAACTCGCTCCTCGTTCCGCGTACATCTTGCGCGGTGAAGCGCGATGGAAGTGGCAACACAGTGTGCCCCCGGTCAAGGAGCTTCGGTATTCCATTACCTTGCGGACTCGTAGATGGGAACCCACCCGCAGCGAAGGCGTTCCGATGAGATCGAAGCAGGTGAGGGTGCCATGAACCCACAATTTCGTTCGCAATACGCAGCTCGCGGCCGGTCGCTCAAAGAAATGGGTTACGCCGTCGAGGAAATGGAGGCGGAGGATGTCTACGCGGTGATCGGCTATCTCCTCGATCTCGCCGCCGATCGCGATCCAGAAGCGAGGCTCGCGCAAGAAGCGCCACTCGGTTCGCCGCCCGGAGAGAACATCGCAGGCAGCGACCCTCCGAAGAACGATGGCTTGGTCGAGGGCTGACGGTCACTGGGCTCTGAGCTCTGGCCAGAGAAGAGCAGTAGACAGAGAATCTTCGATCGATCACCTCAAGCTTGACCGAGAAATCTTCAATTCGGGTTCTGTCCCAGAGCCCAGTCTCTCACCTCAACTGTGCGTACTTCGTTTCCACGAAGGCGATGTAAGACACGAGGAATTCCAGAAACGGTGCGGTGAAGATGCCGTTGTGGCCATCGATGATGGCTTCCTCCGCTTCGGCGACGATGAACGGTTGATAGGGAAGCGCATTCGGTTGCGGCGTGAGCCTTACGTTATTGAAGGTCACCTCGGCGCTGAGATCGAACGATTGCAGCCGCGTGGCCGAGCTCGCGGTGAGGCTTTCAGGAGCGGTGATGCGCGGCGGTTCGCTCCATTCCAAGAAATCGCAGAGGCAAGGCCCCGTGCCTGGACAACCGAGCTCGCGTTCATGCTCGATCCGAGTGGGTATGAGCCGCGACGACGGATCGACCGCGACCAAGCGATGCGTGATGTGATGTCGATAGACGCCGAGGGCACTGCGCTCAACCTCCCGCTCGACAGGATCGGTCTTGCGTGGCTTACCCGTGAAGATTTCGCCCAGAATGCGACCGAAGCTGAATAGGCGATGTCGCGGAACATCGTTGCGGGCTGACACCGTGAGCATGATCGGTGTCTGCTCGGGCGGGTAGCGCAGCTTCCGCGACAGTAGATGCAACCGGTGATACTGCGCGGCCTCTGTCGCTGGGTTCAACAAGACGATTAGATCGCCGATCCCTTCGATCGCCGGCGAGTCGTGGCGGGTCGACTCCGTATCGTGAGTCCGCAAGTAACCTGCGCCTGGGCTGTTGCGGATGAGTTGTGCCTCCAGCGAGTTGCCGATCGCCTTGAGCAGTACCTGACCTCCAAAACTGTGTCCGATGGTAACGAGACCGAGAAAGTGATCGCTCGCCACGCGCGTTCGATCGGGTGCTTCATCTTGTCGACGTGAGTTGTGGCTCAGATACAGATGATTGAGGCGTGACAGGAACTCACCGAAATCGGTGTTGCCGACGCGTTCCGCGGAAGCTTTGCGTCCCCAGAAGGTGAAATAGTTGATGAACCCGGGAAGAGAGCGACCGCGCCAGCCGATATAGATGCCGACTACGTTGATTTCTTGCGCAGGAGCGGTGTCCGCCGTCTGCACGGCGGCGTGGGCAGGTGCGCTCAGTTGACGCTTCAGACGGATCAGCGTTTCTTTGAAGCCTTCGACGTCATCGTCGCAACATTCCGCCGAGTGATGCCAACCATGGATGAACACCAAGACGATCGTATTGCGCTCTTCGACCTTGTCTCGCACCAGCTCGATTGCGCGGGTCGCTTGGCTCGGGTCCCAGAACCAACCTTCATCGTCCGCCTCGATGAAATGCAGAGTGTACTCTTCGCGTTCGACTGTAGTCTTCTCTGCGGATCGATATGGATGATGTCGATAACTCGAGCAGCCGGTAAGGATCAAAGACACGCTGAGAAGGACGCGGATCATCGTCGCAGCTGAGATACCTTTCATGCAGCCTCCATGGATGAAGCTGTGGATGACGCCGTGATCTAAATCACGCGAGGAGACCTCCTAGGAAGCCAGTAAACGCAGTAGGATCAAACCATGCATCCGCGCGAAAACGCAATGCGACGATTCTTCATGGCTAGCCTCTCGATCGGCGCCCTGTTGTTGTCGATTGCGACACTCAGTGCTCATCCAGGACAGGTCGATCGCCATGGCTGTCACTACGAGGCAGCTGCAAAGAAGCGGCACTGTCACCCGGAACGCACCACCTCAGATCCCATTACCAAGCCGCTGGGTTTCCCAAAGCCGGGCGATGAAGGCGTATTCGATGGCCCGCTCGCATGGGTGAGCGACGGCGACACGTTGCGTGTTCGCGTGCGAGGGCAGGGCATGGATGTGCGGCTCGCTGATGTGGATGCACCGGAGCGCGATCAGCCATATGGGTGGCAGGCGAAGCTAGAGCTCATTGAGCTCGTGCGCGATGCTCACATCGTTTTGGTTCCGCGCGATATCGACCAGTACGGGCGCGTGGTTGCCTATGTCTGGGTGGGCGATGTCGAGGTCAATCGCGAGCTCGTCAAGCGGGGCGCAGCCTGGTTCTACGCTGAGTACGCCCAGAGCGACGATCTCTACAGGGAAGAAGAGCGGGCGCGCGCGACCAAGGTCGGGCTGTGGGTGCTGCCATCGGGCGAGCGAATCGAGCCGTGGGAATGGCGCCGCCGAGAACGCGAGTCCTCGGGACGTGCTCAGAGGCGACGGAGCACCTCAGGTGAGTGAAGCGGATCGACCCTGCATTGCAGTGTCCGTGCAATAGCGGCTGAGCGTGGCGTCAAGCTCCGCTGGGTCGATCGGTTTCGTGAGGTATGCATCCATCCCGGAGGCCAAACAGCGATCCCGGTCTCCGGCCATCGCATGCGCAGTCAGCGCGATGATCGGAATACGACGCTTGCCGGTCGATTCGCGACGGCGAATTTCAGCGGTCGTTTCGAAGCCATCCAACTCCGGCATCTGCACGTCCATGAGGATGAGGTCGAACGCACGGCTCTCGAGCGCGTCCAGTACGGCTTGACCGTTTTCTGCGATGACAACGCCATGGCCGCGCTTCTGCAGCAAGCGCTGCATGAGGAGTTGATTCACGAGATTGTCTTCCGCCAGCAGAATCTCGAGCCCGCCGCTTGGAGCGGCGGACGCCTTGGGCGCAAGTAGAGCCGGTGCAGAAATAGGCGTGCGAGGACTCAGTGAGCGTAGCAGCGCATCGCGCAGCTCATTCATTCGCAGCGGTTTCACCAGGTGTGCATCGATCGACAGATCGCGAGTGCGCGCGGCGTCTTGTCGATAACCGGACTGCGTCATCACGAGGACGCTGGGCTGCAATACATCCCCGCGTGCGCGGATGCGCTCGACGAGGGCGAGGGCATGGGTGGGCGTAGCCTCGAGATCCGCGAGCACGATTCGATAGGGATCGCGCTCATCGTGCGCTGATGTGAGCGCGGCAAGTGCTTCTGCTGCGGTGCTCGCGACAGAGACTCGCATCTTCCAGCGGGTCAGGGCGTTCTCGAGGATGGCCCCATTGGTCGCGTTGTCTTCCACGATGAGAATCCGCACCGATTCGAGCGGTCGCAGCGCGAGCGCTTTCACATGCGGGTGAAGCGGCTCGACGACCTCGAAGCGCACCGTGAAGTGAAAGTGGCTTCCCTTACCGGGCGCACTGTCGACCCACATGCGACCTTCCATCATGTTCGCGAGACGATTGGAGATCGTAAGACCGAGTCCCGTGCCGCCGTACTGGCGTGTGGTCGAGCTGTCGGCTTGCGCGAACGGATTGAAGATGTGTTCCTGGCGGTCCTCCGCAATCCCGATGCCGGTGTCGGACACGGTGAAATGCAGTACGCAGTGATTGCCGTCGTTCACATGCAGCTGTACGCGCACGCCGACTTCGCCGCGTTCGGTAAACTTGATGGCATTCCCGACGAGATTGAGGATGACTTGCCGCAGTCGATTGGCATCTCCCTTCACGAGCTCCGGCACCTCGGCCCCCACATCGCACGTGAGCTCAAGTCCCTTCTGATGTGCGCGCAGCGCGATGGTCTTGAGCGCGCCTTCCAACGTTTCGCGCACGTTGAACTCCGCCGGGTCGAGCTCGAGCTTACCTGCTTCGATCTTCGAGAAGTCGAGGATGTCGTTGATGACCCCAAGAAGACCATCGGCAGATAGCTTCACGGTTTCCAGGTATTCGCGTTGCTCGGCAGAGAGGTCGGTATCGAGACACAGCTCGCTCATGCCGATGATTCCGTTCAATGGCGTGCGAATCTCGTGGCTCATGTTGGCGAGGAACTCGCTCTTGGCGCGGTTCGCCGCTTCGGCTGCCTCGCGCGCCTTGCGCAGCGTTGCTTCAGCTTGCTTATGCAGCGTGATGTCATTCGAGACGCCGAGCACGTGAGTGGCCCTACCCCCGGGTCCAAGCAACGGACGACGTACGGTGTGCATCCACAGTTTGCGACCAGCAAGGTCGGTCCGCGATTCGTCGTGGATGATCTTCTCTTCGCGGGTATCCATCACTCGCATGTCTTCGAGGAAGTACTCGTGTGCTTCCTTGTCGATGACACCGACCTGTGTATCGGTCTTGCCAATCATGTCCTCAGGCCGACACTCATATGCCTCGGCGAGCGCGCGATTCGCGAGCGTATAGCGTCCAGCGCGATCCTTGACGAAGATGAAGTTCGGACAAAGGTCGATGATCTGGCGTAGGAAGGTGCGCTGGCTGTTCATCTCGTGCGTCTGCGCGCGAACGCGCCGACTCAGGATGAACACCCAGAGCATTGCAAGGCAGATCGACAAGGTGAGCGTCGCAAGCACCGGCCATGCATGACGCAGGTTCCACCATGGAGCGACATCGAGCACGCGCACATCCTCAGCAGAGCGCAGCAACACTCTGAAGGAGGCGGGGACGGACCTCGCGTCACGATAGAAGGACTGCTGTCGCTGAACGACACAGATGCCGCTTACGTTGACGAGGCTGCCTTCGCGTAGTTTCGACATCGGCGTGCCGTCGCGAAGCTCGGCGTTGAAGGTGACGTAGCCCGCCTGGAGAACTAAGGTCTGTTGGCTCGCACCTTCAACTTGACTCAGCACTCGCGCATCGAGAGTTACAAAGCGGCTGTCGTATCCGCCATCCAAGATCTCTCCCGGCGTTGCGGGGCGAGGTTCGAGCGATCGATGCTCATTGCGGCGTTTTATGGTCGCATCAGCAAGGATCGGCCCATGCTCGCTGGGAGTCGGATAACCGATCGCATCGACGATCTCTCCTGGACGGGCATCAAAAGTCGCAGCCTGAACATGCACACTGCCTGTATCGTCCTCGATATAGAGCGAGCTCCAGTCGGTGAAGGTGACGACGCCGCGAACATGCGCACGTCGCGCGCGCGCCGATCCACCGGAGAAGCGAAGCAGGCTCTTCACCGCTTGCGGCTCGCTCGTAGACAGATCCAGCGGTGCAGGACGCACCACCTCGATGTCCTCTTCGGAGTCGACGAACAGTCGATAACCCGTGAGCACGCCTTCGTTCGTAAAAGCCGTGTTGAACACGCCCCGCACGCGTACTCGGGCATCTACTAGATGTGACAGCTCTGCAGGATCTAGATTCGCGTGCAGAACATGAGTTCGCACGGTGCCAAGCGGGGAATTCAAGTTGAACGTGAGGTATCCGAACGTGCTCCGGATCGGTCGCACGAGGCCTTCGAGCTCCGTCCACGTCGAATCGTAAATGCCCGAAGGCGCAAGCTCAGGATCGAGCTCCTGGGGTTTCGGCATCGCTGCGGGCCCGAGCACCTTGAGCAGCGGATGGGTGATCACCGGAGCAAAGCCGCCGGGTCCGGTCAAGCCCGTGACCAGCACGCGTTGGCCCGCACGCAGCTCGCTCAAGTCCTGATTCGTAGCATCGACGTACACCCCGTCGTTGCCCATTTGCAAGAAGTAGGATTCGCGATGCGCGTGCACCGCCGTTAGGATGGCCGTCACTCGCACTGGATACGCTCGGCTCGCTTCCTCGGGCGTCAACGCCCGAATCGCGCTGAGCTGGGTGATCTCGGGCAGCGCGTTGACAGCGCGTTTGCTGCGATAAGAAGGCGCGCTCGGAATTCGACTCACCTTGGCGCGCTGGAGGGTGGTCGTGAAGCGGCTGCGTGTGGGCCAACCGGTCGCTTCGACGCGATCGCCCGCCGAGACGCGCTGGGCGCTGCTCAGCTCGATCGGCATGACGATGCCACCGTCTTCGATCAACAATGTGTGTGCACGCGTCGTATGAACGACGGTTCCGGTCACGCGCACTCGATGTCCGCGCTTCACCCAGCTGTCATTCGCAATCAACGCATAGATCGACTCGACGGTTGTAGGCTCCAGCGGCGGCTGATCGATTACCGACAGGTCGTTCAGCGACGCGACCGCCAGCCCCGGCGGAGAGTCTTCGCTGCGGATGGTTCCGGAAGTACCTTGGTCGTGGTCCCGCCGCAGAACGCCGCGCACCGCCACACGCGCATCGAGGAGAGAGGCAGGAGTGCTTCCTGCGGCCCCCAGGATGGTGACGGGAATTCGCGAGCCATCGTGTCCGATCTCGAGCTGCAAGCGATCGCCGCGCAGATCTGCGGCACGGACGATGCCTGACGTTTCGATTCGAACGAATTCTCCCAGCGCTGCATCGAAGAATAGCGAACCCAGCATGCGGGCTTCCGCTCGCGGCAGCTGTGAGGTGCCGGCGCTCGTCACTTGGAGGTTGCCGAGATGGATGCTCTTCATCCCGATCGAAGGAACATACTCGCTGAGCAGCGCGCCGTTGACGATCACACGCGTACCCACCTTCGGCAGCGGATCGACGACGGTTCGCTGCACGCGTAGGGCGCCGGTATCGTCCTGAACGTAAAAGCGGTGGGTGAGCGGATCGGAAAAGGTCACCACGCCGTCGACTGCGACCTTGTTACCCGCTCGCAGGCGCTTCAGGTCGTGTATCTTCGTACGATCCCCACGCCACAACGAATCGGCCTGCGGATCGACCGCTCGATAGAGGAAGAGCGCGGCGAGTCCGGTCGCAAGAATCAAAGCTGCGACGAGGAGTGCCGTCGATGCGGATCGGCGCTGTGGCATGTCCGTCAATGTACTCACGCACGTTCTCGCGTAGCGCGACGTTTTCACCGCGCGGTCCTTCAGTGCCGCTGTCGCTCTACGAGGCGGTCACCTTTCTAGAGCGTTGCCGCAGGCGTCTGTCCTTGCAGCCCAGCGGATGTGCAGGGCTTCTTCCCCTGCTGCATCGGCCAAGCGCAAGAAAACCTGAGTTGGGCGGTACGCCGCTGCGACGTATCGATCAACCGAGAGCTCTGGCTGTGAGCGCATGCGCAAAGTGAGAACTGCTGCGTTTCGCAGCGACGATCCATGTCCGCTCGAGTATCGGAGAAAACCCTAACAAGCCCGGCCTCAGAATGGCACGAGCGGTGGGGAGCCGTCGGGCGAGATTCCCGCTGAGGCTGGATTTTCAGATGCAATGCCGGGAGACTAGCTCGTTCCATCGACCGCCATTTTCTTGACGAGAAGTTGCAATGAAAGATCAGACGATAGCCATTCACGGTGGATACGAAACCGATCCGACCACGCGATCCGTGACGACGCCCATTTATCAAACGGTCGCGTACGAGTTCGAAAGCGCGCAGCACGGTGCGGACCTCTTCAACCTCGCGGTGCCCGGGAATATCTATACGCGCATCATGAATCCGACGAGCGATGTGCTGGAGAAGCGCGTCGCGATGCTCGAAGGCGGCGTTGCAAGTCTCGCGCTCTCGGCCGGCAGCGCGGCGGTCAATTATTCCATTCTCAATCTCGCAGAGGCGGGCGACAACATCGTCACGACACCGCAGCTCTACGGCGGCACATACACGCTCTTCGCGCACATGTTGCCGAAGCTCGGAATCGAAGTGCGCTTCGCGAAATCCGATTCCGCCGCCGATCTCGAGAAGCTCATCGATGCGAAGACCAAGGCGATTTTCTTCGAGAGCATCGGTAATCCCGCAGGCAACATCGTGGATGTTGAAGCTGTCGCGAAGATGGCCCGCAGCCATGGCATTGCGACCATCGTGGACAATACCGTCGCGACGCCTGCATTGCTCAAGCCGTTTCAGTACGGTGTCGACATCGTCGTGCACTCGGCGACGAAGTACATGGGAGGGCATGGCACGACGCTCGGAGGGCTCCTCGTCGATTCGGGGCAGTTTCCGTGGGCGGAGCACAAGCAGCGCTATCCCATGTTCAACGAGCCTGAAGCCTCGTATCACGGCGTGGTGTACGTCGATGCGTTGGGACCTGCTGCGTACATCGGACGCGCGCGCACCGTACCGCTGCGCAATACCGGTTCGGCGCTCTCGCCGTTCAACGCATTTCAGCTCATGCAAGGCATCGAGACGTTGCCGCTGCGCATGGAGCGGCACTGCTCGAATGCGCAGCGCGTCGCGGAGTTCTTGCAGGAGCACAAAGCGGTCGAGTGGGTGAGCTATGCAGGTCTCAAGAACCATCCGCACTACGCTCTTGCGCAGAAATACATGAAGGGCCGCGCGTCCGGCATTCTCACATTCGGCGTGCAGGGCGGGTTCGACGCGGGTGTAAGGCTCTATGATGCGTTGAAGCTGTTCAAACGGCTCGTCAACATCGGCGATGCGAAGTCGCTTGCATGCCATCCGGCTTCGACGACTCACCGGCAGTTGACGGAGGAGGAGCAGCGCAAGGTGGGCGTAGCGCCAGAAGCGATTCGTCTTTCCGTCGGCATCGAGGATATCGAGGACATCCTCGAGGATCTGGATCAGGCGCTAGCGGCAGCCAAGCGCTAAGCGCAATGCGCCCGATCTTCACGGCCGAGCTCGTCAATCCTAGTTTCGGAGATCCGGGTCTTTACTTGGACCTGAAGTTCTCGCGCCGTGCGTTGCTGTTCGATATCGGCGATGTAACGAACCTGTCGACGCGCAAGCTACTGCGCGTCAGCGATGTGTTCGTGTCCCATACGCACATGGATCACTTCGCCGGTTTCGATCACCTGTTGCGCGTGTGCTTGGGTCGCGATACGGGTGTGAATCTCTATGGGCCGCCTCGCTTGATCGAGCAGGTGGGCCACAAGCTCGCGGCGTACACGTGGAACCTCGTCGAAAATTATGCGACGGACTTCGTCGTGCGAGTGCACGAGCTTCATACGGGTTGCCTCAGGCGAGCGCAGTTCCGCAGTCGCCAGCGATTTGAGTGCGAGCCTCTGAGCGATGTGAGCGCGGAAAATGGCCTGCTGCTCGCTGAGCCGGAGTTTGCTGTCCGTGCTTGTGCGCTCGATCACCACGGCATTCCCTCGCTCGCGTTCAGGTTCGACGAGGGGACGCACATCAACGTCTGGAAGAACCGTCTCGAGGAGCTCGGACTGCCGACCGGCCAATGGCTCAGCGATCTGAAACGACTGGTGCGTGAAGGGGCGGCTGCGGATACGCCCATTCGTGTGCACTGGCGGACGCGCGAGGGATCGCGCGAGGAATCGTTCGCGCTGGGCGTGCTCAGGGAGCAAGTGCTCGAGTTCGTTCCAGGCGAGCGACTCGCGTATGTGACGGATGTTGCCGGCCACGCCGACAATACGGCGAAGCTCGTGCAGTTCGTTCGCGATGTGGACGTTCTATTCATCGAAGCAGTGTTTCTCCGAGAGGATCAGGCGCACGCGGACAAGAAAGCCCACCTCACGGCGCGCAAAGCAGGGGAGATCGCACGAGCTGCACACGTCCGGCGCGCGATTCCGTTTCATTTCTCGACCCGATACATGGATCGCGACGGGGCACTGCAGCGCGAGTTCGACGCAGCGCGAGCCGAAGAGACAGTCTCGCTCGCACACGATTCGCGCGCGGATCGGGCGGAAGATAGTCATCGGCTTCAGTAGCCGGCACGCATGCCCTCCGCTGTCACAGGTGGATTGAGGCAAATTCGGGTGGTCTGACCAGAGCGAAAATGCCGCGAACGTGCGGCGTGCATTGCGAGTGATACCGGTTTCCACGAGAATATTGGGCCCCGCAACCGCTCGGGGCAGCCAACACTTTCCTAGGGGAGACACGATGGTCAAGGACCGCATGACAGTCCTGTCGGCGATGATGGAGCAGGGGGTGATTCCCGTGTTCTATCACCCCGACGTCGAGGTGTGTAAGAAGGTCATCCAAGCCTGCGGCAACGGAGGCGCAAAGTGCATCGAATTCACCAATCGCGGTGATTTCGCTTCGCACACCTTCTACGAAGTGACGCGCCATTTCGATAAAGCCGACCCGAGCATCATCATGGGTGTGGGCTCGATCGTGGATGCGCCTACTGCGGGAATCTACATCGCGAATGGCGCCAAGTTCGTCGTGGGTCCCCTGCTGAATCCCGACGTTGCCAAGGTCTGCAATCGCCGCAAGATTCCTTATAGCCCAGGCTGTGGCAGCGCTTCGGAGATTGGCTTCGCGGAAGAGCTCGGCTGCGAGATCGTCAAGGTTTTCCCAGGCGGCTCCGTTGGCGGGCCCGACTTCGTCAAATCGATCCTCGGCCCCTGTCCGTGGACGCGCATCATGCCGACAGGCAGCGTCGAGCCTTCCGAGGAGTCACTGCGCGCCTGGTTCGGTGCGGGTGTCGTCGCCGTCGGCATGGGCAGCAATCTCATCACGAAGCAGATGCTCGAGAAGCAGGACTACGCGGCCATCGAGGCGAAAGTCCGAGACACCGTTCAACTGATCAAGACCATTCGCGGAAAGAAGTCATGACCGATAACGTGCTGAACATTCGACCTGCGGCCGAATGCCGCTGGGATTGCGCATCCTTGGGCGAAGTGATGTTGCGCTTCGATCCCGGCTTCGGCCGCGTGCGCAACGCGCGCAGCTTCCAAGTGTGGGAAGGAGGCGGCGAATACAACGTCGCTCGCGCGATGCGCAAATGCTGGGGTAAGCGCTCCACCGTTGTGACGGCTCTGCCGAGCAATGATCTCGGCTGGCTCGTCGAAGACTTCATCATGCAAGGCGGTGTCGATACCTCGCACCTCATTTGGCGCGAGTTCGATGGTCTGGGCCGCAACACTCGCGTGGGCTTGAACTTCACCGAGAAAGGTTTCGGCATTCGCGCCGCGCTCGGCTGCTCGGACCGCGGTCATTCTGCAGCGTCGCAGCTCAAGCCCGGCGAAGTGAACTGGGAGAAGTTGTTCGGCGAAGAAGGTGTGCGCTGGTTCCACACCGGCGGCATCTTCGCTGCGCTCGCGCCGAATACCGCGGAGTGCGTGATCGAGGCCGTCGAGGTCGCCCGCAAGCACGGCACGATCGTCTCGTACGATCTCAACTACCGTCCCTCGCTCTGGAAGAGCCAAGGCGGAAAAGAAGGCGCGCAACGGGTCAATCGTCACATCGCCCAATACGTCGATGTGATGATCGGTAACGAGGAAGATTTCACGGCGTGTTTGGGACTCGAGGTGGAAGGGCTCGATGAGCACATTTCTGCGATCGACCCCGCCAACTTCAAGAAGATGATTCAGACTGCCGTCAAACAGTTCCCGAACTTCAAAGTCGCAGCAAATACGCTGCGCAATGCGAAGACGGCGACCTTCAACGACTGGTCCGCGATCGTCTACGCGGGCGGACAGTTCTACCAGTCGATGATGCGCGAGAACCTCGAGATCTACGATCGCGTCGGCGGCGGTGACGGCTTCGCATCCGGACTCGCCTACGGTTTCCTCGAAGGCAAGGGTCCGCAGGCCGCAGTCGAGTACGGTGCCGCGCACGGCGCGCTCGCGATGACCACCCCCGGCGACACCTCGATGGTGAACGTCAAGGAAGTGGAAGCCGTGATGAAGGGCAAAGGCGCGCGCGTCATTCGTTGACGCTCCGCACTCCGTGCAGTGCATGGTGTGTGGTGTGTAGTGTGTAAGGTGTAAGGTTAGAAGGGCAGCGCCTGGCGCTGCCCTCTTGCTAACCACTCACCACTAAACCACTTCCATTCGTCACAGCTGCGACTCGATCGGCAGCGCTTCCAGCACACGCACGATCGCACGCCGCAGCCAGCTCGCATGCGGCTCGCTCGTGTGCAAGCGCCGCGTGCCTTCGTGCTCTTCGATCCAAACCATGCGCTGCTCAGCTGTCAGCTCGAGTCTGAACGCGCGTTCGAGCGTCGTCGCAGCACGAAAGCGTGTCGTGAGTTCGCGTGCAAGGGCTTTGCTGCGAATCCAAACACCCATCTCGCAATTCAGCTCGGCCGAGCGCGGATCGATGTTGAAGGAGCCGACGAAGACGCGCTCCTCATCCACGACGGCCGCCTTGGTGTGCAGGCTCGCGCGCGATGAACCCACTCGAAAACGCCGGGATCCCTCGTCAAACTCGGCAGGAGAGGACTTGAGCTCGTGGAGGTGCACGCCGCCTTCCAGTAACGGATAGCGGTACTTCGCATAGCCACTGTGCACGATCGCGACATCGGTCGCCATGAGGGAATTCGTGAGCACGCTGACCTGTGCGCCTTGCAACGCCAATGAGCGAAGCGCGGCGGTGCCGCCGACCCCTGGGACGAAATAGGGCGAAACGAGGAGCACCTCGCGGCTCGCGGCTCGAATCTCTTCGACCATGCTTTCGAGCACGTGCGATGACGGATTGCCAGCGCCGAGCGCTTTTTCCGGATCGTCAGCGATCACACGAACATTAGAGGACCATACGAAGGGTCTGTGCAGGAGAACTGCCGTGCCAGCAACATCCTCGAGTGCGCGGAAGAACGTACTCGTCTCTGCGAGCCGCGCATCCACTTCCAAGCGCAATCTCAGCTCGGCCAGGCTGAGTTTCTGGCGCATGTACTTGCGCAGCCGCGTGATGGGTACGCTCAGCTCAGAGCTCCAGTAACGTTCGAACTCCTCGACGGTATGTCGAACTGCAGGGCCCAACATGAGCAAATCGAGATCGATGAAGTTCATGCTTTCCGCAGACGAAAAGTATTCATCGCCGAGATTGCGCCCTCCGCAGATGCAGAGCGCCTCGTCCACGATCCAGCTCTTGTTGTGCATGCGGTGATTGAGCCGCCGCCCTCGCTGCGAGACTTCCGCAATCGTCTTGAGGAGCCCGGAACGTGTGCGAAACGGGTTGAATATGCGCACCTCGATGCTGGGATGGGCATCGAGCGCCTCGAGCACCAGGTCGCGCGGCCGCGCATCCATGTCGTCCAGCAAGACCCGGACAAAGACGCCTCGGTCAGCGGCCAGCAGCAACTCGCGCGCGATGAATCGTCCGGTCGCATCGTCGCGCCAAATGTAGGTTTGAACGTCGATCGTGCGAGAAGCGAGCCGCGCGCTATGAACTCGGGTGGAAAATGCGTCCAAACCCTCCGGCAGCAATTGAACGCCTGAGCGGCCGGGATGCTCCGCGGTCAGGCTTTGGGCTGCAACTGCGAGCGTCGGCGAGTCCCCACGGACTCGCGAGTCGCGGAAGACGGGCTGCGCAGGTTTTGGCTGGGGAGCGGCGTACACCTCCCCCAAAGGATATCAAAGCGCCTTCGAGGCGGCACACGACGGCGACAAGCCGGCATGGCCGCCTTGGCCACGCGCATCAGGAAGCTGACTTATCCGACTTGCGATTCTCGCGAGCAGATTTCGCATCCGCGCGGTCGTGAAGACTGGTGAGCGTTTGTTGGTTGACATCCGCGACAGCGTCCGCGAGCGCCTTGTCATAGCAGGCTCGGTACTGCTTAGCGCTGCCGGCGTCACGTCCTCGCACCCCGCGGCACACTTCGCGCGCAGCGGCTTGCAAACGATCGTACAGCTGCGCCGCGCCTTCGTCGTTGCTCAGCGTGCTCTCTTGATAGATCACCACGCGTTCATCGGTGATCTCCTCGGCGTTCGCGAACGAGGCATGGACACTCAGCCCCGCAGCAAGGGCGGCACAGACGAGCGCATGGCGAACGGGATGAAAGTTGCGAATGATCATGAGCATCTCCAGTCGATAGTTGCTGACAGTTGCGATGTACGAGCGCACTTGCTCTCGTCCTGCCTACGAAGATTGCAACTCGCAGGCCAACGTCGATTGATTGATGCAGAAGACTCGCGAACGGTTACAACTCCCGTGAAATTTCAGATTTCATGCTCACTTCGCTGTGTGAGCGGACGTTCTCGGGAACGGAAATACGCGAACAGCGGTGTCCGCGGACGTCCGCGTGTACGCGTGTGGACGCATGTCGGTCGATGCTCGGAGCACCGGTTGCGAATCGCAATCGGTGCGTGAATCTGCAAGCTCGCGTATTACTTGTCGGCGTGAGCCCGCAGCCCGTGACGTGCGAGCGTGTTCCAGACTTCTTCGGGAGTTTCGGCGAAATCGAAAAGCTCGAGGTCCGCCTTCGCGATCATTCCTTCTTCGACGAATGCCTCGAAGTTGACGATGCGGTGCCAGTAGTCGGCATCGAAAAGCACGATCGGAACTCGGGGCGCCTTGCCCGTTTGGCGCAGCGTGAGAATTTCGAATAGCTCGTCCATCGTGCCGAAGCCGCCGGGAAAGACGATCAAGGCGTTCGCACGCATCGCCAGATGCATCTTGCGCATGGCGAAGTAATGAAACCGGAAGGTGAGCTCGGGCGTGCTGAAACGATTCGGCTGCTGCTCGAGAGGCAGTGTGATGTTGAACCCGATGCTCGGTGCACCGGCTTCCCAGGCGCCGCGATTTGCCGCTTCCATGATTCCGGGTCCGCCGCCGGTGGCGATCACATTGTCGCGCCACCGATCATGAGGCGCTCGCGCGCCGCCGCGTTCGGACACGATGCGTCCCACTTCGCGAGCCGCTTCGTACCATTCCAGCTGACGCTTCAGGCGCTCGAGCGCGATTTTCTCTTCATCGGACTGCGGCACCGGCAAGCTCGCGATGAACTCGGGCGAAGGCACACGAGCGCCCCCGAACACGATAATCGTGGATCGAATGCCCCAATCGCGCAACAAGAGCTCAGCCTTCGCGTATTCGAGGGCGAAGCGCAGCGCTCGCATTTCGTCTCGCAATAGAAACTCCGAGTCTTCGACCGGGAGCAAGTAGCTGGAAGACCGTGTTTGTGCTGAGCTATCGGATGGAATGATGGCGTTCATTTGATAAGAGGCACCACGGGATGTCGCGACCCGCGCGACACTGGATAACGGTTGGAACGGAGTGTCGCTCAGTGAGCCGCAGAGACGTAGAGCTCCAAGTAAACACAGGATTTCGATCCCTTACCGAGTTGTTCTTGCTCATGGAAAGAGTATTTCGTGGGCCGGGACTCTGCGTCTCTACCTTTCTGCGAGAGTAAAATTCGTCCTTTCATTGTCTGCGCTCGATGGCGCTATAGAGGTCACTGCGAATGTCTAACAAGCCGCGTGCGGTCGTCAAGGAAATGGAGCCGATGTGCTCGGGGTTCTTGCGCGTCAATCGGTATCGAATCGATGTCGAGCGTCACGAAGGCGGATGGAGGACGCTGACCTGGGAGGTGATGGAGCGAGGTAACGCGGTGGCCGTGCTCGGCTACGATCCCGTGCGCGATGAGGTCGTGCTCGCGAATGAATTCCGGCCTGGTGCGCTGGTCGCGGGCGACTATCCGTTCACAGACAACCTCGTCGCCGGCGGGATCGCCGAAGGCGAACCGATTCTGGAGGCCGCGGTTCGCGAGATGAAGGAGGAGACTGGACTCGAGCTTCGAGATCCGGTGATCGTGCATTCTGGTGCATTCGTCAGCTCGGGGGGCACCTCAGAGAAGATCGCCATCGTGTGCGGCACGGTGGATGCGACTTTAGCGAAGGGCACGCACGGCAATCCGAACGAAAACGAGGATATCCTGAGCGTGGTGCTGCCGGCCGATGAGTTCATCCGCCGAGTGCGCAATGCGCAGATCACTGATCTAAAAACCCTCGTCGCCGGCTACTGGTTAGCGGAGCAGCGCTTGGGGCGGAAGTCGGAAACTCTCGCAAAGCACGCAAGGCCCGCCAAGTAAGAAGAGTCGAATAATGCGGTTTCGAATGTCCGCGGCGGTGATCCGTGATACTCGATGTCCTAACTCGACCAGATCTTTCGAGCGCGCCGAGCACCATCTACCTCATCTCTTTCTCATCTTCCTTGGCGAGCCTTGCGTACTTCGCGAGAGTTTCCGGCTTCGTTCAGCCGAATCCTGGCCCACGCAAGAGCGTAAAACTCTAGCGCTTACCTCGTAGCTCGCTTTGCTTTTCGGCGCGCTGTTCGGATGGCTTGTCGCCATGTGCCAAGTTCAATGCGGTCACGATCAACGATAGATGCGAAAACGCTTGCGGGAAGTTGCCGACCTGTCGCTCGTGATGCGTGTCGTATTCCTCTGCGAGCAGGCCCACATCGTTCGTGAGGCTCAACAGCCGCTCAAATAGCTCCACAGCATCGTCGCGCCGCCCGATCATCGCGTACGCATTCACGAGCCAGAAACTGCAGGCCAAGAAAGCGCCTTCCCCAGGCGGAAGTCCGTCGTCCGTCTCTTCGGTGTCGTAGCGCAGGACGAATCCATCCTTCAGGAGCGTGCTCTCGATTGCTTCGATCGTCCCGTGCACGCGCGGATCGTCGGCTGATAAGAACCCGAGCTCCGGAATGAGGAGCGCGCTTGCGTCGAGATGCTCCGAGCCGTACGCCTGCACGAACGTGTTGCGGGCAGCGTCATAGGCCTTTTCGCAGACATCGGCGTGAATACGATCTCGCAGGGCCTTCCAGCGATCGAGCGGTGCTTCGAAGCCGTACTTCTCGGCATCCTTCACGGCGCGGTCGAAGGCCACCCAGGCCATGATCTTCGAATGCGTGAAATGTTGCGGCGGTCCGCGCACCTCCCAAATGCCGTAATCCGGCTGTTCCCAGATTCGCTCGAGGAACTCGAGCAACTTGCGCTGCAAGGCCCATGTTGCCTCCACTGGCGGCAGCCCACCCGCACGAGCTTGGTGCAAGGCGTCCATCACCTCGCCGAACACATCGAGCTGTAATTGTTTATATGCTTCATTACCGATGCGCACTGGCCTCGAGCTCTCGTAGCCAGGTAGCCAGTCGGCTTCCCATTCCATCAACCGACGTTCGCCGCCGATGCCATACATGATTTGCAATTGATCTGGGCTGCCCGCAACGGCTCGCAGGAGCCAATCGCGCCAATTACATGCTTCTTCGTAGTAGCCGGCATCCATCAACGCGAGCAGCGTGAGCGTTGCATCCCGCAACCAGCAGTAGCGGTAATCCCAATTGCGTGCGCCGCCGAGATGCTCGGGCAGCGACGTGGTGGGTGCGGCGATGATGCCGCCGGTCGGCGCATAGATGAGCGCACGAAGGACGGTCAGTGATCGTCGCACCTCGCGCTCCCAGCGATTGGGAGGCGCGCACTTCGCTGCCCATTGCGTCCAGAACGCTTCCGTTTGCTCCAACGCCTCTTGCGGCTCGGGAAAGTGAAAGGTGTTGCTCGTGGAGTCGGCATAGACGAGCGTGAACGCCATCGATTCGCCCTTGCGCAGCGTGAAGTCGGCAACGCTCTTTAGGTTCTCGCCATGCATGGGCGCGCGCGTGCGGAGCATCACCATGTCGGGGCCGGCGACTGCACGCCAGACATCCGATTCGACGTGCGTGACCCAGGGGACGGCGGCGCCGTAACCGAAGCGCAGCACCAGTTCCGTATGCATGGCAACTTCACCTTCCTTGCAGATGACGAGACGAATGAGATCGGAGCCATTGCCGCGAGGCGGCATGAAATCCACGACTGTCACGACACCCCGTTCGGTGCGATGACGCGTTTCGAGAATGAGCGTGTCGTCTCGATAGCGGCGCGTAGATTCAATGACTGGATCTGCCGGGGCGAGCAGCCAGCGACCATGTTCGTTCGTGCCGAGGAGCGCAGCAAAGCAAGCATCGGAATCGAAGCGAGGCCAGCACAGCCAATCGATCGAGCCGTCGCGAGCGATCAGCGCGGCGGTCTCGCGGTCTCCGATCATTGCATAATCTTCGATCCGTCCGGGCATCTCAGTCTTCGCACAGCTCGCGTGTATCGATGGAAACCAAAATCGTGAGTCAGAGACAGAAATCGATGACGACCTTGATGTCATCGGGTTGTCGCTCGAGCGCACCCTCCCAGCGATCGAGCGGAACGCGCCTCGTGATCATGCGACGAAGCCAGGCCTGATCGGCTTTGGCGAGCGAAGCAGCAGCCAGCTCGTAGTGTCGGCGGTTGGCGTTGACGGTGCCGAAGACCACATCGTTCTCGAGCACCATCGTGCGATTCATTTCTGTGAAATCGTACTTGATGCGATGAGATCCGGAGGATAAGCCGGTGAGGCACACGATCGCGCCTGGCGCATTGTTGCCGATGACGCCTACGATCACTGGTGCTGCACCCGTGCATTCGAGCACGACGTCCGGAGCGAGCGCGTGCAAGGACTCGATCGACCCTGTGTGGTACTCGCCTCCGAGTGCCCGCACGAGCTCGGGTTTCGTACCGACCTCAGTCCGATCGTAGACGTGCACCTCGCAGCCTCGTTGCTTCGACATGAGCGCTGCAAGCAGTCCGATGGGTCCTGCACCGGTCACGAGAACGCGCCGAGGGTTCCAAGCTTGCGAGCGTGCACCGATCCGCTCGATGTGATCCCACGCTTTCGCCACGACACTGGCCGGTTCGAGCAAGACGCCGCTCTCGCGCAACGCAGGGTCGATGCGAACCAAGAACTCGGGCGAGGCGCGAAAGCGCTCCGTGCAGAACCCATCGAGCGATTTGATGCCATGCTCGACGTACTGACCATTGCGGCACATATCCCATTCGCCCGCTGCACACGCAGGACACGGCACAGGATCGGGGTGCCGCACGATGCCAACGACCAGATCGCCTCGGCGCAATGAGGAGCCCGCAGGATCGATGACTTCGCCTAGGCACTCGTGGCCGAGCACGAGATGGGCTTGTCCTGCAGGCGCACTCCCATACTGCCCGTCGAGGATCTCGCGATCAGTGCCACAGATGCCGACCGCAAGTACACGCACCAACGCGCCATCGCCGTTCGGTTCCGGAACATCGAGCAAGGCGGCTGAGCCACGTTGCATCGGTTTCACTGCCAGCGCTCGCATCGATTGGTGACTCTTGCATGGCTCGTCGACAGGCGGCGGACATCTAGCCCCTGATCGAATCGCGCCTCCCTGGACGAAGGTCGTGTTGGTTTACGCGCCGGCTAACGAGGAGTTCCCTGATTCGCCCGCACCGTGCTGCCGTGAAATTGACGCGCTAGTATGATCTGCACATGTAAAGCGTTGCGGCGGCCGTGAACCCGAAGGAGCACGATGCTTCTCGTCATTCGATGTGCCTTGATAGCTATATGCTGTTCTGTCTCTGCTCAGGTAAGCGCGCAGATTTACACCTGCACGGCCGAAGATGGCACGCGTGTATTTTCCGATGAGAAGTGCGGGCCCGATGCGAAGGTCGTCCCTGGCATCACCACCAAACGTGCGAAGCCGGCAGAGAAGGGCGGCAATCACCCTCGCGTGAGCTTGCCGCCGCTCGAGCTCGAGCGGCTTCTGAGAGAATGCAACGCCGGTGACATGAAGTCTTGCACGCAATGGACGCACGGGGGCGGGCCCAATCAATTACGCGAGCAAGAACGCCAAGCTGGAATTGCGTGCGAGGGCGGCTCGCTCGCGGACTGCGAGCGCCGCTATTGCGCGGACGGCATCACCGAAGAATGTCGCCGCCGCGTGTTGAGCGTCGCCAAGATCACCGGCGATACGTGGTATCTGCGCTCGCAACGCCCGATTGCGGACGGCGGAGTGTCCTACGAAGTGCGTTGTATGGTGGAAGGCGTGCGCGTCGTGCGCGATGTCACGATCGAATGCACGGGGCTTGCGGGTCCTAATCGATGCGAGTTGACTGGCACTGCTCAGCGGTTCGCGCGCTTAGACCAGGCTGCCGCGCAGTTCTGTTCTCAGTAGGAAGGGCTCAAGCCAGCATCGGCTCGCCGAGGGGCTCGATATCCTCCTGCGTCGGGGCGCCAGCGCGATCATCGGAGCCATTCGCGGGCGAGGCAGGCCCAGTGCCTTCCCCTTTGGAGTTCGAACGTTCCTTCGAGACGCCTTGCTCGGGCTGCACTTCCGATGCGGATGTTGAATCTTGGAGCGGTTCGAGCGCAGGGGCGGCAGGCTCGCGCGGCGCGAAGGACGACACGACTGCCACCGCAATCGCAAGCGGCGCGAACGCCGCTGCTCCGACGAGTACGCGATATCTCATGCCAACCTCTCTCATTCTGTCTTACGACTGGGCTCTCGCAATGTATGCAAGCCATGGTCCAGCCGCGCGGCTACTGAGATTCTGGGTCACAGATGTAAACATAGGCGACAGTGTAGGCAGTCTTATGTCGCTTGAATGCTCGCGAGTCGTCCCGCCCGTACGCTGGCCGTGCCGCCGTAGAATGGGAGACTGCGAGTATCCCGGAAGGTCTCAGCGAAGGTGACTCAGCTCGTTCGCATCAACGTGTACGTCCAGCCGCGCGCCTCGAAGACCGCGATCGCAGGCATGCACGACGGTTGCATCAAAGTCCGGCTTGCCGCGCCACCGGTCGACGGGGCAGCCAATGCAGCGTTGATCGAGTTCATCGCGGAGCGACTCGGAATTGCGAAGTCGCGCGTGCGCTTGGTGTCGGGCGCCAGTTCTCGCCGCAAAGTGCTCGAGATCGAAGGTACGGATCAGGCGACTGTCGCCGCTTCGCTACGCTAAGCGCGGGAACAGCTACAACACCGCGGACATTTCTGTCGGCAGCATCCGATGGAGAGTGCGGGAAATGCAAGCCGGCCTGCTAATAGCGTTAACCGTGTCAATCAGTGCTTGCAGCACTGAGCGCGTTACGGCACCTCGCGAATACCTCGATGAGCACACAGCGGCGACGATTACGGTCGTCAAGGATCCATGGATCTTCACGCGCGCATCGGTCCACGCGGGAAGCGGACAGTATCGCGACTTCTTGCATCTATACGCGGTCGATGTGAATCGCATGGGCGATCACAAACAGTACCTCGCCGCACTGTATTCGCTTGCTGCTGAATCCACGCCTTCTAGCGAATCGCCAGCTACGCTCGAGCTCAAGACGCGCAACGGGAGCATCAGCCTGAATGCGAGCACCGCGGAGCCGAAGGAGCTCGGCATCGTGCAGCCGATCGCTCCGTCGTACGCATTGGATGCAACCTGGTCGTACTTTCCCGTCGACAAGCAGACTCTCGCCACGATTGCGAACACGACGGAAATGGACGCCTCGATCGTTCGGGGGGACGAGAAGACCGACTACGCTCAATGGCGCGACGGTCGCGACGAGCTGTCGGAGCTCACGGCTGTCTTGCCGTAATCTCTGCACGTGCCCGACCGCTCACAACGCGTCCCGCTCGCCCCAAAATCATGCCCCTGATCTGACTACGCTCGTAGAATCGGCGCATGCTGAATGCGCCCTCGATCGTGGAGCTCAACCGAACGGATGCGCGCGCCGAGCGCCGTAAGCATCGATTACTCGCGGCGCTCTGGGGAACCTTCTGGTTCCTCATGTTGGCGATCGCGTGGCAGGACCATCTCGATGAGCCTTACATCAGATGGTGGGAGCCGCTACTGTGGGAGAGCACCTCGCTGGCGGCTGCCACTGTGTGGCTCATTGCACAGCTGCGCCTCGCCCGTTCCGCAAGCGCGCTTCTTGACCAGCCATTCAAATGGTTCGTGCATCATCTGAGATGGTTCCCAATCGTGGCAGTGGTGTTCATCGCGTCGGTCTACGCGATGCGTCATGCGGTCTATGCATCGATGGGACTTTCGTACGAGCATGAATCGTGGGGTTTCATACTTGTCTACGAGACCGCGAAGCTTTGGATTTTTCTGGGCTTGTGGCTCGGGATCATCTTCGCCCTCGAATCTTTCGCCGTATGGCAAGAGCAGCGCCGACGCCTTGCGGTCATGCAGAAATCGCTCGTCGAGGCGCAGCTCGGGCAGCTCAAGGCGCAGTTGCGTCCACATTTCCTCTTCAATGCCTTGAACACCATCTCTTCTCTCATGCACGTCGATGTTGAGCGTGCGGATCGCTTGATGGCCCAGCTCGCGGAACTGCTGCGCGCGAGCCTGCGAGCCGATCAGGATGAGCTCACCACGGTGGCAACCGAGTTGCACCTGCTGAAGCTCTACGCGCGAGTCATGGAGGAGCGCTTCGCAGGCCGCGTTACTTTGGAATGGCAAATCGAGGATGAGGCACTCAATGGCCTGGTGCCAACGATGCTGTTGCAGCCGCTGCTCGAGAACGCATTCAAGCATGGCGTGGAGCGAACGAGTGTGCCTGCACACATCGCCATCAAGGTGCAGCGCGTTGGCGATAGCCTGGCGATTGGTATCGAAAACTCCGGCGAAATCGTGCCTTCCCCCGGTGGAGGGATCGGTCTACGCAATACACACGCCCGCTTACTCGCGCACTACGGAGCGTCGGCAACGTTCGCGTTCGGTGCCGAGGATACGAAGGCAGGCGCGCACATCCGATTGCCTTGGCAAGAGCGCTCCGCATGATCCGTGTGATCATCGCTGAAGACGAAAAACCCGCCCGGGATAAGCTGGCCCGTCTGCTTCAGAAGCACGAAGACATCGAGCTCCTCGCGCAATGTGCGGATGGTTTCGAGGCGGCGAAGGCGATCGAGCGCGCCCGGCCAGACGCCGCTTTGCTTGACATACAGATGCCTGGGCTCAGCGGACTCGAGGTGGCATCGCAGTTGAGTCGCGAGGATGCGCCTCTGGTCGTATTCATCACGGCCTTCGATGAGCACGCAGTGCGCGCATTCGCGTTGAATGCGGTGGATTACTTGCTGAAGCCTTACGATGAGCAGCGACTCGAGCAAGCGCTGCTGAAAGTTCGCGAACGACTCGACGACAAGAAAGCGCGGCACGCAGCCGTGACGATTGCCCGCTCGCAGACCAATGCTGCCGAACGCCTCTTAGTGCCAGAGAAAGAGACGCTGCGTCTGATCGATGCAGCGACGATCGAGTCTTTGGAAGCAGACGACAATTACGTGCACGTCTACACGGCGACTCATCGCTACATATTGCGGCGGACCCTGCAGGACTTGCTTGCGCAGTTGGGCGAGCAGCGCTTCGTGCGCATTCACAAATCGGCCGCCGTCAATATCGCTTCGATACAATCCTTCACGCCGCTCTTCAAGGGCGATTATGAGGTCACACTTTCGAGCGGACGCGAGCTGCGAATGAGTCGGCGCTATAAGGATGCATTGTTTGCTCGAATAGGACGGTAGCGACGCCGGAATGTCCCGCTCGCCCCGCTTGCGGCTCGCGTGACCACATTGTTGCAGCCAGGCCGAGGTTTCTCGCATCAAAGTTCGGAAAACCTCACTGGGGAGTGGCCGGATGAACAATTTCGAGCAGGCGAGGGTTCGCTACGATTTTCTCGATTGGCTGCGGGTCACCGCGATCTTCGTCCTGCTGTTCTATCACACCGGGATGTTGTTCGTGGGGTGGGACTTCCATATCCAGAACGCGCAGGTGATCGAAGGTCTAGAGCGCCCAATGGATATCGCGCACCGCTTGCGCATGCCATTGTTGTTCGTGATTGCCGGCGCCGGAATGTGGTACGCATCCAAGCGCCGCACGGCCGGCGGTTTGATGAAAGAGCGATCGGTACGTCTGCTCGTGCCGCTCGTGGCCGGCATGTTCGTCATCGTGCCGCCGCAGGTCTACGTCGAACGCTTGTTTCGGGGGCAATGGGAGGGTGGCTTCCTATCGTTCTACGCCGAGCGCGTGCTGCAGTTCGTGCCGTATCCCCAAGGCGATTTCAGTTGGCATCACCTCTGGTTCATCGTCTATCTGTTCGTCTACGTGCCGATCCTTCTGCCTTTGCTTGCGTTCGCAAAACGGCGCGCCTCGCTGCGCCCGGGTCTCTGGTTGTACGCGCTTGCGTTTCCGCTCGGCCTCAATGAAGCACTGCTGAAGCCGATCTACCCCGAGACGCATGCGCTGATCGGCGATTGGTATGTGTTCCTGCACTACCTGCTGCTGACTGCCTATGGCGTGCTGCTCGCCAGCATGCGGGAATCGTGGGACTGGCTCGCGAGACACTGCCATCGCACACTGCTTGCATCTGTACTCGTGACCGCTTCGATTCTCGGTCTGATCGAGGCGGGCATCGTTTATCGAGACACAGCCGCCGATTCGTTCCTCGCGAACCTGTTCACTTGGTGTTGGCTCCTGACCTTCCTGGGGTACGGTCGGCGATATTTGTCGATCGACAACGGCGCGCTACGCTGGGCGCGCGATGCGAGCTATCCCATTTACATTCTGCATCAAACGGTCATGTTGGTCGTCGCTTACTGGGTGATCGCTCAGCCGTATCCTGCTGCGACCAAGTTTGCGATGGTGCTGATCGGAACCATCGTCGTGTCGACGTGCATCTATGAAGCCGCAAGACGCTTCACGTTCACGCGTGTCATGCTGGGCATGAAGCCAGATCGATCTAGAGCCCAACGCGTCGACCTGCTCGCAACTCCCCAACAGTGAGCAGACAGATCAGACGCTCTGTTCAAGCTCTATAGCTAGACTGGCGACGAATGATCCGTCCGAGCGCGAGCGGTGCGAGCAAGAGCACCCAGAGAAGCTGAAGCGTTCCGCCGCCGCCTCCGCCGCCATTTCCACCGCCAGTGGAAGGTGGTGGATTCGCGGGCGGCGAAGTAGAGCTGTCCGCAACAGTGATCGTTGCTAACAGTGTTCCAGTGCCTGCGCCCGCGGTCGTTTCCAATTCCGCACCCACTGCATTCGAAAGCTCTACGTCGAACGTCCCCGTTTGCCCGCCACTTAACGCCGTGGGATCTAGCGTGACTTCGATCGTCTTGGCTGCCGCGTCGCCACCCAACCAGACGAGCTCGCCCTGCGCGGGTGTGAACCCTGCAAAGCTCGAGCTTGCGTGCGTGCGATAGCTCGCTCGGGCCTCGCCTTGCGCGGAACTTTGGCGTGTGACAGTGACGAGCACTTTGCCTCGAGCATCATCCACACGGATGGACGATTCGAGCAAGCGCAGGCGTGAGGCTGCGCCGACGTCTGAGACGTCAACAGGCACCGTGTCAGGAAAGCCAATGCTCGCACCGCCTTGCGGTGCCTTGAGCCGGATGAGAGCTCGCTCGAGACCTTCCGCAACTGAATCCTGGGCCAACGTCAGCGTCGCTGTCTTGGGAGCTCCATCGCCGGCGGCCCACATAAGCGTGCTCGTGGAGAGCGACACATCGTTGGCCTCTGTGGAGGCGTGCAGTACTTCGAGCTCGACGGAGGTGGCGTCGACCGCGCTGCCGGTTCGGCTGACCGTTATCGCAACGCTCTCTCCTTCCTCTGCGGCCGAGTTGCTTGCAGAAACGGAGAAGGTACCTGAAGGAGAAGAGAGTGTTTCATTGCGCAGAAGGTAGAGACCCGTGTTGATGTCCCCGACCGCGATCGTGCCGCTCGGAAAGAATGGATACACGCCCCAGGCACCGACGAATCCGGTTTCACTCGTGGAAGGATACGTATCGAAGTAACCCAGCCGCTGCGGCGAAGCAGGGTTCGTGATGTCCAGTATCGTCAAACCTTCCGAATAGTTCGCGATGTAGTAGCGATTGCCTTTGACGAACCCATTGTGGTCGATCGCGCGAGTTGGGCCGGACCATGTTCCGATCTGGGTCGGCGAGCGCAGGTTCGCCATGCTGAATACGCGAACCGTCGTGTTCAGCCCGAAGTTCGACTCGTCGAGCTCATCGTGAACGAATAGATAACGGCCATCTTCTGTCCACCACCCCGAATGCACGTACGAGGCATTCGTGTAGCTGAAGGAAGCAAGCGACTGCGGTGAGGCGGGATTCGTCACGTCCCAGATGTCGACCGTGTTCTCATTGAAGTCGGACAGTACTTGGCAGACCGCCTCGGTCTGCGCGCTGAGGCATTGTGAGTCTTTGCGAGCATCTCTGATGGGGAAGGAAGCGAGGTCGTGCGCGTAGCCGGCTGTGGAGATCGAGGCGCGCGCCGGCGCTCGGGGGTTCGACAACGTGTACAGGCGGTGGCGTCCGTTGTTGGCGCGTCCACCGGAAATGCCTAACCGCGGTGCTTGCGGCGTCTGTGCGAGGCCATAAGAGTAGTCCGCGTTCACGAGATAAGCGTTGTGTGCGTCCGTGAAATCTGAAGCGAACTGCACCTGCTCGATCGCATTGGGCAGGTTACTGAGGTCGAGCACCATCAACGAATCCGGTACGTTGTCCGCCGTGACGTATGCATAGGCACGCCACCGCTTTGCGTCCGCGTCGTAGAGTTGATAGATCTTGATATCGCGCCAAGTCGTCGCACTACCGCTGGCCGTTCCCACGATCTCCGGTCCTTCAGGATCGGTGACATCTACGACTGCGACGCCACGCTGAAGGCCCATGACGGCGTACTCGCGATTCGTGTTGAGGTCGGTGAAACCCCAAACGTCGTTACCGCGCTGAGAGGAGGGGCGCAGGTCTTGGAGCGACAGATGCGAGAGCAGGCTCACGGATTGACAAGGAAATCCTGCGGCTTGATTCGACACGCAAGGCGCAGCCGAGTGACTCTTCTCGCTCGCAAGAACAACCTGGGTGAGCTTGCGCATCTCGGCCGCTTCGTCTTGCGCGAGGCCCTTGCGATCGACGATGACACTGAAGCCTGCCTGCTCGAAGCGTTCGCGGAACTCGGGCGGTACGCCGATGAGCAGGGTCTTCTTCGTCGCGTTTCGTTCTGCGTATCCGCTGTACTTGCTGAACCCGCCTTCCAATCGACCCGGCACGGACAAGACTTTGGAAAGCGAGTCGGCGTCATCGACGGTGTAGTCGCCTTCGGCCACGCGGATGTAGTCCGACTTGCCGGAGCGGGCGATCGCATATTCGAGCGTGCGGCACGGACGGAATCGATTCAGGCAATCTCCTTTATCTGAGCCAGCACCGGAGACATAGCGGGGCTGGCCGTCGTCGGCCTGCGCCTGGCTGCCGAGCGCGACCGTGAGGTAGATCGCGATCGCGATCGTGCGCGGGTGCAAGTTGCGAGCGTTCATGCTTTCATTTCCGTCTGGTTGTTTTAGTGAGATCGGCGCAACGCGTCATTCGACGGCGATCCTTATTCCCGGTTCGATTCAGGTTTTCGAATGCGTAAGTCGGTCCGTCACCCTGTTCTGGTTTCAAGCGTACGTCGCAGCGCAATCATATTCTTGTCCGGCGTCACATTCATCGGTGTCGCTGGTTGCGCTGAGCGGCTGAACGATTCAGGTGTCGTTCAGTTGGCGCTCGAGGCCTCATCGGCGAATTCCGCCGTGCAAGTTCGCGACTTTCGATTCTATGTGCATGATGTCGAGCTGCTGGATCGGAGCGGTCGAGCGCACCCGTTCTTGCTGCAACCGGATGGCATGTGGCAAGACGAGCGTGTTGCCCTCGTCGACCTAGTAGGCGATGGCGAAGAAGACCGCCATTCCCAGTTGCGTGGTCGCATCGGCGCACAAGTCGAAGGACTGGTTGGAATTCGCTTCACCGTGGGCGTGCCATTCGATCTGAATCATTCCGAGGTGCTCAAAGCCTCCCCGCCGCTGAACAGGGGAGATCTGTTCTGGAGCTGGCAGGCAGGCTACAAGTTCTTGCGAGTCGATCTGGCAGAGCAGTCGAAGGAGTGGTCGTTCCATCTAGGAAGTACGGGATGCGCATCAGCCTCTGCGCTTCGACCTCCCCAGTCGCCGTGCGCACAGCCGAATACGTTCACAGTGGAGCTCAAGGGTTTCAATCCGCTCGAGGAACCCGTAAGGGTTGAATTGAGCGAGCTCATCGACGCGATGCGCGCACCAGATGCCGGCACCTGCACCGGTGGCTATGCGCACGATTCGACGTGCTCTATCGCCTTTGAGACCACAGGTTTGAATGTGCGGACAGGATCGTGCGAGCCCGGGATCTGCAGTGGCCAACGGCTTTTCTCTGTGCGCCAATGAAAGCACTCACCACGGCGATCAAGGGAATAGCCGTTCTGTGTCTACTCGGGGCATGCGGCGGTACCGACTACCGTTGGCAATTGCCTGAGGGTTTTCCAGCGCCGCTCGTGCCCGAAGACAACCCGATGACGCTCGAGAAGGTGGAGCTCGGTCGGCGACTGTTCTACGACAAGCGCCTTTCCGCGAACGGTCAGCAATCGTGCGCCAGCTGCCATCAACAACGTTACAGCTTTGCGGAGCCAACACGCACCGCGATCGGTTCCACGGGGCAACGTCATCGGCGCAACTCAATGGCGCTGGTCAATGCGGCGTATAGCGCGACGTTCACGTGGGCGCATCCAGGCATCACGACGCTCGAACAGCACGTCGCACTTCCATTATTCGGTGATTCGCCGGTCGAGATGGGCGCGGGCGGGCACGAAGCGGAGATCTTGTCGCGGTTGGAGGCCGATCCGGTCTATCGCGATCTGTTCGCGCGAGCGTTCCCATTCCAGCTGCGCGAAATCAATTTCGACAACATCTCGAAGGCATTGGCCTGCTTCGTGCGAACCCTGATCTCGTTTGCTGCGCCGTTCGATCGCTATGCCTATAGGGGCGACGATGCGGCCCTGAGCGAGTCCCAGATTCGAGGTATGAATCTATTCATGTCCGAGCGCCTCGAATGCTCGCATTGTCACAATGGATTCAACTTCAGCCAGTTCGTCACTCACGAGGCGAGCACGGCGGCGGAGCGGCCTTTCCATGTGACGGGTCTGTACAACCTGGGCGAAACTTTCTTGAAGGGCTTCGATTACGGCGTGTTCGAAGTCACGGGCGACCCCGCCGATAGGGATAAGTTCAAGGCGCCCACGTTGCGCAACATCGAGCACAGCGCGCCGTATATGCACGATGGAAGCCTCGCTACGCTCGAGGAGGTGCTCGACTTCTACGCGGCGGGCGGGCGCGACCTCAGCGAAGGACCCTATGCAGGGGATGGACGAAAACATCCCGGCAAGAGCGCCTTCATTCGCGGCTTCACGCTCACCGAGCAGGAGAAGCAGGACGTGATCGCATTCTTGCGTTCTCTCAGCGATCCGACTTTCCTCGAGAATCCGGCGTACGCGGATCCCTTCAAGCTCTGATGTCCTTTGGACGTGTAACGTGTAGACGTGTAGACGTAAGAGCCCGCACTGTCCTAGCGTTTCTGTCGCCCGAACGCCGGCGCTTCTGACGTTCATACGTCCGCATGCCCACGCGTCCACACGACCTCTCAATACTTGGCGTAGCTCTTCTCTTCTACGATCTTCGAGCCGAGCTTGCTGTTGATCTCGCGCTTCACGGCTGCTCGCTCGTCGTTCGTGAAATAAACCGCGCGCGCGAGATCGATGAACTCCTGATCGAACGTACGCACTCGTTCCTTGTCTCGCAGCTGGTCTTCGACGTCCCACAGCTTTTCGTTGATCCTGCGCAGCGACGCCCACTCGATATCGATATCGCTCGTCGAAAAGGGCGATTCGCGCCACGTTGTCTCGAGGAGCGCCAGCTCCGTGCGCACATTCGCGACTTTCGCCGGATCGGTGATGCGCTCTGACTTGATTTGCAGGATCGTGATCTTGTCGATCAGCTCGCCTGGGGAGATGGGAACGCGGATTTCGGTCATGGCAAGTAACGTACTGAGGTGAGAAGAATCACAAACTGCGCGACGCGCTACTTTACACCCGGCACGTTACACACTACACCTCGCGCGAGCCGTTGGCGCGAGAGCGCACCAGCCAATCCATCCACGCCTGGAACATGAGAATGTTCCAAAGGTGCGTATGCCAGCGCCGTTGTCCGGCGAGGAATTCCGACCAGATCCCGCTGATTCGCGCCGCATCGAAATAGCCGTCTCGGGCCAGCCGCTTTTCGCTCAAGAGATCGGAGGCCCAGGCGCGCAAGGGGCCCTTGAGCCAATCGCCCACGGGTGCACCGAATCCCTTTTTGCCTCTAAAGACGAGCGGATCGGGGAGGTACTGTCGCAAGAGCTGCTTCAGGATCCATTTCTGCTCGTGGCCGCGCAGCTTCATCTCGAACGGAATGCGGAAGGCGAGCTCGATTACGCGGTAGTCGAGGAGCGGAGCTCGCGCCTCCAGACCCACGGCCATCGTGGCGCGATCTACTTTCGTCAGGATGTCCTCGGGGAGGTAGGTGACGAGATCCAAGAACATGAGCGAGTGCGCATCGTCGCCGACACGTAACTGCTCGAGCTCGTCGGTGAACGGCGTCGGATACTCGTGGCCGCCGCGCACCACGCTTTCGGGGAAGCGCCATCGCGAAACGCGATCGCGATAGACAGATGCGATCGATGGGGCGCGCAGCTCGCTTGCCAGCTGTGCGAGCTTGCTCGTGCGCCCTTCCTGACCTTGGTAACCCTTGAGCAAAGTCGAAAGCGTGCTCCGCAATGGAGCCGGTATGCGCTCCAGCCACTTCCAAACTTCCATCGCGCGCTGATATCGGCCATAGCCGAAGAAGAGCTCATCGCCCCCATCGCCCGAGAGCGCGACGGTGACGCTCCGGCGCGCGAGTTGAGACACCAGGAATGTCGGGATCTGCGAGGGATCAGCGAAGGGCTCGTCGAACATGCGCGGCAGCTCAGGGACGACGGCGAGTGCGTCGTCGCCGGTGACGTACAGCTCCGTATGCTGTGTGCCGAGATGCTCGGCCACTGCGCGCGCGAGCTTGGCCTCATCATGGCGCGGATCATCGAAGCCGATGGAAAAGGTTTGTACGGGTCGATTCGACTGTGCCTGCATCAGCGCGACGGTCGTCGAAGAATCCGTTCCACCCGAGAGAAAGGCGCCAAGCGGCACATCCGCATACATCCGTAAGCTCACGGCATCGCGAAGAAGCGTATCGAGTCGTTCGACGATTTCCGCTGGCGCAGATCGAAGTGGATTCGACACTGAAGCTGCAAGCACCTGACGAGGATCCCAGTAGCGCCGGCACGCGCTCGCTGGGTCATGCGCGTTTGCGCCGCGCGCGACTTCCTGTTGCGTGAACGATCGGTACGCTCCGGGCAATAACTTGAAGGTGCCTTGCAGGATGGACCATGGTGCAGGCACGTAGTTGTGTCGCAAGAACAGAGCAAGCGCGCGGGTGTCGACGTGCGGCTCGAAACCGGCGAACGCGAGCAAGGCCTTGAGCTCGGAACCGAAGACCAGAGTGCGGCCCGCCCAGCCATAGTAGAGCGGTTTCTTCCCGATGCGATCGCGCGCGAGATGCAGCGTTCGTTCGAGGCCGTCCCACACGGCGAACGCGAACATTCCGTTCGCGCGCTGCAGCGTGCGCTCGAGGCCCCATGAATCTAAGCCTGCGAGCAACACTTCTGTGTCGGAATGCCCGCGGAAGCGATGTCCGAGTGATGTCAGCTCGGCGTGCAGCTCTCGGAAGTTGTAGATCTCGCCATTGAAGACGATCACATAGCGCTGAGAGTGCGAGCGCATTGGCTGTCTGCCTTCGGCAGACAGATCGATGATCGACAGCCGGCGATGTCCGAGCCCGATGCCTGCATCGCGATCGGTCCACGTATCCGCATCGTCCGGGCCGCGATGCGCAAGCGAGTGCGTCATCGCGTCCAGGCTCGATGTCGCATCGAGCGTACTGGGTCCAAGAAATCCAGCGATACCGCACATCGTGAGAAACTAGTCGCGCAGGGCGTGCAGGTCGATCAAGGATCGAGCCCGAGCACCTTCGCCGCGAGATCGCGTGATGCGGGATTGCGGCGCATCTCGTAGTACCGCATGCGTTTGTAGACGGCGTAACTCGCTGCGACCTGCGAAACGACGAAACCGCGTCCGCCGTCCAGGATTCCCAAGCGCAACAAATAGTCCTTGAGGAAGGCCGCGAGAAAAATGAACGGGCACATCCACAGTTGCGTGGGTCGATTGCGATCCAGCCAGTCTCGTGCCTTCAGCTCTGAGTAACGCAAGACCTTCAGCTGTCGATGCGCCAAAGTTGGATTGTGATGATGGACGAACGCAGCCGCGAATGTGCGCGTCGATCCGTCGAATCGCAAGGACTCGTGAACGCGCACATCCGTCCAGCGTGCGCGGCCGCGATGATAAAGGCGGCCGAGCTTCTCTCCGACCATCGGGCGATACCAGCGCATCGGCGCACCCATGTACCAGGTTTGTCGTCGCAAGATCGCTCCGGTTTGGGAGGATGCGATCAGCGTCGGCAGCTCGATCGCCATCTCACGAGCGAGCTCTGGGGAAAGGGCTTCATCGGCATCCAACATCAAGATCCAGTCGTGGCGAGCCTGCGTGCTCGCGAAGTTTCGTTGTGGGCCGAAGCCCAACCAATCTTGGTGGACGACACGAGCGCCGTGGCGTACGGCGACTGCTTGGGTGCCATCGACGCTGCCCGAGTCGATGACAAGCTTCTCGTCCGCGAACGGTACGCTGTCCAAGCAACGTCCAATCACCGCCGCTTCATCGCGTGCGATGACGATCAAAGTAAGCGGCAGTCGCTCGTTCGAGCTCATCCTGATCGATCCTTCGTGCCAGGCAGGCACATGTGCGTTCGGCAAGTGTCACATACTGCCGGGCATCCAGCCCAGAGGGTCGATAGGCTAGAATCCGGCGTCGCTCATCTGCTCGTCCGACGCTGTTCCCACCGACAATCCTGTTCCTCTGATCTTCCGTGGCGCGCTACCTCTTCTTCGTTTCCGAGCTCTACGCGTTCGCGATCCTGCGCCCGTTACAAGCCGCGATTCGCGACCGCGGCGCGGAAGTTGGCTGGTTCTTCGAACGTGCAGAACTGGCGCGATTCCTGAAACCAGGCGAGATCACGCTCGCGAGCGTGCGTGAAGTTCGTAGATGGAAGCCGGACGCTGTATTCGTGCCAGGCAATTGGGTGCCTGACTACTTCCCTGGACTCAAGGTGGAAGTCTTCCACGGATTCAACGTGAGCAAGCGCAGCGATCAGCGTGGACACTTTCGCGTGCGAGGCTGGTTCGATTTGTATTGCACGCAGGGGCCCGCGACCACCGAACCGTTTCGCGAGCTCGCCGCGCACCACGGCTACTTTCGAGTCGTCGAAACGGGCTGGCCGAAACTCGATCCGCTCTTCAGCGGTGCGTACACCGCAATGAAGCCCGATCGGCCTACAGTGCTCTACGCATCGACGTTCACCGAACGAATCAGCTCGGCGCGCGCGCTCCGGGACACGATCGCGCGCATGGCTTCGAACGAAAAGTGGCACTGGCTGCTGACGCTGCATCCGAAGATGGCGCCCGACGTCGTCGAGAGCTATCGAGCGTTGCAGAGGCCGAACGTCGATTTCGTCGAGACGGACGACATCTTGCAGCTATACGCGCGCGCGCACGTGCTGCTGTCGGATACGTCCTCGGTCGTACCCGAGTTTCTCACGCAGCACAAGCCCGTCGTCACGTTCCGCAACACCCGGCCAGGACCGCATTTGCTCAATGTCGAACGCGTTGAAGACGTGGAACTGGCGATCGAGCGGGCGTTCGAGTTGCCTGACTCATTGCGAGCTGCGATCGCCCACTATGCTGAAAGCATCCATCCCTATCGCGACGGCCGCTCGAGCGAACGCGTGCTCGATGCGACTCGATCGATGCTCGAACAGGGGCGCGCGGGATTGAAGAGGAAGCCGCTCAACGTAGGCCGGCGACTCCAAGCTCGAGCACGGCTGCGGTATTGGGGGCTGTAGCAGATCTCTCGCGAGGCACGCAATGGCCGCAAAGCTACGAGGGATCAGAAACCTTTTATAGACTTATTTCTTCGCGGGCTCTGCGTGCTTTGCGAGAATCTCTTATTCACCGCTTTCTCGCGAGCGCGAGCAGGACGGCGTGGAGCTTCTTGATCACATCATCGGGCGTGATCAGGTCCATCACGCCTGGCTGTTCGATCTTCGTCGTCCAAGGAATCTCCGAGGCTGGCTTGCCGAGTAGCCGTCGCGCGGCCGCATCGTATTTGTCTACGCACCATTGACGGCTGAGATACGGACCACTACGAGCCGGATTGGTCGCAGCATAGAGTCCGACGACAGGTGTGCCCACAGCGGTCGCCATATGCGCGGGGCCGGAGTCCGGAGACAACAAGATTGTCGCGCGCTGCAGAGTCGCCAAGAACTCGAGCAACGTGTCCTGACCGATCTTGTTCAAACACCGCTGTGTCATGCGGCGTTCGATCTCGCTGCCCACTTGGCGCTCGAGATCGCTTCGACCGCCGCAGAGCACCACCTTCATACCGAGCGCGCTCACTGCGTAATCGGCGATCTGAGCGTAGTACTCTGCGCGCCAGTTGCGCAGCGGATGGCTGGAGCAAGGGCTGATGACCAGCGCCTTCTCGCCATCCTCGATGACCTTGCGGGCGTAAGCGTGAGCAGCATCTGGGATCGGAATATCCCAGCGCAGCACCTTATCGTACACATGGAACTTCTCGGCAAAGCCGAACAGCGAATCCATGACATGCTGTCGATCCGCCGGACGCAGGCGATTGGTCGTGAATAGCCATTGCAGCTCACGTGCTCGCTTGCGGTCGAAGCCGAGCTTAATGGGCGCGGGGATAGCCATCGAAAGCAGGCTCGCGCGCAGTGCGACCTGCATGTGCATGAGCACGTCGAAGTGCCGGCCACGCATCGCCTCGCGCAGCGCGCGGTACGAGCCCAATGTCTTGGATTTGTCCAGGACGATGAATTCGATATCGGGAATGTGGCCGAGTAACTTCGCTTCCACGCGTCCGATGACCCACGTGAACGACGTCTTGGGCCACGCGTGCTGCAGCGTGCGCACCACCGGTAGTACGTGGCACGTATCGCCGATCGCGGACAAGCGCAGGATGCACACACTGCGAGGTGCGGTGTCGAAAGCGGAGGGCATCGGATGGGCTACTGGGTACTGGGCTCTGGGGTGCTGGCCAGAAGAATTGGGCTAGCTCAGGCGCAGCGCCGCACTTCCAAATAACCAGTTTCGCTGCTCTGTTCGTGCAGCGAAATGGGCCATAATTCGAGCCGCACGCTGCTGCGCGCCAACTAATATCGAATCAGTCACAAACGTGCCTTCTGTTCTTGTCAGAGCCCAGAGCCCAGTGCCCGGAGCCCCGCTCCCATGCAGCTGATCGAAGAGCGCTGCACATCCATCCCCGGCGGCTGCATCGTATACGACGCTGCCTGCGTGCGTAAGGCAGGCGATGAGCTATTCGACCGCTCTGCGTGGGCGGCGGAGGGCCGTCAGCAACGTGTTACCGGTGGCAGAGGTGCCATCTCGATCATCGAGCACCCAGGCGTGCGTTGGGTGCTGCGGCACTATCGGCGTGGAGGATTCGCTGCACGATTATCCGAGGATCGGTATTTGTGGCTGGGAGCGGCGCGAACGCGTTCATTTGCCGAGTGGCGACTGCTGGCGCGAATGCGTGCGCTTGGTCTGCCGGTCCCACGTCCCATCGCGGCGCGTTATCGACGACACCTACTCACATACAGCGCGGATCTCATCACGGAGATGTTGGAACAGACGATCACGCTTGCGCAGGCGCTCGACAGCTCAGGCGTCGAGTCCAGACAGTGGCGCGAGATCGGCAGAACGATCTATGGATTTCATCAGCACGGAATCCATCACGCCGACCTGAACGCACACAACATCCTGCTCTGTGCTCTTTCCACTCCTGCCCAAGCGCCAAGTCTCGAGCCTCCAGTCTATGTGTTGGATTTCGATCGCGGTCGCATCCGCGCGCGCGGCGCATGGGAAGAGCAAGTCCTCGCTCGGCTACGCCGGTCTCTCGAGAAGGTGTGCGCGCGGGGCGGGCGTGCGTTTTCGCATGAACAATGGGAATTGTTGATGGAGGGCTATCGGGACGGTGAACGGCGAACGGCGAGCGGCGAACGGTGAAGAGCCCGCAAGCGCGCGCGCGATAGGCAGCCACATTGGGGGTGTTCGGTTCTGGTTGCTAACCGTCGCCGGTCAAAACCGAACCCGTCACCGTTCGCCGTTCGCCGTTCGCTGTTCACCTTTGCCGTAGTAGTTCGGGTAATCCGGCGTGAGCCCCTTGAAGCGCCGATGAATCCACAAGTACTGCTCGGGCACATATCTGACGTGCGCCTCGATGAGTCGATTGAACGTGCGGGCATCCTCGTAAGGGCTGTCGGTGGGGAAGTTCTCCAGCATTGGCTGAATCACCATTCGATAGCCTTGGCCTTTCGGCAGTCTCTCGGGGAAGTACGGAAGTACAGCCGCACCCGTCATGCGAGCGAGACGAGACGTTGCAGTGTTCGTGGCGGCAGGGATGTTGAAGAACGGGACCATCTCCGCGCCCTTTTTTCGATAGCTCTGGTCGGGCGCGTACCACACGGGCTCGTTGCTCTTGAGAGAGCTGATCAGCGTGCGTACGTCGTCGCGGGGAATGGCGCGCTTCGCCTGGCGGCCGCGATTTCGAGCCAGGAAACGCTCGAGCACCGCGTTGTTCGTGGGCCGATACATGATATTCGTCGGTAAACGGGCGCACAGCGCACGAGCACCGATCTCGAGCGTCGTGAAATGAGCGCTCAGAAGAATCGCACCGCGTCCGCGTGCGAGTGCAGCTTGAAGGTGTTCTTCACCCTCGAGCCGAGTGAGCTTGCGAATCCGCGCATCGGAGCTCCACCAGGCAATCGCCGTTTCGAACACTCCGATTCCGACGCTCTTGAAATGTTCGCGCAGGATGCGCTCGCGTTCGCCCGCCGGCTGCTCCGGCAGGCATAGCTCGATGTTTCGTCGGGCGATGCGCACGAAGGATAAGGGCAAGCGGACCATCACTTTGCCAATGACTCGCCCGAGAAAGACTAGGACAGGGTAGGGCAACGGCTCGAACATGCGCAGTACGCCTAAGGCGAGCCAAGTCGGCCAGTAGCGCGGATGCAAAAGGCTGGTTGACGGTTGACGGTTGACGGTTGACGGCAAGTGATGGAGCTCTTAATTGCTGCGATGAAAAGCGTGCGAGCGCGTAGCGCGCATTCTGACCGTCAACCGTCAAGCGTCAACTACCAGCCGGCTTTGCGTAAGGGTCGCGCCCAGCACCCTTGAATCGCTTATATGCCCAGAGATATTGCGCCGGATACTTGCGAACGTGAGCTTCGATCATCTCGTGAAAGCGCCGTGTGTCTGCGATGGCGTCATCGGACGGAAAGTCTGGCAACGCTGGATAGATGCGAACGACGTAGCCGCTGTTGTCGGCTCGGCGTTCGGGGAAGTAGGGCAGCACGGGTGCACCCGAGATCTTGGAGAGCCGAGATGTCGCGATGTTCGAGGCCGCGGGTTGACCGAAGAGCGGCACAATCGCGCTGTTCTTGTCGGTGAAGCGCTGGTCCGGCGCATACCACACCGGTATGTTGTTCTTGAGGTTCTGTAAGAGATCTCGAATCTGCTCGCTCGAGATCGCTTGGATCGTATGTCTCGAACGGCCTCGGCGTGAGAGCTCCGCTATGAGCGGATTCGAGGGCGTCAGATACATGATGCTGGTCGGACCTAGTAACGTCAGGGCGCGGGCACCCATCTCCAACGTCGTGAAGTGCGCAGTCAGCATCAATGCGCCACGCCCTCGCGCGAGCGCGCTGCGCAGGTGCTCTACACCTTCGAAATGAATGAGCTTGCGCAAGCGAGCATCGCTCGCCCACCAAACGAGCCCCGTTTCGAACACCGCGCAGGCGAGCGCCTGGAAATGTGCTCGGACGAGATTCTTACGTTCGGGTTCCGAAAGCTCAGGCAGACACAACGCCACGTTGATGTCTGCAATGCGCCGATCCCGGCGGCTGCACACGTAAGCGAGCCGCCCAAGCGCATTGCCGATCGTCATCTGAGCTCGCAGCGGCAGTGCGTTGATCGCACGCACGCAGCTCAGAGCGAGCCATATCAACCAATATCTCGGGCCGAGGAATCGATACAGCGGAATCCGATCGGGCCCCTTCGTGCGGCGCTCGCTCGATGCGGAAGAGGAGGCCATGCAGCCTAGTGCCTCCGATCGATTCGCGAAGCCGCTCGTCTCTGCAGTTCGAGTACCATGCTGCGCCTACGCCTTGGAAAGAAGAGGCGAATAGTAACGCATGGGCGAGAACGACTCTTAGTCTGCATGCTGCCGCTGTACAACGTACTCATTTACCTAGCGAGCCCGGTCGCGCTCCTCGCAAACGTATGGCGGGGCAGGCGAGATCCGAGCTATCGCGACCGGCTCGGCGAGCGCTTCGGCTTCACGCGTGTGCGCTTCGATCGAGCACCGCTGTGGGTTCACGCCGTGTCGGTCGGAGAGGTGCAGGCTGGCGCGGTGCTGATCCGAAGTTTGAGGCAGCGCTATCCCGATCGACCTGTGCTCGTCACGACGGGAACGCCCACTGGTGCTCAAAGAGTGAAGGCGCTCTTTGGCGATACGGTCTCGCACGCCTACTTGCCGTACGACACGCCGGATGCCGTGCAGCGCTTTCTCGAGCGCGTGCGCCCGCAGATCGCGATCGTCATGGAAACGGAGATCTGGCCGAATCTATTCAGAGGGTGTCGCAAGCGCGGTATTCCGATCGTCATTGCAAGCGCGCGCCTCTCGGAAAAATCGGTGCGGCGTTACAGCCGCCTGCGGCGGCTTGCGCGCGAGGCGCTCGATGGTGTGGTTGTCGCCGCCCAAACGTTGCTGGATGCGGAACGCTTCCGCGCGATCGGAGCGGCACGCGTCGAAGTCATAGGCAATCTCAAGTTCGACATGGAGGTTGGGGAGGACGTCGCTCGAGCTGGCCGGGAATTGCGTGCTGCGCAGATCGGCCCTCGGCCGGTGTGGCTTGCCGCAAGCACTCACGAAGGGGAGGAAGATCAAATGCTCGCAGCGCACGAGGTCGTGCGCGCGCGTATTCCTCGTGCGTTGTTGTTGCTCGTGCCGCGCCATCCGCAGCGCTTTACGGCCGTCGCATCGCTCCTGAGCGGACGCGGAGTACGCTACGTGGCGCGTTCGCGTGGTGAATCAGTGAGCGACACCGCAGAAGTGCTACTCGTGGACACCTTGGGTGAGTTGCAGATGCTCTACGCAGCCGCAGATGCAGCCTTTGTCGCTGGCAGCTTCGCACCGATCGGAGGGCACAATTTACTCGAGCCGGCGGCGCTGGGATGTCCGATAGTGGTCGGACCCCACAACTTCAACGCGCCGGATATCGCAGCGTTGTTCCTGTCGCGCGGTGCGGCGGTGCAAGTCGAGAATGCCACTGCCTTGGGCGCGACGATTGCCGGATTGATGGCAGATCCGTCGCGGCGCGAAGAGATGGCCAAGCGCGCGCGCGAGATCCTGGAGCAGAACCGCGGAGCGCTGAAGGGATTGCTCGCGATGATCGATGAGCGTCTAGCAAAGCACGCGTGACCGCGGACCTCACGCTTCTCGTACGAAGCGCGAACGTCAAACGTCCTGCCGAGCATGCTCAGTCGTGTTGTTCGTTGAGCCGCGTGCGCTGATCACACGCGATCGCCGTCATTCTTTCAGCAGCTTGTTGATCTCCTCCAGATCCGCGACGCCCAGGGTTCCGGTCGCGAGTTGGAGCTGGAGTAGATTCAAGATGTAATCGTAGCGGCTACGGGAATAGTTCGTTTGCGCGTTGAACAGTTGACGACGGGCGTCGAGCACATCGACCGTCGTACGAGTGCCCACTTCGAAACCGGCCTCGGTCGCCTGCAATGCGGTGCGGCTCGATTCGAGCGCCTGACGTAGGGCTCTGACACGCGAGATCTCGCTCAAGACGCCGAGATACGCATCGCGCGTGGCTCGCTCGGTTTCGCGCGCCGTGCGCTCGAGGCGTTCACGGGCCGCGCGATGCAAGTACACACGCTGACGGACACGCGAGGAAGTTGCACCGCCCGAGTAGATCGGGAAGGTAACCTGTATTCCGATCGAGTCCGCAGTTTGGCTTTGATCGGCTGGGCTGCGCGTCCCTTCGCTTATCTGGTCGCCCTCATCCTCGAAGTCCGTCCGAGTTGCGACGAAATCGATCGATGGGAGGTGTCCTGCGCGCGCCACGCGGACGTCTTGCTTGGCGATATCGGTCGCGAGACGTGCCGAGATGACTCTCAGATTTTGCTCGAGTGCGCGTGTGACCCACTGATCCTCGTTCTGAGGGTCCGGCGTGCTGAGCGGCATTTCGTCGACAGGCGCGGCGAGCGCGTCGAAGGGCTCGCCGGTGAGCTCGCGCAGCAGCTCCTGCGCTGTGGCTAAAGCTCGCTTGGCCTGGATGACCGCCGCGGCAGCTTGGTCATGCGCGGCGCGGGCTTCTTGAACGTCCGTGATCGCAATGAGGCCGACTTCGAAGCGCTTGTCAGCTTGTTCGAGCTGGCGGGCGAATGCCTCGAGCGTGGCTTGAGCCGCATCTACAGTGTCTTGAGCCGCGAGCACATCGAAATAGCGCTGAGCCGTGCGCTGAATCAAGTCCTGCTGAGCGGCCTGAAAGTCGGCTTCGGCCTGGGCCACCTCAGCGTCCGCGCGCTTGAGAGCTGCCCACTGATCCCATCGGAACAGGGTTTGTCGCAGTTGCAGCTGATACTGATGACCGTCGGTGTCGCTGTCGGTGGTGATTCCGACGGGCACCAGCTCGCTATTCGGATCGAGCGGGTCTGTCCGTTGCAGCGATGTTCGCGTGAACTGCTGCTCGTCCTTCGTGTACGAGCCGCTCGCGTTGAACTGCGGCAGTAAAGCCGCCAGCGCTTGAGGCTTCGACTCGCGGCTGGCGAGGCGATTGGCATCCGCCTCACGGATGATCGGATCGTTCTGCAGTGCGCGCTGGTAGACCTCGAGCAGGTCCGCGGCGAAACTGGTCTGGGCAAGCAGTGACAGTCCACAGGCCGCTAGGATGTGCGCTCGTAACTTCATCTTCTTGTTCCCATGCGCCCCAATGGCGCAATCCGTTGTCATACGAGAATCTTCAGACACAGTTGCCCCGCGTTGTGTTGCATCTGCCGCAATGTGGCCGACTACTGGACGTCTCCCCTCGCCAAAACGATACCTGATCGTCCGCAGCGGGTGCCCGCGTAAAGGCCGGCTTCTTTTCCTGGTCAGCTGGCATGGCCAGTGGCCGGTAGCAGCTCCTCAATAATGACACGAGGCCTCTTGTCGGCGGTTGCTAAATATGGATAAGCGTCCGCGGGGCGTTGGACGCCTCAATAGGTTGGAATGGTTGCGTCCACGTCGCGAGACCAAGCCAAGATACCGCCCGCCAAGTTCACAGCACGAAAGCCATTCTGTTGCAGATACTTCGCGACCTCGAGACTGCGGCGGCCCGAACGGCACAGGACGACCGTTTCCTTCGTGGCATCGAGCTCGCCAACGCGCTGCGCGACCTCGCCCATCGGGATGTGGACGACGTTGGGAACGCTTGCTACGCCGAGCTCCCATGCTTCGCGGACATCGAGCAACGTCAGATCCTCGCCGCTCGCGCGGCGCGCTACGAATTCCGCAGGTGTGATTTCAGGGACGGACATGCTTGGAAGCGGTTATCGGTTAGTGGTTAAACCGGAAAGTAGGGTGACGCTCGCGAGCTCACTATGATCTGCTACAGCCTACAGCCTACAGCCTGCAGGCTAGAAGACAAACCTGGGCGGTCGCGGGGCGTTGATCAGTGGATCGATCACGGTCTCGAAGAGGCTTTCGCGTTGCCACTCGCGCTCGCCGATGCGCGTCACCTTCCAGGCTTCCATGACAGGCTCCTGGCCGACCGTAACGAACATTCGGCCGCCGATGCGTAGCGCGCGCTGGAAGCGCTCATCGTACAGCGGCAGCGAACCGGTGATCGCAATGACGTCATACACGCTTTGCTCGTTCAGTTGCATCCCATCGCCGACCTCTACGCCAACGTTGTTGATCGCGACGGTGAGTAGGTTCGAGCGCGTTTGCTCCGCGAGCTCCGGGAAGATTTCGAGCGCTCGGATCCGACTCGCGAGCCTTCCCAGGCAGGCAGCCAGATAACCCGTGCCCGTTCCGACGAGCAAGCCAGTATCCTCCGGATTCGTGGCGAGCGCTTGCAGGATGCGTCCGTGGATGATCGGAGGGAGCATCGATTGGCCATGTGCGATCGGCATCGACGCGTCGGCGTAGGCAACCTGGCGATAGCCCTCGGGGGCGAACACTTCGCGACGAATGTCGCGCATGGCATCAAGAACGCGTTCGTCCAGGACCTCGCCTGCGCGCACTTGCTGCTCGATCATTTGTTCGCGAAGAGCGTCAGTATTCATGCGAGAGTCGTGTTCCTGAGTAATGGGGCAGGGATGCGCAGAGCCGGCCAGCCGACGGCGGCTTCAAGCACAGCCCGAAACGTCGGAATCGTTGACAACTATGCGTTGGGCATGAGGTCGACAATGTCGTCGGGTTGCGCGATGCGGCGGCAACGCAAGGCTCCGCGCGGCGCGCGCAAGGGTACGAAGTTTGAAAACTGCCGACAAGCTGCTTTCTGCTGCAGATCGAATCGCTTGTCGGGGCTCGGGATCTGCCGGGTTCCCCTGAATCGCATTTCAGTCGTTGCGTCCCCATTTACACCCTGACCATTATGGTCAATCCATGCAGCAGAAAGTACAGCGTTCTATATGCTGTCGATCAGACAATTCATGCTCGCGATATTCCTGGTCCCTACGATTCGAGCGCGTAAGCTTTCGATCTAGATGAACGAGGTCTCGCGCGACGCACGTGCTCATGAGCGATCGATGGGCGCGCTAAAAGGGGTGAAGGAAATTGCGGCGGTCGATGTGAGTGCCCTCGAAGGGTCCCTGACTATCGCTTCAGTCATCACGATTCTCGTGTTGCTGGGCGTGCTTGTCGTATTCGCGTTGCGTAACCGGCGTCTTGGTGCGCTTGCACGCGCCGCCGAGCACTTCGAGCACATCGTCCGAGCGGGCCGATATGCGGAGCGGGTGCGCTCGGGCGGAGCCGCCACCTCGTTTGCGGATAGCGCGAATCGAGTGCTCGAGCAGATCGCGATGAAGGATCTGATGATCGGTGAGCGCGAACGCTCGTTGGTCGGGCTGCTGGGAGGGCTCAATGAAGCGATCGCCGTGTATCGCGAGACGATCGTATTCGCGAACGCGCAATTCGCGGCATTGATTGGGGCGGGCCCGCCCGAGCGTTTGATCGGCAAGCCGCTTACAGACCTCGTTCATCCCGACTACACCGAGCTCGTGCGAGATCATCTGCAGCGTTGGTTGGCGGGCTCGCCGGCGCTCGATCGACTGGAGCTCGAGCTGCGTCCCCAATCTGAGCACAGCGCCAGAATGGAGTTATCCGCCGTGCGGATCGACTACCAGGGTGGTCCGGCATTGTTGCTCACGCTCCTCGAGATGGGCCCCGCTGCCGCAACCGGCGCGTCCGGCTCGCGTGCGCGTTCAACGGCCTGGGAAACGCTGGATTCGCTCGGGGAGGGCATCATCACTACCGACGTGAGCGGCCGCATCGACTACGTCAATCAAGCGGCGGAGCAGCTCATCGGCGTGCCCGCAATCGATGCGTTGGGTCAGACGATCACGGACATGATCAGCCTCGTGGATGAGAGCGACCGGCGTTCGCTTGGGGATCCGGTGCGCCATTGCCTCGCGACGCAATCCAAAGTCACCGTCGGGCGCCGGGGCCTGATGATCTCCCGTGGCGGAAGTCACGAACGCTCGGTCGAGCTCACCGTGACGCCCTTGAAGGGGCAGAAGGGAGATCTGATCGGGACCGTGACCGTGGTGCGCGACGTGAGCGAGTTGCGCGGTCTCACCCGCCAGATGTCCTACCAGGCGAGTCACGATGCGCTGACGGGCTTGGTCAATCGCCGGGAGTTCGAGCGACGGCTCGAAGAATCGCTCGAGATCGCTCACGCGAACACGGCCCGACATGTGCTGTGCTATCTCGACCTGGATCGCTTCAAGGCCGTGAACGATAGCTGCGGTCACATGGCCGGGGACAACATGCTCCGCGAGGTTGCGGCGCTCATCAAAGAAACCGTTCGTGACTCGGACACAGTCGGGCGCTTGGGCGGCGATGAATTCGGCATGTTGCTCGTGGGCTGTCCGCTCGAGAAGGCGCGGCAGATCGCCGACGATGTCGTGCGCAAGGTCAACGACTATCGATTCGTGTGGAAGGACAAGATCTTCAACATCGGCGTGAGCGTCGGACTCGTCGAGATCTCGCGCGAAAGCGGCGCGCCGGAAGAGCTCATGAGCGCAGCCGATTCGGCATGCTACGTCGCCAAGAAGCGCGGCAATCACGTGCATGTCTATTCAGCGCGCGATGAAGCGAACGCGCGATACCGGGGCGAGATCCAGTGGCTGCAGCGATTGCAGACGGCGCTCAAGGAGAACCGCTTCGAGTTGATGGCGCAGCCGATCATTGCGACAGCCGACGTATCGAGCGGCCCCGCGCTGGAAGTCTTGCTGCGCTTACAGGACGAAAGCGTGCCGGGCGGCATCTCGCCCGTGGAGTTCCTGCGCGCGGCCGAGCGCTATCGGCTCATGTCCGATGTGGATCGCTGGGTCGTGCAGACCGCTCTTACCGCGCTCGGACGGGGAGGGATTCGATTGCCGGCTCAGCGGAGCTTGGCGATCAATCTGTCTGGTCAGACGCTCGGTGACCCGCAGTTTCTCGAGTTCGTGGTCGACATCCTGGATCGCACTGGCGTCGCACCCAATCAGCTTTGCTTCGAGGTGACCGAGAACTCGGTGATCACGAACATCGAACACGCGCAGCGTTTCATCGGCGTGTTGCACGGGATGGGTTGCCGGTTCGCGCTGGATGACTTCGGCCGCGGACTTTCTTCCTTCGGCAATCTGAAGAATCTCTCGCTCGATTACTTGAAGATCGACGGCACCTTCATTCGCAATTTAGCGGCCGACTCCGTGAATCAAGCGATGGTCGCGGCGATGATCAAGCTCGCCCGGACGTTGAATTTCCAAGTCGTCGCTGAGCAAGTGGAAGACGGCGGATCGTTGGAAGCTGCGAAGCGGATGGGTGTCGACTTCGTGCAGGGATACCACCTTGGGCGTCCGCAGCCGCTCGCGCGCGTGGTTGCGCGGAGCGCGTAGCGCTCGCGCGCGGCCGACTGGCCAACTGGCCACTGGCACCTGGCCAGAGAAAATCACAGAGCGCGGACCTTTCCTCCCAGCATCTCGTTGGGCGCGATGCCCTCTAGCGTTTCGAACTCCAGGCAACCAGGTGCTGATTGGGCCGGCGTGGGGCCGGTCTCGTTCTGGCCAGATCCCAGTTGGCCAGTCTGCCAGTTGGCCGTCCCGCTCAGAGCAGCGGGACCAGAAGCAGCGCAACGATATTGATGATCTTGATCAACGGATTGATCGCGGGGCCCGCGGTGTCCTTGTACGGATCGCCCACGGTGTCGCCGGTGACCGCAGCCTTATGGGTTTCGGAACCCTTGCCACCGAAGTGACCTTCCTCGACGTATTTCTTCGCGTTATCCCACGCACCGCCGCCCGTGCACATGGAGATCGCGACGAACAAGCCAGTCACGATCGTGCCGATCAGGAGCCCGCCCAAGGCGCGAATACCGGCACCCTCGCCCATGAGATAGTTCATGCCGAATGCGACCACTACGGGCACCAGGATCGGCAAGAGCGAAGGCACGATCATTTCCTTGATCGCAGCTCGAGTGAGCAGATCGACCGCGCGCGAATAGTCAGGCTTCGCGGTGCCCTCCATGATGCCCTTGATCTCGCGGAATTGCCGCCTCACTTCGATCACGACGGAACCTGCAGCTCGACCGACCGCTTCCATCGCCATCGCGCCGAAGAGGAAGGGAATGAGCCCGCCGATGAAGAGGCCAATGATCACCGCCGGATCGGAGAGAGAGAACTGCGCCATTTCACGCTGCGTATTCGCGAGGTGCGTTTCGAGGTTGTGCGTGTAGTCCGCAAACAGCACGAGGGCGGCGAGGCCCGCCGAGCCGATCGCATAACCCTTCGTCACGGCTTTCGTCGTGTTGCCGACTGCATCGAGCGCATCTGTGATCGTGCGTACGTTCTGCGGCAGACCGGACATTTCTGCGATGCCGCCGCCGTTATCCGTGATCGGTCCATAGGCATCCAACGCCACGATCATTCCAGTCATCGACAACATTGCCGTTGCCGCAATCGCAATTCCATACAGTCCTGCCAGCTCGTAAGAGGCCCAGATTGCTGCGCAGACGGCGAGCACGGGCCATGCAGTCGAGCGCATCGAGACGGCCAATCCTGCAATCACGTTCGTGGCGTGACCGGTCTGCGAAGCTTCCGCAACACGCTGGACGGGTTTGAACTCAGTCGCGGTGTAGTACTCGGTGATCCATATGAGCGCCGCTGTAAGAGCGAGCCCGACCGCAGCACAGCCGAACAACGCGCCCGCTTGCTCACCCATCAACGCATCGGTCACGAACCAGAATGCAATGAGAGCCAAGATGCCTGACACGGCTGTACCGCGATACAGCGCGTTCATGATCTTGCCGCCTTCGGACGCCTTCACGAAGAACGTGCCGACGATCGAGGCCACGATCGAGACTGCACCGAGCACCAGTGGATAGAGCACGTAGTTGATCTCGAGACCTCCATCCGCTGCTTGGAATAGCAACCCGCCGAGCACCATCGTCGCGACGACAGTCACTGCATATGTCTCGAACAAGTCGGCTGCCATGCCGGCGCAGTCGCCCACGTTGTCGCCGACGTTATCCGCGATGACAGCTGGGTTGCGCGGATCGTCTTCCGGAATGCCTGCTTCGACTTTGCCCACGAGATCGGCGCCGACGTCCGCACCTTTCGTGAAGATGCCGCCACCGAGTCGCGCGAAGATCGAGATCAGCGAACCGCCGAACGCCAACCCGACCAGCGAATGCAGCGCATGCTCGTCACCGATGTAGTTACGCATGATCGCGAAGTAACCGGCGACACCGAGGAGCCCGAGTCCGACAACCAACATGCCGGTGATCGCGCCTCCGCGGAAGGCAACTTGCAACGCCGGATTGAGGCCCACGCTCGCTGCTTGGGCAGTTCTTACATTCGCGCGAACGGAGACGTTCATCCCGATGAATCCCGCCGCGCCGGAAAGCAGCGCCCCGATCGCGAACCCACCTGCGGTCGCCCAATCATTGAGTGCGAGGCCGAGCACGATGAACAGCACGACACCGACGATGCCGATCGTTGTGTACTGACGATTGAGATACGCCTTTGCGCCCGCCTGAATCGCGGCGGCAATTTCTTGCATGCGCGCGTTGCCTGCGGGTTGCTTGTTGATCCATCCGACGGAGAACACGCCGTAGAGAACCGCGATAACGCCGGCGGCGATTGCAAGCCAAAGCGCGACATCAGTAGACATCAACTTTTCCTCTCGGGGCGTCGTCTTGTATGCAATTGGAGTTGGAAGCGATTGGATCGGGCGCGCAGCTCGCGCGCCGCGATCGATAGATAAAACCGCCCTTAAAAAGGGCCGCGACTATAGCACAAAGGGTTCCTTCAACTTCTTCTTGACCGGTGCGTTCTTCAGCGTGACGTACTGCGGCAATCCATCCTTGTAAGGCGGGTAGTCCTCACCCCGAATCAGCGGGCTCAAATATCTACGTGCCTTGTTCGTGATGTGGAAACCATCCTCGGTGATGTAATCGCGCGGCAGCATCTTTTCCTTGTTCGCAACATCCTCGAGCTTCGCGATGCCAATCTTCCACTTGTAGGGGTTGTCCTTGACCCGAACGATCGTGGGCATGACCGAGTTGTGGCCCTTCAGCGCAAGCTCTACGGCAGCTTTACCGAGGGCGTACGCTTGTTCGACATCGACCTTCGATGCGATGTGCCGTGCTGCGCGCTGCAAGTAATCAGCGACAGCCCAGTGATACTTGTAGTTGAGCTTCGACTTGACGAGCTGGGCAATCACTGGTGCGACACCGCCGAGTTGCGCATGACCGAAGGCATCACGTAGGCCGGCATCGGAGAGAAACTTGCCTTCTGCGTTCTTCACGCCTTCCGACACGACGATCGTGCAGTAGCCGTACTTCTCGACGCACTCCTTCACGCGCGCGTAAAACTTGTCTTCATCGAACGTAATCTCGGGGAACAGAATGATGTGCGGGCTTTCGCCCGCCTTCGTTGCCGCAAGTCCGCCAGCCGCAGCGATCCAACCCGCATGGCGTCCCATCACTTCGAGGATGAAGACTTTCGTCGATGTCTTGGCCATCGAGGCAACGTCGAACCCAGCTTCGCGAATCGACACCGCAACGTATTTCGCGACCGAACCGAAGCCGGGGCAGCAGTCGGTAATCGGCAGATCGTTGTCGACCGTCTTCGGTACGTGCACGGCTTGGATCGGGTAGCCCATCTTCTCTGCGAGCTGAGAGACCTTCAGACACGTATCCGCGGAATCGCCGCCGCCGTTGTAGAAGAAGTAACCGATGTCGTGCGCCTTGAAGACTTCGATGAGACGCTCGTACTCCCTTGGGTTGTCATCGAACTTCTTGAGCTTGTAACGCGCGGAGCCAAAAGCACCCGACGGCGTATGACGCAGAGCGCGAATCGACGCGGCTGATTCCTTGTCGGTATCGATGAGGTCTTCTTGCAAAGCACCGACGATGCCATGACGCCCGGCGTAGACCTTGCCGATCTTGCGCTTGTTCTTGCGGCAGGCTTCGATGACCCCGCAGGCGGAGGCATTGATGACAGCGGTGACACCGCCGGATTGGGCGTAGAAGGCGTTGCGCGCGCGGGCTTTCGGCATAGAGCTGAGTCCTCATGGTTGAAGTGGCGGCGAAGGATAGCGAGAGACCGGGAAGCTGGCGACTAGAGGATCGTCGAACGCGGGGCCGACCGGCCAACTGGCCACTGGCAACCGGCCAGAGCGAGGACACATGCTCGCAATCCGCGGCGGACGTGTTCGACTACGTGACGGATACACCCTCGCACCAGCGCTTGCGCGTCTGGCCAGTCTGCCAGTGGCCAGTTGGTCTGCCTCCGCAGCTCCAAGCAGTACCCAGCCGGTCATCTTTTCTGTAGGGTAGCGGCCCCAAAACGATGCTTCGGGTGCACCGGAGCGCTCAAATGACTCGACTGCTGGGGCGAATCGATTGCTGGGGCGAATCGGCTGCCCGGGTCGATTTCGATCACTGGCCTGTCCCTGTTCAGCGAGTTCAGGGCTTTATTAAGAGGACCATCGAAGATGCGCATTGTGTTGCTGGGCGCGCCCGGCTCGGGTAAGGGCACTCAGTCTCAGAAGCTGCAGGCCAAGTACGGCGTACCTCAGGTTTCGTCCGGCGACCTGCTTCGCGATGCCGTTGCGCGTGGTACCGAGCTCGGGCTCAAAGCGAAGGCGGTCATGGATTCCGGGCAGCTCGTGTCCGATGACATCGTTCTGGGATTGATCCGCGATCGCTTGAGCCGTCCTGATGCCGCGAATGGCTTCATCCTTGATGGTTTCCCCCGCAACATCGATCAGGCAAATGCTCTGCAGGACTTACTTGCAGACCTCGGGCAGCCGCTCGAAGCCGTGCTGCTACTCGAGGTCGAGCGCGACTCGCTCGTGAAACGTTTGGCTGGCCGACGCGTGTGCCCGAAGTGCGGCACCGTGTACAACGTTCATTCAATGGCCCCGGGTGCGACCGGGTGCGCGAAGGACGGAGCGGAGCTGCAGCAGCGGCCCGATGACAAAGAGGAGGTCGTCGCAAAGCGTTTGGAGGTGTACGAGAAGCAGACGCGCCCGCTCGTCGAGCACTATTCGAAATTAGGGATGTTGCGTGTCGTAGCAGGCGAGGGCGAACTGGAAGATGTATTCGAGCGCATGGAAGCTGCCGCGTTGGCCGCTCCTGTGCCGGCAATCGCCATGTCCGTGAAGCGGGCTGCGCCCAAGAAGGCGGGGAGTACCTCTAAGCCGAAAGCCAAAGCCCGTGCTGCGGTGAAATCTAAAGCAACGGGCAAGACCTCGCGGAAGCCGGCGAAGCGTGCAGCTGAGCAAGCGCAGCGCGTGAGCGCGAGCAAGAGTGCAAAGCGCAGCAAGCCAGCTGCGAAAGCACGGAAGAAGACTGCTCGCACAACAAGCAAAGCATCCCCTCGTTCGGTGTCGAAGAGCCGTACAGCCACGACGGGTCGTCGAGCCTCGAAGCCAACAGCGAAGAAAGTTTCCAAAAACCGGCGCGGCGCGAAAGCTCGCTCGAAAAAGTGAGCACACACTCATCGACGCGATCCGCGGTCATGGCCTAGGAAATCGCACGTGTGCGATGCGCGTTGGCGACCGGAGACGTGCAGCTCTGTGCTATGGGTTGGCACCATGAGGCGACGGAGCCGTCCGTTCGCCACTCAGTAGATCGAGCAATCGTTCGCCCACGGCCTCGCGCCGCCAACCCTCGAGCAGGTGCTCCGTTCGACCGGAGAACACGAGTTGTTCGATGTCGCGACGTGTGGCGAGCAGCTCTGGGCAAACGTCGAGCGCATGAGCGTGCCCGCGCACGAAATTCATGAGCTTGGTGACGAGCGCGAGTTGTGCGGGCTCTGGACGCATCGGCCGTTGAATATCTGCTTCTGTGGCCTTCATTGCCTCCCCACGGGCAACGATGTCGAGCAACTCGCCGCCTCGTCGTCGGATGACACCGTCCGTCAGGCTGCGGATGCATTCCAACTCCTGCTCATCCTTAGGCATGCGCTCGCTGATCTCGCGTAGCGCATTGTCGGCGAGGATCCATCCGCGCGGTTTGTCGTGTTTGATCGCGAGCTCCTCGCGCCATTCCGCCAGCAATTTCGCCGTCGCTCGTTGTTCAGGCTTGAGTCGTTCGAGCCCTCGCAAGCGTCGCCAGGCGTCTCGAGGCTCGATCTTGAACGTATCCAGCTGTTCGATCTCCTGTGCTTCCTGCTGTAGCCAATCGAGCTTGCCTGCACGCTCCAGAGCGGCACGTAGCTCGAGGTGCAACGACGCAAGATGCCGCACGTCGTCCGCCGCATAGTCGAGCTGTTCTGCACTCAAGGGACGCCGGGACCAATCCGTGCGCGTGTGCCCTTTGGCAAGCGAAATGCCGAGGCGTGCCGACACGAGGGCACCGTAGCCAATCTGCGCAGATTGCCCTAACAGGGCGGCGGCGATCTGTGTATCGAAAATCGGCGCCAGTGGCAGAGTGTGAGGTGCGCGGACTGCGAGCACCTCCAAGTCTTGTCTTGCCGCATGCAAGACTTTCAAGCGTCGAGGATCGATCAAGAACGACCAAAGCGGCTCCAGATCGGAGAGCGCCAGTGGGTCGACCAGGGCGCAGTATTCGAGTGAGGCAAGTTGTACGAGACACAGCTTCGGGTAGTAGGTGCTTTCGCGCATGAACTCCGTGTCGAGCGCGACGAATGCACTTGGGCCGAGTGCGCGCAGCGACTCCTCGAGCGCATCCGCTGTGTTCACGAAGACGGTTGTCTGTACACTCACGAGGCTGCCGCGCCGTCGATGAGAAAGGCAGGCGAGGCCGCGAGCGTGGCATGTGGGCGGGCCGCGGAATGTACAATCTGGTCGCGAATGTCGAGCATCACACCCCGCATTATATGAGCACGCTGCATGAGCGCCATGTCCGTGCCGTGAAGCAGTGCTGGAAGATCGCGCTCGTTCGTATCTCGCCGTTGAGTCAGATCAGCTTCAACTGAACCGAAAATCCATGCACGTTCATATCCTCGGAATCTGCGGCACGTTCATGGGTGGCATCGCGGCGCTCGCGCGCGCGGCCGGACATCGAGTGACGGGTTCCGATCAGAACGTCTATCCGCCGATGTCCGATCAGCTCGCGGCGCTCGGGATCGAACTGATCGAGGGCTACGACCCGGACCAATTGCAGCTGCGTCCCGATATCGTCGTGGTTGGGAATGTCATGAGCCGAGGCAAACCGCTCATCGAAGCGCTCCTCGACAGCGGCATATCGTACACGTCTGGACCAGAGTGGCTCGCGCGTCACGTGCTTGCAGGACGATGGGTGCTTGCCGTTGCAGGTACTCACGGCAAGACGACGACATCGAGCATCCTTGCTTGGATTCTCGAGCACGCCGGCCGCAAGCCTGGATTCCTAATTGGCGGCGTGCCCAGCAACTTCGACTCCACGGCACGGCTCGGCGAGGGAGCGTATTTCGTCGTCGAAGCGGATGAATACGACACGGCATTCTTCGACAAGCGGGCGAAATTCGTTCACTACCGCCCTCGCACCGCGGTGCTCAACAACCTCGAGCACGACCACGCGGATATCTATCCCGACGTCGCGGCTATTCAATGGCAGTTCCATCAACTGCTGCGGATGGTGCCGCGCAACGGCCTCGTCGTGGCCAACGCGGGCGATGCGCATGTGATGGAAGTGATCGGCATGGGATGCTGGACGCCGGTCGAGCGATTCTCGGCAGGCCTGCAGGGCGACGCCGCTTGGTACGCGCTCGTCTCGCCAGACAGCGACTACTCCAACTTTGTGATCATGGAAGGCAACGAGCATGTCGCGGACGTCGAGTGGCAGATGACGGGCCGGCACAACGCGCAGAACGCGCTTGCTGCCTTATTGGCCGCGCGTCATGCCGGGGTTTCGATCGAGGCGGGAGTGGCCGCTTTGAAGGCGTTCCAAGGGGTGCGCCGCCGGATGGAGACGCGCGGTGTGATCCGCGGTGTCACCGTCTACGACGATTTCGCGCACCATCCCACGGCGATCGAAACCACGATCGATGGTTTGCGGCGTCGAATCGGAGCGGCGCGACTGATCGCGGTGCTCGAGCCGCGCTCGAACACCATGAAGCTCGGTACTCATCGGGAAGCGCTAGCGAAGTCGCTTGCAGCTGCGGATGAGGTCTTCATGTACCAAGGTCCGAGCGTGCAGTGGGACGTCGCAGACTCGGTCGCCTCGCTCGGTACGCGCGCGCATGTGTCGAAGGACTTGGAAGCGCTGGTCGCGACGCTGGCGAGCGAAGCGCGCACTGGAGACCACATTCTGATCATGTCGAACGGCGGTTTCGGCGGCATCCACGAGAAGTTGCTTGCGAGATTGCGCGAGTCTGAGTGAACGGCGCGCCCCATGCGCATGGCGCGACAAGGCTCGATCTAGTCGAGCTGCCTGAAACAGAGAGGCGTGTATGGCGCAGACGATTCCTCTCTTTCCGCTGCACACGGTGCTCTTTCCGGGCGGCCCGCTGCGCCTGCGCATCTTCGAGCCGCGCTATCTCGACATGGTGAGTCGTTGCATCCGCGAGAGTTCCGCATTCGGCGTCGCGCTGATCGTCGATGGGAGGGAAGTCGGTCCGGCGAAGACCGTCAACATCGGCACCACGGCGCGCATTCTCGATTTCGAGCGCTTGAGCGATGGACTACTGGGGATCTCCGCGCGCGGAGAACATCGCTTTCGGATCGAATCTGTCGCCATTCAAGCCGACGGTTTGAATGTCGCCGATGTCGAGCTGCTTCACGAGACGGTGGCTGGCATTCCCGCGGAGCTCAAAGGCTTGTCCAAGCTGATGGGAGAGATCTATCCGCAAGTGAGCCTGCACTACGACGAAGTGGTGCCAAAGCTCGAGGACGCCGGTTGGGTGAGCTCGCGGCTGGCGGAGCTGCTTCCCGTCGAGCCTGCGATCCGTCAGGCATGCCTCGAAAGGGACGATGCGGTCGAGCGGCTTCGATATCTCGCCTCGATCATCAGCGCTGCGCAACCTGATTCATGAGGAGGACTCCTCGTTCCGGGCCATGCGATGGGAGCGGCGGTACTGCAGTCGTTCGTAACCGATTGCGATCATGATGAACCACAGCAACGCCGCCCATCCAATCACGCCGTCGTAATTTCCAACCCAGCCGGCGTACGCGGCCGTGGCGTCTACTTCCGTCGCCTTGCGTAGCACCGCTATCGTACATACGCCTGCAGCGTGCAATCCGATACACGCGGCGATCGCGCCGGTGCGCAAGCGGATGAGTGCAAGCAACACACCAAGCATCGTCAATGCGAGGAAGGAATCTAGAAAGACGAGCGGCTCGGCATACCGCTCGAACAGCCGAGCCAGCACGAGAAATCCATGCTCCCAACTGACTTCCTCCGCTGGTACGCGTAAGCGGCCGCCGAGAAAGTGTAGTGAGGCATACAGAAGACTCGGAGCCAAAACGGCGGCGAGGGGTCCAGAGGTGCGGCTCAGTGCACTGAAGAGCACACCGCGAAAGAATGTCTCTTCGATGAATGCAACGACAAGACCGGAGATGACGCCGCCCAGAACGATCGAGCCCCAGTTCCCATCGAACGCTGGACGCAGCTCGCGAATATCGAGGCCCATGAGGAAAGCGACGAGCGGCGCCATGAGCAGAAAGCCCGCAACCCAGCCCACTATTAGCTGCCGCACGAATCGCCTGCGCGGCATGCCGTAGCCCATCGATTCCCGATCCGACAAACCCAGTCGGCGCGTCAGCACAACGAGGCCGATCAAGGCAATCAACATCGCGACGCGGTTCATGACTCGATGGACCGGCTCGACCGATATCAGGCTCACGAGGAGCCAAGCAGGATACGTCACCGCTGATGCAACGATGAGCGCGCCGGCGAGAAGGGCGACAAACAATAGGAACGATCGCATCGCGTGCTGTGAGGTCAGTGCTCCGACGATCCACGACTATCGCACGGTAAGAGGGGCTACTAAAGAGATCGATGCATTCATAACTCGGTGTTCGCGCCATTTATCAACGTTCGCGTGCACGGTCGTTCGCTAACGTGGAGCTCCTTGCGGCACCATCTATCAACTACCCGCCACACGGAGTGTGAACTCATGGATCATGCAAAGGCTCTCAACATCGTCTCGACGCTCGCGAACGGCGTCAATCCCGTCTCGGGCGAAGTGTTTCCTACCGATAGTCCCTACCAATCGTCTGAGATCATTAGAGCGCTGTTCATGGCCGCTCGCGCGCTGGAGGCAGGAAGCGTTCCCGCGCCGACTCCGGCACGCGAATCTCGCCCGCGCGCGGGCTCGTTGCCGAATGTGGGTAAGCCCTGGACGAACGAAGAGGACGATCAGTTACTGGCCGAATTCGACCGGGGTCGCTCGCCCCGCGATCTTGCCGCCGCGCATGGACGCACGCTCGCGGGGATCGAGGCGCGTCTGGAGAAGTTCGGTCGGATCTCACCGCATCAGCGCGTTACGACAAATCGATTCAGCAAAGACAAGGGCGCGCCGGACGAGAGCAGACCGGCTCAGCGCTGAGGCTCTGCGTGCCGGAGAAGTTTCCTGTAACAGCGTCGAATAGCGGCTGCACGTGGATCGTCGCAGCCGGACCGCCGAGTCTCGCCCATTCCGCGTGACGCTGAGGAGTTTAGTGATCCAGCTAAACGTCGCTGATTGGCGTCGGTGCTCCCATCCGTCGCCAACTTGCAACGAAAGGCCTACATACGCATAACAAAGTGGGGGGAAGCTTCCGCTACTTCGTGAAATATTAGGATATGATGCGCGCCACAGCAGGACAGTGGCTAAGCGCCGACTATGCGACCGAAATGCAACTGCGGAACCCCCAGTACGTTTGCTGAGTTTTCATCTGCGCATCGCGGTGATCTTACTTCACTAGTCTCCCACTTCTCGGGCCGACGGGTTATCTCCCCTCGATCCTGATGCTGATAGAGGAACTTGTCCGGATGCTGAGGAGCTGTCCGGCGCACATGTCATGTTGTCTGAGCAACAGCTGATTCTGGAGTGACACCTTGCCCGCTTCTTCGTGGTTTGCGCCAACGGAATTGACGCGCGGTCACCGATGGGTCAATCGGTGGTGGCCGAGCCGGAGGTTGCGCTGGGATCCGCTGCATGGCGTGCGGATCGACGAGCGATATGCGCCTGTCAGCATCGCCAACTGGAAGCTCATCCCAGCAATGGCTCGCGGGGTGCTCGCGAGGCGCGTGAAACGGCCGCTGACTTTCCACAGCGACCGACGTCTGACGATTGTCATCCCATATCGCGACCGAGCTCAGCATCTCGATGTCCTATTGCCCGAGCTCACTGCTCGTCTGCAAGAGCAAGAGCTTTCGTATCGCATCCTCGTCGTGGAGCAAGAAGTCGGGGCACTGTTCAACCGCGGCCGATTGCTGAACGCAGGCATGCAGTACGCTGCAGACGGTTCGGACTATTACTGCTTCCACGATGTCGACGCAGTGCCGATGGTCGCGAACTACGCATGCCCATCGCAGCCAGTGCGCCTCGTCAATAACGTGTTGAATCCTGCTGGCGAGCGGATGCACACGGCACATTATTTCTCGGGTGCGATCACGATCCGAAAAGAACAGGCGTTCGCAGTCAACGGGTTCTCCAATGAATATTGGGGTTGGGGCAAAGAAGACGACGACTTCTACTTCCGCCTGCTGCTCTCCGGATTCGTTTGCTATTTCGACCTGAAGGGGACGTTCCGGGATCTCCCCAATCCCCCGCACCAGTGCGTTCGTCGCGGGCCGACGATTCCGACTCACGTGAAATTGAATCGCCGTCGACGTAGCCTCCTGCTGCGAGGTCTCACGGTACCTGCCGACGACGGTGTGCGAACACTGAAGTTCAAGGTCGTCGAGCGCGCCATGAATGCCGATTACGAGCACATCGTCGTCCGTTGGTAGTGGTACGACGACGCCACGATCCAAGCTCTAGCAGCTAGTGCAGCCAACAGGACAGTCCCCCCGCGCACCTCGGTCGAGCATTAAACAAGCGCGTTTCTTATAATCGCGCCTTTTACGCTCAGGTCGACGTACGAGCGCAGAAGCCGCTCAAGATCGCCCGTCGCGAGCCAACGGGAGCAAAACCCTGAAGAACCCAAAGAATTCGCCACAGTGGTCTGTGCTGCGTGCCGTCTCGTTAGGATTGTTGGCAGTAGTGGCGCCCGTGATCGCGTGGGGGCGCGGGGCATCGCCATATCTCCCGCTCAACCTCTCGCCCGCGATAGAGCGAAAGGTCGAGCGCGTTCTGATGCTTGCCGGTAAGCCCGTGATGCGTCGGCCCATCGCGGCAGCGATCGTGCTCGATGCACTGCCTGTGGCTTGCGAGCGCGACCGTGCCTTGTGCGAAGAGGTGCGAAGCTATCTAGACCGCTACATGAACAGATATGCGGTCACTCACGCCAGAATTGAAGGCGCCATCACTTCAGGCGATTCCAGCGCTACACAGCCAAACCAACACGGCGAATCGTTCGACTCGCCGTGGCGTGTGGCTGCGAGCGGCTACTTCCAGCCCAGCGATCACATCATCCTCAATGCGGGCGCAGTCGCCTACGATGAGAATACGACGCCGACCGGGTCATTCTTGAGCTTAGGCTTCGACTTCGCACAATTAGACATCGGCTTTCGAGATCATTGGTTAGGACCGATGAGCGACAGCAGCGCGGCTATCAGCACACAAGCGCCGACGATGCCATCGATCACGCTGTCCAATTACGCACCGATCAGTCGTCTCGGGCTGAGCTACGAAGTTTTCGCTGCGGAGATGTCTGAACAGTCAAACATCGCGTACCAAGACGGAATCACTGAAGGCAAGCCTCGTCTCGCGGGACTGCAAGTCGCCATAGAGCCAGTGACCGGGTACGCGCTCGCGCTTAATCGCGTAACCCAGTATGGCGGCGGCGCTCGGGGCGGCGGGAGCCTGTCGGACTTCTTCGACGCGCTTACTACTAGCAGCAACGAGGCAGATGAATCCGGAGGCAGCTCGGACGTAAACCGTATCGCGTCTGTCACGAGCAGTATGCTGTTCCCCGGTCCGGTGCCGTTTGGCGTACGTATCGAATACGCTGGAGAAGACAACACTTATGAAGGCAAGGTCCGCCTGGGGCAGACCAATCTGTCGCTGGGCTTGGATTTTCCGAAACTGTGGCGCCATTTCGATGCGACGTACGAAGTCTCCGACCTCCAGAATGGATGGTATGTGCACCACATCTATCGAGAAGGGCCGCGCAACGAAGGGCACGTGCTGGGGCACTGGTTCGCAGACAATCGCTTGCCTGGCGATTCCATAGGCGGCCGCAGCCACATGCTGCGAGTTGGCTGGCAGTTGCCTAATGGCGATTACGCGCAAGCGAGATACCGGATGCTCGATCTCGACCCCCGCTGGGGATTCAGCGATACAGATCGGCCATATCGAACGATGCAGATGCTAGGGATCGACTATTCAACGTCTTTGATCGGTCACGGCGTCGACGCGCAGGTCGAAGTCGGGCGAGACGTATTCGGCGATTCGTTCGCGCGTGTCGGTGCGGCTTTCGATTTCGCAACAGCGCAGCGCACACGGGTCTACGAAAGCGTTGATGAGTCGACATCGGTGGCTGGTGAAGTATTTGTAGACGCGGGCCTGCAGCGGAGTAATGCGCGAGAGATTCTTCTCCTAGATACCCAGCGCAACGCGACCAGCGATTACGAAGTGGATTATCACGTTGGCATCGGGGCGAGGCGTCAGGTAGGTGCGCGCCACGATTTGGGCGCGCGGTTGGAACTCGACCGAGTAGCGGACCGCACTTTAGTTTCCGTGCGGGCGCTCGACTATAGATTCAGGCTTGGTCGTAAGTTGGCGCTTACAGCGTTCTTCGGCGTGGGCAGTTACGACCTCACTCTGAACGCTCATGGGTATTACATGGGAGGGGGCATGCAGTATCGCGACCTTGTGCCCGGTTGGGACCTAGGCCTCGACTACCGCTACTACGACAAACTGGATCGCGACAAAGGTTTGGCAAGCGATCCCGAGTCGAATCCCGGTCTGCCCCGGCGATATGTCGACATCCATGGCCTCAGCTTGTACATGAGCAAACGATGGTGAACGAATCCGTTTTGATCGAGCCCGAGGCCAAACTGAAGCCAAGGATGTTGGCCTTTCACTTGCCTCAGTTTCACACCATCCCGGAGAACGAGGAGTGGTGGGGCAAAGGCTTCACTGACTGGACGAATGTCCGCAAAGCTCGACCGCTCTTCTCAGGTCATCTGCAGCCGCGCGCGCCCGCAAACGGTCGGTACTACAATTTGCTGGATCCCGAGACGCAGGATTGGCAGGCGCAGCTCGCACGCGATCACGGCCTGTACGGCTTTTGCTACTACCATTACTGGTTTGCAGGTAAGCGGTTGCTGGAGAAGCCACTCGAGATGCTGCTTGCGCGCGGCAAGCCGGATTTTCCTTTCTGCTTCGCGTGGGCAAACGAACCCTGGACGCGTGCCTGGGATGGTGGTGACCGCGAGATTCTGATGCCGCAAGAATATGGAGACGAGGCGGACTGGGATCGGCACTTCGCTTGTGTGCTCCGCTTTTTCCAGGATCCTCGTTACATCAAGGTTGATGGGAAACCCATGTTCTTGATCTATCGCAGCGCAAGTATCCCGACCGCAGAGCCGATGTTTCGGCGTTGGCGACAACTTGCCGAGCGAGCCGGACTGCCCGGGCTCCATATCGTGAGCATGCTTACTGCGTTTCCTAAAGATCCTCGTCCTCACGTGTTTGATGCCTTCGCGGAATTCGAGCCCGGCTACACGTACGGTCAACGCGACCGCCCGTTCTGGTGGCGTAAGAAGGAACGCTTCCACCGTAAGTATCGTAAGTGGAGCTTTCGACTTTTCGGTCGTGCCGATGGACCGATCAACAGCTACGACTATCCTTCAGTGTGGTCCGCAATCGCCAAGCGAGCGATCCAACCAGGTGTTTATCCCGGCGCCTTCCTCGATTGGGATAACACGCCCCGTCGAAGCCTCGATCGTGCCATCGTCATGCGGAACTTCAGCGCGCGTTCGTTTGCATCGTGTTTCCGAGCTCACTTGCGCAAGGCTGCGCAGGCAGGCTCGCCGTTCATGTTCATTGATGCCTGGAATGAATGGGCAGAAGGCACTTACTTGGAACCCGACGAGGCGCGTGGCTTGTTCTTCTTGGAGACCATTCGCGACGCACTCATCGAGCTTCAGCCGAGCCGGCAAGAGCCATTCGAAAACTCCACGCATAGGCCCACCATAGATCACCCTGCGTCGGTGCGTTCTGAATGATGGGAGAGAGCTGCTGGTTCAGTCATCGCGACGGAGTATCCGGCGCAGGCGGCGCTTGAGGCGAACCATTTCGTCTTGTGTCGAGTAACGCAGCCGTCCACGGACAAGTTGCATCAGGTTTTCGACGTTCATATTTCTCAAGCCCACGAGCTCAAGGCCTCGCTTGCGGTAAAGCGATTCCAGGTGTAGCTCGGAGGACCGTTTCGCATCCGGAGATTTCCGAATGAAGGCGAACGACGGGAAAACCCGAACTTCGCTGATGAGATCGGGTCTAGATGCGCAGACCATCAAGAGCTCCATGATCAACATGCTGAGTGCGGTCTGGCCGGCGTAGAAGTCGTGCCCCTCCCAATGGGCCCAGCCCCAGTCTTCGATGACGTAGGTGCCGCCAGGTCGAAGGAGCGGAAAGGCTATCTCGAATGTACGGCGCGAGAACTTGTACTGGTGAGATGCGTCATCGATGATGACGTCGAGCGGTTGGGCGGCAAACTCTCGGTGGGCGATCTCGCGTATTGCAGCTGCATCCGTCTGCGAGGTTTCATAGTAGCTTCGGATTTTCCGGCCAGCATCGTGGGTGCGACAGAATTCGTCGAAGACACCGACAGGCGGAGAGATGTCGACACCGACGAACCTGTCAAGATCAAACCACAAGGTGAACAGAGCAGGTGATCCCCCTTGGAAGATTCCAAACTCGAGAATGTTCCTCGGTGGCGCATCTCCGAGAACGGTCGCGTATTGCTCTAGAACTGCGCGATCCTTCAGCAAGATCATGCGTTCAGCGCTTGTTTTCTGAGTGTAGTCTCCCACACAGCATTTGAAGCGTACCCCTTCGATTTCGAATTCCATTGCATTCAGCCAATTAAGCGTCTTCATCGGGCATCTCCGAACCTTGCTGCAGATGATACTTGGCCCTCGTGAGGCAGAGGTCTTTTGCTCTAGAATTCGCTTTGGCCGTAACTCGTGAGGACTGGATTAATGAAACTCTTTCGATGGGCGCGTGCGGGTGAAGAACCTTCGCCCGAAGTTCGCGAGTATCTGCGCGAGTTGAACGAGGAAGGGTTTGTTGTGATACGAGGCGGCTTTCCGGAAGGCGTCGTCGAAGAAGTCCTCGCGAGTGTCAAGAGCGTGCTAAGTCGCAACGCGTCGATTTTCGGTAAGCACATCGATGGGGACGGGCACTATCCCCGCATCATCAACTTGCACACATTGCATGCTGCGCTACTGCGCCTGTTTACGGAAAACGCCGCCGCGCTCGCTGTACAGGATGCGTTCTTCGACGCGCGCACGTCGTTATACACCAGCCTCTACTATGAAAGAGGCTCGGCTCAGTCCATTCATCGCGACACCCCGTATTTCTGCACGAGGCCCGAGTACCGATATCTCGGCGTGTGGGTCGCGCTCGAAGATGCGAACGAGCTGAACGGGTGTTTGGAGGCGGTGCGGAAGGGCCATCTCGTCCCAGAATTGGATCGTGAAGCAATCGCTTTGGAACATTACAAGACGCTCGACGAGATTCCGCCTGGCGCGCCTGCTGGGGAGGATGTGTTATGGGATATCTACCAGACTCGGGTCATGCAAGCGTGCAGTGAGCGAGGTCTACGTCCTGAGTTGGTGAAAGCGCAAGCGGGTGATGTCGTGATCTGGCATCCGCAGCTGCCGCATGGCGGCTCTCAGATTCAAGATCTGCGCCGGACTCGTCATTCGTTCGTCATGCATGTGACTCCCGAAGGCACGCCAGTGTACCAGCAGGATGTTTTCTTCAATCCGCGCAAGCCTATGCCGGAGAAAGCAAAGTGGTCTTATCGCAAATGCGCGGGTCGAAAGTACGCCGACTTCCACAATATCGACATTGGACATCGTGAAGTGCGGAAGATCACTGAGTTCGTTCGATAGGCATTGATCTACTCGTGCGCGTAGGTCAGCGCACGCAGGCACCTTCGGAATAGCGCGGAGTCGATGCAATAGCTGGTTTGCGCTGATCCCGCAACATACTTAATCGGCGGTCCGTCGCTGGGAAGAAGATAGCCAACTCGATGGCGCCTGAGTTGCGCGATCCGCGACTGCATGCCGTTGATCCAGTTCAGACAAAATACTTTTGTTTGCGGAGAGCTAAACAAGGCGTTGTGCATTGCAGAGCCAAACTCGCCGACGATCACATCCGCCGAAGCGAAAGCTTTGATCTGCTCTGCCAACGACAGCGTTTCTGGCTTGAGTAAAGTGAGCCCCTCCTGCACTGCAATCTCTTCGACGTCTACCTGATTCGATAGCTTACGAAACCAGCTGGGGGCAACACGCGATACATAGATGTTCTGCCGTTTCACTACTTCCCCTGCGGTCTCGTGAACCAGTTCGTCCAAAAGTGTTCCGAGAGTTGGGTGCAAAAAGTGCTCGGGATGCATCAGCAGAGTGGGCATCAACAGCGCTTCGCACTGCAGATACTCAGTCCGCTCGTCGTATATATCGAGCTCCGCGCCTGGAAGAACGAACTGGATCCAGTTCGTGACCCAGCCCGGCAGCGCTCGCGGTAGGATGATGCGTAACCCGGGCAAGCAGCCCCTAATCTGCCTCAGGAGCAGAAGCTTCGGCATGGATTCCAGGAGCCAGTGGCCATAGACGCTCGAGTTCCAATGAGTCAGAAGCACGGAGGAGCCCTGAACGGTGCGAACGGCTTTTCGGGCCAATGTGCGGTCGCCAACTGCGAGATCATCGCCAGCGAGAGCTCGGCTCAAGTATTCATCTACGTACAATGGTGCGAGAGGTCCGAGGCGATAAAGCACCGACGCCGTGCCAACGAGAGATGCCCCGGAAACCAGCGCGTGGGGCAGACAGGCTATCCCGACGCCGATCGATTGCGGCTGAATTCGAAAGTGCTCTTGGCGAATCTCTTCACTCGAGCAATCTGGGAACAGTAGCTCAGTGTTCTTTTCTGCGGTGCTGGGCTGATGTAGCCACAGTACTGACGCTGTTCGTGCATTGAGAAGGTCGGAATACGAACTCACGCTGCTCAAGTGGAGCGTATCCACTCTGCGTGAGCGCGTGGCGTATAGCAGCGCGCGAGTGGCTAAAGAACGTATCCTCTGCCTGATGCTCCCCCGATGCATGCTGATCGATTCGCGTGTCTTCTGTAGGCGGCCGCCCGGTGCAGCGGAGCGCCGGCTACATCGCGCCTTCCCCAGTCATTGAATCGTGGGGAGGCGTCATGTGACGTTTCTCGATCACGAGAACGCTGTCGTAGTAGTGCAGCGAGTGTACGGATCTCGTGAAATCAGACACGAACAATTCGGGAGGCTGCGTATGCCACCGTCTATACCACCGACGGCGTGGCTTGCCAGCTTTCGAGGCGTGCCATGCGTGCAGATAATCGATAAAGTTCTTGCTGTATTCGATGAAAGTATCCGGCGAGCGATAACCGCCTCCGTATGAGGGCCAGTAGGAGGTGTGGAGGTCTTCGCAGAGGTAAACACCATCAGGAGCAACGTGGGGAAACAGTTCTTCAAAGGTAGCGATCTGCTGTTTCATGGTGTGCCCGCCATCGTCGATCAGGATATCGATCACCGAGATGCGCTCTCGTAGCGAGCGAAGAAACATACGATCTTCTTGATTTCCGATAACGATCTCGACTTGCTCATCCTCATACTCGGCGCACTTAGGATCGATATCGACTCCAACGATGTGCGCTTCGGAGCCGAAATAGGACTTCCACATCTGAAGCGAACCGCCCCTACATACTCCAATCTCGACAATGTTGACTCGCTTGCCGCGAAATCGTGCGAAATGCCTGTCGTAGATCTCGAAGTAATGATCCCACTTGTGAATCAGTCGGCCTTTGTTGTTGCGGAAGTAGCGTTCCAGATCGTTCATTCGTAGCTCGCGTAGCTGTGCGCTGTCGGTCGTAGAATGTTTATAGAACGCTGGTGGCACGTCGCCCAGCCACTTTCGTCGTGACCAAGACCTCCATGTACTCGGCTCTGATTCCTTTGCTCGGATCATCCATATGGATGATTTCAGTGTCTAGCCCCGAAGCGGCAGCGATGTGCTCTCGAATGTCGAAACCCAGTCGACGGTCACAAGGGAGCCCTTCGAATCGATCGGGTTACCGTGATATACCGCAGGAAGAAGGTACGCGAGGGCCCGGACAGCAGCGTCTGATGCGTGTGGCTCACCGCTTGCGCACGACGACCACAGCCTGCCAGAAGCGCTTTGGATCATCGAGAAATTCGAGGGGCTCCAGGTATTGGCCCCAATGCTCAGCGAAGTAGGCGGGCGTCATGACGCAGTCGCCATACACTTCGTCGATGCCATCTCGATCCGGGATGTAGACGAATCCATGTGTCGCGAGGCGCGCTTTCAGATGTGGGGCATCCTGCACCTTTCGCGCCATCGCAACCTGCCACGGATTCAGTCTCTCATCTCTTGGGTCGAGACCCGTGAAGAACTCGAGGAAGCGCGGGGGCTCCACGGTGGCGACGAGCAGCCCGCGTGGCTTGAGTGTGCGCGCGATCTCTGCAAGCCAGTGATCCTGAACGTGCTCTGGAAGGTGTGTGAATACGGAGTACGCATACACGAGATCGAAGGAGCAGTCTGGATAGGGTAGCTGCCCAAATGGGCCAATTTGATGCAATTGTCCGGGGACGCCAGTCTCTCGAGCGGCTCCGAGGAACTCTGCGCATGTGTCCACACCGTGCAATGACTCCGCATCCACATCCTTGATGAAGAATCGAATGATGCGACCCCAGCTCACGCCGAAGTCGAGGATCTCGGAACCTGCTCCAAGCGGTGCACCGTGCCGAGCGCACACATCCTTCACGTGTGTGTAGAACTTGAACGCTTCGCCTAATGCCTGTTCGTGAGCTGAGCCGACAGTCACGCGTTGTAGTTCGGCAGGGGGAAAGCGAGGTAGGTGCACGCCATCGATTACGGGCTCTCGTACGCTGCGCTTGAGGATCTTGAGCCAACGCGAGTCGCTGCTGCGCCCGAAGACTTCTCTGGCCGAACGCGGTTGCTGCGTCTTGAGACCGAGCAATTGAGGAAAGCGCCACTCCATGGATGATCCTGCCTTGTTATCTGTTCACGCCGCCGTTCGCTGCCGATCGTACAGTGTTCTGTAGAGCGCGTTGGACTCGTAGAGCTTGTCGTGGGAACCATGCGCTACGATCCGACCATCCTGGAAGACAAGGATCATCGATGCATCCCGTATCGTGCTGAACCGATGGGCGATGATCAGCACGGTTCTGCCAACCATGAGTTCCTTCAAGGCTCTCTGGATGTACGCCTCGCTTTCCGAATCGAGTGCGCTCGTCGCTTCATCTAGGATGAGAATGGGCGCCTGCCGCAGGAATGCGCGCGCGAGGGCGATCCGCTGTTTTTGTCCACCGGAGAGTTGCGTGCCGCGCTCGCCTGCAATCGTCTCGTAGCCGTTGGGCAGTGCGAGAATGAAATCATGTGCGAACGCTGCCCTCGCGGCTTGCTCAACTTCTTCGCGCGTGGCGTCGGGTCGTCCAAACAGAAGATTGTTGTAGATCGTGTCGTTGAAGAGGATCGGATCCTGAGAAACGATGGCGATGTTGCGTCGTAGATCCGCGAGTCGCATGTCTCTTACGTCGATCCCATCGATTCGCACCGAGCCTGAATCTACGTCGTAGAAGCGTGGCACCAAGCTCGCGAAGGTGGACTTGCCGGCTCCGCTGGGCCCGACCAACGCGCATACCGTCGCCGCAGGAATCAAGGCGGAGACATCGCGCAGAGCAGGCTCGTTGGGCACGTAGCCGAACGTTACGTTGTCGAACGTGAGAGCGCCTTGCAATCGCTCAACATCCACAGGATGTTGGGGGTCTTCGATCGCGACTGGCTCGTTGAGGATCTCTTCGAGACGCTGTAATGAAGCCTCGCCGCGGCGAACTTCATTGCTCAACGCGCCGAGCTTCTTCACGGGGTCGTAGCTCACGACGAGTGCGGCGACGATCGCGAGGAAGGAATCGAGCGGCAGGCGGATGCGGTATGCGTATACGAATGTAATGGCGATGCCGATCGAAGAGAGGATCTCAATCACGGGCGCGAGCGATAGGGAGTACTTAGCAACCTTCATCTGCGCACGGAGCATCGAATGACTCTGATGACGAAACCGCTCGACCTCGAAGCGCTCGAGTCCGAATGCGCGGACCTCTCTTCTTGCGGATAGGTTCTCCGCAAATCGATCAGTGAGTGCTCCCGCTTGGCTCTGCAGCACCCGGGCTTTGTCGACGAGCTTGCGGCCCACGTAACGAATCGGGAAGACAGTGATCGGGATGATCGCGAGCGTCAGCAGAACCACCGCGGCACCCGGTTCCGTAATGGCGAGGTATATGAGATACCCCAATGCGCCAACGAGCGTGGCAGGCTGTTTGATGATCTCATTCGAGATTACGATCAGCGTGTTCTGGAGTTGCGCAGTATCGCCCAGGCCTCGCGCAATCAAATCGCCGCTGGAGCCGCGACTGAAGAAGGCTAGAGGTAAGCGCTGCAGCTTGTCGAAGTACTCGACTCGTAGCGCTTCGAGAACTCGAACGCCGGCGTATTGGATCAGATAGGCATTCAGATACCCTGCGACACCACGGATCAAGAATACGCCCGGCAGCCAAAGGGCGACCAACACGATCTCCCACGTTTCTAGGATCTCCGCTTGCTCCCCGAAAATGCGAGGAAAAATTTCCTTCGCCATCAGCGGCAATCCGGCGCCGTTCGCGATGCCATAGAGGAGGCCGCAAGCGATCGCGCCTATCAAGGGCTTGCGGACCGCCTTCAGGAACTTGACGTAGGGTAAGAATCTTCGCATCGAGTGGTTGTGGCTGATTGGGCGAGCGTCTGAACGATTTCCGCTGCTAATGATGTGCTTATCCGGCCAGATCGGCCAGCCGTCGTCCGATGCGTGCGAGTTTCCATTCCCACCAGCGCGTCGTCAGGTTATCGGTCAACTGAGAAAGCGCTTCTCGGGCGCCCTGCAGCTCGAGGGCAGCGAGCTCGCGAGATCCTCTGCGAATCAGCTTCGCTGCCCGGCGCGTGTGTACGTGCACCAGCCGCCGGTGTGCGCGGTCTTGCAATGCGCGGCGTCGCGCGGGAGGAAGATGCGTAGCCATCACCGCGATGGCAGCCATCATATCCGATACAGTTTGCCCCGCGGCTTGAAGTCGTGCGGTCTCGGCACCCGCGTGTCGTCTGTAACTTGCAAGAACGCGCGGGTCGTACCAGACATCGTATGCAGATGCGATGCGCACCCACATCTCCCAATCGAGTGCATAGGGCAAATCGTTCCTGAAGCCACCTAGTGTTCGATACACGTCGCGGCGAACGATCGCAGCGGGACATTGCACGCGCTGACGCTCGCTAATGCGATCCAGCCACCGCGACAGCACGCCTGCGCGCAGTCGTTCTCGATGAGAAATGCGCTCCACACGGTTTCGTTCGTCGATGAACGCGTGGCGACAAAAGGCCATCCCGATGCGCGAGCTGCGGCGAAGGCCGGTCAACAGCGCTTCGTAGAAGCCAGCACCAACGATGTCGTCTTGATGCAGGATGTGAACGAACTCGCCGCGCGCGTGATCGAGAGCGCGGTTCCAATTGCCTGCGAGCCCCAGCCGCTCCTCATTCTCGAGTAGCTCGATGCGATGATCTCGCGCAATCCCTGCAACGAGCGATGGGATGTCGACCCGGTTAGAGGCATCATCCACGATAGCGATCTGCATTTGCTCAGGTCCGAGATCCTGTGCAATTACGCTGCGAAGCGTGTCGAGGAGAAATGAAGTTGGTTCGTAGGTGGGGATAACTACCGAGATGACGGGTAGCGACTCGTGACCGTTGCGGGCAGCAAGCGATGCGGTGGCCGCTATGTCGGCATCACTCTGCATTGACCGAATGGTTGTCTCCATGTGAGACAGCGCTTAATCCATCAAAGCGCGACACCGGAATGGGTTTGCTCATGAACTTCGGCATAACGCGCACGATCGTGACCATTCGAAGATCATGCGAATAGCAGCGCGATGATCATGCGCTCGCATCCATCCGCTTGAACGCCTTGCGCGCGGCGGCGATCGTCGTGTCGATTTCCACATCGGTGTGCGCGGCCGAGATGAACCCGGCCTCGAACGCAGACGGCGCGAGATAGATGCCCTCCTCGAGCATTGCGTGGAAGAAACGACTGAAGCGCTGGACATCGCAGGCCATGACTTCACGGAAGTAGCGCACTGGACTCTTATCTGTGAAGAACAAGCCGAACATTCCGCACACCTGGCTCGTCGAGAAGGGCACGCTGGCCGCACGCGCGGCATTGAGTAAGCCATCGACGAGGCGCGTCGTCTTGTCGGCGAGTCGCGCGTGGAAGCCCGGCTGACTGATGGCTTCTAAGGTTGCGAGCCCCGCGGCCATCGCAACCGGATTGCCTGACAACGTGCCCGCTTGATAAACGGGTCCGAGGGGCGCGATGTGCTCCATGATCTCGCGTCGTCCGCCGAATGCACCCACTGGCATTCCGCCGCCAACGATTTTTCCCAGCGTGGTCAGATCGGGCGTGATCCCGTAGAGCGCTTGGGCGCCTCCGAGCGCAACGCGAAAGCCCGTCATGACTTCATCGAAGATGAGCACCGTGCCGTGCTGATCGCAAACGGATCTGAGCGCTTCCAGGAAGCCCGGCACGGGGAGCACGCAATTCATGTTGCCGGCGATCGGCTCGACGATCACGCACGCGATCTCTTTGCCGCGATCGGCAAACAGCTGCTGCACCTGCGCGATGTCGTTGTAGGCGAGCGTGATCGTGTGCGCAGCAAGCTCTTTCGGTACGCCCGGCGAGGTCGGCACGCCCAAAGTGAGCGCACCCGATCCCGCCTTGACCAGCAACGAATCCGAGTGGCCGTGATAACACCCTTCGAACTTGACGATGCGATCTCGACCGGTGAAGCCGCGAGCCAGGCGAATGGCGCTCATGGTCGCTTCCGTTCCGGAGCTCACCATTCGCACGAGCTCGATCGAAGGAATGAGCTCGCAGATCTTCTTGGCAACTTGCGTCTCGATCTCGGTCGGCGCGCCGAATGAGAGGCCCATCGCCGCACGTTCTTGCACGGCACGGACGACTTCCGGATGCGCATGCCCGAGGATCATCGGGCCCCACGACCCCACGTAGTCCACGTAACGCTTTCCATCGTGCCCAAAGACGTGAGGGCCCGAAGCGCGCTCTATGAAGATGGGTTCGCCCCCGACTCCGCGGAACGCGCGCACCGGTGAGTTCACGCCTCCTGGGATGTAGCGGCTGGCTTCGGTAAAGAGGGACACGTTGTATGGGGCTCCTGGCATTCGGCGGGGCGAAAGTGTAGTGCCAGGAGCGCGCCCACGCACGCTCATCCGCGCCCGAACGAGCACTCGCCCTGCTGCTCATCACACGTCGCCGTCACTCGCACCCGATTCTCGTCTAGGTTGCAGGCTGCCTAGGTTCCCGCTTTAATCGCGGCCCTCGTTTCTACCCTGGCTTCCGATGATGAAATCCTACATGTGCGTGATCTGCGGCTTTGTGTACGAGGAGGAGAAAGGCGACCCAGCATCCGGAATCGCGCCGGGAACCCGCTGGGAAGACGTCCCTCTGTCGTGGCGTTGCCCGGATTGCGGCGCGGGCAAAGAGGATTTCGAGATGGTTGAAGTGTGAGCAAGGAGGCCAACTGGCTCACCGGCCACTGGCAATGGGCCAGAGCGAAGATCCAGGAGGAGATGCACAAGGAAGTTTGTCCGCCAAGATGGTCATACCTACTCACTGCAGGGCGAGCCTCAACGAGCAATGCGCGTTCGCGCTCTTCTCTGGCCAGTAGCCAGTGGCCAGTTTGCCAGTCGGCCGGGCTCAGTGCTGCCTAACCCGATGCCCCTTCTTCTCGAGCAACTCGACCACGCTGTCTTTGCCGACGAGGTGCAGCGTGCCTACGACAACTAGATAGTCTTCCTCGTCGTCGAGCAAGCCTTCGATATTCGCGATCCATTTGCGATTTCGATTGACCGTGAGCGGGCGGTACACGTCGGGATACTTCTCCATGCCCTCGGCGAGGAGTTTGTCCAACGCAGTGACATCGCCGATCCGCCACGCCTTGAGCATCGAATCGATCTCGCGCGTCGCACGCTCGGAGTCTTCGACGCTATAGACGAGAAATTCCTTCTGTTGCTGCGCGGGCAGCCCTGCCAGCGCGCCGAGCTGCTCTTCAAGCGTTTCTAAGCCTTGAATCGGCTTGCCATCGCTCACGGCGCGCAACGTGAGTCGTTGTTCGACTCCTGAGTTGGGATCCAAGCCCATCTTGATGAGGTGAAGTTGCACAAGGGTCAGGGCAGCAAACCAGGGCCGGAAGCGATCGAGCATCACGGGTTCGACGCCAAGCTCCTCAGCCTTCTTCGACACCTTGGCGTAGGTGTCGGCTCCAAGCTCGCTCGCGAGCGTCTCACCCGGAGGCAGCATCCCTAATTCGAGCGCCACTTTCTGCGCGGCCAGCGGATCCAGATCGTCCATGTCGATTTCCATGTAGAGAGCTTCAGCGTCCTCGTATGCGGCTTCCATGGCCGCAGGGAGCTTCTCGCTTGGACTCAAGAAATGCACGGATCCCAGTAGATAGATCGTGTTGCGCTCACCTTCGAGCGACCAGAGGCTGTGTCGCTGCGCGTCCGTAGGCTCTGCCGCAAGGCTGAAGGCTGTAGGCTGTAGGCTGCAGGTAAGAGCAAGAAGAATCGAGCCCGCGAATCGCGAAAGGTGGCGCATGATGTTCCGAGTAACAAGCGCGGACGCGCGCTCTTCTCTGACTACAGCCTACAGCCTTACAGCCCAGAATCGCTACGCGACGATGCGCTCGGCATAGCTTTCGAGCCAGCACACCTCGGTTGCGATCGAGCCGTCCTGCATCAGCTCCAAGAAGCGATACCCGGGCGGTCGATTGTCGATTGCGAACTGATCGCTACCGGGTAGGAACTGCGCACAGGTTGAAGGGGTGGCCATGAAGCGCACGCCATCGATGAAGCTGTCGAGCGATTGATGCACGTGCCCCCAGAGCACGCCGCGCACGTTCGAGTGTTCGTGAATGACTTTCATGAATGCGTCGGCATCGCGCAGACCGACTTGATCGAGCCAGCCGCTGCGCATGGGGATCGGATGGTGGTGCAATGAGAGCAAGACGTGTTGATCGCGATGCTCTGAGAGCGTGTGGCGCAGCGTCGCGAGCTGGGCCTCGCCGATTTCGCCGCTTGCACAGTTCGGGACCCAGGAATCGAGCATGACCACCGTCCAGCGCCCGAACCGAGTTGCACCCCCGATTACGAACGGCGCCTGATTTAGCGTGGCGCGCATGTGATCCGGGAGATCGTGGTTGCCAGCCAAGCAAAGGACCGGGATCGTAGAGCCGCCGAACACGTGCCGAATCCAGCGGTAGCCGCCCGGATCGTCTTGCACGAGATCTCCAGTGAGAAGCAGTGCATCGAGACGGTGCGAGCGACGGTACGCGTCTGCGACCGCAGCCTGCAGCGCCGGCAGGCAGGCGACGCCCCGAAGGCGGCCCGCAGCGTCGCCGAAAAGGTGCATGTCGCTGAATTGCAGAAGCCGGACCGTTTGCATCGCCTCGTCACTTCCTCGCGCTGTCGCCATAGGGAAGAAAATCGATAACCACGTCACGAGTGAGGACCTGATATGACAAATCGGGTCCGCCGAAGGATTGGCTACCGGCGAGCAGGCTTCCCTGGGAGCTTCATGCTAGCAACCGGAATCCGTCCGAAAAGTGACCAGTGTCTAATCCTTCCGCCCGCGTACACGAAGGGTCGGATTTTATGCGCTCCGTCTCACTCGCCACAGCTTCCCCTCTCGGACGAGAGAACGCCGCGCTGGAATGGCAGTTCCGCGATTTACGCACCGAACAGAAGGCCATCCTCCTGCGGTTCGACCGTGGAGAGGCGCATCGGTTCGCAACGATGGTCTCAAGGCGCAGCGTCCAGGGAGAACATTCTGTATGCAGAGACTTGGCCCACGGTGAGCGATAGTCCAAAATGCGCGGCTTTCCTAATTTTCCCCGGGATCCTCAGCTAATGACGACGTCGCACCGCCGACAGCTTGCCAATGCCATTCGAGTTCTTGCGATGGACGCCGTGCAAAAAGCGAACTCGGGGCACCCCGGCATGCCGATGGGAATGGCGGACATCGCCGAAGTTCTCTGGAACGATCATCACAAGCACAATCCCTCCAATCCGACCTGGGCGAATCGAGACCGGTTTGTCGTCTCGAACGGTCACGGGTCTATGTTGCTGTATTCCTTGCTTCACCTGACCGGCTATCCGTTGCCGATCGAGCAGTTGCAGTCCTTCCGCCAGCTTGGCTCACATACGGCCGGTCACCCGGAGCACGATCTGCATCTGGGTATCGAGACCACAACTGGCCCTCTGGGTCAGGGTCTCGGAAACGCCGTGGGCATGGCGCTTGCCGAAAAAATCCTCGCGAATCAGTTCAACCGCCCGGGCCTGGACATCGTCGATCACCACACGTGGGTGTTCCTGGGGGACGGCTGTTTGATGGAGGGCGTTTCCCACGAATCGTGTTCTCTCGCAGGCACGCTGAAGCTCGGCAAGTTGATCGGTTTCTATGATGACAACGGCATCTCCATCGACGGCGAAGTGCACGACTGGTTCACGGACGACACACCGAAGCGCTTCGAGGCGTACGGGTGGCACGTCGTATCGGGCGTGGATGGACACAATCCCGCCGCAATCGAGCGCGCGATTGTTGCAGCGAAGGCCGAGAAGGAGCGTCCGAGCCTGATTTGCTGCAAGACGATCATCGGATGGGGCGCGCCCAACAAGCAGGGCACCGAAGCTACGCATGGCGCGGCGCTCGGTGCCGATGAAGTGGCGGCGACGCGCAAGAATCTCGGTTGGGAGCATGAGCCCTTCGCGATCCCCGAAGCGATTCGCAAAGGTTGGGACGCTCGCGAGCGTGGTCAGAAAGCCGAAGCTGCTTGGCGAGCCGTATTCGACAAGTACAAGGCTCAACACCCCGATCTCGCGGCGGAGTTCGAGCGTCGCATGCGCGGCGAGTTGCCGAGCGCATGGGCCGCAAAGGCGCAGGAATACTTGCAACAGGCCTCACAGGCCACGGGCGCGCTCGCCACTCGGCAAGCTTCGCAGCAAGCTCTCAATGCACTGGGTCCTCATGTGCCCGAATTGCTGGGCGGCTCCGCAGACCTCACGGGCTCGAACAACACGAATCGGAAGGACTCGCGGCCGTTCACGGGCGAGGATCCGACCGGGAATTACCTGCACTATGGCGTTCGCGAGTTCGGCATGAGCGCCATCATGAACGGCATCGCGTTGCACGGCGGGTTGATCCCCTACGGCGGAACCTTCCTGGTCTTCTCGGATTACGCGCGCAATGCGATCCGCATGGCCTCGTTGATGAAGCAACGTGTGATCTTCGTGCTGACGCACGATTCGATCGGGCTCGGCGAGGACGGTCCAACTCACCAGCCCGTCGAGCACGTGCCGAGCTTGCGCATCATTCCCAACATGACGGTTTGGCGGCCATGCGACGTCGCGGAAACTGCCGTGGCATGGATCGAATCGATCCAGCACCGCGATGGACCTTCGTGCCTCGCGCTGACACGTCAAGCTCTCCCCGCGCAGACTCGGACACCGGCTCAACTCGAGGCGATTCGTCGTGGCGGTTACGTCCTCAAGGATTGCGATGGCACGCCCGAGGTGATTCTCATCGCGACTGGCTCGGAAGTCGGTATTGCGGTCGAAGCAGCAGCGGCTCTCCAACAACAGGGTCGTCGGGTGCGGGTAGTTTCGATGCCGAGCACGAACGTGTTCGATGCGCAGGACGCCGCGTATCGCGAGCAAGTTCTTCCCAAATCGGTGCGGTGCCGCGTCGCGATAGAAGCAAGCTCTCCCGACATGTGGTGGCGCTATGTCGGCGATCAGGGAGCGGTCATCGGAATGACTACCTTCGGCGCCTCCGGTGTCGCGAAGGAATTGTTCAAGCATTTTGGGTTTACGGTTGAGAACGTGGTGAAAGTGGTTCAGTCAATCTGTAAGGCTTGACGACCAGAATTTTTCATTGGAGCAGTTAATGAGCATCAAAGTCGGCATCAACGGGTTCGGTCGCATCGGACGCATGGTATTTCGCGCGGCCACGCAGGATTTTCCGGATATCGAGATCGTGGGCATCAATGATTTGCTCGAGCCGGACTATCTTGCCTACATGTTGAAGCACGATTCCGTGCACGGCCGTTTCAAGGGCACGGTATCCGTCGACGGCAACACGTTGGTGGTGAACGGCAAGAAGATTCGTCTTTCTGCCGTGAAAGATCCGGCTGAATTGCAGTGGGGCGAAGTGGGCGCCGATATCGTCGTCGAATCGACCGGATTGTTCCTGACGAAAGAAACCGCCCAAAAGCACATCGACGCTGGCGCGAAGAAAGTGATCATGTCGGCGCCGTCGAAGGACGACACGCCGATGTTCGTGTTCGGCGTGAACGACAAGACCTACGCGGGCCAGGCGATCATCTCCAATGCCTCGTGCACGACGAATTGCCTGGCGCCGATCGCCAAAGTGCTGAACGACACCTTTGGGATCAAGCGCGGCTTGATGACGACGGTGCACGCGACGACGGCGACGCAGAAGACCGTCGACGGACCTTCTAACAAGGATTGGCGTGGTGGCCGCGGCATCTTGGAGAACATCATTCCATCGTCGACCGGTGCGGCGAAGGCTGTCGGCAAGGTCATTCCCGAGTTGAACAAGAAACTGACCGGCATGGCGTTCCGCGTGCCGACATCGGATGTCTCGGTGGTGGATCTGACGGTGGAGTTGAAGAACGAGACGACGTACGAGCAGATCTGCGCCGCCATGAAGGCCGCCTCGGAAGGCCCGATGAAAGGCGTGCTCGGATACACGGAAGAAAAAGTGGTGTCTACCGATTTTCGCGGCGACCCGCGTACATCCATCTTCGACGCGGAAGCCGGCATCGCGCTCGACGGCACCTTCGTGAAGATCGTGTCTTGGTACGACAACGAGTGGGGTTATTCGAGCAAGGTCCTGGAAATGGCTCGCGTCATTTCGAAGTGAAGCCGGCCAACTGGTCAGCTGGCCAACCGGCTAGCTGGCCAGATTGATCCAGACCCTCTCGTTTTTTCTTGTGTCACCTCTGGCCAGCAGACCAGACACCAGTCGGCCAGTTGGCCCCGTTTCCGGAGTTTCCATGCCCATCCTTCGAATGACCGACTTGGACCTGCGCGGCAAGCGCGTGTTGATTCGCGAAGACTTGAACGTACCGGTGCAGGGCGGCACGGTGACGAGCGATGCGCGAATTCGCGCCTCGCTACCGACGATCCGGGCGGCGAAGAGCGCAGGTGGACGCGTCCTGGTGATGTCTCATCTCGGCCGGCCGGAGGAGGGGGTCTACGACGAGGAGTTTTCGCTTGCTCCCGTGGCGCAACGCCTATCGGAGTTGCTGGGTTTCAAAGTCAGATTCGAGAAGAATTGGCTCGATGGCGTCGAGTGTGGCGCCGGCGAAGTCGTGCTGCTCGAGAACGTGCGGTTCAACAAAGGCGAGAAAAAGGACAAGGAAGATCTAGCTCGCAAGATGGCTGCTCTCTGTGACATCTTCGTGATGGACGCGTTCGGCACGGCGCATCGCGCCGAGGCGAGTACGCACGGCGTGGCGCGTTTTGCACCCGTGGCTTGCGCGGGTCCCCTTCTCATGAATGAGCTCGAGGCGCTCGAAACTGCGCTCGAGAAACCGAAGCGTCCCCTCATCGCGATCGTCGCGGGCTCTAAGGTCTCGACGAAATTGACGGTGCTCGAGACGTTGCTCACCAAGGTCGACAAGCTCATCGTCGGCGGTGGCATTGCGAACACGTTCCTCGCCGCGCAAGGCTATGCGATCGGTAAGTCGCTGGCAGAAACGGAGATGATCGATATTGCGAAGGGGCTGCTCGCGCGCTCGAGAGATCTGAAGGTCGACATCCCATTGCCGACTGACGTCGTCGTCGCGAAGGAGTTCTCGGCAAGCGCGGAGGCTGACGTCAAGCCTGTCAACCAGGTCGGCGGGGACGAGATGATTTTGGACATCGGGCCCGACACTGCGGAGCGTTTCGCGCGCATGTTTGCCGATGCGGGCACGATCGTGTGGAACGGACCGGTCGGCGTGTTCGAGTTCGATCAGTTCGGCGAAGGAACGCGGACCCTCGCGCAGGCAATTGCGCGAAGCTCGGCTTTCTCGATCGCTGGAGGCGGCGACACACTGGCCGCCATCGAGAAATACGGTGTGGAAGAGGATATCTCCTACATCTCGACAGGCGGCGGTGCCTTCTTGGAGTTCTTGGAAGGCAAGAAGCTCCCCGCGGTCGCCGTACTCGAGGAGCGCGCCAACTAGGGAGCGCGGCTCGAGGCGAACGTCAAGGGGGGCGTTCGCGTCGACCTGGGTGCGGCCGAATAGGCTCGCAAGTTTCTGCAATCTCATTACACTGTCCGCCGCTGTCAGAGTGGCCAGCGTCTGGTCTCTGACTAACCGCTAACCCCTAACCGCTAACCCGCTCTTCATATGCTTCGCCGTACAAAAATTCTCACAACTCTCGGCCCCGCAACCGACAACGCTAAAGTGCTCGCCGATCTCATCCGCGCGGGCGCGGATGTCGTGCGCGTGAACTTCTCGCATGGCGAACCTGAATTCCACGCGAAGCGCGTGCAAATGGTGCGTGAAGCGGCAGAACAGGTCGGTAAATGGGTCGCGGTACTCGGCGATCTGCAGGGTCCAAAAATTCGCATCGAGCGATTCGCGGAAGGGAAGGTCTTCTTGAACGAAGGAGACCCGTTCATCCTCGACATCTCTCTCGACACCAACGCCGGTACCGCAAAGAGCGTTGGCGTTGCGTACAAGACGCTGCCTCAGGACGTGCGTGCGGGCGATACGTTGTTGCTCAACGATGGTTTGATCGTGTTGGACGTGACGGAAGTGGACGGTCCGCGCATTCACACGCGCGTGGTCGTAGGCGGTGAGCTGTCGAACAACAAGGGCATCAACAAGCAGGGTGGTGGACTTTCAGCCGGCGCGCTGACGGACAAGGATCGCGAAGATATCAAGCTCGCGGCGAAGCTGGGGGTCGATTACCTCGCCGTGTCATTCGCGCGCGATGGTAGCGACATGGAGGAAGCGCGGCGCTTATTGCGCAAGGAAGGCGGGCACGGACATCTCGTCGCCAAGATCGAGCGCTCGGAGGCGCTCGTCAATTTGGATCGCATCATCATGGCGAGTGACGCTGTGATGGTCGCTCGCGGCGATCTTGGTGTCGAAGTCGGATATGCCGAGCTCACCGGTCTGCAGAAGCACATCATCTCCGAAACTCGCAAGCGCAATCGCGTCGTGATCACTGCGACACAGATGATGGAGTCGATGATTCACAACCCGGTGCCGACGCGCGCCGAGGTGTCGGACGTCGCGAACGCCGTGATGGATGGGACCGATGCAGTGATGCTGTCCGGCGAGAGCGCAGTCGGCAAGTACCCGGTGAAAGCCGTGCAAGCCATGGCGCAAGTCATCCTGGGCGCGGAGAAATACGAGTCGTCGCATACACCCATTCGTCAGCGCACCGAGCAGGTCCCGTTCGAGAAGACTGACGAGGCGATCGCGATGGCCGTGATGTACACGGCGAATCATCTGAAGGTGAAGGCGATCGTTGCGTTGACAGAATCGGGCTCAACGCCGCTGTGGATGTCGCGTATTCGTGCCGACATTCCGATTTACGCATTCACGCGTCATGAAGACACGCGCCGTCGCGTCATGCTCTATCGCGGCGTATATCCAGTCACGTTCGATATCACGCATTCGAACGCACAACTTCTGTACGCCGACATCTTCAAAGTCATGCTCGAGCGCGGCATGGTCGAGGTGGGCGATCGCATCATCCTCACAAAGGGCGAGTTGTCGGGTGTCTCCGGTAAGACGAATGCGATGAAGATCCTCGAAGTGCGGGTGTGAGCAGGACGTTAGCGAGCTTTCGTTCCTTCGGCTTGATGCGCGTACCCGGTGAGCGCCGGGTGTAAAGCAGTGTCGACAACTTCAGGTAAGCTCGCTCGCTTAAGGCCGAAGCTGCGCATAGTCGCTTATGTCGGCGCCGGCAGCTTGGTGCTCGTACTGCTTGCAGCACTGCTCGCCTACATATCCATCCGCAGAAGTTTGCCTTCGATCGAGGGGAGTCTGCAGGTCGAGGCGCTCTCGGCCCCCGCCACTATCGAGCGTGATGCTTTCGGCGCGCCTGTAATTCGCGCGCAATCTCGCCAAGATCTCGCCTACGCGACCGGTTTTGCGCATGCGCAAGATCGCTTCTTCCAGATGGATCTCATGCGACGCTCTGCGGCTGGTGAGCTCGCAGCGCTGCTGGGGCCGACGCTCGTGGATGCCGATCGCAAGCTGCGGCTTCATCGTTTGAGGCACGTTGCCGAGCAAGTCCTCAAGACCTGTACCACTACGCATCGCGATTTGCTCGAGGCCTACGCCGCGGGAGTGAACGCAGGGCTCGAAGCTCTGCGCGTGCGTCCGTGGGAATATCTCGTGCTTCGGGTCGAGCCCAAGAAGTGGAGGGCCCAAGATTCCATACTTGCTGGATTGTCCATGTATCTGAGCCTGCACGATCCCAGCGGCACGAGCGAGCTCGCGCGCGAGCAGCTACGAGCGAGCATGCCGGCGGAGTTGTTCGCTTTTTTGCATCCTGTCGGAACCGAATGGGACGCGCCGATCGCGGGCGGACCTTGGCGCACGCCTCCAATTCCCGGGCCCGAGATCATCGATCTCAGAGCACTGCCGAATGAGCAGCGTACGGCAGCTCGCATGGTAGACAAGCCGCCTGCGCGCTCCAAATCGACGGCGCATCCTCCCTGGCTGTCTGAGGCTGGCGACGATCTCATGGCAGGTAGCAATGCGTGGGTGGTCGCCGCGGAGCACACGCGAGATGGTGTTGCGTTGCTCGCGAACGACATGCACCTCGGGCTGCGCTTGCCGAATGTCTGGTATCACGCGCGACTCATCGTCGAATCATCGGGCGAAATCCGCCGCGATCTGATCGGGCTGACGTTGCCAGGCTTACCTGCGCTGATTGCAGGTTCGAACCGCACCGTCGCATGGGGGTTCACCAACAGCTACGGTGACTGGGTCGATCTTGTGGTCGTCGAGCGCGATCTGCGTGATCCCGACCGGTATGTGACGCCAGAGGGTTCCGAGCCGTTCGCGGTGCTCCGTGAGCGAATCGAGATCAACGATGCGCCGGCCGAGGAGATCGAAGTACGCCTCACGCGCTGGGGGCCAATCGTCCGCGAGGAAGCGGACGGTCGAATGCTTGCGCTCGCCTGGACTGCGCATCGACCCGAAGCGACGAATCTCAACATGTTCGACTTCGAGAGCGCTCGCTCGGTGGAGGAGTTGTTCGATTTCGCGAATCGCGCTGGCGGACCGGTACAGAACGTTCTCGCGGTGGATTCCGCAGCCAACATCGGCTGGTCAATCATGGGTCAGTTGCAGATCCGAAAGGGCTACGATGGCACAGTGCCGAGCTCTTGGAGTGTCGCTGATAGGGGTTGGGCCGGCTGGCGCACGCCCGCTGAGTATCCGCGAGCCGTCAACCCTCCGGGCGGCAAGCTCTGGAGCGCCAACAATCGCATGATCGATGCGCAACTGTGGTTCGAGCTGGTGGGCGAGGGACGCTATGACCTCGGTGCACGCGCCAGTCAGATTCGCGATTCTCTGCGCATGCTCTCGCGAGCTTCGCCGAACGATTTAGCGGAGTTGCAGTTCGATGACCGGGCACTGTTCTTGGCACGCTGGCGAGATCTTCTCTTGGATCTCCTCAACGAAACCAGCGCGGAGCAAGACCCCCGCTATGTGCATGCGAAGGAACGGGTCAGTGAGTGGGCAGGGCGAGCATCTGCAGATGATGTTGGCTATCGAATCGTTCGTGCATTTCGCAACCAAGTGCGTTCGGACGTGTTCGCAATGTTGACGAGTCAGGCGCGCATGAACGATACGGCTATCGAGCTCACGCCATCGCCGCAGTTCGAAGGTCCGCTGTGGGCACTCGTCACCGAACGCCCCCTGCACTTGCTCTCAACAAACTATCCAAGCTGGAGCAGCGCGTTGCTGGCGTCCTTCGACTCCGTGATTCAAAAGCTCGCTCACGAGTGTGGTGAGATACGTGCATGCACGTGGGGCAGCGAGAATACGTTGTCGATGCGGCATCCACTGAGTGCCGCGCTCCCGTTGGTGTCTTCCTGGATCGACATGCCGGAGGTGCCGCTTGGTGGGGACGCTGCGATGCCTCGAGTTCAAGGCCGAAGTTTCGGCGCTTCGGAGCGTCTTGTTATCGCGCCGGGTCGGGAAGAGAGCTCGCTCATCCAACTGCCAGGCGGACCCGTGAATCATCCACTCTCACCGTTCTACGGCGCCGGTCATCAGGAATGGGTGCAGGGAAAGAGCAGGCCTCTGCTGCCCGGCAAACCGGAGCACGTGCTACGACTCGAGCCGCGTCGCTGAAGCGCGCGCTCATAACACCCGGCGCCCGTAACGTGGGTGCAAGCCCTCAGCTCGTTTTCTTCTGCAACTTCTTGATGTCTTCGAGCACGACGTTGGAATGTCCCTTCGGCTCGGATACGACGTAGCGCTTCGCCACGACTCCGTTCGGATCGATCAAGAAGGTCTCGCGCTTCGCAAAGCCGGTGAAGTTGAGCACCCCGTACCGCTTCGCCGTGTCTTTGTTCGGGTCAGCGAGCAGCGAGAAGGGTAGGCCGTGCTTCTCGGCGAAAGCTTTGTGGGACTGAACGTCATCGACGCTGATGCCTAAGATGACGGCGTTCGCGTCGCGGAAGGCGAAGATGTTGTCTCTGAAATCGCACGCCTGCGTCGTGCATCCTGGCGTTTGATCTTTCGGGTAGAAATACAGCGCGACCCATTTGCCGCGGTAGTCGGCGAGGGAATGCGACTTGCCGTTCTGGTCCTGCAGCTTGAAGTCAGGGGCGGGTTTGCCCACAGCGGGCGCATCCGCGTAGGCGTTGGCCGCGAGCGCGAGCAGCGTGACGAGGAAGATGCGATGCCAGAGCTTCAATGTGTTCATGCGTGTCTCCGAAATTCGGACTCGGGGGACTGTGCCATACTAACCCAATGCCTGAAGCCCGGAACTAGGCGTCGCCTCGAGTCGATGAGCAGTTGAGCCCGGATCATCTAAAGCCATGAGCATTGAGTCGCCCGCACCCGATTCAAGCGCCAAGATCGGCTTGGTACTGCCGGGCGGCGGTGCGCGCGCGGCGTATCAGGTGGGCGCGTTGCGTGCGATCGCAGACTTGCTTCCTGCGCGCTCTGCAAACCCGTTTCCAATCGTGACGGGAACCTCCGCAGGCGCGGTCAACGCCACCGCCATCGCCGTGCACGCAGACCGTTTTCGCGTGGCTGTCGGCAATCTTGAGCGGGTCTGGCGCAACTTCCAAGTCCAGCAAGTTTTTCGCGCTGACACGCCCAGCATGCTGCGCTCCGGCCTGCATTGGTTGCTCGCGATGCTATCGGGCGGCTGGTTGTTGCCGCCGCCACGTTCTCTCTTTGACAACACGCCGCTGCGCGAGTTGCTCGAAGCGCAGTTCGATTTTGCGTCGGTGCGGCGATCGATCGAGGCGGGCCATCTGGATGCCCTTGCGATGTCCGCCGCTGGCTACATCAGCGCGCGCTCGGTGTCCTTCTATACGGCAAAGCCCGGATGCGAACCTTGGAGTCGCATGCGCCGTTCGGGAGAGCCAGCAAACTTGTCACTCGATCATCTGATGGCGAGCGTCGCTGTGCCGTTCTTGTTTCCGCCGGTACTGTTGGGAGAGGAGTATTACGGCGACGGTGCGATGCGAGAAGCGAATCCTTTCAGCGCGGCCATTCATCTCGGTGCGCATCGCTTGCTCGTGATAGGAACTCGCAACGAGGCGAAGGCGCCATCGGCCACACCGCCCCAGTGCCCGACGTTCGGGCAGATCTTCGGCTACATGCTGGATGCACTGTTCTCGGACGGCTTGTACTCAGATCTCGAGCGCCTGACGCAGCTCAATGAACTCGTCGATCAGATCGGTCCGATCAGCGATGGCGGGATGCAATTAAAGCGCATCGACATGCTGGTGTTGATTCCGAGCCGAGATCTCTCTGAAGTCGCGCGCCATCACATCGCCTCCTTGCCGCGCGCGCTTCGAGTGCTGTTGAGAACGATGGGCGCGCTCAACACGGGTGGCGGACAGCTCATGAGTTATCTAATGTTCCAGGATAGCTATACGCGCGAGCTCATTGCGCTCGGCTATCAGGACACGATGAAGCGCGCGGACGACGTGCTCGCGTTCGTGGCGGGTCTCAAAGTCGAATCGACCGGCGCGACTGGGATCCTGCGCCGTATGGGCTCACGCAAGGAAAAGCGTGCCGAGGCCTAGGAGCGAAGCGAATCCCACGACGTCCGTCACGGTCGTCACGATCACGCCGCCTGCGATCGCAGGATCGATCCCGAGGCGCTTCAAAACCAGCGGCACGCATACGCCCGCCAGGGCCGCGGCGAACAGGTTGATCATGAGCGCGGCGAAAATGATCACCCCAATGGTCCAGTCGCGGAACCATAGACCGGCCGCGACCCCCACCACGGTGGACACGACCAATCCATTGAGAAGGCCAACGGCGACTTCACGCGCGAGCAACCAGCGCGCGTTCGTACGTTCCACATGTCCGAGCGCAATGCCTCGAATGATCAGCACGAGCGTCTGACTCCCGGCGATGCCTCCCATGCTCGCGACGATCGGCATCAGCACCGCGAGCGCGACCATTTTCTCGATCGTAGCTTCGAAGAGCCCCACTACGTTCGCTGCGAGAAACGCGGTTCCAAGATTGGCGCCGAGCCACACGGCCCGCCGTCGCGCGCTCGTGCGCACGCTCGCGAACATGTCCTCGTCTTCATCCAAGCCGGCCATGCTGAGCACCGAGTGCTCGGCTTCTTCGCGGATGACGTCGACGACGTCGTCGATCGTAATGCGCCCAAGCAGTCGACCATCCTTGCTCACTACGGCCGCAGACACCAGATCGCGATCTTCGAAGAGCTTGGCCACTTCGCGGGCGGGGGTTTCCGGATCGATGCCCTCGACGGTCGAATCCATTGCTTCGCCGACGGTCGCCTCAGGATCTTCGGTCAGCAAGCGCGTGATATCGATGCCGCCCAGGTACTTGTCGTGGCGATTGACGACGAAAAGCCGGTCCGTTCGATCCGGAAGCTCGCCGCGCATTCGCAAGTAGCGCAGCACGACTTCGACGGTCACATCGGGACGCACCGTAACCGCGTCCAGGTTCATCAACCCGCCTGCGCTGTCCTCCTCGAACGCGAGCACGGCGGACAGGCGCTCGCGGTCCTGCGCATCCATCGAGCGCAACACGCGTTCGTTCAGTGTCTCGGGGAGATCGCCGATGAGATCGGCGAGGTCATCGACCTCCATGCCTTCGGTTGCGGCGATGAGTTCTTCGGCGTCCATGCCGCTGATGAGCTCTCCGCGGACTTCTTCGTTCAACTCGACGAGCACATCGCCCTCGAGCTCCGGGTCGACGAATTCCCAGACGATTTCGCGCTTGGCAGGAGGCAGGGATTCAATGAGCGAGGCAATCTCGGCAGGGTGCAACGAGTTGATCATGCGCTGCCCGTGGCGCATCGTGCCCTGCTCGAGGGCACTGCGCAGAGCGCTCAATCGCGTCGTTTTCTCTGGAGCCTCAGTCTTCATCAAGTCTTCCGCCCGCGAAGTGGCGCGCAGTGTAGCGGAAGACAGAAGCGGTTAGCGGTTGGCGGTTAGCGGTTAGGAGGAAAAAATGGAGCGCCGCCGGCCAGCGGATCTCGTAGCTGCACGGATGCCAATACTCGAAGCGTAGTTTCTGACTAACCGCTAACCGCTTCCGGTATCGGTGGCGCGGCGTTGAAACTGATGCTTCGCGATGACGTGGGGGTAACGGGTTGAGAAATGCTTCGCAAGCCGCTCGACCAAATAGACGGAACGATGCTGACCGCCCGTGCAGCCGATGGCGACCGTGAGATAGCTGCGATTGGTTTTCATGAGCTCTGGAATCCAACGCTCCAAGAATCCGACGAGGTCGTCGTACATCTTGGCCACGATTGGATAGCGTTCCAGATATTCGATGACCGCAGGCTCGAGCCCGGTGAAGCGCGATAGGCCCGGCTCCCAGTACGGGTTAGGGAGGCTGCGCACGTCGAATACGAAGTCGGCATCGCCTGGGACGCCATGTCGAAACGCGAACGATTCGAAGAGAATCGACATGCGTCCTTCCACGCGCGCGCCTACGCGCTGGCGTATGAGCTCGCGCAGCTCGTGAACGCTGCTGCGTGACGTATCTATGACGAGATCCGCAGCATCGGCAATCGGCTGCATGAGCTCGCGCTCTTTCTTTAGGGCATCGGCCAACCCAAGGCCATTGCGGCTGAGCGGATGTCTGCGTCGCGTTTCGCTGTAGCGCTTGAGCAAAGTTTCTTCTTCGGCGCGCAGGAACAGCACGTCGCACGTGAGGCCGCTGCGCTTGAGCTCATCGACGAGCTTGGGGACCGATGCGATCTCGGCCGGGTTATTGCGCGCATCAACGCCGACGGCGGTAGATCCGTACGAAGACTCGCGCGAGCGTACGGTGTGAGAGATGAACATCGGCAGCAGTCCAGCTGGGATGTTGTCTACGCAGTAGTAATCGAGGTCCTCGAGCATGTGCAAAGCCACGCTCTTGCCGGAACCGGACAGGCCGCTGACGATGACCAGACGCATGAGGGTTGATCCGTGGCAACTGACTCGCACTCCGCGAGCCAGGAACGACGGCTGCGGTGCGATCATCTTAGGCCAAAACTACCCGCGGATCATCGAGGGCGGACATAAGCGACGAGCGGTCCTGCCGTCCGCGACGGCAGGACGCAAATTGGGGCAATAAGTGTGCGAACGTCCGGGTCTGACGTCAGGGTCGCCCAGACGGGCGGTTAGGAGGGTCGAGCCGCCCTCAATGCCTCCGCAGCATGGTGGTCCGAGAGCTTCTCTTTGTGTTTCTTCACGCGGCGATCGAGTTTGTCCGCGAGTGCGTCTATCGCGGCGTACATGTCCTGCTCGACTGCGTCGGCATAGATCGTACGGCCATTCAGAAGAATCGTGGCTTCGGCTTTGTGTCTCAGCTTTTCGACCGTGAGGATGCAGTGAACGTCAATGATGCGGTCCGAGTGTCTGACGATGCGATCCAGCTTTTTCTCCACGTAACCCTTGAGGGAGGAAGTGACATCGACATGATGGCCCGTAACGTTCAGTTGCATGATGCCTCCTTAAGGAGTGAAGGGGACGGCGGATAGGGGATAGGGGATAGGAAGAAAGTCGCAGTAAATCTTCGACCATCGCCTATCGCTATCCCCGATCGCCTTCGTTCAACTCTCATCTCACCGGAACTCGCTTGCGCTCGCTAGAGGGAGGAATACCCAGCGCCTCGCGGTATTTCGCGACGGTGCGCCGCGCGACTTGCACTCCCTCCTGCGACAGAATGTCCGCGATCCGGCTGTCCGACAAGGGCTTGTCAGGCTCCTCTTGAGCGACTAACTTCTTGATCTTTGCGCGGATCGCGGTCGAGGACATTTCAGTACCGTCGCTCGCCGCCACGTGGCTCGAGAAGAAATAACGAAACTCGAACACGCCACGATGAGTGTGCATGTATTTGTTCGTCGTGACTCTCGAGATGGTCGATTCGTGCATCTGCACAGCTTCCGCCACGTCCTTCAGGATCATCGGCTGCATGTATTCATCGCCATTCTCAAGGAATGCGGATTGGCGCTGAACGATGCAACGGGCGACCTTGAGCAGCGTATCGTTGCGAATCTCGAGACTTCGAATCAACCAACGAGCTTCCTGCAGTTGAGTGCGCAGCATCGCGTGGTCTGCTGAGCGCCCAATGAGACCTGCGTAGCTCTGATTGACTCGGATCCTCGGCAGGCTTGCTGGATTAATCTCCACTGCCCAGCCGCGTTCGGTTCGCCGGACGAACACATCCGGCACGATGTATTCCGCCGGTACCGAGTGCACGCTCGAACCTGGGCGCGGCTGACATGCGCGAACGAGTACGAGAGCGTGCTCGAGCTCATCCTCGGAAACGCGCAGCTGACGTCTGAGCAGGGAGTACTGCTGGTCCGCGACTTCGTCGAGATAACTGGCTGCGATCAACAACGCGGTGTCGCGGCCCGGTGTGTCGGGATCCAACTGCCGCAACTGCAGCTCGATACATTCACTGACGGAGCGAGCGCCAACACCGGCGGGATCCATCTGCTGCACATGACGCAGAACACGCTCGACTTCCTCAACCGCAGCCACGATCTCGGGTTGCAGATTGCGGGCAATCTCATCGAGCGGCTCGATCACGTAGCCGTCGTCGTTGATGGCATCGATGATCGCAGCGCCGATGCGCATGTCGCGGTCGTCTAGGCGGGACATCTCCAACTGCCACGTCAGATGCTCTTGGAGTGTTTCGCCGCGCGCGGACGAGAAGTCTTGCGACTCATCGCCGTCACCCGACCATGGCGCCTCGGACTGGCCTGTGACCTGGGCGTCGCTCCAATCCGGGTCATCGATGAGATCGACTTCTTGCTCGCGCTCCGTGCTCTCGGTCGACTCTGCGGTGCTCGTCGGCGATTCGAATTGAGGTTCGAGCGCAGTATCGCCAGTCTCCAAGCTACCGGCTTCGTCCTCCGACTCGAGCATCACGTTCGTTTCGAGCGCTTCGCGGATCTGCGCCTGCAACTCGAGAACGGGTAGCTGCAGCAGACGAATCGCCTGCTGGAGCTGAGGCGTCATCGTGAGCTGTTGGCCTAACTTGAGCTGCAGGGCTGGCTTGAGCATTCGTCTCGCAACGTGGGTCCTGGCGTCGGGGAAAGTCCCTCAAATGGCGCCGTGGACTTCAAGAAAATCAAAGGCGGAAATCCTGCCCCAAGTACACCTCACGAACCTCACGATTTGCAAGGATGTCCTCCGCAGTCCCGGAAGCAATCACGACGCCAGCGTTCACAATGTACGCACGGCTGCAAATTCCCAATGTTTCCCGGACGTTATGGTCCGTGATCAGGACTCCGATGTTGCGAGAACTCAAGTGCCGAATGATCCGCTGGATGTCCAGCACCGAAATGGGATCGACGCCCGCAAACGGCTCATCGAGCAGCATGAACTGGGGTTCCGCAGCCAGCGCGCGTGCGATTTCGACGCGTCGCCGCTCGCCGCCCGACAAGCTCTGCCCGATGCTGTTGCGGATATGGCCGATGTGCAGTTCCTCAAGAAGCGATTCGAGCTTCTGTTTGCGTCCTTGCGCGTCGAGGTCGCCGCGTGTTTCTAGAATCGCAAGGATGTTGTCCTGCACCGAGAGCTTGCGGAAAACGGACGCTTCCTGCGGCAAATAACCCAGGCCGAGCTGAGCCCGGCGATGCACGGGAAGCTTCGAAAGATCGAGGTCGTCGAGAAGGATGCGTCCGGCATCGGTCGGGACGAGACCTACGATCATGTAGAAGGCCGTCGTCTTTCCGGCGCCGTTTGGGCCCAGGAGGCCTACGACTTCGCCGCGTGCGACTTCAATCGAAAGATCCTTTACGACTTGGCGAGAACGGAACCGCTTCGCCAGACCTTCCACGCGCAGAACCGTCATGCTTCGCCTTCGTCGGCGGAGTCGTCGCGCCGAAGCTCGTCGTTTTGCTTGCGATCGTCTTTTGGGGAAAGCAAGGGCAGAGCGCCTTTGGCCTGCTCGCCTGCGCGCGGTCGGATGATGCCGCGCACTCGCCCGGAATCACCTGAGTTCACACGCACGCGCTCGTCGCGCAGGCTGTAAATCACGGTTTCACCCTCAAATTCATCCTGGCCATAACCAAACCAGACATCGCCTGTCAGCGTCACTGTATCGGAGCTCACGTCGTACTCGATGACCTTCGCCCGTCCGCGCGCAAGGCGATCGGAACCGCCGCCGAGGCGTTCGAAATGCGCGGGCGCTCCCTCGACGCGGGCTTCCACCAAGACGTTGTTCTCAAAAGCCGCCGTGGCAGTGTTTGCCTGCAATTGCGCATCCGCGGTTCGCACTAGAACCGAATCCTTGAATTCCCACTGCTTGTTCTCCGAACGAAACGCGCGCGCGACCGCCTCTTCCGCTTGGATGGAATTCGGGCCCTGCCGTACGCGCACATGCCCGAAGAACTCGGCGATGTCGTTCTTGAAGTCGAACTCCGATCGGTCGAAGTCATAGCCGAAGTCGCCGGTCTCGAGTCCCGTGAGCTCGGCAGCGAACGCGGCAGGGATAGCCAGCGCAAGAATCGCCGCCGCGATGCTCCAAGTTCTAGCGACGCACATACCGACCCTCGCCGGACTCGAGATTGAGCCGCTGTTCGTTCAAATCGAAGCTGAAGCTCCGCACCTGCATCGTGTGCTGTCCGAAGCTGATATCAACGGGCGAGCGTGTGCTGAACGCGACTTCCTTCTCGATATCGATCGCGAGCTCATCCGCACGCAGGCTCCCCTGCAAGTCACCTCCTGCGGGCCGCAGCTCCACGTCTCCCGCGAGACGAAACACGGGGGAGTCACCCGCCTTGAAACCTCGATCGGCCGTGAGGCGCCACTGCTGCTCAGGTGTCTGCAAGAAGTTCAGCAAGACCTCGTTCATCGAGAGATCGTCATTCGTGGGTTGCAATTCGATGCGTGCAGCAGCCAATTGTGTTTGCATCGAACCATCTTCCGCGGTCTCAGTGATAACCGCGTTACGCAGATAATAGGTAGGTCGAACCGGCGGTTCCGAGGAGACGGATGTCGATGTGCCAGAGCGCTTGAAGGCGCCATACCCGATCACGAGTGCGGCAAGCAAAGCCGTTATAGAGATCCACCGCCAATTCACATATCACCGATTCGCGTTCACGCGATGCGCCGCTGGCTCTCCAGGATCAAATCACAGACCTCGCGCACGGCCCCTTGCCCACCGTTCGCCTGAGTGATGAAGTGTGCGCGCGATTTCACGCTCGCGTGCGCATCGGGCACAGTGGCGGCGAGCCGCGCCACGTCCAAGATGGGGATGTCGGCCAGGTCATCGCCCATACAAGCCACTGATTGCGCTGTGAGATCGAGAATGTCCAGCAGCTCGCGCAATGCCGCAACCTTGTCTTCGATCCCCTGGCGCACCCACGTCACGCCCAGCTCTGACATGCGTCGCTCCACCGCGCGTGACGATCGTCCCGAGATGACCGCGACCTGTACCCCCGCGCGCAGAAGTTGCACGATGCCTGCTCCGTCTCGCACGTGGAAGGACTTCATCTCTTCCCCGCGGGCGGTGAAGTACAGCCGACCGTCGGTCAGAACACCGTCCACATCCAGCACCAGCAATCGCACGTCATTCGCGCGCTCGATCAGCGTATCCATGCTGGTTACATCACTCCGGCGCGAAACAGATCATGCACGTTTAGAGCGCCGATGAGCACATGTTGATCATCGGCGACGAGTAACTGGGTGATGCGAGAGCTTTCCATTAGATGCACAGCCTCGGCGGCAAGAATACCCGGGCGCACCGTTCTCGGGTTCACTGTCATCACGTCCGTCATTCGCTTCGAGCGCAGATCCGGATCGCGATCCAGCGTCCTGCGCAGATCGCCGTCAGTGAAGATTCCCAACACTTTCCGATCGCGATCGACGATCGCGGTCATGCCTAGACCCTTGCGACTCATCTCGATCAGCCCGTCTCGGAGAGAAGTCTCTGGACCGACGATGGGGAGATCCTCGCCCGTTCTCATCACATCCTCGATTCGCAGCAGCAGCCTGCGCCCCAGCATTCCGCCCGGATGCGAGCGAGCGAAGTCCTCTTGCGTGAACCCGCGCGCTTCCAGAATCGCGACTGCGAGTGCATCGCCGACGGCGAGGGTAGCGGTCGTACTTGCCGTGGGAGCGAGGTTATGAGGGCAGGCTTCCTCGGGCACACTCACATCGAGCACGACCTCGGCAGCCTTAGCGAGCGTTGAAGCGGGGCGCCCCGTCATCACGACAATGGGAACTCCAAGTCGCTTGATCACTGGGAGAATGGTGAGCAGTTCGGGCGTTTCGCCGGAATTAGACAGCGCTAGTAACACGTCTTCGGCCGTGATCATGCCGATATCGCCATGGCTCGCCTCCGCAGGATGGAGGAAGAACGAGGGCGTTCCCGTACTCGCGAGCGTGGCCGCCACTTTATTGCCGATGTGCCCGGACTTTCCCATTCCCGAGACGACGACGCGGCCTTTGCAGGCGATCAGCAGCCGGCAAGCGTCCACGAACTGAGCTTGCAATCGCTCTCGAACCGCTGCAATTGCGGCAATTTCGGTCTCGAGCACGCGCTTGGCGCGCGAGAGCAGCTGCTGAGCATCGAGCGTGGGTGTCATGGCGGAATCATAGCGCGCCAGCTCGCCAAACCGCGATCACGCTCGCATCCAATGGGCTAATATGCGCAGCCCCAAGTGACCGACCGTCCCATCATGAATGCAGCAGAAGTACAGGCATTGATCGAGGCCGGGCTTCCCGGTGCGCGCGTGCAGGTGAGCTCAGACGATGACACGCACTTCGAAGCCGTGATCGTTGCCGAACAGTTCGCCGGCAAACGGATGATCCAAAGGCATCAGCTCGTCTACGGGACCTTAGGCGCACGAATGGGACGAGAAATTCATGCGCTCAGCATGCAGGTGCTCACCCCCGAAGAAGCGGGGCGTGAATAGCGGGTCGCGGGTCGTCAGAACGCCGCGAGAATGTGGTTCCAGCGTACCGTGGCCCTGCGGCAAGACGCCCGATCTGGCTTACTGCTAGCCGCGAGTCTCTAATCACGAGTCACTTCTTCCATGGATAAGCTTCAAATCCGCGGTGGCAAACCGCTCGAAGGCGAGGTTCGCATCTCGGGCGCGAAGAACGCAGCGCTGCCCATCCTCGCAGGCACTCTGCTCGCTGAAGGCACCGTCTCCGTCGGCAACGTGCCGCACCTTCAGGACGTCACGACGATGATCGAGTTGCTCGGCCGTATGGGCGTGAGCGTCACGATCGACGACAAGATGCGAGTCGAGGTGGATGCCTCGACGATTCGCGAATGCGTAGCGCCGTATGAGCTCGTGCGCACGATGCGAGCGTCGATCGTCGTGCTCGGACCGCTGCTCGCGCGCTTCGGCCAGGCGGATGTGTCATTGCCGGGCGGCTGCGCGATCGGAGCTCGGCCCGTGAACATCCACGTAGAGGGCTTGCGTGCGCTGGGCGCAGATATTCAGATCGAGAATGGCTACATTCGCGCGCGCGCGGATCGACTCGTCGGAACGCGCTTGGTTCTCGAAACTGTAACGGTGACGGGTACTGAAAACTTGCTGATGGCCGCAACGCTTGCCGATGGCGAGACGATCATCGAGAACGCAGCCCGAGAGCCCGAAGTCGTCGATCTTGCGAATTTCTTGATTTCGATGGGTGCAAAAATTCGCGGCGCCGGCACGGATCGCATCGTGATCGAAGGGGTGAAACGCCTGAAAGGGACGAGCTACGACGTGCTCCCAGATCGCATCGAGAGCGGGACATATCTGGTTGCGGGTGCGATCACGCGCGGGCACGTCCGAATCAAAGGAACACGACCGGATCATCTCGATGCGGTCCTCGCGAAGTTGACGGAAGCGGGCGCAAAGATCGCGACGGGCGATAATTGGATCGATCTGAATATGGGCGGTCGCCGACCGCGCTCGGTGGATATTCGGACTGCGCCCTATCCGGCGTTTCCCACCGACATGCAAGCACAGTTCGGGGCGTTGAATACGATCGCGCAGGGCGTAGCCGCGGTTACGGAAACGATCTTCGAGAATCGCTTCATGCATATGCTCGAGATGCGGCGTCTCGGTGCTGAGATTCGCATCGAAGGCAACACTGCGATCATTCGCGGGGTGGAAAAGCTCACCGCCGCGCCGGTGATGGCGACCGACCTGCGCGCGTCAGCAAGCCTGGTGATCGCAGGCCTCGTAGCGGAGGGAACGACCGACGTCCTGCGCATCTATCACATCGATCGCGGTTACGAGTGTATCGAGGAGAAGCTCGAGCAGTTAGGAGCGCAGATCAAGAGGATGCCCGGCTAGTGCCTCTGACGTGGCCAACTGGCCGACAGGCCACTGGCAACTGGCCAGATGAAGAGTTGCAGCACGTTTAGGGCGCGCTTCATTCCGAGGGCACGTGATCTCCGGTTCTTCTCTGGCCAGTTGCCAGTGCCCAGTTGGCCAGTTAACTGCGAGATTAGCTGCCGCCCCTAGGCGGGCGTTCATGCAACGTTGCGGAGAGTTGCAGTGCCTGATTGCCGCGCCGCCCGCCGATCGCTAGCTTGGAGCCAGGTGCCATTGCTGCGACTCGATTGAGCGCTTCCTCGGCATTGAGGATCACCTGGCCGTTCAGATGGGTGACGAGATCATCCTCGCGCAATCCTGCAAGCGCAGCCGGACCTTCCGGATAGACGAGCGCGATTCGCAAGGCAACGGGCGGATCGATGCCGAGCGATGCGGCGGCATCATGTGTCAATTGTTCGGACTCGACGCCGAGCCAGCCGCGACGCACACGTCCGTGTTCGAGAATCTGATTCATCACGCCGCGAACCATATTGACCGGTATCGCGAAGCTGATTCCATCCGTGCCGAGTGCTTGCGAGAGCACAGCCGTATTGATGCCGATGAGCTCACCATCCGGATTGATGAGCGCCCCACCGGAATTGCCGAAATTGATGGCTGCATCGGTTTGGATGAAATCCTCGAAATCGGCGACACCCAATCGACCTCGCCCTGTTGCGCTGACGATGCCCTGAGTCACCGTCTGGCTGAGCCCGAAAGGATTGCCGATCGCAAGCACGACATCGCCTGCGCGTACTTCGTTAGAGCGGCCCATCGTCATAAACGGCGGGTTCTCGACATCCACCCGCAGAACAGCCAGGTCGGTATCGGGATCCGTTCCAACGATGGCGGGGGTCGCGATTCGGCCGTCCGCGAGCTGCACGCGGATCTCTGCTGCGCCTTGAATGACATGATGGTTCGTAATCAAGTGCCCGGCAGTATCGACGATGACGCCGGACCCAAGACTTCCTTCCACACGCCTGCGCACGTTCGGCAAATTGCCGCGCAGCGGTGATTCCTGGCGGGCGGATTCGACGACCCGGGCAGTGTAGATATTGACGACCGCGGGACCGGCGCGACTCACGGCATCGGCAAACGAACGCCGCGCGCCTATCTCCTCCGTGTTACGTGGCAGCGTGGCTCGATCCCCTGCGATCGCCGCAGGACCATCGGACAGACCGAGTCGCACGATGAGCAGCAGCCCGGCCGCGCTCAGGCCGACGAGCGTCCACTTGAGAAAGAACTTCAACGATTCTTGGAGCGTCGGCACGATGCTCTGCTGCGATAGGTGAGCGGTGTAGCCTCCATGCTGCGCCGGACTGCGCTTCAAAGCGCACTGATCGATATGTGTATAATGCGCAATTCCTTGAACGATTGAAACTACGCACTGGCGCGGACCGTCCGTGAGGCTTCGCGAAAGTGTGCTCGTGCACAGCGCGCGAGGTGGCATTTCGGTCGAGCGGGCATTAGGCCCCTCGCGGAGATTGTGGATGAGCGCAGAATCAGAACAGATCGATGGTGGACGGCGACATTTTCTGTTAGTCGCTACCACAGTCACCGGGGTCGCCGGTCTTGCCGCAACTGCGGTCCCATTCTTGGCTTCCTGGAAACCGAGCGCACGTGCACAAGCGCTCGGTGCGCCAGTCGAACAAGACGTGAGCAAACTCGAGCCGGGCGCCGTCGTCAAAGTAAATTGGCGTGGTCAGGCCATCTTCATCGTGCGGCGTACTCCGGAGATGCTCGCGACGCTGACTACACCCGCGGTCGTGAATCAACTGCGCGACCCGAGCTCGGAAGAGTCCGAACAACCCGAATACGCGAAGAACGATTCGCGCGCGCTCAAGCCTGAGTACCTCGTGCTCGTGGGTGTCTGCACTCACCTCGGCTGCGCCCCGCTCGGCCGCTTCGAGCCGCAGGACGCGGAGCTCGGCGCCGATTGGCCCGGTGGATTCTATTGTCCGTGCCACGGTTCCAGGTTCGATATGGCCGGTCGCGTGTTCAAGGACGTGCCTGCACCGACCAATCTGCGTGTGCCGCCGTACCGCTTCGTGAATGAAGGCCTCGTTCAAATCGGCGTTGACGCGGAGGTTGCATAATGAGCGCTACGATGCCGGCTCCTGCCCGTCGCGGCCGCATGGCTGCCATCGCGGAGTGGTGCGATCAGCGACTCGGTTATTCGCGCTTCCTCAAAGCGCATATGACCGAGTATTACGCGCCGAAGAACTTCAACTTCTGGTACTACTTCGGGTCGCTCGCGCTCGTCGTGCTCGTCATTCAAATCGTCACGGGCATCTTCCTGACGATGAATTACAAGCCGTCCGCGGAGGATGCGTTCGCATCGGTCGAGTACATCATGCGCGATGTCGAATGGGGTTGGCTCATTCGCTACATGCATTCGACCGGCGCATCGGCATTCTTCATCGTCGTCTATCTGCATATGTTCCGCGGCTTGATGTACGGCTCGTACAAGAATCCGCGCGAGCTCGTGTGGATCTTCGGCATGCTCATCTATCTTGCGCTGATGGCCGAAGCATTCTTCGGTTATCTGCTCCCGTGGGGCAACATGTCCTACTGGGGCGCGCAGGTGATCGTGTCGTTGTTCGGCGCAATTCCCGGAATCGGTGAGTCGCTCGTCGAGTGGATTCGCGGCGACTACTACATCTCAGACATCACGTTGAATCGCTTCTTCGCGCTGCACGTGATCGCGCTGCCGCTCGCGCTCGTGTTCCTCGTCATCGCGCACATCCTCGCGCTGCACGAAGTCGGCTCGAACAATCCGGATGGTGTGGACATCAAGAAGGTGAAAGGTCCGGACGGTTATCCTGTGGACGGCATTCCCTTCCATCCGTACTACACGGTGAAGGATCTCGTCGGGTTGATCGTGTTTCTCGCGCTGTTCGCAAGCGTGATCTTCTTCGCGCCTGAGATGGGAGGCTATTTCCTCGAGCACGCGAACTTCGCGCCGGCGAATCCGCTGCAGACACCCGAAAACATCGCACCCGTGTGGTACTTCACACCGTACTACGCGATCTTGCGTGCAGTGCCCAACAAGCTTCTCGGCGTCGTGTTGATGGGACTCGCAGTGGTCGCGTTCGTGTTTCTGCCATGGCTCGATCGCGCGAAGGTGAAGTCGATTCGTTATCGCGGCTGGATCTTCAAGGCGTTCCTGTTCGCGTTCGCGGTGAGCTTCGTTGCACTCGGGTACCTCGGTCTGCAACACGTGACGCCCGCGTACACCTACGCGGCTCGTTTCTTCACGCTCGTTTATTTCGCTTTCTTCGTTCTCATGCCCTGGTACACGAAGATCGACCCAACGAAGCCAGTGCCTGAGCGGGTGACTTACCATGCCCACTAATTCGAAGATCAAGAACATCGTGCTTGCGCTCGTTTTGAGCGCCTCATGGAGTGGCGTTGCGCTCGCCGCTTCCGCGGGTGGGGATGCCATCCAGCGCGCGAACAACGATGTCGCAAACACGGCGTCGCTGCAGAGGGGGGCGCGCAATTTCGTCAACTACTGCATGGGCTGTCACTCCGCGCGCTATGTGCGCTATAGCCGTTTAGGTGCGGATCTCGGCCTAACCGAGGCACAAGTGATGGAGAACCTGATGTTCACCGGGGAGGCCATTCACGACACCATGCAGAACGTCTTCCCCGAGGAGGCGGCTGCGCGCTGGTTCGGCACAGTGCCACCCGATCTGTCGTTGATCGCTCGGTCGCGCGGAACGGATTACGTGTACTCGTTTCTGAAGTCGTTCTACCTGGATCCGAACCGTCCGACGGGCGTTAACAACCGTGTGCTGCCTGGAACCTCGATGCCTCATGTGCTGTGGGAGCTGCAGGGCTACCAGGAGGCGGTATACGACGGCGAAAGCGACCCTGCGCACGATGCGGTTCATAAGAAATTCAAAGGGTTCCAGCTGGCTCAACCCGGGTCATTGTCGCCTGCCGAGTACGACCAGTTCGTACTGGATACCGTCAACTTCCTCGACTACATCAGTGAACCGATGCAGTTGCAGCGGCGCAATCTGGGCTTCCAAGTGCTCGCGTTCCTGCTAGTGTTCTTCCTATTCGCTTTCTTGCTCAAGAAGGAGTACTGGAAAGACGTGAAGTGAGTGGCGCGAGGCTCACGCCGCGCGGTGCTCACCAGACGCGACTCCAGGGCGTACCGACGTGATGACGCTCTTCTCCAAGGCGGATGATCCATGGAGCCATCGCACGCGTATCGTGCTGGCCGAGAAGAGCATTCACGTGGAGACGATTGATGTACAGGACGGCAACCTTCCAGAGGATTTGCTCGACCTGAATCCGTACAACACGGTTCCGACACTCGTCGATCGGGATCTGGTGCTGTACGACTCACGTGTCATCATCGAGTATCTCGATGAACGCTTCCCGCATCCGCCGCTCATGCCAGTCGATCCCGTCGCGCGTGCCCAATTTCGCGTGGCGCTCTATCGCATCGAGAAGGATTGGTACAGCCTCGCCCAGCAGATCGAGGATCAGAACGACAAAAAGCAAGGGCTGAAGGCGCGCAAGATCTTGCGCGAGAGCATCCTTGCGAGTGCCGAGGTCTTCAAGGCAAAGCCGTATTTTCTCTCGGACGAGTTTTCGCTCGTCGACGCGTCCATCGCGCCGATTTTGTGGCGGCTCGCCGTTTGGGAGATCGATCTGCTCCAAGCACCGTCCATCTCGCGATACGCGAACCTGATTTTCTCGCGCCCCGCGTTTAGGCAAAGCTTGTCGCGTATAGAGCAGGAGATGCGCGCATAGCGCAGCTCGTCATGGCCGAACAGCCGTTGAGGTCGCGCCGTCCTTATCTATTGCGCGCGATGCACGAATGGATCAGCGACAACGCACAAACGCCGCATATCGTCGTCGATGCGACCATGCAAGGTGTCGAAGTGCCGCGCCAGTATGTGCAAGCCGGCAAGATCATTCTCAACGTCAGCAATCACGCCACCAGCGGGCTCGTCCTCGGCAATGACATCGTTCGATTTCGCGCTCGGTTCGGAGCGGCGACGTACGACGTGAGCGTACCAGTAGGCGCCGTGCTCGGCATCTACGCGCGAGAGACGGGGCAGGGAATGATCTTCTCCGAAGCTGATGCACCGCCTCCGCCGCCCGAATCTCCAACTCCCTCGCCGGACGGCTCCCCGACGGGTACCGACTCGAAGCGCGGCAAGCCGACATTGAAGGTCGTCAAATGAGTTGACGGTCTACAGTTGACGGTTGACGGCCGGAAAAGAACCAGCATCACCAACCGTCAGCGCGCTAGGGATACAACCTCGTCGCCGCCCACTCGCCTGGCGCGAAGGAATACTCGTCCCGAGGCTGCAATTCTCGTGTCCACACGGCACGATCGTGCACACGGTTCGCGCCCTCGATCCATAGCTCGATTGCTTCGATCCAAAGTCGGAATCCTCCCCAGTGAGGCGGGCGAGGCACGGTTGCATCCTGAGCGCCTGGAGCGATGCCGAAGCGGTGCGCAACCTCTTGTACCCGCTCTTCCAATACGCTGCGCGCATCAAGCGGGGCGCTTTGTTCGCTTGCCCAGGCTCCGATGCGGCTATCTAGAGCGCGGCTTTCGAAATAAGCGTCGCTCTCCTCATCGGGTGAGCGCACGATGCGCCCTTCTATGCGCACCTGACGATGCAGCGCGTCCCAGTGGAAGACGGCCGCTGCCCGCGGATGCGCGCCGAGCTCCTGACCTTTGCGCGATCGATAGTTAGTGAAGAACACGACATAGCCTTCCGCTGCGATCCGTTTGCACAGAACAACGCGCGCAGAAGGGCGCTCGTCAGCGCCAACGCTCGCGAGCACCATGCAATCCGGATTGGGTTGCAGGCTACGAGCGCGCGCATAGGCGAACCACTCGGTGAACAGCTGCAGGGGATCGTTCGGCAAGGTGGTCGGAAGCAACTCGTGCATGATCATGTCCTGGTCCAAGCGCGCATTATGCATCCGCAGCGAGCCGAATCGTCGATTCAGGAGGTGTTCAGTGCCTCGAGCCTAGCGTAGCTCGCGTGGTGATTAGCACGAGGAGGTTCAAATGCGTTCGTTCGCAGCGACACCCTGGATGCGCAAGTTTGGTTTGATCGCGGTAGCGCTAGGTGCCTTCAGCTTTACAGTAGCGGCGCAAGCGGACGATCGGCATCGATGGCGCGACTCGCACGCGCACAAACGTTACGAGCAGAAGCGGCATCACGAGGCCACGCGGCATCATCCACGACACTATCGATCTCACGATGCAAAGCATGGGTACTATTCTGCTCATCGTCACGCGCAGCATCGCTACAAGCATCCACCAAAGCATGTCCGGTCAGGTTGGCACTACCATAGCGGGCGTTATTGGGCGCCGGCGAGCTATCGCGGACGATACTGCTCGGATCGGCGGCACTACCATGCGGCCCACTACCATGTCGCCGTTCGCGACTACTACGACTACTACTATCCGCGCTATCGATATCACGGCCCGCATCCTCACCACTCGGTAGCGAGCCTCATCATCAGCGTGCCACTCTTCTAGCTAAGCGAAGATCCCTCGAGCTTCGCGAGAAAGGGCTCGAGGTCACCCTTACCTCGAGCCCTAGCTGCGAAAGTTGACGAAAGCGTCACTAATCCTTTCCATGAAGCGTCACGTCGTCCGGTCATTCCAGGTGCGTAGCGCTTGCGGGGCACTCGTCCCCTGAGTAAAAAGGGAGGGACGCTATAACGCAGTCCAAGCAGACTTGCCCCCTATGAGTTTAGACGTGCTCCGAGCTCGCTTGACCGAGCTCGATAAACAACTCCTGACGCTCGTTGCCGAGCGGCAGAAACTGAGCCGTCAAGTCGCAGAAGTGAAATCACGCGATGGTCGAGCGACCCGCGACTTCAACCGTGAGCGTGAAGTGCTCTTGCGTGCGCGCGAGACAGCTCAGGGGTTGGGCATGTCCCCGGCCTTGGCCGAATCAGTCCTGCGTCTATTGATCCGAGGTTCGCTCACGACGCAGGAACGCATTCGCGTAGCCGCGGGTGGACGTGGCAGCGGACGAACGGCGCTGGTGATCGGCGGCAGCGGGAAGATGGGCCGCTGGTTCGCCGAGTTCTTAGCTTCGCAGGGATATGCGATCACGATCGCTGACCCTGCGGGCGAGCCGGAGGGCTTTGCGAGCGGCGGCTACACCTATTCGCGAGGCTGGCGTGAGCTCGAGTTGACGCACGACATCATCGTCGTCGCCACACCAATCAAGATTGCGAACGAGATACTGGCAGAGCTTGCGAGCATCAAGCCAAAAGGAGTGGTCTTCGACATCGGCTCCTTGAAAACGCCGTTGCGCCGGGGCATCTCAGCCCTGCAGGCCGCGGGGTGCCGCGTGACGTCCGTGCACCCCATGTTCGGGCCAGACACCGAGCTATTGTCCGGTCGGCACGTCATCTTCGTAGACCTGGGAAATGAAGAAGCGGTCGAGCAGGCGCGCGATCTGTTCGCCTCCACCATGGCGGAGCAGGTGGTCATGAGCTTGGATGATCATGATCGCTTGGTCGCATACGTGCTCGGTCTGTCTCACGCCTTGAACATCGCATTCTTCACCGCCCTTGCCGAGAGCGGCGAGGCCGCCCCGCGCCTTGCGACCCTGTCCAGCACGACATACGACGCGCAAGTCGACGTCGCTTCGCGGGTCGCGCGCGAAAGTCCCGATCTGTACTTCGAGATTCAAAGTCTGAACGAATACGGACGCGAGTCGTTGCAGGCGCTGCGCGATGCAGTGGAGCGGATTTGGACCTCGGTCGCCTCCAACGATGCAGCCCAGTTCACGGCGCTCATGCAGCGCGGCCGTGAATACCTCGCAGGGCGAGTGCGCGAAGGCTGATTTTTCAGAAACCGCTCGCGCCCAACAACTAACGAGCGAGGGATTCGAGGCCCATGTCTGCGCGAGATATCAACAATGAAGTGCGCGAACTGCGTGCGCGTATCGCTGCACTCGTCGATGAAGCCGCCGCGAACGAGCGCTTGTTGAAACGCAGCCAGGAGCGAGAGCTCGAGCTGCTGAAGGCGGAGACTATCTCGCAGCTCTTCGATGCGATTTGCAATGGGCTCAAGACGTCTTATTCGCTGGAAAGCGTGACGCTGCTGCTCTGGGACCCTCAGCACGAGATACGGCACCTGCTCATCGCGGAGCACATCGACAGCGCGAGCATCCCGAACGTGCTCTTCTCGGACAGCTTGATCGGCATGGCGCCGCAGTTTAATTCGTTCCACAAACCTTGGCTCGGCCCATACATGGGTTGCGATCATCAACTGTTGTTTCCCAATGCGGAGTCGGTTCGCAGTGTCGCGCTGATTCCGCTGCGACGTCAGGAACGACTGCAGGGCAGCCTCAATTTCGGCAGCGCAGACGAGAAGCGGTTCTCGCGCCATCTCGCCACGGACTTTCTTGCGCATCTTGGCGTCATCGCGTCGTTCGCAATCGAGAACACGATCAACCGCGCGCGGCTCGTGCGCAGCGGGCTCACCGACTTCCTGACCGGCTGGCATAACCGGCGCTACTTGAATGCCAGGCTCAAAGAAGAGCTCGCACGGGCGCAACGCCAAGGAACTGGATTGACGTGCCTCATCATCGATCTGGATCGGTTCAAGCAGATCAACGACAAGCACGGCCATCTGGCTGGTGACATGGCGCTAAGGGAGGCGGCCCAGCGCGTGGACGCGCACATTCGCGGAAGCGATGCGGCGGCCCGTTTCGGTGGCGATGAATTCGTGGTGCTCGCGCCGGGTATCTCGCCTGAGCAAGCGGTTGCGCTGGGGGAGCGAGTGCGCGCCTCGGTCTGCGAAACTCCGCTGGAGATCGCCCCCGGCGTGCAGCTCACGATGACGGTTTCCATCGGGGTTGCCGGGGTTGTGCTCTCCCGCGATGAAACGGATCTGAAGAGTGCAGCCGAGCGTCTGCTGGCCAATGCCGACGCTGCGTTGTACCGGGCGAAGCAGCTAGGCAGGAACAGAGTGGAGCTGGCGTGACGAGCGTGAGTGACGAGTGGACGAAGTCAGAGGTAGATTGGATTGAAAGCGAGCCCGCATCCGTCGCGAGCTGTTCTGACTTCGTCACTCCGTCACCTCGTCACTTCGTCACTTGGTGGAATTCGTGCTAGCATGCTTAATGCGATTCATTCTCATTAAGCACCTGCCTATGTCACAACGATCTTCGATCCTTTCTCGTGCCGCGATTCTTGCGCTGGGAGTACTCGGTGTAATCGGATGCTCTCGAGAGCCGAACGAGCTCGTGGTGTATTCCTCGCGGAATGAGCAGCTGATCAAACCCCTGTTCGACCGCTATACCGCCGACACCGGCCAAGCGATTCGCTTTGTGACGGACGACGCGGGACCTCTCATCGAGCGGCTTGCAGCAGAAGGGAAGAACTCTCCCGCGGATGTGTTGATCACCGTTGATGCCGGTCAACTGTGGCAAGCGGCGGACCGGGGCATCCTGAGGGCCGTCGAGTCCGACGTCCTCAAGCAGAACATTCCCGAGCATCTCAAGGATCCCGACAACCGATGGTTCGGGCTGTCGGTGCGCGCACGCACGCTCGTGCACAGCACTGAGCGGGTCAAACCGGAAACGCTGAACGGCTACGAAGACCTCGCCGCTGAGGAGTGGAAAGGGCGCCTCTGCTTGCGCACTTCGAAGTCCGTATATAACCAATCTCTCGTTGCCATGATGATCGCGGCGCACGGCGAACAAAGGGCAGAGGAGATCGTCCGCGGATGGGTCGCGAATCTCGCTGCTGAACCGTTCGCGAACGATACCCGCCTGATGGAAGCGATCGTCGCCGGACAGTGCGATGTGGGTATCGTCAATAGCTACTACTTCGGCCGTCTCCTGCGCGACAAGCCAGATCTGCCGATCAAGCTGTTCTGGGCGCAGCTTGCCGGCGAAGGTGTGCACGTCAACGTGTCGGGCGCGGGCGTGACCGCGGCCGCGCCGCACGCCAAAGCAGCGCAGAAATTCTTGGAATGGCTGAGTCAGCCGGAAGCGCAATCGATGTTTGCGAATGCGAATCTCGAATACCCGGCGAACCCCAACGTGACTGCGGATCCGCTCGTCGCGAGTTGGGGAACATTCCGTGCAAGCCCGCTGAATGTGGCGAAGGCGGGAGAATTGCAGGCTGATGCTGTTCGGCTGATGGACCGCGCCGGCTTCCGCTAAGAGCACCCATGGCGCTCGACGCCATTGCGATACCCGCGGCCGGCTTTCGAGGGATGAAGAGCCTTCGGGGGTTCCTGCTGCTCGCAGTGCTGTGCCTCCCAGCGCTCGTGCCGCTGTGCGTCGTTCTTTCCGCAGTGCTGACGCCAGAAGTCGAAGTGTGGGCGCACCTGTCGTGCCATGTCTTGCCCGGCGTGCTTGCGAACACGATCAACTTAGTCGTGGGCGTATCGATCGCGGCCGCAGTGTTGGGGACTTCGCTCGCATGGTTGATCACGATGTGCGAGTTTCCGGGCCGGCGTTTCCTCGATTGGGCGTTGCTCATGCCGCTGGCGATGCCGGGCTATGTGCTTGCATTCATCGCCGTGGGATTTCTCGATTACGCCGGCCCGCTGCAGACTTGGTTGCGGGAAGCCGTCGGCTCATCGAGCTGGGTCCCGCCGATCAGATCGACAGGCGGCGTCATCTTCGTGCTGACATTGTCCCTGTACCCGTATGTTTATCTGCTCGCACGCGGTGCGTTTCTCACGCAAGGCCGGCGAGCGCAGGAAGCGGCCCGCACGCTCGGTATGAGCGCTCCGCAGGCGCTGCGACGCGTGGTGTTGCCACTCGCGCGTCCTTGGATCGTGGCCGGAACGGCACTGGTTGCGATGGAAGCCCTGGCCGACTTCGGCGCGGTATCCGTCTTCAACTACGACACTTTTACTACCGCGATTTATCGAGCCTGGTTCGGAATGTTTTCAGTCGATGCCGCACTCGAGCTCGCCGCGGTGTTGCTCGTGCTGGTGCTCATCGCCTTCGTTCTCGAGCGTCATTCTCGGGCCAACCTGCGCTTTGCCGCCGCTCGCGATGTCTCGCGTGACATGCCGCGACAAAAGTTGACGGGAGCGCGTGCTTGGCTTGCGGTCGGCTACGCGGGGTTCACACTGTTACTTGGATTCATACTTCCTCTCGTGCAGCTGTGTATCTGGGCATTCACGCGCGCATCGATGGATCTGGATGCTCGATATTTCGCGTTCATCGTACATAGTCTCGTGCTCGCGAGCTCCGCGGCGATCATCATCGTCGGTGCAAGTTTGCTCGTGGCGTACTTGCAGCGCTTGTATCCGTCACCCGCTGCCAGAGGGTTGGTGCGGATCGCAAGTATGGGATATGCGGTGCCGGGTACCGTGCTTGCGATCGGAATCCTCGTGCCGATCATCGCGTTGAATAACGTCTTGCAGAATTGGTTGACGGCATCGTTCGGTGACTCAGCGCCGGCGATTCTGCTCCAGGGGACGCTCGTCACTGTGCTCCTTGCTTACTTCGCGCGTTTTCTGGCAGTTGGATTCAATCCTGTCGAAAGCGGGCTCAACCGGATCACACCCGCGCTCGATGAAGCTGCGATCAGCCTGGGTACGACGGGCATGAGTCTCATGCGGCGCGTGCACGTTCCCTTGTTGCGTACGAGCCTGACGACGGCAGCCATCCTCGTGTTCGTAGATGTGATGAAGGAGATGCCGATCACGCTCATATCGCGACCGTTCGGATGGGACACGTTGGCAGTTCGCGTGTTCGAGATGACATCCGAGGGCGAGTGGGAGCGTGCGGCGCTGCCGGCACTCGCCATCGTCCTGGTCGGATTGATTCCGACCGCGCTGCTCACGCGCCGAGGTGAGCATGTGGCTTGAATTGAAGGATGTGGTGCGCACGTTCGGCGCACGAAGCGCGGTGAACGGCTTGAGCTTCCAGCTCGAGCGCGGCGCAATCGGCTGTCTGCTCGGACCGAGCGGCTGCGGTAAGACGACTGCGCTTCGTTGCATCGCAGGTTTCGAGCCGATCGATGCGGGCACGATTCGCGCACAAGGTGGCGTGCTCGCCGAGCGCGGCCTGTCGGTTCCGCCAGAGCGACGACGCATTGGGATGGTATTCCAAGACCTGGCGCTGTTCCCGCATCTCAATGTGGAGCAGAACATTGGCTTCGGCTTGCCGGGGCTGACGCGTAGCGAGCGCGCTCGTCGCGTAGGGGAGTTGCTCGAGGTCGTCGGCCTCGGCGAGCGACGCTCTCAATATCCGCATCAGCTCTCCGGCGGTGAGCAACAGCGAGTGGCATTGGCGCGTGCATTGGCACCTAAACCTGACATCGTGCTGCTCGATGAGCCGTTCTCGAGCTTGGATGTGGAGCTACGTGAGCGGTTGAGTATCGAAGTACGCTCAGTGCTCAAGCAACTCGGTGCGACTGCGTTGCTCGTCACGCACGATCAACACGAGGCGTTTGCCGTCGCAGATATCGTTGGCGTGATGCGTCATGGCAGACTCGAGCAGTGGGATGTGCCATACGATCTCTACCATCGTCCCGCGACGCGCTTCGTTGCAGACTTTGTTGGTCAAGGGGTGTTCTTGACTGGCGATGTGGTCGGAACGGATTCGGTTCAGACGGAAGTCGGACTCGTCCGAATGAACGGCGCACGAGAATGGAAATCAGGCCAGCGAGTGGACCTGCTATTGCGGCCCGATGATGTCATCCACGATGACGCGAGCACGCTCACCGCGGAAATTTGTGCGCGAACGTTCCGGGGCGCAGAGTTCCTGTACACGCTGAAGCTGCCTAGCGGTGCCCGGCTGCTGTCGCTCGTACCGAGTCATCACGATCACGCGATCGGCGAGCACATCGGCATTCGGATCGAGCCTGATCACGTTGTCGCGTTCGAAGCAGATGAGAAGTAACGGGTGACGGGCAAGACGGTCTGCTCGAGTAGGGTGCTAGACCCGCTCAGCCCTGGCGTTCTTGCCCGTCACCAGTCACTCTCAGCTCCTCGCGCGCGCATCGCGTCGCATTAGGATCAAGAACAAAGGTACGCCGACCATGGCAGTGAGCGCGCCGACGGGGAGTTGGCGCGGGGCGAACAACGTGCGAGCGCAGAGGTCCGCGAACATCACGAGCGTGCCTCCGAGCAGAGCGGCGGCGGGTATCACGACGCGATGATTTGAGCCCAGCATCAGCCGGACCAGGTGAGGTGTCACGAGTCCGACGAAGCCGACTGTGCCGGCGCTGGTCACCGCCGCGGCAGTAAGCACGGAGCTTGCTATGAAGATGGCAATTCGAAGCGCATTCACCGGCACGCCGAGCGCGCGTGCTTGAAGCTCGCCGCGCGCAAGTAGATTCAAATGCCGAGCGATCGGCACGCCGAGCACGAGACCGAGGGCGGACAGCAAGAGGAGCGGGACGGGCCGATCCGCAATCGACAAGTCACCCATCAACCAAAACAACATGCCGCGAAGCTCACGATCCTCACCGAGCGCGAGCAGCATCGTGACGATGGCGCTCGTACCCGCGGCAATCACGATGCCTGTGAGCAGCAGTCTGACGGGTGCCCAGCTGCCTTCGTCGTGAGCCAAGGCGAAGACGAGGAGAGTAGCCGCGAGCGCGCCCACAATTGCGCTGATATCAATGAGCAGCCCGCTCAGCCCCAGCATCATTGCCGAAAGCGCGGCGACAGCAGCTCCTCCGGATACGCCCATCACGAAAGGATCCGCGAGCGGATTGCGCAATAGCACCTGCATGAGTACCCCCGCCAGTGCAAGCGCACTTCCCGCGCCGAACGCGCTCAAGGCTCGAGGGACCCTGAGCTCGAAGATCACATCGTGCGCCAGGCTGGACTCGGACCACAATGAATGCCACATCTCGCCAAGCTGCAGCTCCACGCTCCCGAACATCGTCGAGGCTGTGAGCGTAGCGACCGCGGCGAGTGTGATGGCGGCGTATACAGCGATAGTGCGGGCGTGAGTCACGGTTAGACAGGTTACCTGTCGAGCGGGAGCGGAGTCCAAGCGCTGTGTGCGCGTGAGCACCATCCGCTATCCGATATTTGCGTTGTGTGGAACAATCGCAGCCCATCTACTTCCAACAGGTTCGTCCCTGTTGCTCGCTCGACAAGATGACCGATACGATCGATGCAGACGGCTTTCGCGCCAACGTCGGGATCGTGCTGATCCGCGACGATCGCTACGTGTTTCTCGGCGGCCGAACCGGAGGCCGCGGCTGGCAATTCCCGCAGGGCGGCGTGCGTCAGGGCGAGCGACCTGAAGAGGCGCTATATCGCGAATTGAAAGAGGAGATTGGCCTCGAGCCGGACCACGTTCGTGTGCTCGCATCCACTCGCAACTGGCTGCGCTATCGGTTACCCAAGCAATATGTCCGCAAGAACAGCCAGCCGCCTTGCATCGGCCAGAAACAGCGTTGGTACCTTCTGCAGTTCGTAGGATCAGAAGATCAGTTCAAGTTCGATTGGACGAACGAACCGGAGTTCGAGCGCTGGCGGTGGGTGGAATACTGGACGCCCGTGCGAGAAGTGATCTTCTTTAAGCGCGCGGTCTACGTGCGTGCACTCGATGAGCTGGGCCGGCGCGCGTTTCCGAATGATCCGCCTGGTCTGCCGGAATGGTATGAACAGGAGAAGAATCTGCGAAATCTGGCGCGTAAGCGCGAAGCGTAGGGTGCGCCTGTTCGCGGGCCGTAGGCTCGCTAGAACGGTTTCAAAACCGCTAACAGCACGATCGCGAATAGGAAGACCGTCGGGACCTCGTTGAAGATGCGGTACCAGCGCTCACTGCGGCGATTTGCATCTCGACGAAATGTAATGAGCAGCCGATAACACCAGATGTGATAAGCGATGAGGAGCACGACGAGCGAGAGCTTGAGGTGCAGCCACCCGGCTGCGAGTAATCCCGGCATGCTCGCAATCAGCCCTAGACCGAATAGCGCCGCGAGCGAGCCACCAATCGTCATTAGGACGAAGAGACGGCGCTCCATGACCTTGAACCGCTCTCGGCCAATGTGGTCCTCTGCGGCGGCGTGATAGACAAACAGGCGGGGCAAATAAAACAGGCCTGCGAACCACGTCACGACGAAGATGATGTGAAAGGCTCTAAGCCAAAGCATTGGGCGATGTCCGCTCCGATGTTGCGGGATAGAAGCCTCTGTATGCACAGAGGCTGATGGCGGTCAGGGTCCGGCTGACCTGTTTTGAGGGAACCCGCCGCCGCATTCCTTGCGCCGGGTCGCATTACGTAAGGTGCGGGTGTGGTCTAATCTGTGAAGATTACCTGCAAATTCTGAACGATGGCAGATCACGCACCTCTGCGCACGGGCCGACTGGTGGTCCGCTACCACGCACCGTGGCGCCGGCGCGCGATCGCGATCGGCTCGGCGATCGGCTTGGTCCTGCTGCTGTTCGGAATGTTCGAGCTGGGTCGTTATCGCAGCGGGTATAGCAAGTACGCCGAGCTCCAACATCGTCGCGAGCTTGCGACGACGATCGACAGGCTTGAGAAAGACAACGAACAGCTCCGCCAAGCGGTCGCAGCTGCGGAGCTTGCGCGCGAGGTCGACCGCAAGGCTTACGCCGACGTCGAGAAGAACCTCTCCGACTTGCAGGCCCAGGTTCTGAAGCATCGCGAAGAGCTGACGTTCTATCGCGGCATCGTTTCGCCAGAAGATGGAATCGGCGGCCTGCGCATTCAGCGCTTCCAAGTTCTTCCTGGCGGCGCGGATCAGCACTATCGCTTGAGACTGGTGTTGGTTCAATCGATGCGGCAGGACGCGGTCGTTTCAGGATCGGTAAAGATCGAGATCGAAGGGGTGCAAGCCAACAAGCCCGTGCAACTTGCGTTGTCCGACACCCAACCGTCCGGCGATGCGAATCTGGCATTCCGGTTCCGCTACTTTCAAAATCTCGAGCAAGACATCGTGTTGCCACTCGGCTTCGAACCGAGAGCGATCAACGTCGAGGTACGCACGGCGAAGCTCGAACCCGTGCGCGAGTCATATCCCTGGCAGGTGCAACTCGAAAGTTAACGCGTAACGTCAGTGCGCAAGCGTCCTGGGCGCTTGCGTACGTAGGCTACACGCCTCCCAACCACACACTACGAATAACGCAACGTCATATGTTCAGCCGCAATAAACCGAAGCCACAGAGAATCGACACGCTCATCGGCGCCGGGACGCGCATCATCGGAGACGTGCAGTTCACGGGCGGATTTCACGTGGATGGCCACGTGAAGGGCAACGTCGATGCACCCCCAGATTCGGGCGCGACGCTCAGCGTGAGCGACGCCGGCGTGGTCGAGGGCTCCGTCGCCGTGCCGAATGTGGTCCTCAACGGCACCGTGAAGGGCGACATTCTTGCGCATGAGCGCATCGAGCTTGGTGCAACGGCCCGTGTGACTGGCAACGTGTATTACGGTCTGATCGAGATGGAAATGGGCGCCGAGATCAATGGCAAGCTTATCCATGAGCCTCGCAAAACAGGTGCCACTCGTCACGAGCCGAGCGTCCAATCGACTCAATCTGGGCCAGCGATCGATAACGCCTCGTGATTTCGGGGGGCGGATGGGCTAGGCTCATCTTGATTGATGGCACTTCGACCCAATATCGCCGGCATGAACGCTGTAGTCCAAGCCCCTCCGAGTCTCGTTTTTACTGACGCCGCCGCCGCCAAGGTGGGGGAGCTCATTCGCGAAGAAGCGAATCCAGACCTCAAATTGCGCGTTTTCGTGCAGGGGGGCGGTTGCTCTGGGTTCCAGTACGGTTTCACGTTCGACGAGAATGTCGAAGACGGGGACATACAGGTCGAGAATCAGGGCGTCACGCTGCTCGTCGACCCGATGAGCATCCAGTATTTGGCTGGAGCCGAGATCGACTATCGAGAAGACATGGAAGGCGCGCAGTTCGTCATCCGTAATCCTAACGCCCAGACTACGTGCGGCTGCGGTTCATCGTTTTCCGCCTAACGGCCAGACTGTAGGCTCTAGGCTGTAGACTGTAGGTCAGAAGCGAGAAGACGGGTTCTTCGTTCTGGCTACAGTTCTACAGCCCACAGCCCACAGCCTTAACGATGCGCCGCTCTTCCATCCCCGATGTCCTCGCTGCCGTAGATCTCGGGTCCAATAGCTTCCACATGGTGGTCGCGCGCTATTCGCACGGGCAGATCATCATCGTCGATCGCCTTCGTGAAATGGTGCGGCTTGCCGCGGGTCTCGACGAGCAAGGTCGGCTCGAGCGCGGTGCAATCGAGCGCGCGATCGAATGTTTGCAGCGATTTGGGCAGCGTCTGCGCGATATGAAAGCCGAGCGCGTGCGCGTCGTCGGCACAAATACGCTTAGGCGCGCGCGGCGCAAAGGCGCTTTCCTGGATCGCGCAAGAGCGGCGCTCGGTCACCCTATCGAGATCATCTCCGGCATCGAAGAAGCTCGCCTCGTGTACCTCGGCGTGGCTCATACGACGCCAAGCGAACCCGGCAAAAGGCTCGTCGTCGATATCGGCGGCGGCAGCACGGAGCTCATCATTGGTGAAGGGCTTCAGACGAAGAAGCTCGAGAGCCTTTATATGGGCTGCGTCAGCATGAGCGCCGCGTTCTTCAGCGACGGCTCAATCACCGACAAGCGCATGAAGCGCGCGCGGCTCGCGGCGCGATTGGAGCTCGCGCCTGTGCAGGCCGCTTTCAAAGACTACGGTTGGGAGGGTGCAGCGGGATCCTCAGGGACCATTCGCGCGGTCGCCGAGATTCTACGAGCGCGCGGCGAGGGCGTGATCACTTCCGCAGCCCTGGAGAATCTCATCGACGATGCACTTCGTGTCGGCGACATCGCCAAGCTGAAGGTGGCAGGCCTGAGCGATGAGCGTGCACCTGTATTCCTCGGCGGTCTCGCCATCCTCGCCGAGATCTTTGCGGTGCTCGGCATCCGAGAGATGCGCGTGGCGGAAGGCGCGCTGCGCGAGGGATTGTTGTACGACATGATCGGTCGTCTCACGCATGAAGATGCGCGGGTGCGCAGCGTGCGTGCGATGCAGGGCCGCTACCACGTCGATTCCGCGCAGGCGGAACGAGTCGAAGCGACTGCGCTCGATTTCCTCCGGCAAACCGAGGATCAATGGGAGTTGCAGGACCCCTTCGCGGAGCTCGTGCTCGCATGGGCGTCGCGTTTGCACGAAATCGGACTGGACGTTTCCCATTCCCATTACCAAAAGCACGGGGCGTACTTGCTCGAACACGCGGACATGCCCGGCTTCCCTCAGGAAGAACAGCGAATTCTCGCGTGCATCGTAGGCTCGCATCGACGCAAGATTAACCCTGAAAATTTCGAGGATTTGAATCCGCCGTGGCACATCAAGGCGGAATACCTGATCGTGCTGCTCAGGCTTGCGGTATTGCTCCACCGCGGCCGCAGCCCGAACGCTTTGCCGGCGATCGAACTGCGCGCGAAAGGCCGCTCGCTTGAAATTGCCTTCCCGAAAGGCTGGCTCGATGAGCACCCGTTGACGGCAGCCGATCTGGAGAATGAGGTCGATCACCTCAAGGCGATCGGATTCAAACTAAAGGTCGTGTGGGTGCGCTGCGCACTCACACTCCCACCATCTCCGCATATTTCTGCAGCAATGTCTGCTGTGCGTTGACTGGCGCGCTCTCGCCTGGCGTGAGTCGTGTGTACATACCGCCCGAGTGAAGCTCCCAGGCCTGCGTGTTGTCGGCGAGATAGATTTCTAGATCTTCCAGAATTCGATCGCGATGCGCCTTGATCTCGATCGGGAAACAAACCTCGATGCGGCGGAAGAAATTGCGCTCCATCCAATCGGCGCTCGCGCAGTAGAGCTCCGCCTCTCCGTCATTCTGGAAGTAATAAACGCGGGAATGCTCCAAGAAGCGCCCGACGATGGAGCGTACGCGGATGTTCTCGGAAATTCCGCGTATGCCAGGCCTAAGCGCACAAATGCCACGTACGATCAGATCGACGCGCACTCCTGCCATGGCCGCTTGATACAGCGCCTGAATGATCTGCGGCTCGATGAGTGAGTTCATCTTGGCGATGATTCGCGCCGGCTTGCCTGCGCGTGCGTGCGCGATCTCGCGCTTCGTTTTCTCCAAGAGAGAGTCGTGCAGGGTGAAAGGGGATTGCAGCACCTTCTGCAGAGTCGCCACGCGTGTAGGACTCGTGAGCTGGAGGAACAGCTCGTGCAGGTCTTCGCCGATCGCCTCGGCGCATGTAAACAGTCCATAGTCGGTGTAGATGCGCGCCGTGTTCGGGTGATAGTTCCCCGTACCGAGGTGGCAATAGCGGCGGAGCTTTCCCTCCTCCCGTCGGACGACCATCACGAGCTTCGCATGCGTCTTGTAACCAACGACGCCATACATCACGTGTGCGCCTGCTTCCTGCAAGCGAGTTGCAAGCTGGATGTTGGCAGCCTCATCGAAGCGCGCCATGAGCTCTATCACCACGGTCACTTCCTTCCCTGCACGCGCAGCGTCGACCAAGGCATCGACGACCGGTGACTGTGGGCCCGCGCGATACAACGTTTGTTTGATCGCAAGCACACTCGGGTCGAGCGCGGCTTGCCGCAGAAAGTCGATGACAGGTGCGAAGGATTCGAACGGGTGATGGAGCAGCAGGTCTCCTTCGCGCAGTGCCGTGAACATGTCTTCACGTGCGACCAGTCGCTTAGGGATACTGGGAGCGAAGGCAGGAAATTTCAGGTCCGGCCGATCGACGAGGTCATAAAGTGCGGTGAGTCGATTAAGGTTGACTGGCCCATTCACCTGGTAGAGGTCGTCCTTCTCGAGCGCGAAGTGTCTCAGCAAGAAACTCGAGATGTCAGGAGGGCAATCTTGTGAAGTCTCGAGACGCACCGCCGCCCCATAGCGACGTTCGGCGAGCTCGCCTTCCACCGCGCGCAGCAAGTTGTCGACTTCTTCGTCGTCGACGAACAGATCACTGTTGCGTGTCACTCTGAATTGCCACGCTCCTTCGACGCTCATCCCGCTGAATAACTGGGCGACGAATGCAGAGATGACAGCCGAGAGGAACACGAAGTACGTCGTACCGGGAGCGGCTTCAGTCGTTGGTAAGCGAATGATGCGCGGTAGCGAGCGCGGAACCTGCACCACCGCAAGCTCGGCATCGCGTCCGAATGCGTCCTTACCGGACAATCGCACGATGAAGTTCAAGCTCTTGTTCTGAATTCGCGGGAACGGGCGTGCGGGGTCGAGCCCAAGCGGTGTGAGCACCGGTTCCACTTCGTGCGCAAAATAGTCGGACAGCCAGACGCGCTGCTCGGGCGACATCGTGCGCGCATTGACGAAGCGAATGCGCTGTTCCGCCAGCGTTGGAAACACGAGCTGGTGGAGCAACTCGTACTGCTCGGTGACGATCGCCGCCGCGCGACTGTGAATGGCGACCAGCTGCTCTGGGACCGTCATACCGTCGGGGCCGCCCCCCGTGGTGCCAAGCTCCAGTCGCTGCTTGAGTCCGGCGACGCGAATCTCGAAAAACTCATCGAGATTGGAGCACGAGATTCCAAGAAACCGGATTCGTTCGAGAAGCGGCAAGCTCGGGTCGTGAGCTTGTGCGAGCACGCGCGAGTTAAAATCGAGAAACGAGAGCTCTCGATTGATGTAATGCTCCGGTGCTTTCAGGTTGATATCGAGCATAGGCCCGCGACTTCAGAAGAGCCGAGGATACTACGCCCGCATCAGCGGTGTGTTACAAGCGCGGCGCCGTGCATCGCGCCGCTATTCACTCGCTGGAATCACCGCAACTGCGGAATCCTGGGCTCGGTCCAAGGAGGCCAGGATCTGCCTGGCGCGGCCGTCGAACTCACCACGATAGGTATCGGAGATGGGTGCCGCGTCCGGGAGGGGTACCGTGCGTGGATTCTTGTGAATTCCGTTCACGCGATACTCATAGTGCAAGTGGGGTCCGGTCGCAGCGCCAGAGCTTCCCACATGACCGATCGTCATTCCCTGTTTGACGCGCTGGCCCTTCCGCAGGCCGTTCGCAAATCGAGACATGTGACCATACAGCGTCGAGATTCCGCCCCCGTGCTCGAGGATGACGACGCGACCGTAGCCGCCCTTGGTGCCGACGAAGTCGACGCGTCCATCGCCTGCGGCTTTGATGACGGTGCCGGTTGCTGCCGCGTAGTCGACGCCTTTGTGCGCCCGGATCGTGTTCAAGATCGGATGGCGGCGTCGAGGATTGAAGTTCGAGCTGATGCGGGTGAAATCGAGTGGTGCGCGCAGAAACTGGCGACGCATGCTGCGACCGTCTGGGGCGAAATAGTCGGCTATCGCCTTGTCGGAGGATTCGAAGTAGATCGCGCGATGCGTCTCGCCATTGTTCGTGAAATCGGCAGCGAGGATACGACCGTCGCCGATGTACTCGCCATCGCGAAACTTCTGCTCGTAAACGAGCGTGAAGCGGTCTCCGGAGCGAATATCGAGGGCGAAGTCGATCTTCCATCCGAAGATATCGTTTGCGAGCGCAAGGATGATCTCGGGGCTCACGCCGGCGGCTCGCGCGGAAACGAACAGCGAGCTTTCGATCGTGCCGTGCGCATACGCTTCGCGCGTTTCGATTGGCGTTGCGAGAACCTCTGCGGCGAATCCAGATTCGCCACGCGTCACCTTTAGTACCTCGGTTTCGCTGATGCGTCTCGTAAGCGCTTGCAGCAGTCCCTCTTCGTGGACAAGGGTGATCGTGTCGCCCGGGCGCAGCCGGTCGAGGCTCTCGCGCACGCCGGGCAAGCCGCGAATACTCGCCAGATCCGAAAGGCTCAACTTGAGCTGGCGAAAGATACGATCAAGAGTGTCGTTGCGACGGACGACGAACTCGACCGTGTCCCCGAGCGGTTTCGGAATCGGATCGGGCTCTATCGCGGGTACCTCGAGCGCAGGGAGCTCGGGCAGTGCAATTGGGGTTGGCTCGCGCTCTAGCCGCGATGACGCCTGCTTGTCTAGAACGGAGTAAACGATGAGCCCGCCGATCAGGGGGACGAGGAGGCCGGAAGCAAACCACCGCGCATGCATCGCCGCGCGGGACTTTGTGGAGCTCGGCTTGTAGTCCAGAGCGATCTTTGATCCTGGTTGCACCAAAAAACCCTTCAATCCGGCCGACGTTGCAGCGCTTTATTCTTCGAGTGAAGACTGGCGCGAAAGTTAAAGATGGATGACATGAGCGTCAACTGCGATGGTAAACATTGACGGCGTTCTCGTTCGGTGGATTGCGGCCCCAGCGGCGAACCCATAGAGTCCTGTCTCATACAAACAGAGTCCTGTCTCATACAAATCTGAACTCCACGTGCCTGTTGAGCACGAGCCAAACGATGCCTTCAACCCACACTGCCGAAGAGCAACTTGCCGAGATCAAACGCGGCACATCTGAGATCCTTCTGGAAAGCGAGCTACTGACCAAACTGCGCAGGGGCAAGCCGCTGCGCATCAAGGCGGGCTTCGATCCTACTGCGCCGGATCTGCACCTTGGTCATACGGTGCTCATCAACAAGATGCGCCGTTTCCAGGAGTTCGGCCACGAAGTCATTTTCTTGATCGGAGATTTCACCGGCTTGATCGGCGATCCGACGGGCCGCAATGCTACGCGACCGGCGTTGACACCCGACGAAGTGAGCGCCAACGCGAGAACGTACGAGGCGCAGATCTTCAAGATCCTCGATCCAGAGCGAACTCGAGTGGAGTTCAACTCGCGCTGGATGAATCAGATGGGGGCTGCAGGATTGATCCAACTGGCCGCGCGGCACACCGTCGCGCGCATGCTCGAGCGCGACGATTTCAGTAAGCGCTACAAAGGCGGTCAACCTATCGCCGTTCACGAATTCCTCTATCCGCTCGTGCAGGGCTACGACTCCGTCGCATTGCAGGCGGATGTCGAGATGGGCGGCACGGATCAGAAGTTCAATCTGCTCGTGGGGCGACAGTTGCAGGAATCATACGGGCAAGAGCCTCAAGTGGTGCTCACGATGCCGTTGCTCGAAGGCCTCGACGGGATCAACAAGATGTCGAAGTCTCTCGGCAACTACGTCGGAGTCGCCGAGCCGCCCGATGACATGTTCGGCAAGCTCATGTCGATTTCGGACGACTTGATGTGGCGCTATTTCGATCTGCTTTCGTTTCGCAGCAATGCCGAGCTCAGTGCGTTGCAAGCGGAGGTGGAGAGTGGACGCAATCCGATGGAAGCGAAATTCGAGCTTGCAGGTGAAATCACCGCGCGTTTTCACGGCGGCGATGCCGCTAAGCGCGCTCGCGAGAACTTCGCTGCGCGCAGCCAGCAACGCGAAATTCCTACGGACATCCCGAAGCGCACAGAGACCATCGACGCTGCTGAAATCGGGATTGCAGCGCTCCTTAAGCAGTGTGGATTGGTGCCAAGTACATCGCAGGCCTTCCGCCTGATCGAGCAGGGTGGCATCCGCTTGAATAACGAGCGCGTCACCAACATAAAGGCGACCGTAAGCGCGGGCGCGACGTATCTCTTCCAGGTGGGTAAGCGCGCGTTCGCAGAGATCACGGTGACTCAAAAGACCGACTGAGCCTTCAGGGATCGCCGCACTGGTAATGCGATTCGTCGATCCCACATAGGGTTACGCAACCGATAACGCGCGCTTCAGTGAGGAATCTCCGGCGTCTTCTCGGCTCGAAAAAATCTTTTCGCGCAGGTGTTGACTCCCGGTTTCCGCCAAGTAATATGCGCGCCCTCGTCGCGGTGACTTCGGTCTTGCACCGAAGCGCGAACTCCAAAAAAGGTCGAAACGCAGTTTCACTGTGGTGTTGACGAGACGAGGTTCGCGGTTATAATTCCGCTTCTGTCTACGCCCCGCGTGTAGATCGCTCTTTAAAAATCGAAACAGGTAATTTGTGTGGGGACTCGCGTCGGTTCGTTGCGAAACGCAACATTCGATGATGAGTTACCAATTTAGCCAGTAAAGCTAGGTTGGGACACTCGCTTCAATTTAGGTCTAAGAAATTAGCCTTTAAGTGAAGAGTTTGATCCTGGCTCAGATTGAACGCTGGCGGCGTGCCTAACACATGCAAGTCGAGCGGCAGCGCGGGAGCAATCCTGGCGGCGAGCGGCGGACGGGTGAGTAACGCTTGGGAATCTGCCTGTTAGTGGGGGACAACCCGGGGAAACTCGGGCTAATACCGCATACGCACTATGGTGGAAAGCCGGGGACCGCAAGGCCTGGCGCTAACAGATGAGCCCAAGTCGGATTAGCTAGTTGGTAGGGTAACGGCCTACCAAGGCGACGATCCGTAACTGGTCTGAGAGGACGACCAGTCACACCGGAACTGAGACACGGTCCGGACTCCTACGGGAGGCAGCAGTGGGGAATATTGGACAATGGGCGAAAGCCTGATCCAGCG
>JAEZFW010000012.1 GCA_023417315.1 Pseudomonadota bacterium
CAAACGGGTGGGCGTTGCCCCTTCGGCGCCCAACCGACGGAAGGTTGGTCCAAAGTACAGAGAGGCCCGACGCGCGGGGTTGGCTCAGTGCAGCTACGCAATCATGCGCACTTCGACAAAATCGTTCAGCTTGTCCTTGACGACCCTGAGCGGCGGACGACGTACGGGCTTGGCGATACCGAGTTGCTCGAGCTCGTCTTCCAGCATGCAAATATCGAAGGGTTTGGAAAGCACTCTCACACGAGGGAAGGCAGCATAACGTTCCTCCACCTCCTGCGGATCGCGCCCAGTAGTGAGCAGAATGCGGAAAGTCGGATCCCGCTCGAGCAAAGCGTTGACGATCTGACTGCCATCCATATCGGGCAAACCGAGATCCAGAATCGCCGCGCAGTACGGTCCCGCCGCTAACGATGCAATAGCAGGTTCCCCTTCGGTGAAGACACTTGGCTCGAGTCCCAGATCCGCGAGCACTTCCTTGAGCAGAATCGCGATGAGTCCTTCATCTTCGACGACCAGCACAGAAGGTGCGGTTTCGTTTCTCATCTTTCTCTCATCCCCGCTGCCGAACCTGGAACAAACCATGTACTAAGCTGAACGGGAAAGCAAAATGTTTGCGCTAACGTAGTTTTTGACCCTCAATGTTTGCGCTAACTTTGCAAACCATTCTCAACTCGCGCGCAACTTTGCGCGCCGTGTGATCACGGCATGTCCGAAGGTAACCGGGAGCAAAAAACACGAGGAAAGCCGCGGCTCTACAATGACAGCGCAAGACCTCGCTCTAGCGCAGTCCTAGATATCCCGAGCGTGTCATGAAGGAGTCTGGAGAGCGGAACTCGATCTCGGGACTTCTAAGGCTCGAGGCCGGTAGGTATCATCGGCCGTTCACGAGCGGGTGTAGTTCAATGGTAGAACTGTAGCTTCCCAAGCTACTAACGTGGGTTCGATTCCCATCACCCGCTCCACTTTCGTTTGCTTGGTGATGAGCGGCCGAACCCACTCGAACGTGGGTTGGATGCGAGCCATCCGTGGTTCGCCCGCAGACGCGCGCCCGGCCATATCCTCGATCGCTCTGTCCCCGCCGGAGGCAGCTCGCCACAACGCGCGATGCAATGACGTGCGCCGCAGCGTGACGGCCTTGCGGCAGGCGAACTAACATAGACAAAAACAACACCCAAGAAGCTTGGAGTCTTATTTGTCCAGCGTTTCCGATACTGCTCCCCCCGGCGAGGCGGCCGCCACGCAGGGGCACGCCGAGCTCTTTGCAACGCTCTATGAAGAGCTCCGTCAGATTGCTGCGCGCGAAGTCCGGCGTGGAGCCGGGTTGACGCTGAGCGCGACGACGCTGCTGCACGAGACGTACTTCAAGATGCAGGAGCGCGACAACGTCGCGTTTCCTGACGAAGCTCGCTTCCTTGCGTATGCCGCGCGTGCGATGCGCACGTTGGTGATCGACTACGCCCGCAATAGACAAGCGCAGAAGCGGGGAGCGGCATTCGAGATCACCAGTTTGCCGACAGAGCTGCCGGAGCAGGCCGTCGAGCTGACTGAGCTGGAGAACATGAGTGCTGCGATCGACACGCTCGCGAACATCGATCCATCGCTTGCCCAACTCGTCGATCTCAAGTTCTTCTGCGGCTACTCTTTGATCGAGATCGCCTCGATGCGCGGTGTCTCCGAACGCACTGCGCAGCGGGATTGGGAAAAGGCGCGAGTGCTGCTCAAGCGCGCGCTGGAGAACCGAGACCTCCTCGCGGACTGAAAAGGCTTGTCGGCTTTCGTTCGCGAATTCCGTTTACGTGATCGAATATGCCTACAGAAGAGCAAGAACGCTGGCGCGAGATCAGCCGCTATCTGGACGAAGCGCTCGATCTCGAGGGGGAAGCGCGGGCGACGTGGCTGAAAGAGCTGGATTCACGAGCGCCAGCAGCAGCCAAAACGATTCGGGCCATGCTCGCCGAGCGAGACCGAATCGGCGAGGACCCTCTTCTTGCCGATGAACGGCTCATCGGATTCTCACGCCCCGGATTGGCGGGACATCGACTCGGCGCCTACACGCTCGAACGAGTGATCGGGCAAGGCGGCATGGGCACGGTTTGGCTCGCCCATCGAAGCGACGGGCGATACGAAGGTCGTGCCGCGATCAAGCTGCTGAATGCTTCGTTGCTCGGACGGCCCACGGAGCACCGCTTCGTTAGGGAGGGTTCGGTGCTCGCGAAGCTGCGGCACCCGAATATCGCACAACTGATCGATGCTGGAGTTGCGCCGAGCGGTCAGCCGTACTTGATTCTGGAGTACGTCGAGGGCGAGCGTATCGATGAGTATGCCGATCTTCATGATCTGAATATCGATACACGCCTGCATTTGTTCTTGGACGTGCTCGCCGCGGTGGCGCACGCCCACAGCCACCTCATCGTACATCGCGACATCAAACCTTCGAACATTCTCGTGACCGCGGACGGGCGCGTGAAACTGCTCGATTTCGGAGTCGCCGCGCTTCTCGGCAGCGCGGACTCGTCCGTGACGCGGGAGATGGATGCCGGACTCACTCCGGGCTATGCCGCTCCCGAGCAAATCCTCGGACAGTCGGTTACGACCGCGACGGATGTATATGCCTTGGGCCTCGTGCTGTCGCAGCTGCTCACGCGAAAGCATCCGCTGCAGCCGGAAGGCAGATCGGCAATGGAAATAGCGCAGAAATCATTGCACGAGGAAATGCCGCCGCCATCGCAGCTCGTCGATCAGCCAACCATCGCATCGTTGCTCCGAGGCGATCTCGACACGATCGTAGGCAAGGCACTGAAACGAGAGCCCGATGAGCGCTATCAAACTGCAGAGGCGCTCGCGCAAGACGTACGCAGCTATCTCGCTTCGCAACCGATCTCTGCGCGAGCCGATTCTTGGAGCTATCGAGCACGAAAGTTCATCCGCCGGCATCGCGGAGGTGTCGCCGCTGCTGCGGTGATTGCCACGACGCTGCTCGCAGCAACGGTGGTCACGACGGTGCAAATGCTCGAAGCACGCCGTCAGCGTGATGCCGCGCTCTATCAATCGCGTCGCGCCGAATTTCAAGCGCGGTTCGCCTACCAAATCATGACCGAAGTCGGTTCCGAGAGCCGACCCATCACCATTCGAGAGCTCATGGAAAAGGGCATCGAAGTGCTCGAGAAGAACTACGGGGACGATCCGAGATTCGTGATCGGCATGTTAGTCAACATCTCGGGACGCTATATGGATCTTGGCGATACCAACGGAGAGTACGCGGCGCTGACGAAGGCGGAGGGCATTGCGCGCAGGATGGGAGACCCGGAACGTATCGCATACGTTCAATGCAATACGGTTGAAACGGAAGTCGCGCTCGGCCGCCTGGACCGAGCTCGCCACAGATTGCAGGATGGTCTTGCGAATCTCGCGCTCCTCGATGAGGTTTCATTCGACCGGCGCAGCGAGTGCGAGTTGGCGCAAGTGAGACTGCTTTGGGGCGAGGGCAGACTGCCGGAAGCGATCGACTCGGCGAAGAGCCTCGCCGAATACATGGAGCGAACCGATAGAACAGCCGACCTTCTGTACGGTTCGCTCGCATCGATGCTCGAGGTGATGCTCGCGAGTGAAGGCCGACGAGCAGAGGCGCGCCAGTGGAACAAGCGGCGCGTCGAGACCTTCGAGCGCAAAGGCGATACGTCAGGGTTGGGCATGATCTCGGCGCGCCATAGTCAAGCCGGCCACCTTTACGACGCTGGTGAAGTCATTGCCGCTCTCGAGATCGAGAAGGACATCGTCGATAAACTCGCCGGTCAAGAAGGCGCCGACAAGATTCCGGCTAGGTATGCGCAATGGTTGGGCCTTCTCAAGGTGCGTGTACACGAAACCGACGAGGGGATCGCTTGGATCGACCATGCGATCGAGTACGCCACGGCGACGGAAGGTCCGCGAGCGCGCATTGGAGCATTGCTCGCGCGGGCTCGGGCGAATCTGTTGTTGAATAGAATCGCGCGGGTACTTCCGGACATCGAGGCTGCTGAGGAGCTCGGGCAGCAGGCTTCGACAGAAAATCGCGACTTGATGCGATCGGCAAAATTTCTGCGTGCCGACCTTGCTCTCGCACGCGGGGACCCAGCTAGCGCTTTGCGAGAGATCAATGAGCTGCTCGCCGAGATCGGATATCCGGCCCAGCGCATCGCCGATAAGCTCGGCTCGATGCTGATCACCAAAGCGCGCGCGCAGTTGGCACTCGGTGATGTGCGCCTGGCACTCGAAACGGCGCGCGACGCACTCGCACTCGCTGAAGCAAACACACCGAATCCAGAGCGCAGCGCCGTCGTGGGGGCGGCGTTGCTTGTACTGGCCGAAGCGCAACGTGCAAACGGGGATTCAGACGTGGCGCGTGCCTCCGCACAACGCGCCGCGAGCGCGCTCGCAGCCGGGCTTGGCACCGAGCACTCCGAAACGCAGGCTGCCCTGAAGTTCAATTGACCTGCCTTTCTGGCGGCTCGCATCGGCCATTTCCGTTATCTCCAGCAAGCGCGATTTCTCACGCGCTACGAAGGGAGATACGAAATGTCGATTTGGTTGCGCCGATCGTCTTCGGCCATGATGCTCTTGTCTGCTGCGCTCGCGGGTACGATCTTCGCCTGCAATGTGGCGGCCGCTGAGCACAGGCTGCCGAACAACTTTCCCATCCCGAACCAAGCAGGTGCTGCCGCAACGTACAGCACGCAAGGCTTCGTGGATCTGGAAAACGAATTCCATGCGCTCAAAGGCAATAACGGTCGCACCTGCGAGTCGTGTCATCTGCCTAGCGCCGGCTGGAGCATCCGTCCCATCGATGTCGAGCTGCGATTCTTGCTCACGGGCGGTCGCGATCCGCTGTTCAACGTGCTCGATGCGAACAGCCCCGCTGCGCAGCCAAAGACGCTCGCACAGAAGTACGCGGCGTACAGCATGCTACGCAAGGGCCTATTTCGTCGCGGCGGGGATATCCAAGCCGGCGGCGAGTTCGTGATCGCAGAGCTCGACGATCCGCTCAATACGGGCGCGAGTCTCACGAAAGTACAGGCATTTCGCCGCCCCCTTGCGACAGCTAATTTCCACATCGCGCGCACCGTTGGCTGGCACGATCAGAACACGAACGGAACGGGCAATGTCCATGCAGGTCTTGCCCATCAAGCGCGTGGCGCGTTCGCAGGCGCCTTGGGCGGCCCAGCAGCATCGGATGCAGTCGTCGATTCGACTGTCGCGTATGAAGACGGGTTGCGATTTGCACAGACGTACATCTTCGGGCTCGGCGCGCTAGACACCTGCGGAGCTCAAGGCGGGCCGGAGAATCTCTCTGCGCAGCCGCCGATCAACGATCGCTTCAACTTGTTCGACGCGTGGATCGACCTGCCGCCAGGCTCGTGCACCACGAAGGCTGCCGATCGCAAGCGAGCTCAGATCGCGCGTGGGCAGGAGCTCTTCAACGAAACGCGCAACGGCAAGAGCTGTCGCGGATGTCACAACGCCGCGAACAACGGCAGCAACGTGAACGGCACGTTGTTCGACATCGGCGCTTCGCGACCGGAGTTCCGCAAGCCTGGCATGCCGCTCTACAAGCTCGCGAAGAAAGACGGCACGGCCACGCGGCAGACGACCGATCCAGGTCGCGCGCTGCTCAGCGGGCTGTGGAGCGACATCGACAAGTTCAAAACACCGTCGTTGCGTGGAGTCGCAGCACGCGCACCGTATTTTCACAACGGCATTGCGCAGACGCTCGAGGATGTCGTGATTCATTACGAGGTCGCACTCGGATTCAAGTTCACGCCGCAAGAGCGCAAAGACTTGGTGGCGTTCATGGAAGCGCTATAGGGCTGCTGGGCGACGGTACTGGGCTGCTGGCCAGAGTCAGCGCTGCCTCTGCCATCGCCTATCCGCGATCGCCTATCGCCTTCCCACTGGGATGTTTTTCGAGTTTGCGGTTCCCGCTCTGGATGCGGGTGGGATCGCTTTGTTCTGAAACTGGCAACTTTGTTTATCGAGGAGATTGATCATGATCAAGGTAACCAGGCTGGCGAGCCTGATGACGCTGAGTTTGCTCGGTGCGAGCGCAGCGAGCGCGACCAACACCAATGCAGTTGTCGAGTGGAACGAGATCGCGATGACCGCGATCACTGCGCAACGGCCGGGCCCGCAGGGCATGCTGGACGTGGCGCTCGTGCACATCGCCGTGCACGATGCCGTGCAATCGCTCGAGAAGCGTTTCGAGCCGTACAACGTCGAGATCAAAGGCGCGAAGGGTTCGCGAACCGCAGCAGTGGCCGCCGCGGCACACGGCGTGCTCGTGGGCATGTACAAGGGCACGCCGCAAGAGACGACGGTCGATACGGCGTACCATCAGTACGTTGCGAATCGCGGGCTGATGGGCGACCCAGGTCTCGAGCTGGGGCATACCGTCGCTGAGCGCATTCTGCCGCTACGCCGGAAAACCCCGAATCCGGAGCCGGAGTTCGTGGGTGGCACGCAGATCGGTCAATGGCGCCCCGAGGGGAGCAATACGAAGATGGTCACGTCCTGGCTCGGTGCAACCGATCCTTTCACGCTGACTGGACCTGCGCGCTTCCGCGCCGATGCTCCGCCCGCGCTGACGAGCGAGCGATATGTAAAGGACTACGATGAGGTGAAGGCGATCGGCTCGGTGAACAGCACCGTTCGCACTGCCGAGCAGACCGATCTTGCGCATTTCTACAACGACAACTTCTTCAACCAATGGAATCGTGCATTGCGCTCGCTTTCGACGCGGTACGCGCTCAATACCGGGGACAGCGCCCGTTTGTTCGCACTCGCGAACATGGCGGCAGCCGATGCGCTCATCACGTGCTGGGACAGCAAGACGCACTACGCCCTCTGGCGTCCGTCGACGGCGATCCAGTACGGCGATGTGGACGGTAATCCAAAGACAGTCGGTGATCCGAGCTGGCAGCCGCTGACTCCGAACCCGAGCTATCCTGATTACACGTCGGGTGCGAACAACTTGATCGGTGCAACGACGCGCACGATGGAGCTGGTCTTCGGCACGGATCGCAAGACATTCGAAGTGACGAGCCTGAACCCGAACGTGGTGAAGAAGACGCGGGTCTATCGTCGCTTCTCGGACGCCTCGTTGGATGCGGTGGAAGCACGAATCTACCTGGGCATTCACTTCCGTTTTGCGGATGTCGCTGCCCGTGAACAGGGCAGGAACGTCGCGGACTGGGCGTTCAAGCACTTCCTTTTACCGAAGGACCGCAAAGGCAATAAGGATCGTTGGGACGACGCGAAGATGACCGACATGGTCGAGTAAGTTGCTTCTCGCGAAGGTCTTGGAGCCCTGCAGGATACTTGCAGGGCTCTTCCATTTACCGACCTACGCGCTGCTCTTGCCGCAGTGGCTCACGCTCTTGCGGACCCGCATCGCCAACCCTATATAGTGCTGCCACGACTAGGAGGACATTCATATGGGTCAGGAACGCGCAGTACTCGCCGGGGGCTGTTTCTGGGGCATGCAGGATCTGCTGCGGCGATATGAAGGTGTTATAGCCACACGAGTCGGTTACACGGGCGGGGATGTTCCCAATGCGACGTACCGCAATCATGGTACGCACGCCGAAGCCATCGAAATCCTGTTCGATCCATCGAAGTTGAGCTACCGCCAGCTCTTGGAGTTCTTCTTTCAGATCCACGATCCGACGACGCTCAACCGTCAAGGCAATGACATCGGCGCCAGCTACCGCTCGGCCATCTTCTACACGAGCGATGAGCAGAAGCGCCTCGCCGAACAAACGATCGCAGACGTGAATGCTTCAGGGCTTTGGCCGGGCAAGGTCGTGACCGAAGTCGTTCCGGCAAGCGATTTCTGGGAAGCCGAACCCGAGCATCAGGATTACTTGGAGCGCATTCCCAACGGCTACACGTGTCATTTCGTGCGGCCGAATTGGAAGCTCGCTGAGCGTCGAGACTCGCGCGCCGCGGCTCGCTAGCACGCGCAGCGAATCTCGCGTCGAAGAGCAAGGCTTCCTCAAAGATGAGGAAGCCCGCTGCGGTACGGCTACAATGCGCGTATCGCCAGAAGAAGAACGAATTCCATGCTCCGCTTCATGCTCTTGCTGCTCGCCTTTGCGTGCTCACCGCTCCTGGCCGCGCCGACTTTGCAGGCGCCCACCACGGCTAAGGTCGGTTCTGAATTGCCCGTCACCGTGACGGGCTCATCGAATCCGCGCGACTTCGTCACGATCGTTCCGACCGGGGCGCGCGAGGGTCAATACGACGCGTATCAATATGTGAACAAGCCAGGCGGGTTGAAGTTACAAGTGCCGCCCAAGCCAGGCGAGTTCGAAATTCGCTTGCTCGGCGCAGACACGCCCTATCCCACGCTCGCGCGCAGACCCTTGAAGGTGGAGAGCGTCGAAGTCACCCTCGAAGCTCCAGCGCAAATCGACGCAGGCAAAGCGTTCCAGATCAAATGGGCGGGGCCCAACAACGCGCGCGACTACATTGGGATCGGCGATATCGATCCAAAGAAGCGTGCCTACATCAGCTACGTCTACACGAGCCGAGGCAATCCAATCACGCTCAACGCGCCCGATGAGCCGGGCGAATACGAGCTGCGATATTTCCTCGCGGTCGGCAACGAAGTGATCGGTCGCAAGAAGATTACAGTCGGCGGCGTGAGCGCATCGGTCAGCGGGCCTGAGCAAGTGTCGGCAGGATCGACGTTCGACGTGAAATGGGAAGGTCCGAACAACCCGCGCGATTTTATTACGCTCGTGAAGGCCGGCACGCCTGCGAAGCAATACGCCCACTACGCGTACACCTCGAAAGGCAATCCGCTCAAGCTTCGTGCGCCCGATGCGCCGGGCGAGTATGAGCTGCGTTATCTGACTGCACAAACATACGCGACCCTCGCGTCCGCGAAGGTGACGGTGACAGCGATCTCTGCAGCGCTTCAAGGGCCGAATGAGGCGGTCGCAGGCGAGCGGTTCCAAGTCAAATGGCAAGGCCCGAATAATCCGCAGGATTACATCACGATCGTAGAGAAGAGCGCACGCGAGGGCGCGAGCGGCAACTATGCGTTCACCGCGCGAGGCAATCCGCTCCAGGTTTTGGCCCCGCTCGCAGCAGGCGAATACGAGCTGCGCTACTCGACAGGGCAGTCGCATACCACGCTTGCGCGTCAACCGATTCGGATCACACCCTCTAAAGACGAGCCCGGTTTCGTTCGTGTGACTCGCGAATCGGGCGGCGCAGCGGCGGGCGCAGTGGAGATCATCCTCGATGCCTCCGGAAGCATGCTGCAGCGGCTCGGCGGGCAGCGACGAATCGATATTGCGAAGGATACGCTGTTGAAATTGACGGGAAACGTCATCCCGGCAAACACACCGTTTGCGTTGCGCGTTTTCGGTCGTGAGGTCGATTCCTGTCAGACAGATCTCGATATCGCGCTCGGTCCACTCGAGCCCAATGCAATCAAGACCAAGATTGCGGCGCTCGAGGCGAAGAACAATGCGAAGACGCCGATCGGCGCGTCGCTGGAGAAGGTGGCCGAGGATCTGCAGAGCGCGAAAGGCGAGCGCCTCGTCATCGTGTTGACGGATGGTGAGGAAACCTGCGGTGGCGATCCCGCTGCCGCAATTCAAGCATTGCAGGCAAAAGGAAACGCTCGAGTGAACATCGTGGGCTTTGCAATCGACGATGCGAAGTTGGCAGCAACTTTTCGTCACTGGGCGACGCTTGGGCAGGGCACGTACTTCGATGCGCAGGATGCCACATCGTTGAATGCGTCGATGGCGCTCGCTCTGCGGCCCGCATTCGAGGTGATCGATGCTAAGGGTCAAGTCCTCGCCGAAGGTCTGATCAATGAGGGAGCTGTACGGGTACCGGCAGGAAGCTTCTCGATTCGGCTCAAGGGTAGCTCGGCAAAGCCTGCGACGATCGTCGTGAAACCGAAGGAAACCTCGAGCATCGCCCTATGAAGCTTGCGCGTGCGCGGACGGCGTGCTTCTCTTTCGTGTCCGTCCCGGGACGAGCTCACACGTGAACAAGACCTTCATCAGCGCCGACTCTCTGCTCCGCGATTCTTTAGCGTTGGGGATGCAGGTCGTGCGTGGGGGCTTTCGCCCCTCATTCCTCGTTGGGATCTGGCGAGGAGGTGCGCCGATCGGCATCAGCGTGCAGGAGGTTCTCGAATTTCATGGGATCGAATGCGATCACATCTCGATTCGAACGTCCTCCTACACAGCGATCGACCGACAAGAGAAAGAAGTTCGCATTCACGCGCTCGACTACCTGGTCTCACGCCTCACATTCGAGGATCGGTTGCTGCTCATCGACGACGTGTTCGATTCCGGGCGCAGCCTGAAAGCGGTGTTGGAAGAGTTGGAGCGGCGCTGCCGCCGCAATCTGCCCGAACAGATTCGCATCGCCACGGTCTATTACAAGCCCGCTCGCAATACGACTCAGCTCATTCCCGACTACTACGTGCGCACGACGGATGATTGGCTTGTCTTTCCACATGAGGTACAGGGACTCACTCGCGAGGAGATCCTCGCGCACAAGCCTGTGGACGAGGGCTTCTTCAATCCGTTCAGCAAGTGACCACTGTCGATGATCGCGCTTCGCAACGCCGGCATTCTTCTTTGTGCATGTCTTGCATTCGAGGCGGTTGCTTACGATGCGGCGCCTAGACGCCCCACAAGCATCGCGGGTCAATGGGTGCTCAACGAGGCGCAAAGCGATGACGCCGAGAAGATGTTGTCAGAGCGCTTGGCCCGAGAGCGCGAGCGCATGCGACGCCAGATGGAGCGTTGGCAGGGCGCGCGTCAAAGAACATTGCCGCCCATCGGAGAGGAAGGAGTCGAAGTACCGGCTGCGACGCGCGAAGCACGAGAGCGTGTGCGCCGTCGGCTAGAGCGAGAGAAGGATCTGTATCGCCGCATGCTAAACGTCTCGCGAACGCTACGAATTTCGCAGCAAGGAAGTCGCATCGATATCGTCTCCGCCGTGGAATCGCGACGCTTCGAAGCGGGTTCCAAAAGCCAAGTGTCGATGCCCGAGGGGCAGCTTGCAGATCTCAGCGTAGGTTGGAGTGGGGACTGGTTCGTGATTCAACGCAAGACGCGCAACGGACCCGACGTTACGGAAAAACTGAGACTGCTGAAGAAGACCGATCAACTCGAGTATCAGATGGCATGGCGTGGAGACACCGAGCTCGCAGGCATGAACGTGCGCCGCATCTTCGATCGCGGCACCGTGCAAGAACCGGTGAGGGACCCGAACGTAGGACCGGTGCGCTGACGCACCTTTCGGCGCGTCGCGCGGCCAATCGGTCACTGGCCAACCGGCAGCTGGTTAGAACAAGAGCGTCCGGCGAGCCATCTTTCTTGTAGGTCGGGATTTATCCCGACACTTCCGGCGCAGATGTTCGGACTGAAAGTCCGACGTGCAGTTGGCTGGCGATGATCGCTTCTGGCCAGATGTCAGTTGTCCAGTGAGGCAGTTGGCCGATACGCGGCTACGCCGCGTATCCCATCACTGCCTTCACCTCCAAAAATTCCTTCAATCCCTCGCGGCCCCACTCGCGCCCGTTTCCGGATTGCTTATAGCCACCGAACGGCGCATGCGGATCGGTCGAGGCGCCATTCAAGTGAACCATGCCGGTTCGCAACCTTCGTGCAACTCGACGCGCATGTTCGAGATCGCCCGAGTACACGTAACCCGACAATCCATACACCGTGTCGTTTGCGATGCGGATGGCTTCTTCTTCGTCTTTGTACGCAATCATGACGAGTACCGGACCGAAGATCTCTTCGCGCGCGATGGTCATCGAATTGTTGACGTTCGCGAAGATCGTGGGCTTGACGAAATAACCCTTGTCCAGTCCTTCAGGTCTGCCCGGTCCGCCGGTCACCAACGTCGCGCCTTCTTCGATACCTTTCTTGATCAGTTTCTGAATCTTCTCGAACTGCGCCTGGTTGGCAACTGGGCCCATGGTGACGTTTGCATTCTTTGGATCGCCTACGACAGGCTTCTCCGCGATGCTCTTAGCGAGCTTGACGGCATCGTCATAGAGCTTCTGCGGCACGAGCATGCGCGAAGGAGCATTACAGGACTGTCCGCTGTTCGACATCATGTACAACACGCCGCGTTTGATGGCAGCGTCCAAGTCCGCATCTTCGAGGATGATGTTCGCTGACTTCCCGCCAAGCTCTTGAGAAACGCGCTTGACCGTATCCGCCGCGGCTTTCGCGACGAGCACACCGGCGCGCGTGGATCCCGTGAATGACACCATATCGATGTCCGGATGGCGGGAGATTGCCTCGCCCACAGTTGGGCCGTCTCCATCTACGAGGTTGAAGACGCCTCTTGGCACGCGTGCTTCTTCCAGAATTTCTGCGAAAACGTGTGCACTGAGGGGTGCGATCTCACTCGGCTTCAGCACCATCGTGCAACCAGCCGCGAGTGCTGGAGCCACCTTGCAACTGATCTGGTTGATGGGCCAGTTCCATGGCGTGATCAACCCGCATACGCCGATCGGTTCGCGCCGGATCTGGGTTGAGCCCATCAGCTCTTCGAACTCGAACTCCTTGAGCACGGCAAGGGTCGTGGTGAGATGTTCGCGGCCGCTTTCCGCCTGTGCATGACGTGCGAACTTCATCGGCGCGCCCATCTCGTCCGAAATCGCGCGCGCGATGTCATCGATGCGTCGATCGTAGATCGCAATGATGCGTTCGAGGAGAGCGATTCGCTCCTCTTTCGTGGTTTCCGCGAAGGATTCGAATGCCCGCCGCGCGGCTGTTACGGCGGCATCTACATCCTCGGATGTTCCGAGCAGGATCGTTCCGATCGGCTGCTCGGTTGCCGGCTCGATCACCTCGAGCTCGCGACGGGCGCTCGGCGCGATCCAAGCACCGTCGATGAAAAAGCGTCTGAAGTCGTACATGGAAGACTCGCTCCGAGCGAGAAGCGCCGCTTGCGAGCGCGCCTCATTGAAAGGAGCGTGATGATACGGCATCGAGTCCTCGGGCCGACCCCGAGCTGTCCGATAAACAATATGGTCGCGCAAGATGCAGCAAAACCACTACATCCTGGTCACGCTGGCGTGGCTACAAGGCTGGATATGTTGCGCCCGCGCAGCTGTTGAGTAAGCAAGCAACGTAGTCTCTTGCCCCGATCATACTGCGTCTGCTAGCCTCCGATTGTCACCGGTGTCATGAAGCTGAGCCAAAAGTGCTACCGGTGTCACAGAAGCAGCTGGAATCGGGCGCCGGAGGGCGCCCGGTGACAGTTGTTGGACGCGTCAGAGAAGCCGTCGTCCCGGAAGAGTCCGCGTGACAAGCGTAAAGGGGGAGAACCTACATGTCCGCTTTTGAGAGTAGCCGTATCCGTTTCACCGTCCGGGCGATCTTAAGTATTGCTTCGGGCACTCTGTTGAGCACGAGCGTTCTTGCGCAGGAGACAGGCAATGCCGAGGATGGTGCCCTCGAGGAAATTGTCGTCACCGGTTTTCGTGAGAGCTTGAATGCCGCGCTCAACGTCAAGCGCACGAGCGTCGGTTCGGTCGACGCCATCGTCGCCGAAGACATTGCTGATTTCCCAGATCTGAACCTCGCCGAATCGATCCAGCGCATTCCCGGCGTTGCGATCTCGCGCCAAGGCGGCGAAGGCCGCAACATCTCCGTGCGCGGCTTAGGTCCGCAGTTCACCCGCGTGCGCATCAACGGGATGGAAGCTCTGACGACCACGGGCGGCACCGACGCTGCCGGCGGCACGAATCGTGCGCGCTCGTTCGATTTCAATATCTTCGCCTCCGAGCTGTTCAACTCGATCAAGGTGAACAAGTCCTCTTCGGCCGATCTCGAAGAGGGCTCGCTCGGCGCCACGGTCGATCTTCAGGTCGCGCGCCCCTTCGACTACGAGGGTCTCACCTTCGTCGTCGGCGGCCAGCTTGGCTACAACGACCTGCAGGACGATATCGATCCGCGTGGCACGATGCTCATCAGCAACACGTTCGCTGACGGGACGTTCGGCGCGCTGCTATCTGTTGCGTACTCCGATCGACAGTTCCGCGACGACGGTTCGAGCAGCGTGCGTTGGCAGAACGGCGGGTGGACCGCGGCGAATCTCGCGAGCTACACGGGCTCGCACACGCTCGCCGAGTTCAATTCGGCGTTCCGCCCGCGCATTCCACGCTACGACATCTACGACAACACCCAAGAGCGTCTGGGTGTCACGGCCTCGTTCCAGTTCAGTCCATCCGACTCGACGGTCCTCACGCTGGACGCGTTGTACGCGAATCTCGATTCGACGCGAACCGAGCAGTTCTTGGAGATCCCCAACCTGAGCGCTGGCCTGGGTGCGGTGGACATATTGGATGCCGAGATCCGCGGCACGAACCTGGTGTATGGCCTGTTCAACGATCTCGATATCCGTTCCGAGCAGCGCTACGACGAGCTCGAAACCGAGTTCAAGCAGTACACCCTCAATGTGGAGCACGAGTTCACGGACGCGCTCAAGCTCACTGCGTTGGTGGGTCGTGCGGAATCCGAGCATGACAATCCGATCCAGACGACGCTGCTGTGGGATATCAACGATGCCGACGGTGTTTCGTACGACTATCGCGGCGGCTCGCGACTTCCCGTCATCAACTATGGCAGCGCAGATGTGACGAACCCGGAAGCGTGGACGCTTTCGCAAGTTCGCCTACGTCCCCAGACTGCGGATAACACATTCGACAACTTTGCCGCCGATCTGCGATGGCAGATGACGGACAGCACCGCAATCAAGTTTGGGGCTCAACTCAAGAAGTATGAGTTCGCGACGACGAGCGCGCGCCGTGCAAGCGAGAACGCCTCGGCGGATCAGCAGGCCATCGCCCGCTCGCAGTATGCGCGTACGATCAATCTGGGCGACAGCGATCTGGATACGCCCGCGGGCAACACCAACAATTGGGTGGTGCCCGATGTGCGTGCGGCAACCGGCTTGCTCGACCTCACGAACTACACGGCTTATGGCGTTTCGACCCAGAACGATCTCGGCAACAACTTCGCTGTCGACGAAGAAGATACCGGCGCCTACGTTCAATTCGAGTTCGAAACGCAGCTTGGCGAGGTTCCTGTCCGCGGCAACATCGGCGTTCGCTACGTCGAGACTCAACAGGAAACCACCGGCTGGGCGCGGGTTCCGGGCGGCGCTCAACTGCTCACGATCGAGCACGAATACGACAACACGTTGCCCTCGCTCAATCTCGTTGCAGATTTGACGGACGACTTCCTCGTCCGGTTCGGCGCTGCGAAGGCGATGACGCGAGCGGGTTTGGGTCAGCTGAACCCGGGCTTGTCGCTCAGCATCGCGGGCAACAACAAGACAGTCGCTGCAGGCAATCCATTCCTCGAGCCATTCGAGGCCGATACCTACGACTTGTCGTTCGAGTGGTACTTCGCGGAAGAGTCCCTGCTGTCGCTCGCCGTGTTCTACAAGGACATCGGCTCGTTCGTGCAGACGATTCGTGCCACGGGCAACTTCTCGGATAATCCGTTCGGTCTGCCGGATAGCTCGGCGATCGCCCAGTGCGACACCAGCATCGCCACGTTCGATCCGAGCGATCCGACGCAAGTGGCCGACTGTCTTGCAGGATGGGGCTTCAACCTGCCGACGAATACTCCGGGCGGCGATCTGCAAGGCGTAGAGATCAGCTATCAACAGCCGTTCTCGTTCCTCCCCGGTTTCTGGAGCGACTTCGGCGTGCTGCTCAACTTCACGTATGTGGATTCGGAAGTGAAGTACCTCGACACCGCGGGTGCGCTCGCGGCGGAAGAGACGCTCACGGGACTGTCGAAGAACTCAGCGAACGCAACGCTCTACTACGACAACGGCACCGTGAGTGCGCGTGTCTCGGCGGCCTATCGTGACGAGTACCTGACGACTGTTCCGGGTCGCAACGCGAACGACGTCGAGGGAACAGCGGAGACGCTGAACATCGACTTCGCCAGCAGCTGGGCGATCACGGATGCGCTCGACTTGTCGTTCGAGGCACTGAACCTCACCGACGAATTCGAGGACCAGTGGGTCGACTCCGTCGGCAACCGCAGCTCGTACTATCACCACACGGGGCGTCAGTTCTTCCTGGGCGCTCGCTTCAAATTCTGAGGACGACAAGACCTCGGCACCCTCGGGGGGGGGGGGGGTGAGACGCCCCCCCCGGGTTATAAA
>JAEZFW010000031.1 GCA_023417315.1 Pseudomonadota bacterium
GGGCGCAACGCCGCCGCGCGCGAGGCAGCGAAGGCGCCATCACAAGGCACGTACCAGTCCTCCTTCTTCAAGATCATCAACGACGCCCACCACGCGCTCTATGAAGTGCACTTCAAGAGTAACTACCAAGGAGAACCGGAGCTCAAGTACTGCATCTCAATGTATTGCCAACAAGGATGGGACCCGCGAACCGGCAAAGTGGAGATCACGCTACTGAGCAACGAACGCAAACGTCGCGGCCATGAAACGTCGTGCGTAGCGCATGCGAAAAGGGGTCGCTAGCGCAACCCGCAAACCGCACTATCGACGTCAAGCGAGCCTTCGGCTCAAGCGCGCCTTCGTCAGGCCAGAATAGGATACCAATAAGCGGCGTCATCCCGACGGAGGCGCATTGCTGGCCGGGGAAATGAATTTGAGCAGCGATAGAAGGACAGGATGGGGGCGCGTAATAGCGCGCACTTTTGCGCCCCCTCCCTAACCCTCCCCCGCTTCGCAAGGGAGGGAACAGGGACGAGAGGCGCCTCGCGCTAGTTTTCCCCGGACAGCAGTGGCCGGAGGCCGGGATCCAGACACAACATGCGCGACTCACATGAGAATGCCTGGACCCCGATCTTCATCAGTGACGCCACAAGTCTTCTTGCCGTGCGAGAGGCGATGCCTTGCCTGGATCCCGACTTCCGTCGGGATGACGCCGATGGGGAGTTCGTTCCACCTTCTTCTCTCTGGCCTGCCGCTAGGCTCCCTTGCCGTCGCTAGTGCGGCTTCCCTGCCGATAGGCCTCCTTGCCGTCGCACGCACGGCTGCCCTGATTCTTTTCTGGCTTGCCGCTAGGCTCAGCTTGTGACCAACGGGAATCCCCTGGGGGACCGTCGATAGTGCGGCTGGCCTTCAGATTTCCTTCCCATACGGCTTCGTAATGATCTCGAGGAAGTGCCCGTCCGGATCGACGAAATACACGCCACGTCCGCCGAAGTGGTGATTGATCTCTCCTGGCTGCGCGCGCGCAGGATCCGCCCAGTACGGAATGCTGCGCTCGCGGATGCGCGTGAAGATCTCGTCGAACTCCTGATCGCTCACCAGGAAGGCGTAGTGCTGAGAGGGCACATCGCCGTCCGCATCGATGAAATCGAGACTCACGCCGTTGCTCGTGTCGACTGTCACGAAAGGACCGAATCGCCGCGGTGGAGGCAATCCAAAGAGATCGGTGAGCCACTGCGCCGCGGCGCGGCTGTCGCGCGCATGCCAGATGAAGTGATTGAATTGAATGGCCACGGACCCTCCTCAACAGTCGAGCGCATCCGACAACGGAGCCGCGCCCTCATTTCACCAGGAAGTCATAAGCAACGTCTTCCGACGGTTCTGGGCGAAAGGTGTAGTGCCACCATTCCATAGAGTAGTTCTGGAAGCCTGCCGCTTCCATTGCTTCTCGGAGGCGCTGCCTGTTCTCACGTTGTTCTGCGGTGATGTGGGGTGAATCGGTGTGCGCACGCACGTCGAAAAAATCGAACTCCGTGCCCATGTCGAGCTCGAGGCATTCGGAGTCACAACGCATGAGCGTCAGATCCACAGTCGCGCCACGACTGTGCCCAGAAGTGGGTGAGATGTAGTTGCCGAGCAATGCGCTCTTATCGAGATTTGGATAGAAGCGCCGCTTGGTCGCCTGATCGTCCGTGTCCTCGGCCCATTCGACGAAATGCATCACCGCGCGCACGGGGCGATAGCAATCGAAGATCTTCAGCCGAAGAGACGCATCTGCTTCTCGCGAGGCAGATGCGGCGGGCGACGCATCGTGCTGCATCGCTTCACCTCTCCCGCTTTCGGGAGAGGTCGTCAGCGGAGCGGCGGGTGAGGGTTCTTGCTCGCGCAGCGCACGTTCGACGCGCGCCAAGGCTTCCGCAACTGGTCTGAGTAGATAGCACTTCTCTGCTTCATACCCGCGCACCCGCTCTCCCACGAAGTTGTTCTTGCCCGCGTAACGGACGTCCAATCGAATGTCTGGCACGAGTGACTGAATGCTGACCATGCCTGCAGCTTCGGGTGTCGCCGCATGTGACACGCGCGGTGCTTCCGAGAGAGCAGTCGAGCACATCGCAACGCAGGTGACGAAGACAATCGCTGACTCAAACCGTGTCGGAATGATCATGTGAGCGCTGATCCAAGCCCCTCGATGAGCTGTGTACACGCTGGTCCTCGTAACGATCCTGCACGTATGCGCCTACAATGTCACCTCGCGCGATTGAATGTCGGCTCAGCGCCGCCTAATCCGTCCTTGTTGAGTGAACGCGAGTTTAGAACTAGCCAGGGGTAAGACGATGCGAGTCATGGTCATGATCAAAGCGACGAAGAGCTCCGAAGCTGGCGCGAAGCCGACCAAGGAGCTGTTCGAGGCGATGGGAAAATTCAATCAGGAATTGATGGCAGCCGGCGTCATGCTTGGCGGCGATGGGCTGCGCCCGAGTCGCGAAGGCAAGCGGGTGCGTTTCTCCAGCGACGACGAGCGCCTTGTGATGGACGGCCCGTTCACCGAGTCGAAGGAAGTGATTGCCGGTTACTGGGTCTGGCAAGTGCAATCGATGGACGAGGCGATCGCCTGGGTTCGCCGTTGCCCTCATCCAATGCCGGGCGAAGACACTGAGATCGACATCCGGCCGCTGTACGAGATGGAAGACTTCACGAAGTTATTCGAAGAGGGATGAAGCTGCGCTTTGCGAGCCGCCGGCATCGGTATGGCCCGGTTCCAGTACGACATACCCTTTCTCGCGCAACTTCGCCGCATATCCGTTCGTGCTCGTGAGTTGTGAAAGTGGCAATACCGCTAGCGTTGACGCATTCTCGGTGAGGCTCTTTACTGCTTGATCGAGCCAGAGCGCGTGCATCTGCGTCGCAATATCAGCCGGTATGATGTCCTGCGCGATCGTCGACGCGAGAAACGCGGCAGCGCAGGCATGGCTTGGATCAGGTAACGCTGAAACAGCGGACAGCTGCTCGAGATCCGCTGTGGCCCAGGCGTGGGCGCGCGTGCTCATCGTCTCCGTGTCGGAGACCGCTTCCACGAGCTCCAACGTCGTAGCGAAGCACTCGGTATCATCGAGATGCTCGCGCGAGAACGCCTTGAGCGAAGACTTGATCGTCTTCGTCGCGAACGTGAAGTGCAGTGATGGTGTTGTCATCTTGACTTGGTGTTGCTGAGCGAGTCGCGACACGACACTCCTAACCACCTCCGCATTCCTGAATCCTGATTTCGAGAACGCCTTACCTTGCAGCTTCTCGGCGGCGAAGATCGGCCGCCATCGTTCGATGCCTCGGTCGCGCGGCATATAAATCCTCTTCAAGGCAAGCCAACGCCCGTACAGCTCTTCCGGCAGGACGTCCTTCAATTTCGACTTATCGGGATTCTTGCGCGCTCCCAACGCGGTGGGCAGGAGAGACATCCCTTTCATGAAACCAATCCTCTCATCCGGCTTCACAACGAGCGCACTCGGAAGCAAGATCTCTTGAGAGCCGCGCACGACTTCCTCGATCTCGTTGGATTTCCATTTCATCTTCTTCGGTAGCGGCGGCGGCTCCGCGATGATCCAGAGCACATGAGCATTCGGGTCGTCCGCCCGCATCACTTTCCACAGCCCCGGCCCTGGATACTCTCCTTCGACGAGCACCTCGTCGATCTCGTTCTTCGACGCGACCGGTGCGTTCACGTACGCCGTTTCGGCCCGGAGGGCGGCCGCGAAACATAGGGTTACAAGCAGCAAGCAAGGTGTGCGCATTCGCTGATCCCACTCATATATATGTGTATCCCTGTCGCATGGACGCGCACTTTGGACACGAGGGCGGGGCGTTTTGTTACACTCGGTTGACGCGATGGCCCGACGGGCATAACTGCTGCCTTCAGAAGCGAGCCTTCGTTTCGTCGCTCTGCTTTTCTGACGCAGTTTGCGTCTTAGTCTTCAACGCCCGCCCACTTCAGGGCCTCCGCTCGTTGCGCGAAAGAGAGATATTGGATGATCTTGTCGTTGCGAAACACGAAGCCATCGGCGAATCGTCCGCCAATCCATTCGGTCGAATCTCTGAGGCGGACCCGAGCGTGGAGGTACACGACCACCCTATTTCCATTCTGGAAGAACTCCTCGGGGTCGCACGTCCCTTCGGCCCAAGTACCACGCCCTTTCCTGACGTGCTCCTGCACTTCCGCAATACCGCGATAGGTGCCGGCTGTTGGAAAACCCTCGGGCTCGATTCGCACGATCTCCGGATCGAAGTCCTTGACGAGGGCCTGCATGTCATTGCGATTGATCGCAGCGAAGAAGTCTTCGAGTACTTCAGTTTCGGTGCTCATGGGCTCTCTCTGAGCGCCTGCGCGAACATCGGTACGCAAACGCACCGCGGTCCGGATCGCTGGTATCGTTGCGATCAATGTGGGCGACCGCCAGTCATTCCGATTCGTGCAACACCTCAATACCCGAGACAGTAGCGTGATTCACGACGGGCTCGAATGTGAGATTGATCTTTCCCTGCGCGGACGGCCTGACGTTTGCGAAAGTCTTCGAGACGACCCGCAGGCTGCCAACTTCCTTGTAGATGTCGAAGTTCTCCAGCAGCGTTTGGCCGTTGCAGAACACGTTGAAGACTCTGCTGCCGACGCCACCGCCGCCTTCGAGCTGCGGTCCGAAGTAAAACTCAGCGAAGTGTAAGATCACTGTGTAACGACCACGCGGATCGACAGGGATCGCGTAATTGAAATGCCCGTAGCGTTCCGCGCTGAACAGCTCCGGATCGTCCGTGCCGCTCACTTTCCGGCGCTCTGTCGAACGAAATCCGTTGATGTAGTAGTCGTCTGCGCGCCATCGCTGACCTTTATGGTCAACGAATGACGTTGGCTGGGTGATGATGCGGATCGGTTTCAGTCTGCCCGGCGTTCCAGGAGCGAGCTCCAATGCATTGAGCCAAGGCGCCGCCATCTGGTTCGTGAATCTGAGACGGACGAAACCATCCTCATCGGGAGCGATGTCTCTGAAGACTTTCTCATCGGCGACATCCGAGCCGTGTGCGCTGATGTTGACGTCATACGCAGTGAGCAAGGGTTTCCCGTTCAGTGAGACATCGAAGCTCGCAAGCTTCTCGTCGCCGACGCGCTGCGGAGTCACGAAGAAGAGCCGCAGCTCGTAGCTTCCCGGTCCGGCCGGGATGTCATAGCCAAATTCTCCGGTCCGCGAGCTCGCAAATAGGAAAGGGCGGCTGGTTCCACGAACGAACCCGCGATCGATGGCCCACGTTCCGCCGCCTGTGTAGAAACGGTCAGGTGTCCATCGCACACCGGAGTTGTCGATGACATCGCTTCCGGCGTAACCCGCCATGAGATGTACTTCTCCGGTTGCGTCGACAGGCTCTGGAACCGCGACTGATGCAGTCTTGCCCGTTCGCGACTGCGGCGATGCAACCTGCGTGTCGCTCGCATCTTCGATCATCACAAAGGCGAGCATCGCCGCGCATATCAGAACGAAGATCGATGAGAGGTACAGCGTCCTCCTTCTCGAGGAAGAGGAGGCGGTTGCTTCCTTCTCGAGGACCGTTCCCTCACCCGCCATCTCATCCTCGCGAGCGCCACTGACCTGATCGACGAGCAGAGGCTCTGGAGTGGTCGAGAACTTCGGAACATACGTTCCGGCGGGAAGGGAAATCTGCAAGCCTTCGGTGCCGCCTCCCTTCTCGTAGATCTCGCGCAGCTTCTTACGCAATCGATGCGCCTCGACGCGTACGACCGCATCCTGCGCGGGATCGAAACTTTTCGCTGACCGCCCGAAAACCTCGGTCGCGATGTTGAACTCAGTGAGTTGCTCTTCCTGCTGTTGAAGGGATTTCTCGCCGAGATACGCCAGCAGACGGCCGGGTCGCGTGCTTCTGCCAAGAAGCTCCACCGCTCGCTCCAATTCCTGCCGCTCGGTATCGCGCGAGGTCATGCCAATGGTTACTCACCTTCCGTCGGATGCAACGTTACTTGCGCGAGTGAAACACTCGAGATCCGCGCTGAAACGTCCCGCCAAATCAATAATGTACGTTAAAGGCCCGGCGTGAAACCAGCGTGTACAAGATTGAACTTACGTCCCACCGCGCGTTGCCGTTAGGTTCCGGCTGAAGCAATCCGCAAGAGCATTGCTCAGTACAGGTCAATGACAACATGTTGGGGGACACATGATCGTACGCGATTTCTCGAGCTCCTGGTCGAAAGGCAGCTCGTTGTCGACACTGGTCAGACCGTCACGTACTTACATCGCGCTCGCGATCGGGGCGTCACTGCTCACAAGCACGCCGAGTACAGCCCAGAACGAAGACGTGGAGGAAGTCATCGTCACTGGCATTCGCCAGAGCATCGAGTCGGCGCAAGAGATCAAGCGCAACGCCGAGCAGATCGTCGATTCGGTCGCTGCCGTCGACATCACGGCCTTGCCCGATCGCACCGTGACGGAGACGCTGCAGCGCATTCCGGGCATCGCGATCGACCACCTGTTCGCTCCCAACGACACCAATCGATTCTCGGCTGAAGGGAGCGGTGTGGTGATCCGCGGTATGACGCAAGTGCGCAGCGAGCTCAACGGCCGCGATGTTTTCAGCGCGCGCAACACGCGCGGCTTGAGCTTCGAAGACGTACCGTCCGAGCTCATGGCGGGCGTCGATGTGTACAAGAATCCGTCTGCCGACATGATCGAAGGCGGCATCGCTGGTACCGTCAATCTGCGCACGCGTAAGCCGTTCGATTCGCCCGGTCTCGTATTCGGCGCGACCGCCAGCCTCAACTACGGGGATTTCGCGGAAGAGACCAAGCCGCAGGCTTCGATGCTCATCAGCAATCGTTGGGACACGGGCATCGGCGAGATGGGCTTGCTCCTCAACGCAGCTTATTCGGAGCTCGCGACCCGCACCGACAGCATCCAGTTCGGTCGGCCGTTTCGACGCGACGCGACCGCGCTCATCGGATCGGTGAGCAATGCCGTCGATTGTCCTTCGATGGAAGGGGGAACGTTTTCGTGCGTCAATCTGCCCGCGGGCGCGCGATGGAGCGAGCTCGACTTCGATCGCGAACGCATTGGCGGTGCGATCGCATTTCAGTGGCGCCCCTCGGACCGTACCGAGCTGAGCCTGCAAGCGCTGCACTCGGACTACGTCATGAATTGGACCGAGCACTCGGCGTGGTTCCAAGCGGGCGCGTATGACACAGCGATCGCACCTGGCACGACTGCAACGTTCGACTCCGAAGGCAACTTCGTGTCAGGACGACTCGTAACGACGAACGCCGATCTCTCGTGGGTCTCGGATCCTCTGCTCGAGGACACCGTACGCATCCTGCAACCGGGTGCCGCGCACATCCCAACGGGCGCGACGACGCGTATGGCCGAGATGCATCAGCGCACCACCGATCTCGGCCTGAACTTCCGCTTCGATGCGACGGATAAACTCTCGATCGCGTTCGACGCCCAGTACGTCAAAGCGGAGGCAGACAACCACGACTACACAGTCAACACGGCCGTGTGGCCGGATGCGTTGGACGTCGATTTGAGCGGGAGCCTTCCGCGGATCTCGGTCGTTGGCGGCGATCATCTGACCAATCCCGCGAACTACTACTGGGCCGCGGGAATGGATATGACGCAAGACAATGTCGGCGACCAGCGTGCGGCACGATTGGACGTCAATTATCAAATCGATTCCGGATGGTTGCAGTCGCTGCGTGGCGGCGTGCGCGTGAGCGATCGCAAGGCGACGAACAAGGATGGTGGCTACAACTGGCAACCGATCACGGAATGGTGGATGGGAAATTCCGCCGGTGGCTGGCCCGGTCAGGTGGCGCCGATGGACCGCTATCTCACAGGTCACTCATCGTTCTTCACCTTCGATAACTTTTATCGCGGCGAGACGAATCTGCCGGGCGGTCTCTGGGTTGCAAGCGATGATCTCGTACGCGATTTGAAGAATAACGGCGATCTGCTGGCGCAGGCGCAGATCAACGGTCCAGGGTCGGGATGGGCGCCCGACACTTTCCAACCGGCCGACGCCAATCGTCAGAGTGAAGACACCTACGCCGGATATTTGCTGCTGCGATTCGCAGGTGATGTTGGAACGCTGCCACTGGATGGCAATGTCGGCGTGCGCTATGTGAAGACGGAAACCGCAGCTTCCGGCTTTGCGCAGCAACCCGACTGGACGTCCTATGCACTGTTGGCGCCGAACGTTGCTGCACTCGGAACGGGGCAGGCGGTGGACGTCACGCAAGAAGGCAGCTACAGCGATGTGCTGCCGAGTCTGAATCTGAGACTGAAGCTCACGCCTGATCTGCAATGGCGTTTTGCATTCTCGAAGGCGCTCGCGCGGCCGACCTTCGATCAGCTTCGCGCCAACGTCTCGCTAGGCGGAGATATCGAGATCGTCAACGACATCTCGACGGATCCACCGACACCCATCTCGCAAACGGTCACGTCGTTCACCGGCAGCGGCGGTAATCCTTGGCTCAAGCCAATGCGCTCGACGCAGTTCGATACCGCGCTCGAGTGGTACTTCGCGCAGCAAGGATCGCTCACGGCCACTGTCTTCTACAAAGACGTGAAGGACTACTTCATCAGCGGCACCGAGTCGCAATCGATCTTCGGTCAGGACTGGTTGGTGCAGACGACAATCAATGGCGACAAAGGAATCATCCAAGGCTTCGAAGTCGCTTACTCGCAGTTCTTCGATTTCTTGCCGGGCATCTTCAAAGGTCTCGGATTCCAAGGAAACTACACATACGTCGATAGTAAGGGGTCTCCTGGACCGACGAGTGGCAACACGACAGTGCCCGGTTTGCCGCTAGAAGGTCTTTCGCCGAAAGCCTACAACGCCATGCTGATCTATCAGCGTGGTCCGGTCGAAGCGCGTCTCGCTTACAACTGGCGCGAACGCTGGTTGCTCACGACGACGGATGGCGACGGCAAGGGTACCGTGTGGAACGATGACTTCGGAAAGTTGGATGCCTCGGTCTTCTTCCGCGTCAGCGACAACATCCAAGTGGGATTGGAAGCGAACAACATCAGCAACACCACCCAGAAGTTGCTGGTCGGTCCGTACCAATACACATTGGCGGCAGACGGCGCGACGCCGGCCTACAACGTCGACTACATCGACAATCGTCTCTACCGGAACGCCTGGTTCACGTTCGACCGGCGCGTGGCCGCCACGGTGCGCGTGACTTTCTAAGGCAGAGCGGGCTCTAGCCGTCAGTGCGGCTAGAGCCCAGCTGCCGATTGTCTATCTAACCTCTGAGCACTTCACCTCCCAGCCTTCTCACTGGCCTCGACTGGTGGGAAACATTGTCTCGAGGAAGATGCCTGATCTTCCTCGGGACCTTTCTCACATTTCGCGCGCGCCATTTATGATGTAGTTGCCCGATGCGCTGAGTGAGGCATGCCTCCGGCACCTGGAACGACAAACGTATAAAGCTCGCGATCTTGGGGGTACATATATATGAGACGGGTGTGGATCTGGGGACTCGCGCTGTTCTTGACGGCCTGCGGCGGAGGGGGAGGGGGCGGCAGCTCCAATCCGTCGCCGAGCTCGCCGCCGCCCCCACCTGCAGCACGCACGCTATCCATATCGGTTCAACCCAGCGGCGCGAGCGCGGGCACGGCTTTCACGACGCAACCCGTCGTCCACGTGCAAACAGCACAAGGCGCGCTCGATGCCAGCGACAACACGACCTTTGTCAGTGTCGCGATTGTTTCGGGCAGCGGCGCGCAAGGGGCTACGCTCACTGGCACAACGAGCGTCACAGCGGTCGGCGGCGTCGCTTCATTCACGAACCTCACGCTCGATAGTGCTGGCTCGGGTTACCGGCTTCGCTTCACGGCAACAAGTCTCTCGGCGATCGAGAGCGTATCGTTCGATGTGGCTGCCGCGCCTGCCTCGCAAATCACCTTTCAGATCGATAGCCAACAGGATGTAAGGCCGATCTCGCGATTCATCTATGGAATGAATTTCGCCTTTGACGGCAATCGCCCCGCCAACCTCACGCTCTCACGCAGTGGCGGCAATCGCATGACAGCGTACAACTGGGAGACGAACGCGAGCAATGCCGGCAGCGATTGGTTTCACCAGAACGATGACTTTCTCGGCGGCGGCAACGTCCCTGGCGCGGCCGTCACGCCTCTCGTCGAGCGGGCTCGATGCGGGTGCGGGCGTCATCGTCACGGTACCGATGATTGGCCACGTGGCGGCGGACAAGAATGGAGGAGGTGACGTCAATCAGACGCCAAACTATCTGAGTACTCGCTTCCATGCGAGCGTCGCACGCAAGCCGGGCGGCGCGTTTCAGACCGTACCCGACACGTCTGATCAGTTTGTCTATCAGGACGAATGGGTGAGCTTCCTCGATGTCACGTATCCGGGTGCGATCGCAAGCGCGACCGCGCCGATCTTCTTCAGTCTCGATAACGAGCCGGATCTATGGCACACGACGCACGCGCGGCTGAGAGGTGCAGCCAACGGCAACGAGGGAACGAACGTCACGTACGCCGAGTTGGTTTCGAAGTCGATCGAGTACGCGAGCGCCATCAAGGACGTGAACTCGAGCGCCACGATTTTTGGTCCCGTCAATTACGGCTGGCAGGGCATGATCAGATTGCAGAATGCCAGTGACGCGAACAATCGCGATTTCTTAGATTTCTTTCTGCAGCAGATGGCGCAGGTCGAGCAGACTCAGAGTCGTCGCGTGCTCGACGTGCTCGATGTCCACTGGTATCCAGAAGCTCAGGGTGGCGGCGTGCGCATCACCGAAGCATCGTCGGACGCTGCCGTCGCTGCTGCGCGCAAGCAAGCGCCTCGCAGCCTCTGGGATCCGTCATACACCGAGACCAGTTGGATCACTCAGTTCAGCACGAACGGGCCGATCAACTTGTTGCCTCGTCTGCAAGCAAAGATCGATGCTCAATATCCGGGCACACGCCTTGCGATCACCGAGTATAACTATGGCGGAGGCGGGCACATCTCCGGCGGCATCGCGCAAGCAGACGTGCTCGGAATTCTCGGCCGTCACGGCGTGTTTGCCGCAGCGCTGTGGCCGCTCGGAGGCGATGAGCAATTCTTCGCGGGCGCGTTCGACATGTTCCGCAACTACGACGGTAGCGGCGGCAGTTTTGGCGACACGAGCATCCGTGCAACGACGAGCGATGTGGAATCAGCTTCCGTTTACGCGAGCGTCGATGCCGGCAATCCAAACCGCATGGTGATCGTGTGTATCAACAAGGCCGATGCGGCGCAGGCAGCCCAGTTCGCGATCGGCCATACCGCGACGTTTACGACCGGACGCGTCTATACCTTGACGAGCGCAAGCTCGAGTCCGCAACGACAGGCCGACATATCAGTCGGCGCGTCGAACGCATTCAGCTATGTGATGCCAGCAAACAGCGTGACGACGCTGGTGCTGGAACGATAGACGAGTCCCACCCTAAGCCTCTCGCGTGCTTCTCGTCGTCGGATCCGACGAGCGGCTTCGGTCGCGGGGCGGTGCTCGGAGGGTGAGGCTCAGGTAGCTCGCTGTTGCACAGAGGCCTCACGCGTCATGAGCTCCCCAAACGCTACGACCAAACGCTACGATGATTATCCTGCCCGTCGGCGCCGTGATAGGCTTTATTGGTGCGGCGCTCACCTCTTACATTCTGGTCCGTGGCTATGCTTCTCGTAGCACGTATAGTGCTTGGGGAATTTGCGCACGCGCAACCGCATCATCAGCAAGCACCCGTCGTGGAATCTTCGACGAGCGTGGACTGCCCAGATCACGCGACCTCGACGCAGAATGGACAGCATGCCGAAGAGCTCGAGTCAGATTCGCAGCCGGCTGATGTAAGCGCCTCTGCACACGGCGGGGTCGAGTGCTGCGAGCTCACTTGCGATTGCGCCTGTGTGCACGTCACGCCCGTTGCGGGTGGGTTTATCGACACACCATTCGCGCTGCTCAATGCAGCGATCATTGCGGGTTCTTCAGCTCGCCCGTTCGGGCCTATTCTCGGCGGCATCTTTCGGCCGCCTGCATAAACCCTTCTCAGAGTAGTCGATCTGGGCTCAGCCGCATCGCGTGATGCTTCGAGATCGCTGAGCGCTGATCGTTCCTAATCTCATCGCGTCGAGCGGTGGCACGAACTCGCTCGAGCGGGCTCGTGAGGGTTGCTGAGAGATTTATGCGTTCAAGACTTCCTTCTTTTTTTCCCGAGATGACGCGCCGGGCGTTCCTTGGCGCGGCGGGCGCCGGTGTCTTCGTGCTCGGCACACCTCGTCAGCTCGCCCAGGCACAAAACTCCCAGCAGACGGTGCTGTCGGGAACCAACTTCGACCTGCGGATCGGAGGGATGACTGCGAACTTCACCGGAACGCCGCGCCCGGCGACGGTGGTCAACGGACAGATTCCTGCGCCTTTGCTTCGCTTCAAGGAAGGCGACACTGTGACGCTGCGTGTCAGTAACGAGCTGCCCACGCGCAGCTCGATCCATTGGCATGGACTCATCGTACCCGCCGACATGGACGGCGTGCCCGGCTTGAGCTTCGAAGGTATTCCGAGCGGCGGCTCGTACACGTACCGATTCAAGGTCAATCAGTACGGAACGTATTGGTATCACTCGCACTCGCGCTTCCAAGAGCAGACTGGACTGTATGGTCCACTGGTGATTGAACGCAGAGGGGGTGAGCGGCAGCCAGCCGATCGCGAATACGTGGTGATGCTTTCGGATTGGACTGATATCGATCCGGAGCGGATCTTCGCCGTGCTCAAGAAGCAGAGCGACTACTTCAACTTCAACAAGCGGACGATGCGCGATTTCATCGCCGATGTGCAAAAGGACGGCTGGAGCGAAGCCGTGGCTGATCGTCGCATGTGGGGTGAGATGCGGATGAATCCCACGGACTTCGTCGATGTGACCGGTTACGCCTACACGTATCTCATGAACGGAGTCACCCCGGCTGACAACTGGACGGGACTCTTCTCTCGCGGTGAGCGCATTCGGCTGCGCTTCATCAATGGCTCAGCGATGAGCATCTTCGATGTTCGCATACCGGGCCTCAAGCTGACCGTGGTTGCCGCAGATGGTCAAGACGTGGAGCCGGTCAGCGTCGATGAATTTCGTATCTCGGTCGCCGAAACGTATGACGTGATCGTCGAGCCCAAGGACGACCGGGCATACACCATCTTTGCGCAATCGATCGACCGCTCCGGATACGCGCGGGGCACGCTGACGCCAAGCCCCAGACTGCAAGCAGAGGTGCCGCCGCTCGATCCGCGACCGCTGCTCGGCATGAGAGACATGGGCATGGCTCACGATATGAGCCACGGTAAGCCGGCGAAGAACGCAGTGGCCTCGCACTCTGGCACTGATCACTCTCAGCATGGCGAGCCAGCTCGAGCAACGAGTGCCGCCGATCATGCAGCAGGTCATGAAGAGATGGACCACTCGGCGATGGGACATGACGTGTCTGACTCGCGAGCCGGCACGTACACGCCGACGCATCATCCGACCGAGTTTGCTCCGACGGTCGATGCGCGTGCTGAGCAAGTCAGCACGCGCTTGGATGATCCTGGCGTCGGTTTGCGAGACAACGGCCGTCGCGTCTTGAGTTACGCCGACCTTCACACGATCGGAGGACCGATCGATCGACGTGAACCAGCGCGCGAGATCGAGCTCCACCTGACAGGTCACATGGAACGGTTCATCTGGTCGTTCGATGGACAGAAGTTCTCTGAAGCGCCGCCATTGCGCTTCAACTTTGGTGAGCGCTTACGCATCACGCTGATCAACGACACGATGATGACTCATCCCATCCATCTCCATGGCATGTGGAGCGAGATAGAAACACCAGAAGGCCATTTCCAAGTGCGTAAGCACACGGTCAATATGAATCCTGCGCAGAAGATTAGTTACGCGGTGACGGCGGATGCATTGGGGCGATGGGCTTATCACTGCCATCTGCTCTATCACATGGAAGCGGGCATGTTTCGCGAGGTCGAAGTGGCGCCTGAAGGCAAGCATCGAGGAGGTCACGAATGAATTCTGCGAACGAGCTCGTTGCCTTCGCGCTGACTGCGCTCTGCGCCGCAGGTACGGCGTTTGCTGCGGAAGATCACTCGATGCATGTGCCCCGACAGCAAGACGCTCAGGAAGATCACTCGATGCATGTGCCGCAGCCGCAAGAGGCTGCGGACGATCACTCGATGCACGCTCCCCGACCGCAGGGCCCCACCGAGAGCGAGCGCGCCCACGTGCCACCTGACCCGCCGCGGAACCCTCTTGGCGACATGTCCAAAGAGCGAATGATCGAGCTCATGCAGATGGAAGACGACGCGCCATTCAGCTTCATCCTGCTCGATCAACTCGAGTGGCGCGAGATCAACGAGCAGGATGCGCAGGTCTGGGAGTTCGAGGCGTTCTACGGGACCGACTACAACAAGATCTGGTTCGAGACGGAAGGCGAGCGCGTCGGTGGCGAAGAAGAGGGACGCGTGGAGGTGATGTGGGATCGCATCATCTCGAGTTGGTGGAGTTTTCAGACGGGTGTTCGCCAGGACTTCGGCGAAGGCCCCTCGAGGACCTGGGCCGATTTCGGTATCCAAGGGCTCGCACCTTACTTCTTCGAAATCGACGCCGCTGTGTACGTGGGCGAGCAGGGGCGCACGGCAGCTCGCTTCTCGGGCGAGTACGACATGCTCATCACTCAACGTTTGATTTTACAGCCCGAGCTCGAGTTGGAGCTGTATGGCAAGGACGACCCCGAGAACGGAATTGGGTCAGGCCTGTCGGACGTTGAGGTCGGTTTGCGGCTGCGTTACGAGATTCGCCGGGAGCTTGCGCCCTACATAGGCATACATTGGGAGCGAAAGTTCGGCGAGACAGCGGATCTCGCGCGAGCCGAAGGCGAAGATGAAAGCGATCTCGTGTTCGTCGTTGGAGTGCGTGCTTGGTTCTAGTCGCTGCGCTCGATGCAAGCGGTGTGGTTACTTGTTCAACTCGCTCGATACGGCCGAGGCTTCCTTGGCTGCTTGCTCGTAGAGTTCCGCGAGCTTGTCGCAGTGTTTGGCAACACTCTCGTAACTGGCGGCGCCTTTCGTCGGAGTACGGCCGCGGTAGAGTTGGGCGAGCTTGCGGTGCGACTGCGCCTTCTCTTTCAGTACTGTCGCTTCGTCCTTGTACTCTGCCGCTAATTCCTTGTCGGGCTTGTTGTGGTTCATCTCCGACTTATGCATGTGCATCGGAGGTTTCTTGCCTTCCTCTGCGGCATATGTTGATGCACCAACAATGCTCAACGCAGTGATCGCGGTAGCAACAAACATGCGAGAACGCTTCATCAGCATCTCCTTTTGAGTGCTATGAGGACTCAAGGTCTAGACTCAAGGTCCAGCCCGATGAAGTCTAGGCCTTAACGAGATGCGTTCTTCTCCGGAAAACTTCGTAACTGATCGCGGGTTGTCCACCGAGCAGAGGGGCTCGAACCTTCGAGTGAACTCAAGGGTTCGGCGAGGCGTCACGCTCGCCTCATAGATGCCGACTCAACAGAAATCCGGCGCCTGATCAAAATTCGGAGCGATCCCTCCTTACGGGGTTCCTTGTAGGGGCTCAGAGGCATCCCGCATGGGGACGCCCGCGCACCGTATGTAGGCTTTGCAGCATGCTCGCCTGCCTTGCAGCCCGACTTCGTACGCTTGGTGGCGCGCTCTGTGCCGGCGTGCTTCTCCAAGCTGGGCTCGCCGCTTCCGAGCCGATCGTTTCCGATTCGATTCAACTCGAGGACGTGATCCGCACTGCCGTTCGCACTCGTGGAGAGCTGGCGGCTGCGAACGCGCGTGCGGAAGCGATGGCGGTGCGGCCGGCCATCGTCGGAGCGCTCGAGGATCCGATGATTTCTCCATCGATCGATCATTATCCGTTCGACATGCCGAACGGCGAGGAAGAAATGGGCGAGGGCGGCGGAGGGCAGCGCTACGACTGGAGCGTCAGCGTTGAGCAGCGATTTCCCTTATCTGGCGTGCGTGGACATCGTCGCGACGCTGCTCGTGCGGAGGCAGATCGCGCAAAGGCGGTAGCCGACAACACGCAGCTCGATATCGTTCTGGATGCTCAGAGAAGCTTCTTCATGCTGCTCGAACGCCAGCGCATGCGCAGCGTGCTCGTGGAGCAGGAGGCGCTTGCCCGTCAGCTCATCGAAGTATCCAGCGCGCGCTATGCAAGCGGCACCGGCTCGCAAGCAGACGTATTGCGCGCTGAAGTGGAGGCGGCACGCGCGCGCGGAGCGCAAGAGTCGTTGATGGCACAGACGCGTGCAGCGCAAGCGATGCTCAATGCAAGCATGGGTCGCACGGCTGGCGAGTCGATCCCGGAGCTGGTGCATGTGCCCAATACAGAGCCACCCTTGACTGCACCGGCTGCTATCGAACGCGCACTCTTACGCCGTCCAGAGCTGATCGCAGGCGAGGCGGAGGTGGAACGCGCGAGAGCCGAAGTGGAAGTGATGCGATCGATGTACAAGCCGATGGCGACCGTTCGCATCGGCCGCGCATCGACGATGGCGGAGGGACCCGGCGCGATGCTCATGATTGGCGTCAGCGTCCCGATCTGGCGTGAGCGTCTGCGAGCAGGTGTCGCGGAGGCGCGGGCCATGCAGCGGATGGCCGATTCGGATCTGTCGGCCATGCGACGCATGGTCGAAGCAGAGGCCGTGAACGCTCGGGAGTCCGTGGAGGCAGCGCGTGTGCAGTATGCGGTGCTCGAAGAAGACATCTTGCCCAGGGCCCGCGATGCGAGCGATGCCGCGCTCGCCGCATACTCATCAGGCCAAGGCACGTTGATCTCTGTGATCGAATCCGCGAGAGCACTGTGGGAGGTGCAGGCGGAACAGGTCATGGCCGAAACGGCTCTCGGCGAAGCATGGGCTCGTCTGCACCGTGCGACCGGTGAATTCGAGGCGCGAGCTCCATGACGAAGTCGGGATCACTCATTGCGCTCGTGGGCGGCACGATTGTGCTGGCCCTCTTGGTGTTCCTGGTGGTTCAGGATCGCACTCATGGCTGGCCGTTCTCGCGTCATCACTCAGTGGAACAGCCACGTGCGGCGCAAGCGCTTCATCCACGCTCGAGCGCTGCAGATTCGAGCGCAGCGACAGCTCGGGTACCTGTTGAGCTGCCGCCACAGCAGATCGACATATTGGGAGTGCGCTTCGAGCCCGTTGAGATCAGGCCCATCGACAATCCCGTGCGTGCGGTCGCGACCGTCGTTGCGGATGAGTCGCGCATCACCCATGTCCATGCACGCATCGCCGGCTGGGTCGAGGAGTTGTATGTCAGTACGACTGGTGAAGCAGTGCGTGCTGGACAGCCGCTCGCGGCGATCTACTCTCAGGAGCTGTACTCATCACAGCAGGAATATCTCTCCGCTCTGCGCCGGAGCGAAAGTGGACCTACGAGTGCAGTGCTCGAAGCGGCGCGCACTCGGCTCGAGTTGCTGGGCGTGGATCGTGCGCAGATCGAAAAACTGGAGCGGACCAGGCAAGCGCAGCGCCTCGTAACGATTACGGCGCCACGAAGCGGCATCGTGCTCAATCGTGGTGTAAGCGAGGGGCTATCCGTCGATCCCTCCACCGAGCTGGTCACCTTGGCAGATCTGTCACGCGTGTGGGTGATCGCTGAGGTCTCTGAAGGCGAGGCTGCTCAACTTCGCGTGGGATCTTCGGCAACCCTCAGTTTCCCGATGGCTCAACGCGAGCCGCTGACCGCGAAGGTCGAGTTCATCTATCCGACGCTCACCGAGCGGACGCGTACCGTTCGGGTACGCCTTCCGCTCGACAACAAGGCGGGCACTTTTCGGCCCGGTATGTACGGCAGCGCCGAGTTCAAGGTCTCCGCGCGCGAGGCGCTGACGGTTGCGCGAGATGCGGTCGTGGACACCGGCGACTCTCAGCACGTGTTCGTCCACACGAAGTCGAATCTGATCGAGCCACGTACCGTCACGCTTGGTGCCCGGCTGTCAGACCGGGTCGAAGTGATCGAGGGACTCGAGAAAGGCGATCACGTTATCACCGCCGGCGTGTTCCTGATCGATTCCGAAAGCCGGCTGCGTGCATCGGGCAGCACAGGTCATGCAGGACACGGCACCTCGCCCGACTCGCAGCGCACCGATCCCAGACCGAGTAACGAAGCCCAGGCGCCGCACGCGCACTGACGATGATCGAGCGCGTCATAGAGTGGTCCGCACAGCATCGCTGGCTGGTTCTAGCCGCGACGCTCATCCTGGTCGGTTGGGCAATCGATTCCATCCGCAAGACGCCGCTCGATGCGCTCCCCGATCTTTCTGATCCGCAGGTGATCGTCTACTCCGAGTGGATGGGGCGCAGTCCCGATCTCGTGGAGGATCAGATCACCTATCCACTCGTGAGGGCATTGCAGAGCACGCCGGGCGTGCGCGATGTGCGCGGTTATTCGATGTTCGGCATGAGTTTCATCTATGCGATTTTCGTCGATGAAACCGACATCTATTGGGCACGCACCCGCGTACTGGAGCAACTCGGACGCGTGCAACAGGAATTGCCCGCTAATGTGACTCCCACACTCGGTCCCGATGCCAGCGGCGTCGGCTGGATTTATCAGTATGTGTTGCAAGACGAATCTGCGCGCATGGACCTCGCACAGCTACGTGCGTTGCAAGACTTCACCGTTCGTCCCGCGCTGCAGGGGGTTCAGGGCGTCGCGGAGGTCGCCTCACTCGGCGGGTTCGAGCGGCAATATCAGATTCTGCTCGATCCTCGAAAGCTCACGGCGTTCGGCATCACACCGCTCGATGTTTCGCGTGCCGTGCGCGATGCCAATGCTGAAGTCGGCGCACGCGTTCTCGAGATGGGTGGCCGAGAGTACGTCCTGCGCGGACGCGGCTATGTGAAGACCCTGGAGGACCTCGAACAAAGCGTCATCGCTGTGGCGAGCGGCGGTGCGCCGATCCGCGTACGTGATGTCGCGACCGTGCAGTTTGGTCCTGAGATTCGGCGGGGTGCGGCGGACCTCAACGGTCAAGGGGAGGCTGTCGGCGGAATCGTCGTCATGCGGATTGGTTCGAACGCGCTGGATGTGATTCGGGCGCTCGAGAAGCAGATCGAGCAACTCTCACTGCCCGAGGGCGTGAGGATCGTGCCGACTTACGATCGCTCCGAGCTGATCTTGGGATCGATCGACACGTTGCGTCTGACACTCATCGAAGAAGGCATCATCGTCGCGATCATTTGCCTGATATTCCTGATGCACGTGCGCTCCGCGCTGGTGGCGCTGATCATCCTGCCGCTTTCCGTGCTGCTTGCGTTTATCGGCATCCGCTATCTCGGCCTCTCAACGAACATCATGTCTCTCGGGGGCGTGGCGATTGCGATCGGTGAATTGAGCGATGCGGCGATCGTATTGATCGAGAGCGCGCACAAGCGCCTAGCCGAAAATCCGCGTCCGGAAGATCGCATCAGAGTCATCATCGATTCGTGTAAGGAAGTAGGTCGACCGATTTTCTACTCGCTGCTGCTGATCACCGTGAGTTTCCTGCCGATCTTCACGTTGACCGGACAGGCCGGGAAGTTGTTTGCGCCGCTTGCCTATACGAAGACGTTGGCGATGTTCGCGGCAGCGGTGCTTTCGATCACCCTCGCTCCGCCGCTCATGATATGGCTCCTCCATGGCCGGATTCGCACGGAAGCAGAGAATCCTGTCAATCGCGTTCTTGGAGCGTTCTATCGGCCGATTGCCAGCTTCATCGTCCGCCGCCGCGTGGCGGTGACCGCACTCGCTGCGCTTGCGATGGTGGCAACCATTCCAGTGTTCATGCGACTCGGTTCGGAGTTCATGCCACCGCTCGATGAAGGCTCGTTGTTGGTGATGCCGACGACCTTCCCTGGCATCTCGATCGAAGAGGCTCGTCGAGCGATGAACGCCCAGCATCGTGTGATCGTCGGGTTCGAAGAAGTGGCGGCCGTGCACGGCAAGGTTGGCCGTGCCGAGACTGCGACCGATCCGGCGCAACTCGACATGATCGAGTCTGTCGTGACGCTCAAACCACGTGACGAGTGGCCGCTCGTGCCAATGTCGCGTTGGTACAGCGACTGGACGCCGGATTGGATGAGGAGTGTGTTGCGCCTACTGTGGCCCGATCAGCGCAGGCGCACGCTGTCCGAGTTGTCACGCGATTTGGATGCCGCGTTGCGCATGCCTGGTTATCAGATGGCCATTTCGCCGCCGATCCGAACACGCATCGACATGCTCACGACCGGCGTGCGCACGCCTGTCGGCATCAAAGTCTTCGGTCCTGACCTCGACAGCATCGAGCGCGTCAGCCTGGAGCTCGAAGGCATGTTGCGCCAGGTTCCGGGAACTCGGAGCACGTTTGCCGAGCGACAAACCGGACGCGAATACATCGATATCACGCCCAATCGAGATGCGATCGCGCGGTACGGCCTCAGTGTCCGAGACGTTCAAGACCTCGTCGAAGCTGCGGTTGGCGGTATGCCGATTTCCACAGTGGTTGACGGACGAGCAAGGTATTCGGTGAACGTGCGCTATGCAGCGGACTTCCGCGCCGATCCGAGTGTGCTTCAGGAATTGCTGGTGCCTATTCCCGCAACCGAGACGCTGTCGTTCTCCGGCGCTGGTGGGGCGGGACGAGGAGCGTCCGGAGCTGCGATGGGAGAAGTGCAAAGCCGTGCTGGCGGGGCAATGGAGAGCATGGGCGAGGGTGGCGGAGGTATGAGCGCGGGCGCAACAGGTTCATCGAACATGGCGCCGAGTGCGGGGTCGGGAGGCGCGTGGGAGCGCTGGAGACAAAGCGGAACGGTGGTTCCTCTCGCGGCGCTCGCCGACGTCCGCGTCGTCACGGGTCCACCCATGATCAAGAACGAGAATGGAACGCTCGTCGGTTACGTGTTCGCGGACATCGATACTTCGCAACGCGATCTCGGCGGCTGGGTCGATGATGCGAAGCGAGTCGTTTCGGAGCAGTTGAATCTGCCGCCGGGCTTGCGTTTGCAGTGGACAGGTCAGTATGAATTCATGGCGGAGCTCGAGGCTCGCTTACGTGTCGTGATCCCACTCACCTTGGTGCTCGTGATTGCGCTGCTATACCTATCGATGCGCGGTTGGCCCCAAACTTGGCTCGTGCTCCTCAGTCTTCCCTTTGCAATCGCCGGCAGCATTTGGTTGCTCACGATACTCGACTACAACTTGTCGACCGCTGTGTGGGTGGGTCTGATTGCGGTGGGCGGCGTCGCGGCGCAGACCGGAATCGTCGTGGTCGTGTATCTCGATCAAGCGTATCAGCAGGCGCTCGCGGCAGGCCGTGTGCGCAGCGGCGAGGACATAGACGCCGCGGTCGTCGAGGGCGCATCCAAGTGTCTGCGCCCTATGCTGATGACCGTGGCGACGACCGTGTTCGGATTGATGCCGCTGCTCTGGGAAACGGGCATCGGCGCCGATCTTTCTGCACGCACCGCCGCCCCGGTCGTCGGTGGGCTTTGGTCGTGCATGTTCTTGACGCTGCTCGTTCTTCCCGCAGCATATTCGATTTGGCGACGCTGGCAGTTCACGCGTTATCCTGTCCACTCACTTGCGGGCCACGGTAATGTTGGATGAAGCCAGTCCGTCTCTCGCGCACGATTCACAAGTGGTTGGGGCTGTTCGTCGGCCTGCAGCTTCTGCTATGGGCAGTCAGCGGCTTCTATATGGTCGTTGTCGACCTCGATTTCATTCACGGAGATCCGCTCGTTCGGAATCTGCGTTCTGCGATTGCAAGTGAGCAGGCGAAGATCGGCTTCGTGCAGATCGCGCAGCTTTATCCAGAGGCTACGCAGATCTCGTTGCGCGCGCTTCCGATCTCTCCGGCGCCGGTCTACGAAGTCAACAGTGACGCTGGAACGACGCTGATCGATGCGGCAACGGGTCAGGTGCTCTCACCTTTGCCCGAGCGGAAGATCCAGGCGCTCGCGAGCTCCTACTACGCAGGGCGCGGCACATTGCAATCGGTCACGCTGTTGACCGGCATGCCGCCGCTCGAGATCCAAACCCGTGCTCTGCCGCTGTGGCGCGCCGACTTCGATGACTGGCTGGACTCGAGTCTATATATCCATCCGGATACCGGCACTCTCGTCACGCGTCGTCATCGATTCTGGCGTTGGTTCGATTTCTTCTGGATGCTCCACATCATGGATCACGAGCAGCGCACCGATGTGAACAATACATTACTGCGCGTGTCTTCGATCGTGAGCTTGATGGCCGTCGTGAGCGGCCTATGGCTCCTCTATTACAGCTTCAAGCGCAGGCCCACGCGTGCAGCGCTCAAGTAGCTCGATCTTCATGTCGTTCGTTCGAAAGCTACACAAGTGGCTCGGCTTGATCGTGGGAGTGCAAGTGTTCCTCTGGACTCTGAGCGGGCTGATCTTCGCTTGGCTGGATCATCATCAGGTCAGTGCAGAACAGAGCGTGCGTGAGTCCGAACCGACGCAGATCAATCTGAATGCTCCCATTCTGGAGCCTTCGCTGTGGTTAGCCGGCGCAACTGCTTCCATCTACGACATACGGCTCACCACGCTCCTCGATCGGCCCGTATGGCGCGTCGAATCCTCACAAGGCGTTGCACTCTATGGTTTAGATGGCGCATCGCTCATCATGGATGAACACCTCATACGGGCGTTGGCATCGCGCCGATATGTTGGCCCTGGCGCGCTGGTATCCGTTTCATTCGACGCGGGCCCAACGCTCGAAGCGAGAGGCGCAGGGGCGGTCTGGCGAGCAGAGTTCGACGATCCCGCGCGAACGACCCTGTATTTCGCAGCCGAGGACGGGCGACTCGTCGCCACCCGCAACGACACTTGGCGATGGTTCGACTGGTTCTGGATGCTGCACACGATGGACTATCGAGGCCGTGACGACTTCAACAACCCACTCGTGATTACCCTTGGAACGGCTGCACTGTGGCTCGCGTTGAGCGGGTTCTTGCTCCTCTTTCAGAGCTTCCGCAGAGAGGACTTCTTCCTACCCAGTCGGCGAGCCTAACAATCTGCTCCCGCCAATATTCTTCAGTAGCAGAGCGGCGGTTGGGAGAGCGCCGGCCCTTGACCTTGCCACTATGGCAAGGTTCATCATTGCCACCATGTCACAGATTCCGCGAGGTTCGCGCGTGAGAGCAAGTGCCAAGAACCGGGAGCTCGCGGACGTCCGCCAGCGAGGTTATTACACGATCGGGCAGGCGGCAGAGGCAACCGGCGTCACCTCGAAGATGATCCGCCACTACGAGTCCTTGGGTCTGATTCCGCGCGCCGCACGGACCGCGGGAGACTATCGAGTGTATTCGGACAATGACCTGCACACGCTTCGCTTCATCAAGCGCTCACGTGGCCTCGGCTTCTCGATGAAAGAGATCGAAGGCCTGCTCGGTTTGTGGCGCAATCAAAGACGTGCCAGCGCCGAGGTGAAGCGGCTCGCTCTGAAGCATATCGCGGAGCTCGACGAGAAGATTGAAGAGCTGAGAGCAATGCGAGGAACGCTCGCAGAACTGGCAGCGCATTGTCACGGCGACTCGCGACCCGAGTGTCCGATTCTGCAAGACCTCGCTGCGCTTCGCCCATCTGAAGGAGCGAAAAGAACATCATGAAGCATCGTGAAGCAACGCATGAGCATCGCGCGGAGCGCGAGGGTCATCACGATCATGGTCGCGCCAGTCATGGTTCATCGGGGCAAGATCCTGCGCTCAAGGACCCGGTCTGTGGGATGAACGTTTCTGAAGCGTCACCTCATCAAGCTTCGCACGCAGGAAAAACGTTCTACTTCTGCTGCGCTGGATGTCGCGCGAAGTTCGAAGCCAATCCGCAGCAGTACCTGAACAAATTGGCGGGCGGTGCTCCTCACGCGGCTCACCATGCGCCGGCCGATCACGCAGCAGCGCCGGCCGCGGACGTTCCGGAGGGCACGATCTACACCTGTCCGATGCATCCTGAAGTGCGGCAGGTGGGGCCGGGTACATGTCCGAAGTGCGGCATGGCGCTCGAGCCTGAGATGCCGAGCGCCGAAGAGGAAGACAATCCCGAGCTTCGCGATTTTCGCCGTCGCTTCTGGTTCACGCTGCCGCTCACTGTGGTGGTCGCTCTCCTTGGAATGTTTGGCCATCGCTTGGGATGGATGGATATCAAGACGCAGACCTGGGTCGAGCTCCTGCTCTCTGCACCTATCGTGTTGTGGGCTGGATATCCGTTCTTCCAGCGCGGCGTGCATTCGATCATTCACCGTAGTCCGAACATGTGGACACTCATCGGACTGGGCACTGCCGCGGCGTTTATCTACAGCGTCGTTGCGACCGTCGCGCCGGGATTGTTCCCAGAGAGCTTCACGGCACATGGGCGGATCGGCGTGTACTACGAGGCAGCCGCAGTCATCATCTCGCTGACGCTGCTCGGTCAGATTCTCGAGTTGAAGGCGCGCTCGCAAACTGGCGCTGCGATCAGGGCCTTGCTAGGTCTTGCACCCAAGACAGCGAGGCGCATCGAGGAGGACGGCACCGAGCACGATGTACCGCTCGCGCACGTTCATGTGGGCGATCTATTGCGAGTCCGTCCTGGTGAGAAAGTCCCAGTCGATGGCGTGGTCGTGGAAGGGTCGAGTGCAATCGATGAATCCATGCTGACCGGCGAGCCGGTCCCCGTCACCAAGCGGCCGGGCGATAAGCTGATTGGCGCGACCCTCAACACCTCCGGAAGCCTCACGATGCGCTCCGAGCGCATCGGCTCGCAGACGGTGTTGTCTCAGATCGTGCAGATGGTTGCACAGGCTCAACGCTCCAAGGCGCCGATGCAGCGGATGGCTGATCGAGTCGCGGGCTATTTCGTCGTCACCGTCGTGCTGATCGCAATCGCCTCGCTTCTCGGCTGGGGTTTCCTCGGGGGCGAGCAAGGCTGGCAGTACGGAATCATCAATGCGGTGGCCGTATTGATCATCGCGTGTCCCTGTGCGCTTGGTCTTGCAACGCCGATGTCGATCATGGTCGCGACGGGTCGAGCCGCTACTCAAGGTGTGCTGTTCAAGGACGCCGCGGCGATCGAGAACTTCCGTCGCATCGATACGATGATCGTCGATAAGACGGGTACGCTCACGGAAGGCAAGCCTGCATTCGACACTGTGGTCCCCGCAGCGGGACAGCAGACCTCGGAAGTGCTGCGGCTTGCTGCGAGTCTCGATCAAGGCAGCGAGCACCCCCTTGCGCATGCGATTGTGGAGGCTGCACGCAAGCAAGGTTTGAAACTCTCGAAGGCGGAGGAGTTCGAGTCGTCCTCGGGCATCGGCGTGCGGGGCCTCGTGGAGGGTCAGAGGCTTGCTCTTGGTAACACCGCGCTGATGCATCAGGAAGGCGTCGATGTCGGCCCGCTCATGGACGCCGCCGAGCAGCAGCGTCACAAAGGCGCGAGCGTGATGTATCTCGCGGCTGACAAACAGCTGCTCGGTTTGTTGTCTGTTTCCGATCCTATCAAGGCCAGTACCCCGGAGGCCGTTGCGAGCCTGCATGCCGCGGGAATACGCGTGGTGATGGCGACTGGTGACGGACTCACGACGGCTCGGTCCGTCTCGGAGCAGCTCAACATCGACGAAGTGCATGGAGAAGTGAAACCAGCAGACAAGCTCGTCCTCGTCGACAAGCTGCAGAAGCAAGGCCGCGTGGTCGGCATGGCGGGAGATGGCATCAATGATGCGCCCGCGCTCGCGAAGGCGGATATCGGCGTCGCGATGGGGACGGGTACCGATGTCGCGATGAGCAGCGCGCAGGTCACGTTGGTCAAAGGCGATCTGCGCGGCATCGCGCGTGCACGACTCATCTCGCTGGCGACGGTGAAGAACATGCGGCAAAACCTTGCGTTTGCGTTCTTCTACAACGCACTCGGCGTGCCGATCGCTGCAGGCGTGCTCTATCCACTCACGGGCTGGTTGCTATCACCGATGATCGCCGCGCTGGCCATGAGTCTCTCGTCCGTGTCGGTCATCACGAATGCGCTGCGGCTGCGAGCGAGTGTGTAGATGGGCCAGGTGCCGCACTGAGTCGCCGTCCCGATCGATAACCCGCCAGGGCGGCTGCTGGCGTTCGTGCCTCGATTTCACGCGTTCGATCCTCGCCACGTTGCGTTCGCTCGATTTCGTTCGAGCGGCATCCGGTGCCGCTGCTAGCTTGCATCTGCGCCATTCAACTAGCGGAGGTCCTATGCGCAAGATCATCATGCTTTGCGCGCTCATATCATTGAGTGCTGTGGTCGCAGCGACGACCGTGCCGAAAGAAGCCGAGATGCTCGCGCAGGCTCGCGAGTATCGCCTCACGTTCCGTGAGGGAAACATGCAGACTGTGCAAGCGATGGTTGCACACCTAGAACAGGCGATACGTGAGTACCCGCGAAACGTCCAGCTTTGGAACGCGCTTGGTGGAGCCTACTTCGCGAGCCTGAGTGCATCGTATGTGGGCCACGCTGACCCAGACAAACGACTGGAATTCATTCGACTGGCACGAGATGCGTATGACAAGGCGATGCAGCTCGATGCGAAGAATGCCGAGGCTCTGGCCGGCCATGGTATGGCATTGGTGTCCTTGGGTTTGATGGAACAGGATCCAGTGTCGTTGAGCTCGGGTACTGAGGAGTTGAACCGCGCGGTTGAGCTCGACCCCAGCAGTCGACCGGCACGCCTGATGCGTGCGTTCACGTTGATCAACTTACCGTCGACCTATCGCGATACGTCCTTGGTGATGGGGGATCTGACTTACATCGTCAGAGAAGTCCCGGGCAGCCGTGCCGAGGCGATGCTGCATCTCTTGCGAGGTGATCTCTACGCCGAGATGGGGCAACTGCAGGATGCCGCCCGAGAATACGAATCCATCAGCCGCGCGTATCGTTATCCCGCTGAGCAGGCGCGATCCCGTCTACAGTCGCTCAAACAGGCGGAACCGATCTCTCCCGCGGAGATAGGCAGTGCACGCGGCGCTCTCACCTATGCATGCGCGGCGTGCCACGCTCGAGGTACCGATGAATAGTCATGGGTAGCGTTGACGCGACGACAACCGTGCACGTCCTCGGCTTTGCGATGGGCGCGGCCTTGTGCGGCCTTTTGGCTGTGATGCAGCGTCGCGTTGACCGGACAGCCGGACAGACCAGTGGCTATGTGCTGCTATGGATCACGGGTTATTTGTGGACGTTCGGCAGCTTCGTGCGATGGGTTCTACTGCTCGCGGGTGCTGCGCCCGAATCTGCGGTGGTCAACATCGCGGAGTTGTTGGCTTGGACCTCCACGGCCATCGGTCCTCTGGTAATCGCTCGCTTTCTTCGCGTACAGCTTGGCGGTGACGCCCCTTGGCTGCGACCTTTCATTGGCTATTCATGGGTTGTGTCGGTCACACAACTGGTGCTGCTCTGGCAGACATGGCTGACACCGGGCTTCTTGATCGATTTGGCGACCTATATGAGATGGTCCTTTTATCTGGCGTTGCCGCACTACACGTTCGCGTTTGTACTCTACATGCTCAATCGCCAGCGGGCCGTCAAAGGCGCGAAGCGGCCAACCGCAGCATGGTTTCGTCGGACCGCGATCGCGCTGATCACCGTGCAGATAGCAAGTACTCTTATAGGGATCCAGGTCGAACGAGCGCCTACGTTCTTGAACCTCGTCCTGGAGGTGATCAGTGTTCATTGGGTGCTGCCATGGACTGTGCTGGTCGCAGTAGCTCTGGCGCAAACCGAGTACGCCGATCTGGTGTTGAAGCGCAGTCTGTTCTTGATTGTCAGCCTCCTCATCTCGGCGGTCGTGAACGCCTTCCTGCTCGGCGTTTCCGCAGGATTACCTATGGTGCTCGCGACACTGGCAGGGAGTGCTTTGATTCTGAGTGCGCCACCGCTACTGCGCGCAACGGGCCGATTCGTCGATCGCGTCCTGTTGAGTCGGCCCGATTATGGATCTACAGTCGGTCACTTCGAGAAAGCTGCCCACCGTATCGATGATGAACTGGAGCTGATCGCCGCCGCGACGCGTGTGCTCGAGGCGACCCTCGACGCGAAAGCCGCGTTCACCGACCGACCGTCGACGCATCAGCATGGACAACCGTTGCTCATGTGCCTCGCGATGGAGCGGTCGAAGGCACCCAAGATCTGGCTCGAGATCTCGGCCGCGCAAAGCGCCCGCGCGCTGATGCAGGAGGAGTTTGCGTTCGTGCGGGGCATCTGTGGGATCGTGAGCCGCCGGTTGGAAGCGATGCACTACGAAGCGGAACGGCGTGCAGTCGAGGTCCGCGAGGAGCGATTGAAGCGATTACTGAGCGAGGCGGAGCTGAAGGCGCTGCGCGCCCAAGTCGATCCTCATTTCCTATTCAACACCCTGAACACGATCGCCGATCTCATCAACCGTAACCCTCAACAGGCGGAAGCAATGACCGAACGACTGGCAGAGTGCTTTCGCTACGCACTCTCGCGCCAGTCACGTGAGGTTTCCACCCTGGACGAGGAGCTGGAGTTCGCTCGTCAGTATCTCGACATCGAGCGTGTGCGATTCGGGGACCGATTGAAGGTCGAATTTTCCCGCGGCGATGCTCGCGGCGACGAGCGAGTTCCGTCCTTGATCCTGCAGCCGCTCGTCGAGAACGCGATCAAGCATGGACTCGCACCGACTCCGCAGGGCGGCACGGTCAGCGTGACCGCAAGGAAAGACGGAGGGCATCTGCGACTAGAAGTGTGTGATGATGGTGTCGGGACGCGTTTCGCAACGAGCCCCGGTGTGGGCATCGGGTTGCGAAACGTTCGAGAAAGATTGCACACGCTCTACCCGCAGTCGAGCACGATGACGATTTCTTCGAACGAAGGCGGCCGCGGAACGCGTGTGACGTTACTGGTACCGCTTCAGTGAAGATTAGGGTGCTCATAGCGGATGACGAAGAATCGGCGCGTTCGCGGCTTCGCACGTTATTGGCTGCGTTTCCATCCATCTCGATCGAGGCGGAGGCGCGCGATGGAATCGAAACGTTGGAGGCGATCCGGCGAGTTCGCCCGGATGTGGTCTTCCTCGACGTGCAAATGCCTGGGCTGAGTGGCCTCGAAGTCGTAAGCTCGCTTACGAGCGAAGCGCTGCCCTTGATCGTATTTGCCACCTCTTACGATGAGTATGCGATTGCAGCGTTTGAAGCGAACGCTGTCGGCTATCTGCTGAAGCCAATCAATCGGGACCGTCTGGCGAGTGCCATCGATCGCATAGAGCGACTCGTACGCGCACCGTCCGATGTCACACACGAGCAGTCGCGACTCGCTGCAGTCGCCGCGGCGAGTCGAACACCGTTGTCGCACGTGGTTGCGATCCAACGTGACCGCTATCTACTCTTGCCGTTGCAGGAGGTCTGTTTCTTCAAGGTGGAGGATGGAATAACCAAAGTGAAGGTGGACGCTGCGAGCTACCGCACGAATTATCAGATTGGGCTGCTCGAGCCACGATTGCCGAATCCGCCGTTCATCCGCGCCCATCGAGCGATCATCGTCAATTTGGAAAAGGTCGCAGGAATCAGCCCTCTCTTTAAGGGCACGTACCTGCTCACCATGAAGGATACTCACGGAAGCGAGATCCGAGTGAGCGAACGCCAATCCAAGTTGATCCGTGATCTGTTGGAGTTGTAGACAGAAATCTGTTGTAGATCGGCCGCTGCATTGAAGCATCTCGGATTCCATGACGACATCGCGGCGATCGATAAGATGTACAGTCCTGTACTGTGTCTCGACATCGGATGGCCTCACGACCTGCACGCACACTAGGCTCCGGCTTTCGGACATCCGGTGTGTTCAGCGGCTGAGAGAGTCATGGTCACTCGCTCGCTAGATCAGCGTAAGCGCGATTCGTGCGTCTTCATCAGATATGCCGGATATCCTAAAGCCGGCACGAAGAGCTTCCGCTCGAGCTCGCACTCGCGGCGCACTCATCTGCGTAACAACAGCCTGGCTTGCGTTCCCCAGCCGCCGATCAACACGTCGTCTTTGCCGTCGCCGTTGAGGTCTCCGACCGCCATGCTCCAACTTCGCCCAACGGTCGTGGCAGGCATCACATCTGCCGTCACGTCCTTGAAAACCCCTTTGCCATCGTTGACGTAAGCGCGCGCTTGCATGGGTTTGAATCCCGGGACTGCAATTGCGCCGACGATGAGGTCCGGATGGCCATCATCATTGAAGTCGACGACTGCACCACCCCATGCTGAGAAGGTGTTCGTGGGCAGGCGCTTTGCGGTCTGATCGATGAATCGCTCCTGCCCGTCATTGATGAGCAATCGAGCCTGAGGATCGTATTCGCGGCCGCGAGCGTTGCTGGTCAGATTCAAGAACAACAGGTCCAGCTCGCCGTCACCGTTTGCATCGAATACGTGCGCTTCGCGTGTGTGTAGCTTCACCGGCAAGTCGAGTCGATCAGACGCCTCGATAAAGCGGCCTTTGCCGTCGTTGAGCAGCAGACGATTCGGCGGTTTCTCGTTCGCAACCACCATGTCGAGATCTCCATCCTCGTCTAGGTCGGAGAGCGCGACATCCTGAGTCGCATCGTTGACGGCGGGAAGATGTGTCTTGGTCGCGTCGATGAAGTGCCCGGGTCGATTGCGATCGTTCAGCCAAAGGAAATTCTGGCCGCGCTCACCCGAGTTGCCGAGCGCGATGTCCGGAAGCTTATCGCCGTTCACATCACCGATGGCGAAGCCGTTGCCTTCGCTGCGAGCCAGTAGCCGCTCACTCACATCTTTGAATGCTCCCTTGCCATCGCCAAAGAACAATTGATGCACCTGATCGTCCTCGGCGATGAACATCACATCCGCGAATCCATCCTGATTGAAATCAGTGCTCAGAACGTGCTCTGTGTCATGGGCGACCGTGCCGAACGCACCCTCGCGCCAGCTCAATTTCGCCTTGCCGTCGTTGAGGTACAGACGGTTCACATCGCCCTCGACGGCGAGCACGACGTCCAAGTCGCCGTCCCGATCGACATCCACGAACGCGGCGTCCAAGGCGTGCAATGTCTCCGCTTTAGGCACATGAGTTTCGGTCGCGTCGATGAACACCGTCGAGATATCAGAAGCTGCCGATTGCGCGAGTGCAGCTTGTGCGCACAACAGCGACGCTAAGACGGCGCCGACGACTGAGGGCATGGAATGGCGATAGGACACGATAGGTTGCTTCATGAACGGGGCCCTGCTTGTACCGATTCGCACAATACTCGTAATCGCTGGGAGAGTTCCAAGGAGGGTCGGGCACGCGCATCCCGATGATGGTTGAATCCAGGCACCGACATGCATAATCGTGTTCGCGCCTCAGTGACCCGGCACGCGAAGGCAGCTACAGTGAAGGCGCAACTATCCGCACGCACTAGGTGAACTCGTGTATCCATGGTTCCGTCTGATTCACGCCAGCTTTACGTTGCTGGGCGCACCGCGGGTCGATACATTCTCGACGACGCGTATTCGTCTGCGCGTGTGGCCGAATGACCCCGACTTCAACTTGCATGTGAACAACGGTCGTTACCTCACGCTTGCTGACATCGCGCGTCTGCATTGGTTCGTGCGCACCGGCGTGTGGGAGGCTGCGCGACGCCAGAAAGCGATCCCCATCGTCGGAGACGCATTGGCGAAGTTTCGCCGCGATCTCAAGGCATTCGACGTATTCGACATCGAGACGCGCATGCTCGGCTGGGATCATCGCTGGGGATTTCTCGAGCACCGCTTCGTGCGCGGCGGGCGCGCGCTCGGTGTCGTTGCGATCCGTGGGCTATTCAAGGGGCCGAATGGTTCGCTCGAACCCAGCGCATTGTTGAACCCGCTCGGCATCGACGTGGCTTCGCCACCGTTGCCTCGATGGATTATCGAATGGAACGCCGGCTGCGAGTCTCTTTCGCAAGTGCTGCGAGGGGAGGAGCAGGCGAGCGGCACTTCTCAAGTGAAGAAGTAGACATGGAAGAATTAGACAGGATCAACAGGATGGCGAAAGCATGAAATAGTCGTTCATCGGTGCCGGGTACAGATGTTCGGAACAGCGACGCGGTACAACCGCACGTAGCTTGTATTGCAATCTATCGAGCGATACCTCGCGATGCCGTGAGGCAATTCGAATAGCTGTACACTGGTGCTTGGAAGGCAGCCCGAGGACTGACCCTCAGGCGCACGCATAGGGAGAGAGCTGCGATGCATTCACGTTCGGTTCTGCTGCGAAGATTCATGTACGTTGTGTGTGGCTCAGCATGCGCAGCGGCGCTCGTGGATGCCGCGTCCACTACACCGCGAATTGCGAGCGTTGGATCGATGAGCGCAGCGCGTGCCGCTCACCAAGCAAGTGCTCTGCCTGGCGGTGTGCTCGTGACCGGAGGCTGCGGCGGCGAAAGCTGCGGGACAGTCTATCGATCGACGGAAGTGTTCGACTTCGAAAGCGGCACGTTCCGCGGTACGGCGCCAATGACGACTGCTCGGGCAAGCCATGCCTCGGCACTCTTATCTGACGGTCGCGTATTGATTGCAGGAGGTTGGACTGGCTCTGCAGCAACTGCCGCTGCCGAGATCTACGATCCCGTCAGTGATCGATTCACTCGCGCAGGCGATCTCCTGGGCCCGCGAATCCATCCCGTCGCGACCGTGTTGCAGGATGGCCGCGTGTTGATCACGGGTGGCGAAACGAGAACGGGTGAGCCGGTCGACGCAGCAGAAGTGTTCAATCCGAAAGACGGAACCTTTACCCCAGTGGATCGCATGACCGATGCGCGAATGAATCACACTGCAACGGTTCTCGCGGACGGGCGTGTGTTCATTGCAGGTGGTCATCGTGCGCGAAACGCAATCTTGAGATCCGCAGAGATCTTCGATCCAGCGACCGATCGCTTCACAGCGGCGGGCAACATGATTGCAGCACGGACGAAGCACGCGGCAGTTCGCCTTCTCGACAACCGTGTCTTGATCGTCAGTGGCTCTGATGCACGAGGGTTCAAGGGGCGCTACTCGTCGACGGAGATCTTCGATCCGTCTTCCGGGAAATTCTCCGAAGGGCCGAGCCTGAGTCACACGAGACACAAGATCCCGGATGCCGTCGTGGTGCTCTCGTCGGGAGATGTTCTGGTCCTTGGAGGTGCGCGTCACCCCGAGATCTTGCGCGCCGGCGCCGACCGATTCACGGATATAAAAGGCGAGCTTCCGGGCGACTTGATGTTCGCGACCGCGACGATGCTGCCATCCAAAGGCGTGCTTGTCGTCGGTGGCTACGATGAGCGAATTCGATCACATGACGGGGCTTGGATGGTGAGGCTCGATTGAATCGTTTGCTTTCGGTGCCGGACGTGCAGAACAGGCGTTCTCAGTGCACCCCGACGGCGCAGGTGCCGCCGCGCCTCAAATGCCTGTGTTCTGCTAGTTGTGCATGTCCGGCACCGAGAGGCGTTTTCCGACGCTACGGTAACGAATACTCGATCTCGTAGAAGTGCTGGTCGCCTTCGATGCGAATCGTGAGCTGGCCGCGGATGCCTTGCAGCTCACCGGTGCCGGAGTCCGGCACGATTTCGACCGACCAGCCTTCGGGTACACCGCGGTTCATCAAAGCCCGATGCACGAGCACGAAACTGCCGGAGCGGCCATGCAGCTTGCCGGTAAACTTTTCGATCGCGACGTAAGCACCCGACCTGGCAGCATCGCCGCTCGTCAGCATTTCGGCGTTGCTCGTGCCGACGAGATCGCCCTTAAACTGTTTCTCGATCGCCACCCTTTGTAGGCCTGCAGCCCGCGCAGGTGCATTATCCGGTTCTTGCGGTGTGAAAGTGACCTCGAAATTCGTCGTGGCGTGCGACATCACGATCTCCTCGTTCGCGTACGTTGAGCTGTGCACGAAACCGGCCAGTAGGCCAGCGCCCAATACTAAGCTGTCTCTCAACCGCATGATGAACCCCTACAATGCGGCCCCTAGGCCCACGAGCAGTTTCAAGAAACCCGCGACGCGAGGATAGGAAAAACGCGTCACGACAACATGATGACTAGGCAGGATCATGCACGGCCGAGACGATGATTAGACAAGTCGGTCCGCCGCGCGGAGTTCTGCATACGCCTGCAGCGTCGGGCGTGTTTCATCACGCGCGTCTTGCGCCGCCTGCAGCGCTCGCGTCCTTCGTCCAAAACTTCTGGATCGTTCGTTGGGATCTGCCACCAAGTACGTCGCAGCGAGCCGAGACGTTACCGCATCCGAATGTGCACTTGGCGCTGGAGCAGCATGCAGGTCGCATCTATGGTGTGCTCGATGGCCGCTTCACGCGCACGCTCGAGGGAAGTGGAAGCGTCTTCGGGGTGAAGTTTCGAGCAGGCGGCTTCCGTCCCTTTCTTGGCCGTTCGGTCGCGACGTTACGCAACCGTCACATCGCGTTCGAAGAATTCTTCGGCGCACACGCATCGAGTCTGCTCGAGGAACTGTTCGCAGCGTCAGGCGATTCGCAGATGGCGGAAGTGGTCGCGCGCTTCCTCATCGCTCGCTTACCCGCGGAGGACCCGCACGTCGACCGCATCGCGGCGATCGTAGACGGTATCGCTGCGGATCCAACGATCGTCTCCGTCGATCAAGTGAGCGATCGTTGGGGAATATCGAAACGCACGTTGCAGCGCTCGTTCAGCGAGTATGTAGGCACGACACCGAAGTGGGTGATCAATCGCTATCGCCTGCACGAGGCGCTCGAGCATTTGCATTCAGGCGCCGAGCTCGATTGGGCCCAGCTCGCCGCCGACTTGGGCTACTTCGACCAATCGCACTTCATCCGAGATTTTCGCGCTGTCGTCGGTCGGTCCCCCGCTCAGTACCTGCGAATGAGGAGGGGCGAATGATCCGAAGCCCGGCACATGTAGGTCGGACGCGAATGTCTCAGCCGCGGACGCACGTGCCTACCCAAGTCCATTGCTGCTAGAGTCCCGACATGGGCGCCGTTCCCACTCTCTACGCCGTTGGTTTGGCACTGTGCCTCTTCTCCGGCGGCATTCTGAATGCCCGTGCGCGGCGCGACACTCGCGCGCGCCTTTCGTACTTCACGGTTTACTTCGGGCTCGAAGCCGCCTGTTTCCTATTCGAGAGTCTCATCGCGCTCGAGTGGACGCCTTTCAAGGCGGTGTGGCTCAGCTTACTCATGGTCACGTCGTTGACGATCGCGCCCGCACTGTGGCTCGCGCTTCAAGAAGCGACCGGTGAGCGGCCCACGTTCGCGAGCGTGAGCACTCGCCAACGTCTATTGGTGATTGCGGGCGCGACGTTGACCATTCCGCTGCTCGCAACCACGCATGGCGGATCCGATTTCGTCGCGCTCGGCCGCACCGATAGCACGCTGTTCGAGTCGGTCGTTCACGAAACGATGTTTGGCTGCCTGGTCCTGTTCGCCATCCAAGTCCCAATCTATCTGCGCCGCTGCCGCCAGCTCCTCATCGATCGAGATTCGGATGGCACGCGGCGCTGGCTCCAGATTCCTCTCGCAATCGTCGGCACGACATGGGCGCTCGGGGTGGTTCGGACGATCGTGGGCGTGCGCTCCGCGGGCAGCGAGGAGCTGTTCGCGGTGCTTGCTGCGACGGATGTCGCAGTGACGGTTCTGTGCGCGTACCTCATCATCAGAGCGATCGCGGTGCCCTCGCGAGGCACGCTGGCGGGCGCACCCGGCAACGCGGAAGAGAAACGGAACAAGTATGCGAAGTCGCATCTCGATGCTCAGGCTCGCGCACGCATTCGGCGCAAGCTTGAAGGTGCGTTCGAACGCGATCGTATCCACTGCGATCCGAAGCTGAATCTGTCATCCCTGTGCCGAGCGCTGAACGAGCGGGAGCACTACGTCTCGCAAGTCATCAACCAAGACCTCGATACGACCTTCTACGAGCTCCTGAATCGCAATCGGGTCGAGCACGCAAAGCAACTGCTGCGACAGACACCTGAGCTGGGTGTGCTCGAGATCGCCATGGCCGTGGGTTTCAATGCCAAGTCGACGTTCAACAGCGCCTTTCGCCGTCTGACGAATCTCACCCCTCGCGAGTTTCGAGCCCAATCTCGACCTTCCGAGGAGCGCGTGTCTCATTACGCAGGCTGAATTTCCTCGATTGATGTCCTGGCCGACCGGCTTGGACGACCCATCGTCGTAGATTCGGAACCCTCAGGTCTGTCCCACACAGATCGAGGTCATCGGCATGCTTCCCTTTCGCTCGCACCTGCGCCCCGCGATCGTGGTCCTGCTTCTATTCTTGACCGCCGCGGCGCACGCCGCGTCTTCCAAGGTCGGGACGGTTGTCACGGAGCATTTCACGTCGGAGATCCTTCGCGCTAACAAGGTAGGCCTCAAACTGGAGCGCAGCGTCTCTGTCTATCTTCCGCCAGGTTATGGAGAAGGGGACAAGCCCTACCCGGTGATTTACTACTTTCATGGCCTCGGGTGGAGCAACGAGCGAATGTTCTCGGAGGAGAACTCGCCACGCGCGCTGTTCGACCGAGCGATCTCCAAGGGCACGATCGACGAGTTCATCTTCGTCGCAGCGGACTACAGCTCACCGACGCTTGGTAGCTGGTTCGAGAACTCGCCGACCAGCGGCATGTGGCTCGACTACACGACCAAGGAAGTCATTCCGTTCGTGGAGAGTCGCTTTCGCACGATCAAGCATCGCGACTCGCGCGCCGTGGCGGGCGAGTTCACGGGTGGGTACGGCGCCCTCAAGCTCGCGATGATGCATCCCGATCTCTTCAGCGTCGTCTATGCGCTGCATCCTGTCGGCACAGGGTCGGGGTTGACGCCGATGCACACAGTCGTTGACTGGAAGCGCCTCCACGAGGCGCAAACATTCGACTCGCTCTGGAGCGTGGACTATTACTCGCCAGGATTCGTCGCGATGTCCCAGGCGTACCTGCCGAATCCCGATCGGCCGCCGTTCTATTGCGACTTCATCGTCGAGATCGAGAACGGCGAGCCGGTCGTCAACGTCGAGAACTTGGAGACGCTGCAGGCTCGTTTCCTGCTCGATCGACTCCTGCCAGCGTATACAGACAATCTTCGTCGACTACGCGGAATCGCTTTCGATTGGGGCAGATACGATACAACGCAAAGCCACGTTTATTCGAACCAGGCCTTCACGCGCGCACTCGATAACCTAGGCATCGAGCACTCCGCGGAGGAGTACAACGGTAATCACTATGAGAAGAATTGGATCGAGCACGGCCGCGTTGAAGCAAGAATGCTGCCGTTCTTCGGCCGCTTGCTTCGATTCGAGCCTGAGCGCTGAGGCGGTGCGACCATACGCCGCCGGAATCCGGTACGATCTTATCGACTCCCCTTCAGGCGGTTCGCGATGGATAAGGCGCGATGGCTCGATCTCATGTCGAAGCTGGGTCTCCCACCCAACGAAGCGACCTTCGATGCGCTGCTGAAAGCGTACTCCGAAACGCATCGGCACTATCATTCGGTCGAGCACATCGACCACTGCCTGCGCGAGCTAGACGCCGAGATCTCGCTCGCGCGTGAACCTGCGGAAGTCGAGCTCGCGCTGTGGTTTCACGACGCGGTCTACAACCCGCATCGATCGGACAACGAACAGAAGAGCGCAGAGTTCGCGTGCAAGCTGCTAGAAGGCGCAGGGGACATTCCTCGTCCACGAGGAATGTCCCCACCTTCTGCCCGAATCGCGCGTGTGCATGCCCACATCATGGCGACTCGGCATGCAGCACCTGCGACAGACCCAGACTCGCAACTCGTCGTCGACATCGACCTCTCCATCCTTGGCGCTCCTGAGGCGGAGTACGCCCGCTTCGAGCAAAACGTCCAAAAGGAATACCGCTGGGTTCCGTCGATGCTCTTCCGCCGCAAACGCGCCGCGATTCTCGAGTCCTTCCTTGCGCGCTCTCATATCTACTACACCGAACCGTTCCGCGCGAAGTACGAGAGCCAGGCACGCCAGAACCTGTCGAGCGCGGTGGCTGCGTTGAGAAGGGAAGTCCGCTGAGGGCCAGAGAACGCGGGCTCAACCTTCGGAAGTGCTCTTGGCGTGCGACCTGATCCATTCCGCGACCGCGAGCACGGCGGGACGCAGAGGCTCGCCATTTGCGTGAACGAGCCAGTACGCGTTCGGCACGCGGACGTGATCAGGGCCGAACGGTCGAAAGAGAATTCCGTTCTTCAAGTCGGCGCTTGCTAGGCATCCTCGGGCCAGTGCGACTCCCAATCCTTGAGCCGCGGCCTGGAGCACCAAGTCGGAAGACGTAAAGCGCGGTCCGGTCCTGAGATCGACATTCCGCACGGGGTAGGCTGCAAACCATCTTTCCCATCCGCTCTCCGGATCACGATCATGCAGGAGGCGCGCCTTGGTCAACGCGCGCGCTGCCTTGCGCTCGCCGATGCTCTCCCAGTAACGACGCGTTGCGACTGGATACAGCAGCTCATCCATGAGTGGCTCGCATTCTCCGTCTGACCATGGGCCGCTCCCCATACGAATCGCGAGATCCGCGCCTTGTTCAGACAGATCTCGGATCGATTGCTGAGTGACGATCGACAGCTCCACCGATGGATGACTCTCGACCAGGGACGGTAATCGCGGCACCAGCCAACGCGCGGCAAATGAAGCTGTCGTCGCGATCACGACTGCGTTGGGCGCTCGCAACTCGCGCACGCTTTCGACGGCGCGCTCCAGATCCGTCAAGCCCGAGAGGAGCGCTTTGCCCAACGCTCGACCTTGTACGGTCAATGCCATCCGGCCAGCACGTCCTCGTTGCTCGATGAGTGCCACGCCGAGCCAGGCTTCCAGCTCGCGCACGTGCCTGCTCACCGACGAGTGCGTGACCTCCAGTGCACGAGCGGCCGGACGTACGCCGCCCGTCTCGAATACGGCAGCGAACGCTCGCAGTGCGGACAACGGAAGCTTACGCATGGTCTAAAAAACGAACCATTTGGATCTTGTTTTGCAACAGAGCGTCGATCGCGTGCGCGGCATGATACGCCCGTCTTCGGCAGAGCGAGATCGATTGCAATGAGCTCCGTCCTTCCTGTCCTCGGTGCGCTGGTTGCCGCGGCGATCACGCCTGGACCGAATAATCTCATCGTCATGGAGGCCGGCGCGCGCGGCGGAATCGCAGCAGCTTGTGCCGCGATACTCGGCGTTCTGAGCGGCTCACTCGTTCTGCTTGTGCTCGTCTGGTTTGGATTGGATACGTTGATCGAGGCCATGCCGATCCTCGCGAGTGTGCTGACCCTCGCGGGAGGCGCCTATCTCGCATGGCTAGGGCTCTCGCTGTTGTTGCGGCATCGTTCGAGCACTTCGCACAAGGCGTTGCCCTCGACGTTGCTCGGTGTCGCAACATTTCAGCTGCTCAATCCAAAAGCCTGGATGTTGATTGCGACGGCTGTTGCAGCGATTTCCGATGTAGGTGGCTTGCTCGTCTTGAGCATTCTGGTCGTACTCGTGACGAGCACTTGCTTGAGTCTTTGGGCGCTTGCCGGCGCAGTTGCAGCTCAGCTTCTCCAAAAGCCCCGTGCTCGAGATGTCTTCGAGCGAAGTATGGGCGCAGTGCTCGCCCTATCCGCTGCAGGCATCGTGATCGATGCATTGTTGCGGCAGGGCGCCTGAGCACTACGGCATGAGCACTTTGATAGCGAACATGAGGAATGTCTGATGTGGACCGTACCACGCGATGCAATCGACGAATCGCTCGGGGATAGCAAGTTGCCGACCGTGCTCGCGCTATCGGGAAGTCTGCGTCGCGACTCGCACAACCGGCGTTTGCTGAACGCTGCGCGAGCCTACGCTGAAGATGTGCTCTCGATTTCGATCTACGATGATCTCTCGGCAGTGCCAGTGTTCAACGAAGATCTCGAAGCTGACGGCGGCCCGAGCGGCGTTCGCAGTCTCGGCGCCGCTGTCGCTCGTGCGGACGCATTGTTGATTGCGACACCCGAATACAATCAGGGCATTCCAGGCGTTGTGAAGAACGTTATCGATTGGCTGTCGCGAGGCGAGCCCGATCTGCTTGCGGGCAAGCCTGTCGCGATACTCGGTGCGACGGTCGGGCCGTGGGGGACACGACTCGCTCAGACCGGTTTACGCCAAGCGCTCACGGCATGCGGCGCGCTCGTCATGCCGACACCCCAAATCTATCTCCGCAACGCTGCCGATGCATTCGACATCGACGGCAACCTCATCGATGAGCACACCCGCGCCTCGCTCACGAATTTTCTTACATCGTTCCGACGATGGATCGCAATGACGAGCGAATCGCACGCTCAGTAGAGCAGCAATGAAGGCGAACCAAGCGGAGCAGAGAAATGCTTCCGGTGCCGGACGTGCAGAACAGGCGTTCTCAGTGGACCCAGATGGCGCAGATGCCGCCGCGCCTCAAATGCCTGTGTTGCTAGTTGTGCATGTCCGGCACCGAAAGGCGTTCTCGGCTTCACCGCGGCGCGCGAAGCGCGCACCATCGATCATTTCGCTTGCTTGAGCTTCTGCGCCAACTCGATGGCTGCGTCGATCGCCGCATGAGCAGGGCGTCCGAGCGCCTGAAACTCTCGTTCGCTGAACCCCATCCAGCCGAGTGTATTCCAGCCTTTCAGCATCTCTAGATACATCGCCTTCGCGTCGCCGCCGGTATCCGCAATCGGAAGCACCGGCTTGTGCAACCGCAATGCGCGCCGCCCTGTTTCCTTTGTGCCGCCTACGCCTCCAAGCAAAATCACGACGTCAGCGCGCTGAATGGGCGCCTCCCATTCTTCGTCCCCGCTGTTGACGAAGATGAGCTGCCCGGCAGCGAATGCCGGCTCAGCGCTCTTAGGTATCGCCTGCACCAAAGCATCCTCTAGTGGTGCGCCGAGCTTGTGGGCGGAGTCGGCGAAACTTCGCGCGACCCATTCATCGACACCGGCCCAACCGCCCGTCACGAGTCCGCAACGTGCTTTCATGAGCAACTCGCCAAGCCTGCGCGAAAGAGCTTCTATCTCGGACGAGAAGCCTCTCTTGACTCCCGTCCCTGCGACCAAGACCCACGAGCGCGGTGCTTCGTAGGTCGGAGTTGAATTCGTCTCCGAAGCGACTGCTGGCTGAATCGAAGAAGCAACATCGTGCTCACCCATCACATGTTCAACGACTTGATCCAGCGCCCTGGCGTAAGCGGAATCATCTCGACAGTCGAGCCATAGACGAGATCGCATATAAATGGGCAGAGACTGCGAGGGTGCGCCTTGCCTCAGAATGCAAACGAAACGTCCTCGCGCTGGATTCGAATCGAGAAGCTCGGAGGTGACGATCGCTTGCTCGTACCCGACCCCTCCGTGACGTTCGTTGGCTTTGCGGCCAAAGTTCGCGGTGCAAATCAGCAAGACGTAGTCGGCCTCGCTCACCGCGCGTTCCATGAATGCCGTAATGCTGTCCCCGAGGCGCAAATCGAATTGATCCAGCCAGACTTTGATGCCGCGGACGCGAAGGTCTTCAGCGAAGCGTCGAACCCACGCTTTGTGGTCGGCGCTATCCCATGAGTAGCTGATGAATACGGTCGACATCAGTTTAGTTTGGAAGCGGTTAGCGGTTAGCGGTTAGTTTGCGCGTTCGTCGGAATGATGCGCCAGCATACGTCACATCGCCGTTGACATGCCCGGCACGCGGGCATAGTTTCGGCCGGCCATACAATATCTCGGCTTAGGCCCAGAACAAGATCAGCGGGGCAGATATGGAGATCGGTACGGAAACGGTGCTCTTGTGAGCGCTGTGTCATATAGCGGTGGTTCATTCAAAGCCACATTCGTTTTCGTTCTAACGCTTGTTTTTGCTCAGGTCGGCTGTGCACGTTCGCCGGAACCGAGTGACGACGAAGGGCCGGATGCGATCGACCAAACGGTGACGATCGTTCGAGCAGAAGTGCCGAAGCGCTATTCCGCGCCGCTTCCATCCAGTGCATCCAGCTTGGACGCGTGGCTCAAGGACGACTCATCCCTTCCTCCTGTTGCCCATGTCGTAGACAACATTCTCCTCGGCGATCTCGGCACGCTTGGGCGCCTCACCGAGGCGAGTATCAAAGTCCGCGCCGCGGAAGTGCCAGATTGGGTAAGCAAATGGGCCGAGCTGTTCGAGTTTGGTGAGGTGAGCCCAGCATTCTGCACTCATGCGCGGCCAATCATGAACGCTCCTCCAAGCACAATTCGCGCCGCGCTCTCCACGCCGTTTGCAAGCTCATGCGCGGATTCTGCGGATCTAGCGCTCATCGTGCGCGCGGACACGCCGAATGCGGCAGTACTGAGCTTCTTCGACCCCTGGGGTTACGATGGGATGCAGAGACGTATCGACTATCATCCGCGTCTCGCTTCCGCCGCTCGAGAGGTGATTGCCAATGCCTCCGCAATGCAAGCGCGGCTGGCAGCGTTCGTGCTGGCCGAGCAACATGATCCGCAGGTCGAGGCGGCGCTCGTTCGCATTCATTCTGAGATCAAGGATCAGGAGAAGGCGGATCAGGTCGCGATGGCGTTCCTTCGCTCCAAGAATGCTGACGTCCGAGCGTTGGCAGTCGGTGCATGCAAGCGCAGACCCAACGATGCCATGTGTACGCGTGAGCCACTGCCCGAGGAACAGGATGACCTAGGCTTAGGCGAAGACGAACGAGTAGCAGCTGCCGCGATAAAAGAGAGAATCGATCAGCTCGCCTCGATCGGATTCCACAAGGTGGCCTCACTCGAAGTTTCCGAGATGGATTCCGATGTTGCTGAGCTCCTTCTCCAGGCGGCCGGCCACGCGTACTGGTTCGATGTGGAGACAGGAATGTATCCGAACCAGCATGATTCCCTGATGCGGCGGCTATCGTCGCTTATCGCTCCGGAACTTGATGCAGCCGTCTTCGAGGAGCTTGCACCCGAGCTCGACGATGAGTCAGCGCCATATGAGCTCGTCGCGTATGCAGGAGGTAAGAAGTATAGGACGTTGGCAGCGAATCTTGGCGATTGGTACGACGTCAACGCTGTGCTCCGCTTGATGAATACGATCACGGAGGATCAGAAGTCGCAGACTCGATTCGTGAGCTTGGCGACTGAGGATCAAACGATGATCATCGTTGCCGCACCATCGGCGACAATCGCCGCGGCGGTTAAGCAAGGCTTGCTGCAATTAGGTGATCCCAGCGAAGCCGAGCGATTGGGGAAGGACTTCGAAGATCGCGTGCTCAAGAGCTTGCGTTAGCTCACGCCGAAGTTCGATTACGCCATGCCTAAGGATGGAAGCGCTAGGATCAAGAAAGTGCGAACCAACTACGTACTCATTGACTACGAAAGCGTTCAGCCGCCATCTATTGCAGTCCTTGAGCACGAGTGCTTCAAGGTCATCATATTCGTCGGCGAGAAGCAGGCTAAGATGAATTTTGATGTCGCAGCATCTGTGCAACGATTGGGAGCCCGGGCTGAATACATAAGAATGGCGGGTAGCGGCCCAAACGCGTTGGACTTTCACATCGCTTTCTACATAGGCCGGCTTGCTACAACCGAGCCAGACGCCTACTTCCATATCATTTCCAGGGATTCGGGCTTCGATCCGCTGATCACGCATCTTAAGAAGCTGAAGGTCTTTGCAGCCCGCTCGAAGGATGTGACAGACATCCCGTTGATCAAGACATCCAATGCGAAAAGCCTTTCCGAAAGGCAAGCCGCGATTCTCGCCAAGCTTCGCCAGTTGGGTGCGTCGAAACCTCGAACGGTCAAGACTTTGACAAGCACGATCAGCGCGCTTTTTCAGAAGGCGCTTCCCGACGAAGAAATCGCTGCTTTGATAGAGCGGCTTCGTCAGCAGGGGCACATCTCAATTGCGGCTACGAAGGTCTCGTATGCGCTTCCGGAGCAGTGCGTTTGATAGCTATCTTGAGCGCGTTTCCGCGTAGCCATATAGATCAAGATTAACTACTAGAAGAAATCGGAGGAATGATGCCCCGTCTGATCCTTATTGTTGCGATTGCCTTTGGAGCTGCAGGGCCTGTCATTGCTGGAGCGATGACGAACGATGACGTAGTCAAGATGATGAGAGCGGGACTCGACGAAAGCACGATCAAAGCGGCAGTGCGCGGTACCGACGCGGCGGAGTTCGATACATCCGCGGAGGGGTTGATCGCGCTCAAACAGGCGGGCGTGCCGGAAGGCGTGATCCAAGAGATTGCGATCAGAAAGAGTGGCGCGTCATCGGCGCGCGGCAAGATCAAGTACACGAACGTTGAGGATGCGAAGGTACTCCCGTCACCGGCAGCGGTGGCAGTGGGGAAGGAGTACTACACACGCTACACGTTCATGCACGAAGACGGCGAGCACAGCGCGACAAACTACTGGCGCGGCACGTTGGTGCCGATCAACACTAAAGCGAAACTGCTCAAGTTGAAGAAGAACAGCTTCGCGATCCGACTCGTGGAAAGCGGCGAGAAGATCGTAGTGAAGAACAAGCCCGAGTACACCAGCCGCAACGGACAGCAAGTTGCGGACGAGATGCTCGCGCTGCAGCCGACGGAGATCGATCTGTACGGTCAGGAGATGGCTGAAGCAATTCGCGCCGGTACGCCGCGACTCGGAATGACGAAGACACAAGTGCTGCTTACGCGCGGCTATCCGCCGACTCACGAAACGCCATCACTCAGCGGTCCTCGTTGGAAGTATTGGCAGAACCGATTTGGTACGCGGATGCTCGTGTTCGATGGGGATGTTCTGGTGGATGGTAGTGACGTGTACTAGTGGCCAGCACACATTAAAGCCGCTTTCGACTCGAAGGCCATTCAACGCTGGCGCGGCCTGCACTGCTACTGATTCCGGATGTCCGGCAAGTCGCTACCAATGATGCGATCTAGCGGAATATTGCCATTTGGTCCCTACTGTATAAAACTACAAGCATGTCCTCAAGCACCACGATCGAATGGACGGACGCCACGTGGAACCCAGTTTCCGGTTGCACGAAGATCAGTGCTGGCTGCGACTTCTGTTATGCCGAGCGTTTCGCCGAGCGTTTCAGAGGTGTGCCAGGACACCCGTTTGAAAATGGATTCGACCTCACGCTTAGGTCGCACAAACTTGCCGAGCCATTCAAATGGAAAGCTTCGCGAAGAATCTTCGTGAACTCCATGAGCGATCTTTTTCATAAGGATGTGCCCACCGACTTCATCGACAGCGTATTCGATACGATGGAGCGTGCGGATTGGCATGTGTTCCAGGTTTTGACCAAACGCAGCTCGCTGATGCGCAACTACGTGAATGCTCGATACGGCCAGCGGCCTGCGCCGGTGCACATTTGGCTCGGTGTCTCGATCGAGGACCGGCGCGCTTTAACTCGCCTACGTCACCTCAAGGAAACACACGCACGCGTTAGGTTTGTTTCGTTTGAGCCGTTACTCGGTGACTTGGGTAGCCTCGATCTAGCAGGAGTTCACTGGGCAATAGCAGGCGGTGAAAGTGGTCCAAACGCACGACGAATGGAAGCCGCTTGGGTAAGACAATTGAGAGACGAGTGTCAAAGGCAGCGGGTGCCGTTCTTCTTCAAGCAATGGGGAGGATTGAGACCTAAGAGCGGTGGGAACCACCTCGACGGCAAAAAGTGGTTGCAGTATCCGAAGGCTATTGGGAAATCTCCGAGTCCGCTAAGCTGCGCCCCAGTAGGCTAAGAAAAATGGCGGCGGCAAGGAGAAGGCCGTGGCGAATAACGATCGGCAGCACTTTGAGAAGTACACGCCTCAGAACCAGATAAAGCACGAGATTCTGAGCAAGTATTTCAGTGCATACCTGAGAACGCTCGCGCGTCACGCGAAAGCTTTTCACTACATTGACGGGTTCGCGGGGCCGGGACTTTACGAGGGGAGATTTCAAGGATCACCCCTGCTGGCATTAGAAGTTCTGGGCGCTCAAGGCGTACCGTGTTCGGCGAGCTTCATTGAGAGAGATGCGCAGCTCTACTCAACTCTGAAGAAGTCGGTTGCGGCACATGCTGTAGTTAAGACCGGCAAATTGTTCGACGAGCCCTTCGTAGAGCAAGGCGAATTCAAAGATTGGGTGACCTCAGTTCTCGCGCGACCGATCTATAAGAAACACAAAACAACGGCAACGTTCGCGTTCGTTGATCCGTGCGGCGTTCGCGGCGTGCGCATGCGCGATCTCATTGCGCTGCTCAATCGCCCCTACGGAGAATGTCTTCTCTTCTGGAACTACGACGGAATCAACCGCTGGCTCGGCCTCGTCGCCAAGGGTGAACACGGGCGCACGGGTCTGGTGGAATTGTTCGGTGGGGATGAGCCAGTAGATCAGGCGCTGAAGTTCTACGGCTCTACAGCGCCTACTGGTGACAAAGAGAAAGAAATTCTGCGGCTTTTCATGCGCGTCCTTAAGGACGGTGGCAAGAAGTTCATACTTCCATTTAGAGTAGAGGCGCGCGACAAAGATCGCACGAGTCACTACCTGATCCACTGCAGTGGGCACAGCCTAGCCTTCAAGATCATGAAGGATGTCATGAGTAAGGCCACAACTAGTCCGACTGCCGGGACGTTCCACTTTTCAACCGCGGCCGAGACCGCTTCGCTGTTCACTCCTGCCGATGATGCTCGCACTGAAGTTCTTCAGAGACTTTATGCAGGACCCGAGCGCGTTAAGCTTTTCACAGAAGAATGGACACTGCGCCCCGATGATTTCCTTATCGACAAAGATTACCGAGAAATCTTGCTACGCCTTGAGTCCGAAAAGATCATTGAGGTTCTTGATAAGACGGGTCGCCACGCCGCGCCAGCGGTGAGGCGGCGGATGCGAGATGGCAAACCAACTCTAGGACCGGACTACTACGTTCGAATCGTTCCGCCGAAGAGCGTCTGATCTGCGGGAACGTTCCTCTCTGAGCTGAACCTGGACGCTGACGTGCCAAGACGGCCTGACTCATTTAACGCGAGCACGCGCACAATGAAGCCATAGCTGAGTTAGCAGTCGCATCCTCGCTTTCAAGCGCGATGCTGTTTGGCTCCGCCTCGACCGTTCGTTTCCTTTTGGGATTTCCACATTGAACGCATCCGCTGATGGTGTGACGGCATCGGAGCGATACCTGATACGACTTGTGCGCCGGTCGTTTCTTTCCCTGTGGAGCTTTCCGAATCTCTACCGAGATTCCGGGAGAAAAGGAGGAAAGGGAGACGGGCAGGAACTCGCGGACGTGCTCGTTCTATTCAATGAGCACGTCATTATCTTTTCAGACAAACACGTCACGTATCCCAAGCACCCCGACGTTCGCGTAGCGTGGGGGCGTTGGTATCGCCACGCAATAGAGAAGTCCGCAAAGCAACTTATCGGCGCGCGCAACTGGATCCAGTCCCATCTGGATCGCGTGTTTCTCGATAAGGGATGCACGCGATCATTCCCCTTGTCATTCCCACCGCCTAACGTCGCAAAGTTTCATCTTGTCGCGGTGGCGCGAGGCGCACATCAAGCTTGCCGAGTTCACTTCAATAACCAGAGCCTAGGCAGTCTTATTATTGATATGACGGTGGAAGGTAAGGATCACTACGATGAACCGTTTCGTATCGGTCGAGTGCTTCCCCAGCCGTTCATCCATGTTTTGGATGAGTTCTCGCTTGAGGTCTTACTGCGGGAGCTCGATACAGTCACAGACTTCGTCACGTATCTCGAGAAGCGAGAGCAGTTTTTGAGTCGCACCATGCCGCAGATAATTGCCAGCGGCGAGGAACAACTGGCCGCCGTCTACCTCACGAAGCTCAATAACGATGGGAGGCATGATTTTGTGCTCCCCGAAAACGACGCCGACGGTCCCTTGCATGCTGTCTACTTCGATGAGGGCTTTTGGGAGGGGCTAGTCAGGAATCCGCAGTACGTGGCGAAGAAAGCGGCAGACCGGATTAGCTACGCATGGGACAATCTCATAGAACACTTCATAAGGTTGTCCGATCCGACTTCCATGAAGGAGTCAGAACAGGCCCTCCGCCTTCTGGCGTCTGAATCACGTTTCTCACGACGACACCTCAGTGAGCAACTATTAGGTGCACTAAACAAGTCGGTTCGTGACGGAGAGCGATTCGCTCGGTGTGGCACTTCAGCCGATGATCCGAGCAGATGCTACGTGTACCTAATACTGCCGCGTCCATCATTCGTGAAGTCGGATGAGGAGTATAGAGAGGGTCGCAAGAATCTCCTGCATGCCTACTGCTCTGTCGCCAAGCTCCTCGTGCCTGGCGCGCGCATAGTGATCGGGATTGCGACTGAGCCGCGCGGGACAGAAGGCGCGTCCGAGGATTTGCTCGCGATGGACGTAGGGCCGGGAAGTTGGAGCGAAGACCGCGCGCAGGAAGCCAGAGACGCACAGCTTCAATTGGGTATATTTCTAGAGGATCACATCGTGAAGTACACGGGAAACTCGAAGGAGTTCCCTGATGTGCCCGCCGCGGCAAGGGGCCGTTTGAGTCCAGCGGACAGGCTTAGAGAGCGGGAGCGATTGCGCAACATCGAGCGCCTGAGAACGCGGCAGTTTAGCAAGAAGAACCGCGACCTAACGCGCCCGTGAATCGAATCCCTCCGGTGTCACAACGATGGGCACGCTCGGTACTCCAGTTGGTGCTGAGGCGGCCTTCCGCGAAGTGAGCTGATATCGTTCTGATGCGCTTCACGGTGAGAGCAATCGACGCCAGGTTGGATACTCGCATCCGACGCATGACCGCCTCTGGCCGAAAGCAGTAGTCCTCCTAGTTCGCCGATCCTGACGTTTCCGCGGAAACGCGCTTCGCCTTCCTGTGTTGCTGAAGCAGTACTTCGATCCCCAATCCGTAATCCATCTTCTCTCCGCACCAGCGCGTAACCGCAGTCTTGTTACCAATGTGAATGCCTTGGTCGGTGTGGGTTTCGACCAGCTCTGACCAGTCGGAAAGCGGTTGCGTGAATCCTTCCGCGATGCTGTCGAACGCCTCGCCGTTGGGTTTGATGAAGCGGAATGCGCCGTCGTCGAGCACGAGGATCTGAATGCCGCCTTCGTGGACGGCATGATGGTGGAATCGGCAGAGGCTGACGAGGTTGCTGAGCTTCGTTTCGCCGCCGTTCGCCCAATGCTTCACATGGTGGCCGTCAATAAAGCGCTTGTTGGGGCAGCCGGGGAAGCGGCAGCCCTTATCGCGTGCGTTCAGGGCACGCCGTAAAGGCGCTGAAATCGTCCTCGTTTTCCTTCCGACGTTCAGCGGATCGCCATTCTCGTTCTCAATGATAGGGACGACGCTCGAATCACACGCGAGACGTCGACACGTTTCCGCGGAAACGCCGGGGCCGTGCTCGAGCTCGCAGCAGCCTGAGGTTTTGTCGCGTAACGTTTCCGCAGAAACGTGGACGACGATCTGGTTGCGGTCGCCGCCGTTCATCTCTTCGACGCCGTGCTTCATGAAGCTCTCCGCGATGAGTGCGAGAGCATCCGCGCGCCTCTGGCGAATATCGGGTTTGGCCTGCGGCAGATTGATCGTCGACTTCGCAGGTTCTGGTTGGGGGCTGTCTTCGACCGGCAGCTCTTCGACCGCTGCGTTGAGGGCTTTAATGAGCAGCGCGCCGGCTTCGGCCGGGAGGCGGGCCTTCAACACCATGCAGCCGTCGTGGTCGAAGTAGTAGCCGACTGAGCGATTCGCTCTCTGCTGTTCGGCGCGCGAGAGCTCTTCGGCTTCCTGCGCGCGTCGATAGTGACGCACGAGCGTTTCGACGTGGTTGGCAGTGCCGTGGAGCGCGATCGACAGAAAGTAGTCCTCGGTTCCTTCGCATGCGACTCGAGTGAGTGCACGCGCTTTCGAGTAACTCAGCTCGCCGCGTTCCATCGCTGCGGAGATCTTAGGGAGCTTCTGCAATGCATGCGCGACGCGAACCTTCTCGCGTGCTGCGCCTATATCAATCCCGCACCGCCAATTCAGCCAATGCGCACACGATTGAGTCGCGCCGTCCGCCCAACCTTGGCGTCGATCGAATTCCGCGATGAGCATCAAGAAGCGATGATTGGCTGCGTTGAGATGACCGGCGAGTCGGGTGATCTCATCCTTGAGTCGATCCATCGAACGGCGATTCTCGGCGCGTTCGTCAGCGGTTAGATATCGCTTCTCGATCGGTTGGCTAGCTGCGTGCGATGCTTCCATGGCTGCCTCGTGTAGCTGATCGAATGTACAGCAGTTTACTTCTTCAGAGAGTTCCGTGGAAGATCATTCGAGGAGATTAATGGGAGTTGTCTAGGCAACGGGATGCATTCGGGTTCAGAATGTTTCCCATTACTATGATAGGTGCGCAGGACGGTAGGCGACGGCAGAGATTCTCGAGAGAGCATCTTTCTGCTTCAGTATCTCGAGGTCACGAACCTCAGGAGTCATCGATCGTGAAACGGGTAGTCGCATTCGTCGCCTCTGCGGCGCTGCTTGGCTCCGCTCAGGGTGATCCGATTGACGATCTGGTTGCTGCGCAAATGGAACGTCAGCACATCCCAGGTCTCAGTATTGCGATTGTGCAGAATGGCAAGATCGTGAAGCGGCAAGGTTACGGGATCGCGAATCTCGAGCACGGAGTGCCCGTCAGCTCGCACACGATGTTTCAATCTGCGTCACTCGGAAAGCAGTTCACGGCGGCGCTGACCTTGCTCTTGGTCGAGGATGGAAAGATCAAGCTCGATGATCCGATCTCAATGCACGTACCAAGCACGCCAAAGTCGTGGGCGAAAATCACCGTGCGACATCTGCTGAATCACACTTCTGGACTGGCACCTGTAGATGAATCCATCGACTTACGCAGGGACTACTCGGATCAGGAGCTTCTAGCTTCGATGGTGAGGCTCCCGCTGCTCTTCCTGCCTGGTGAGAAGTGGAGCTACAGCAGTCTCGGGTATCAAGTGCTCGGCATCCTGTGCACGAGAGTCGGCGGTAAGTTCTACGGCGAACAATTGCGCGAGCGCGTCTTCGAGCCGAGTGGCATGAAGGCAGCCATAGTGAACGATCGCGAGCTCGTGCCGAACCGTGCAGCCGGATACGATCGAGTGAATGGAACGCTCGTTAACGAGGAATGGGTGTCGCCAACGCTCAACGCCACCGCAGATGGTGGCATGTACGTTTCTGCTCAAGACCTGGCGCAATGGTCCATAGCGCTGGATGCAGACAATGTGCTGAGTCAAGGGATGAAGGAAGCGAGCTGGTCGCCAGGAAAGTTGAACGATGGCAGCACCACGGAGTATGGGTTCGGCTGGGAGTTGCGTTCGATCAACGGACATCGGTCCGTCCAGCACAGTGGAGCGTGGCGAGGTTTCTCCACTTATTTAGTTCGCTACCTCGACGACAAATTGACGGTTGTAGTACTCGCGAATCGCTCCCGTGCTCGCCCCGAGTTCATTGCAGAACAGATCGTAGGGCATTACATCCCGGAGCTGAGGACGAATCCCCCGACACAATCTACGTTCAGCACCGTTCCCTCGTTCGTCCGCGGAAGCATGAACGGATGGAGTGGGGATGGTGCTCGCTTGCACCAAAACGCTTACGGCATTTACGAGGCGGAGATCGAGCTGAGTCCTGGAGATCACACGTTCCGCATCGCTTCCGAAGACTGGACCGCGATTGATCTTGGTGCGCTCCTTGATGAGGCGAGTCTCAATCTGAATGAGACAAAACGTCTGGATTGGAGGGGCGAGAACCTGATCCTGAATGTGTCGGACGCCGCACGCTATCTGTTCCGCGTAGATCTCCGAAATCCCGATACGTCGTACGTTAAGGTGAGCCGACAAGAGAAATCTGCGCAGGAACGTGAGGACTCCCGCGCGAGACGCGACTGATGGTCAAGGGTTCCGACGCACAACACAGCGGACGAATGTCGCTGCACTCCTAATCGCCCCCATGCCCGCTTCTGGCCGAGAGCAGTCATTCGAGTGGAACATAAAGTTCGCGGAGCCGTTGGCTGTAATCATGGGCAGGGTTGCATGCGCATTCGCTATCTCATGATCGCCTTAGCGCTGGCCGTCCCCTCGATCCAAGCGTGGGCGCAGTCGATCCCCCCGTTCCTTGAACCGCTGCTGGTCAATGGACCGCCCCGATCGACTGGTGAAGTACTCTTACTCGTGCGAGGGCTTGCTGAGGCGGGCGCGTGTGCTCGGGCGGACTTCTACTCAGTTCCTGTGATGGGTGCACTGCTCGGTCCCGGTAGCGATGCAAACGTTGCCGACTACGCGAGCCGGATCACGGCGAGTACCCACGGGCTGCAAGCGTTGGTCTTTGCTGATGATGACTTCACGAAGCAATCGCCCGGTTCCCGTGGTGTGTGGCTCGAAGCGAGAAAACCGAAAGAGAACGCACGATGGGATGCCGCGTGCTTCTTGGACGTGACGTTTCGGGGTCAAATGTCGCACCTTGATTATCCGAGCATCAAGGCCGTGCTTGGAGAGGGAGAGCGGAATCGAAAAGCGGAAGTGCAACGCGACCTTTATGTGATGATGCATGCACGGGAGCAGCCGATAAGACCGAATGACGATCCGATGGGCGGTGCAATCATCGATTATTCCGCTGGCGCCGGCTCACTCACCTTGAACTTCGACCGGCACGGCAATCTCTGGACCATCCATGTCAGCTGGCCTAGTGATGTGACGGTGCCAACTCCTACGCCATAGCCGAAGTTTCCGAAGTCGGTTCGAGTGGTATTGGCCGTTCGTGGATCCCCGCCAGGCTTGCTATCGTTTGGACTCATGCGTTGCGGGTGCTATCGTTCGCCATCACTTGCATTCGCTGGCGGGATGGGTTCCGCAGTCCGGCGCGATGTAGCGGTGAAGATGTGAAAACAACTGACGAGAAAACACAATGAATCACTCGATGAGACTGCGCGAAGTTGTCTTGTTCTCTCTCCTCGCCCTGATTTTTTCAGCTTCCTCTTTCGCTGCCGACCAACCTCGCAAAGCGCTTTTTATCTACGGCGGTTGGGATGGCCACGCGCCGGAACGTTTTCGCGACATCATCGTGCCGTGGCTGAAATCGGAAGGTTTCGAAGTGCGGGTCTCGTCCAACCTCGAGCCGTATACCGATCAGCAGTACATGGGCGAAGTGGATTTGATTGTCCAGATCTATACCCAGGGAAAAATCACCCGGGAACAAGCCAAAGGTCTGCTGACCGCCGTCGAGAACGGCGCCGGCATCGCCGGTTGGCACGGCGGTCTCGGCGACGCGTTCCACGAATCACAACGTTATGAATACATGATCGGCGGCCAATGGGTGGAGCACCCCGGCAACGACGGCGTCAAATTTCGAGTGAACATCATCGATCACGAAGATCCCATCACCCACGGATTGGATGATTTCGACATCGTCTCCGAGCACTACTACATGCACGTCGACCCCAACAATAAAGTGCTGGCGACGACCACCTTCGACGGTAAGCACGATTATTGGGTGGACGGCGCCACCATGCCGGTGGCATGGAAGAAGGTCTATGGC
>JAEZFW010000084.1 GCA_023417315.1 Pseudomonadota bacterium
GGATCAGGACGCGTTCCGCATCCTGATCCACGCGGCCAACTGGCCACTGGCCAACTGGCCAGAATAAGGAGAGGGACCTCTGCTCTTTGCAGCGGCCCGAGGCGCGCTTGCGATCAGTTTTCTTTTCTTGCCAGTGGCCAGTTGGCCAGTGGCCTGCCAGTTGTCCGCGGCGCTCAGCGCGCCGCATACCTCGCCAACGTCTCGTCCAAATCGTTCGGGTTCACCGGCTTGGTCATATAGCCATCCATGCCTGCTGCGAGGCAGCGCTCGCGATCCCCGCTCATCGCATGCGCGGTGAGTGCCACGATCGGAGTGCGTGAGCCGCCGTCCGACTCTCGCCGACGGATCTCCCGAGTGGCTTCGAGCCCATCGAGCTCCGGCATCTGCACATCCATTAGCACGAGATCGAAACGCTCATTTTCCACGGCCTGGAGCGCTGCCTTGCCGGAGCCCGCGATCACGACTCGATGTCCCCGCTTGTGCAGCAAGCGCTGCATCACCATCTGATTCACGTTGTTGTCTTCGGCTACGAGTACGTTCAACGCTCCGCCAGGAGTCGCCGACTGATTCGCCCTCGTCTGATTCTCAGTCACAGGGAGCGCTTCGCGCTCTTGCAGCACTCGAGCGATCGCACTCGTGAGCTCTTCCTCGGAGAACGGCTTGACCAGGTAACCTTCGAGCTTGAGATCTCGGCAGCGCGCGGCGCCTTCTCTCTGCGAGCTGGTGCGCGTCAGCATCAACACAGGTAACGGAATCTGTCGCTCTCGAATGGACCCTGCGAAAGTACACCCGCCGATCACGGGCATGTCGTAGGACACCAGTGCGATCGCGTACGGGTCGTGCGTGTTGAGCGAGGCGCGTAGGCATTCCATACCTTCGCTCGCACTGGCTGCCTCAGTCGGGCGCATGCCCGCTCGCGCAAGCGCTTCACGAAGGATGCGGCGCTGAGATGCATTGTCTTCGACGATGAGCACGCGTGCCTTGCGCAGAAGAAGCTGTCCGAGCTGTGAGGTCGGTTTGCGCTGCGCGACACTCGCCTCCAGACACAGGGTGAAATGCAAGCATCGCCCGCCCTCGGCGGATTCGGCCCACATGCTCCCACCCATCAGCTCGATGAGCTTTTGCGAGATGGTGAGGCCTAGCTCGCTCCCATTCGGCTGCTTGCCGCCGGCAGACATCTCTGCCTCTCTCTGCTGCTCGCCAACCTCGACGGCGGTTCGCGCGCTCGTATCCGCAATCGTGAATTGAAGCGTGGACTTCGACTCGGTTTGACCGATAAGCGCAGCGCTCAACACCACCTCGCCCTTCGCAGTGGCCTTGATTGCATCGCTCACCAGCGTCAGGAACACCTGCCGCAGGCGATTGGCGTCTCCGATCCAAGTACGCTGGACGTTCGGCGCAATCTCATACAGCAACTCGATGCCTTGACGATGCGCCTGCAGGGCAAGGGTACGCGCGACCGAGTCGATGACGTCGCGAATATCGAAGGCATGCGCCTCGAGCTGAAGCTTGCCGGCCTCGATCTTGGAGAAGTCGAGAATGTCATTGATGACCCCCAGCAATCCGTCCCCGGAAACCTTGAGCGCCTGCACGTACTCGCGTTGCTCGTTCGTCAACTCCGTATCCAGACACAGCTCGCTCATCCCGATGATGCCGTTGAGAGGCGTGCGGATCTCATGGCTCATGTTGGCGAGGAACTCGCTCTTTGCACGATTGGCAGCTTCGGCGGCGCTACGCGCCCCGTCGAGGATCTCCTCGGCCTGCTTGTGCACCGTGATGTCATCAGACACCTCGAGCACATGGGTTGCCGCGCCTTCTTGATTCAAGATCGGCCGTTTCACCGTTCGCAGCCATTGCACCTGCCCGAGCTTCGTCGTGCGAGTGCGTTCGGCGAGCGTCTTCTCTGCACCGACCTCGAGAACCTCGCGATCGCTCGACTCGGTCATCTCGAATTCCGATTGCGGCAATCCAAGGTCGCGTTCGCTCTTACCGAGCACCTGATCCGGCATCTGTCCATACTCTTCGGCGAGCGCGCGGTTGATCAGCGTATAACGCCCGGAGCGGTCTCGGACCGAAATGAAACCGGGACACATATCGATGATCTGGCGCAGGAAGCTGCTCTGCTTCTCGATCTGCGTCGTCTGCGCCTCGACGCGCCTGCGCAGTGTTCGAGCCCACAACATGGCAGCCGCAACCGACAACGTGAGCAGCGCGATCGCGGGCCACGCGTGACGCAGGCTCCACCAAGGCGCCGCATGGACCACCTTCACGTCATCGATCGAGCGCAGCAGGATCCGGAATGAATCCACTGGCGCATGCGTATCGCCGCGGAAGCGATCGCCGCGGTGTTGGCGCTGCACTGCGCAGATGCCGATCACTTGCAGGATACTGCCTTCCCGAAATCTGCCGAGCGGCACGCTGCCATCGAGCTCCGCATTGAAGATTGCATGACCGGCTTGCAGCACCAACGTCTGCTGAGCGGCGCTTTCGCCCTGACTAATCAACCGCGCTTCGATGCTGACCAGCCGGTTGTCGAAGGTGCCAGTCATCACTTGCTCAGGATCGACCATGCTTGGAAGAAATTCCGCCTTGAGATCGAGCGAACGAAGCCGAGCATCAGTCAGGACTGGACCCTGCACGCTCGGCGTTGGATATCCGATGACTTCGACGACATGGCCGGGCCGAACGTCAGCATTCGGCGCCTGCACCTGCAGACTGCCAGTCGAGTCTTCCACGAACAGTCGCCCGGGGGTTCGCATTGTCACGATGCCGCGAACGAGCACACGCCGGCTCGCATCGGAGCTCGCCGTAAAGCGAAGTAGCTGGTTGATGGCCCGCGGCGTATTGAGATCCTGATTCCGGGGCGCGGGCGAGATGATCTGCATGTCGTTCACGGAGTGAACGAAGATGCGGTAGCCGGTAAGCACGCCCTTGCTGGTGAAAGATGTGCCGAGCACGCCGCGGGCTCGGACTTTTGCATCGACGTAGGCCTCGAGCAACGCAGGGTCGCTCGGTGTAATCAAGATTCCGCCGACGGGTCCGATCTCGCTATCGAGTGCAAAATCGATGTTGCCTCCATCCTCTGTCGAGAACGGCCGCAGAAGACCTTCCAACTCCACCCACTGAGAATCGTAAGCGCCGCTCGGCGCGATCTCCGGGTCGACCTTTCGCGGTTGCGGCATGCTCGTGGTGCCAAGGATCTTGAACCAGGGTTGCGCGATGACCGGCGCGAACTCGCCCGGCGCAGTAATGCCGGTGATCTCGACTTTCTGACCGGGCACGAGCGTATCGAGCGCTTGTCCCCAACCATCTACCCAGATCGCCGACGAATCGGCTTGCACGAATGCAAACTGATGGATGTAGTTCACCGATGTGACGACAGCGGCGACTCGGATCGGCAGGTTCTTGGCTGCATCCTGAGCCTTGAGCGCCCGTATTCCCGAGATGGTCGTGAGCGCGATGTCAGGCACCTCCTCGCTCGCGCCTATGTCAGCGCCTTCGATCGCAACGACGGTGGCGCGCTCAAGCACGACATTCCACCTCTGTCGGGTCGGCCAGCCCGTGACGCGCACGCGTTCACCTGCGCGGTACTCGACTACGCTCTCCATCTCGACCGGTAACAATAGCCCGCGACTGTCGATCAGCAGCGTGCCATCGGCATCCGTGCGAACGACGGTTCCGTCGAGCACCACCCTGTGGCCTTCGCGAAGCCAACGCGATTGCGAGAAGAGCTCTTGTGTCGAGCGCACGGTGCCGAGAGGTGGCGCCGCGCTGATGACGACGAAATCTTTGGTCGATCGCACCCAAAGATGCGGTGCGAACGTCTCCGCGATCCGATCGAGACCGAGTTGCAGCGCGCCGCGCACCGTAACGCGTGAATCGAGCAATGTATCGAGATCGACATTGCTCGCATCCAAGACCGTGACGGTCATCCGTTGACCAGCATCGCCCAGCTCCAGGACCAATCGATCCTGCTCCCGCTTGGCCGCACGAACCACGCCGCCCGTCTGAACGCGGCGACCTTCGATCCGCTGCGTGCCGCGCAAGAGATCCGCAATCGCAACGACTTGTGGTTCCGGAAGCTCGCCGCGCCGCCGCTCGAGGATCTCGACGTCATCGAGCGTGACGCTGCGCAGGCCGACGCGAGCATCGTACTCGCGCGCGACGATGGCTCGTATGCGAACACGTTGACCGACCTCGGGAAGCGGATCACTCGCGCTAATGCGCAGGCCGGAAACTTCGTCCTGCATATAGAACGAGTGTGCGGCGCGATCCACGAAGATCACAGAGCCGGCAAGCTCGACTGGATCTCCTCTGCGCAGACGCTTCAAGTCATTGAGCGCAAGACGTTCTCCAGAGAACGGCGCATTCGACGAAACGAAGAACGGGGATGCAAGCCCGGCAGCGACGAGCGCCAGCACGAGCACGACGATGCCGATTCTGACTCTGTCGCGCAGCATAGAATCGATGCCGCGCCGCTTCTCGATAGTGGTCAATGTATGCTCGCCCTTCAAAGCATACCGATCGCATCAGCGTCGGGCGGCGCGGCTCCAGGCGTGTACGTCTTCAGTACTTGGTCGAGCTCCCGCGGGTTGATGGGCTTCGTCATGTAAGCGTCCATGCCCGATTCCAGGCAGCGCTCCCGATCGCCGCTCATGGCGTGCGCAGTGAGCGCAACGATCGGCAGATGCACGTTGCGGCCAATCTCTCGTCGACGGATCTCTCGAGTCGCTTCGAACCCATCGAGCTCGGGCATCTGCACATCCATGAATACAAGATCGAACGCGTCGCGCTCGACCGCCTCGATCGCCACCCGGCCGCTCGCAGCGATCGTCACTTTATGGCCGCGCTTCACGAGCAAGCGCTGCATGACGAGCTGATTGACGGGGTTGTCCTCCGCCAAAAGAATGTTGAGACCTGCGCCCGCGACGCTCACGCGTGGCGTGCGCGGCGCCGCCACCGGCGCCGATTGCGTGAGCACGCGAGTCAGCGCGTCGCGCAACTCATTGAGGCGCACTGGCTTCACTAGATAACTCGTCACGCCGAGCTCGCGGCAACGCGCTGCATCTTCGCGCTGGCCGGACGAAGTCAACATCATGATCGCGGTGGCGGAGATCTCTTGTCGCTCGCGCACCTGCTCGGTGAGCGTAAGTCCGTCCACCACCGGCATGTTTAGATCGGTCAGCATGATCTGTACCGGGTCGCCCTCGCTAACGGCCTCCTCGAGCTTCGCGAGGGCTTCGGCCGCGCTCTGCGCGGCAAGAGGACGCATGCCCCAGCGCGCAAGCGCTTCGTGAAGAATGCGCCGGTTGGTATCGTTGTCATCGACTACGAGCACTCGCACGCGCTCCAGCGAGCGCGGCGTGGAGCGCGCCGGTTGAGAGGCCCCTGTCACGTTGCGCAGTTTGATCGTGAAATGAAATTCGCTGCCTTTGCCGGGCTCGCTCTCCACCCAGATTCTTCCACCCATCATCGTGACGAGTCGCGTGGAGATCGTGAGCCCTAAGCCAGTTCCGCCGTACTGGCGCGTCGTAGACGAGTCCGCCTGCACGAACGGATTGAAGATCTGTTGCTGGCGATCCGAGGGAATGCCGATGCCGGTGTCTCGTACCGTGAAGCGTAGGATGCGATGCTCGCTGCCCTGCTCTTCCACGCGCGCTGAGAGCACCACTTCACCTCGCGACGTGAACTTGATCGCGTTGCCGACCAGATTGAGGAGCACCTGACGCAGTCGGTTGGCATCCCCGATTGCGAGCGCGGGCACATCCATCGCGATGTCGCAAGCGAGCTCGAGATCCTTCTGGTGCGCGCGCAGGGCGAGTGTCTTGAGCACGGCGTCGAGCGTCTCGCGAATGTCGAACTCTCCCGGATCGAGCTCGAGTTTGCCCGCCTCGATCTTCGAGAAATCGAGAATGTCATTGATGACGTTGAGCAGACCGTCTGCAGAAAGCTTGACGGTCTCGATGTACTCGCGCTGCTCTCGCGACAGATCCGTATCCAGGCATAGCTCGCTCATGCCGAGGATGCCGTTCAGCGGCGTACGAATCTCATGGCTCATGTTCGCCAAGAACTCGCTCTTTGCCTGGTTCGCCGCTTCCGCCGCAGCGCGCGCCTTCTGCAGCGTTGCTTCGACTTGCTTGTGCAACGTGACGTCGTTCGAGACCCCGAGCACGTGCGTCGCGACAGCGTCCTCTCCGATCAAGGGCCGCTTCACCGTATGCATCCAGAGCTGGCGGCCGCTGCTATCCGTATGCGGCTCCTCTGGAACGACCTTCTCCTGCTTCGAGTCCATTACCTCGAGGTCGTCCCGATAGTAGGCGCTCGCTTCCGCTTCGCTCATGCCGATCTCGCGATCGGTCTTGCCGAGCATCTCCTGCGGTTCGCGTCCATGCGCTTCCGCCAGCGCGCGATTCACGAGTGTGAAGCGACCGCGCCGATCCTTGACGAAGATGTAATTCGGGCACATGTCGATGATCTGTCGCAAGAAGGCACGCTGCGTATCGATCTCGGCGGTCTGTGCTTGCACGCGACGACGCAGCGATACGACCCATAGCAGCGCCAAGCAGATGGACAATGTGAGCAATGCGAGCGCGGGCCATGCTTGACGTAAGTTCCACCAAGGTGTCGCCCGAACGACGCTGACGTCTTGCGCCGAGCGCATCAGCAGTCGGAAGGAGACGGGATGCGACGTGAAGTCTCGGAATAGCGGGCGCTGACGCTGCACGGCACAGATGCCGACGACTCGCAGCACGCTGCCTTCGCGCAAGGATTCGAGCGGGATGGCTGCGTTCAGTTGCGCATTGAAGGTCGTGTAACCGTCGTGCAGGACCAAGGTCTGTTGAATCGCACCGTTCACGTAATTGAGTAGCCGCGCTTCCACAGCGACGAGACGGTTGTCCAGATCGTTACTCAATATCTCTTCGGGCGTCACGAGCGGCGGATCGATGATGCCTTTCTTCCCCAGCGGGGCGATCGTGGCATCCGAGAGGATCGGACCGTTCTCGCTCGGGCTCGCATACCCGATCGCTTCGATCTCCTCGCCCAATTGGACCGATCGATCGGTCGTTTCGATGCGAAGACTTCCCGATGGGTCCTCGATGTACAGCATCTCCGACGTTTGGAACGTGACGACGCCTTGGACACGCGCGCGACGACCGCTTTGCTCATCTCCCGAGAAGCGCAGCAGGTCGCTGATCGCCTTCAGCGGCATCGCTCCTGCACCCGCGGGCGCAGGCCGAATGATCTCGAGCGAGCGCGGCGAATCCACGAACATGCGATAGCCCGTCAGCACGCGATCGTTCGTGAACGACGTCGCGAACACGCCGCGAGCGCGCACGCGAGCATCGACGAGGGCGCGCCACTCGCTCTCGTCCTGAGCATTCACCATGATCACGCCTACCGGTCCGACGGAGGTGATCAGGTTGAACAAGTAACCTGCATCGCTCGGTTGAATGGGGCGCACGAGCCCTTCGATCTCGACCCATTCGGAGTCATACGTTCCCGACGGCGCGATCTCGGGATCCACACGCTGCGCGACCGGGAGCGCACCTTGGCCGAGCACTTCGATATGCGGGTGAATGATCACGGGAGCGAAGCCGCCAGACCATGTCACTCCGCGCAGGCGAATGCGTTGCCCCGCGCGCAGCGTTTGCAGGGCTTGATCGGATGCATCCACGTAGATGCCTTCGGCACCCATCTGAATGAAGAAGCAGTCGCGCTGATGATGAATGTTCGTCAGCACCGCCTCGAGATCGACCGGATACGCATGCGAGGCAACCTCGTTTGGGAGCCCTCTGATGCTGGCGATGCTGGTGATCGCAGGGGTGCCGCTTTGCGACTCCGCTGGCCCAAGCTGCAGACTTTGTGGCGCAACGCGAATGACGTCGGCTCGCTGCAGCGTGATCGTGAATCGTCGTGGGGTCGGCCACCCGATCGCCTCGATCGTGTCGCCGGCCCGGTACTCCATCGCCCGAGGCGTTTCGACCGGCATGACGATCCCGCCGTTGTCGATCAAGAGCACTTGCGGCGTCTCGGGACGTACGACCACGCCGTGAATCCGCACACGAGACCCGAGCTTCAACCATTCGGGGTCGGTGAGCAGGGCACGCACTGACGGTGCCAGCGGAATCTCGGCAGGCGCGCGCGCTAGCAGCTCGACATCCTCGCGCAACGCGACTTGTAACAACGGGCCGAAATCGTTGTTGCGCGAAATGTTGCCTTCCCAGGGGTTGAAGTAGTCGACCTGCACAACCCCGCGGACTGAAATGCGCGTGTCGAGCAGTCCTTCGCGAGTTAGCGATCCTGCCGGATCGAAGATCGTCACAGGCAGTCGGCGGCCGTTATCGCCGAGCTCGAGCAGCATGTGGGCACCCTCGCGGCGCGCCGCCCGCACGATGCCGCTCGTCTCAACACGGATCGCCTCATGCGCGACCGATTCGGTGAACAGATCGCCTATCGACTTGATCTTCGCGGCCGGCAACGCGCCGCGCGCCGCGCGCTTGAGCTTGATGCCATCCAACGACACGCTCCGACGCCCGATGCTCGCGTCGTACGCATCTTTGACGATACCTTCGAGCGCGACCTTGTCGCCAGGTTGCGGGAGCGGATCGGTGCCGTACGGATAGATGCGAACGCCCGCGGTCTCGTCCTGCAGGTAGTAGAAGCGCTCCTCCCCGTTTGCGAAGGTGACGACGCCTTTGATGCGAACGGACGTCTCGGATCCGACACGCTTCAGATCACTGAGGGCGACCGTGTCGCTCGATAGAAAAGAACGGCTCCGAGGAAAGAAGAACGAAACGAGCAAGACGATGCAAGAGAGCGCAACGAGCGTGCCGAGCAACGCCGCGCGCCACTCGCGAAGGGCGCTCATGAAACCCGCGTTCGTTGGTACGTTCGACAATGGCACTCTCGATCTGATCCACGCAGTAGACCGGAGGGCATGTCGCCTGCAGCTTGGCTCGCGTACTTCAACGTGCCGCGCGCGACGCCTTCCGCGGTTTTTCACGTATCGTGCCGGCAGTGATCCGTGGCTAGATCCTCATCGTTCCCTGAATGCCCCCCTTCCGCACAGACTGTACGCGCAACGCAGCATGCCGAAAGTGATCGGCCTCTAAACTCTTGAGTGCTCGAGATGAGTCGATTGCGCAGTCGAGGATGGGAGAAACCCCGAGGAAGAGAGAAGGGCTCTAGGCTCTAGGCTGTAGGCTGTAGCCAGAGAAGAAGGGCTGCGATTCCCGCGCGTCTCGGCACACAAGATGACGTAGAAAGCTGCGTCTTTTCTAGCTACAGCCCACAGCCCACACCCCAGAGCCTACAGCCTACAGCCTACGGCCGCGCTCTCTTGCTTACCGCTCACACCTTAGAATCATCCCTGCCGGGGTCGCGAAAACGACGAATAGCACACACAAAATCGCGAACAAGCTCGAGAGCGTCGCGATGAACCGATCGGTTCGCAAGCTCGCATCCGCAGTGCTCTGCGTCGGCAACGCTCGTCGTGTACGCCATGACACGTAAGCGCCGATCAGTCCGACGCACGCCCAGAGCACGCCCATCCCGATCACGAACGCATCGCTCTGCACGGGACAGCGCGCGTACACCGTGTTCGTGACGATCTGGTGATGAGCGATCGCAGCAATGGCACCGAGCGGCACGCCGAGCCACTTGCCCACCCGCAGCTTCGAGGAGAAAGTTTGTCGTTGGATGGCCACTACAACGACCGCGGTGCCCAATAGATAAGAGCGTAGAACGGCAGCCACGCGAACACGACGAAGTTCCAGTAGATCGCGTTCTCCGAAGAATCGACGAAGCGCCGTCCGCTCACGTGCCGAGTGAACATCAGCACCGTGAGCACGAGCGAGTCGACGAGATCAGTCACGAGATGCACCGTGTGCAATCCGAGAATCACTACGACGATGGACCCGTAGGCCGAATCGCTCCAAGCGACATTGAGCGCGGTGAACTCCAGGTAGCGAATGACCACGAGCGCGAAGCCGAAAAGATCCATCACGATCAGCGCCAGCTGTGTTTGCTTCAAACGCTCCTTCGATGCAGCTTTGTTCAACCACATGTTCGGCACGAAGCTCACCAACACCACGATCGTGAACAGCGTTCCCCAGAACGGGCTCGGTGAAATTTGATGCGGCGGCCAGAGCTGCGAGTGATTAGAAAGATAGAGATAAGAGGCCGCGGCGAGCACGAACACGGTGCCTTCGACCGCGATCATTCCCATCATTCCCCACCACGTGAGGCTTCGATGGCTGAAGCCGTGCGTCGGCAAATGGGACAGATCGCCCATGAATTTGGGCGGACGAATGCCTGCGGCGTGCTCGCTCACTTGTCCTCCTCTTTCGATTTGGGCCAGAACCATGCGATGAGCGCGATAGCGACGGGAATAGAGCCGACGACGAGAGCCCACGGAGTGAAAATCGAGGTCATCAACATCGCCGAGGCAGCCAACGCCGCAATGAGCGGCCAGATACTGGGGTCGACCGAGTGCTCACGAATGTCCGGTTTTCCATCGAGCACGGTCGTAAGCACGATCTCGCGCTCATCGAGCTTCAGTCCGCGCATGACCGGCAACTGATCGCGTTCGGTCCATAGCGGGTGACCGCTCGTGACGAGTGGGACATGTGCGAAGTTATACGGCGGCGGTGGCGATGATGTGGCCCACTCCAGGCTCGGCGCATTCCAAGGGTTGGCGCCGGCAATGGCGCCGCTGCGATAGCTCTTGATCATATTGATGAGCAGCACGATGAAGCTCGCGGCGATTATCACCGCTCCGATGGTCGAGAGTTGATTGGGCCCATCCCATCCGAGTCCCTCGGAGTACGTGTACACGCGCCTCGGCATGCCCGCGAGCCCGAGCTGGTGCATGGGAAAGAATGCGACGTTGAAGCCGACGAAGAGCAACCAGAAATTCCACCGCCCTAACCGCTCGCTCAACATTCGGCCGGTGATCTTCGGAAACCAGTAGTACAGGCCTCCAAGCAACGGGAAGACGCCGCCCCCGATCAACACATAATGGAAGTGCGCCACGACGAAATACGTGTCGTGCAACTGAAGATCGAGCGGAACGGAAGCGACCATGACGCCGGTCAGTCCACCGAGCACGAAGATGACGAGGAACCCGAGCACGAACAGCAACGGCGTCACATAGTGCGGTTTTCCCTGCCACAGAGTGGTGATCCAGCACCAGATCTGCACGCCCGTAGGAATAGCGATCACCATGCTCGCCGCGGTATAGAAACTGTTACCCAGATGCGGTAGCCCGGTCGCGAACATGTGGTGCACCCACAGACCGAACGAGAAGAACCCGATTGCGAGCAACGCGAGCACCATCAGCGGATAACCGAAGACTCTGCGTTGCGTAAAGGTCGCGACGATCGCAGAGACCATCCCGAGGCCTGGGAGCAAGATGATGTACACCTCTGGATGGCCGAAGAACCAGAACAAGTGCTGCCACAGGAGCGAATCGCCACCTTCAGCAGGATTGAAGAAGTGCGTGCCCACCAGCCGATCCATGATCAAGAATGAGCTCGCGAGCATCACCGCCGGCATGGCGAAAATGATCATGATGCTCGTGACGAGGATCGACCAGACGAACAGCGGAACGCGATTGAGCGACATGCCCGGCGCACGCTGCTTGAGAATCGTGCCAACGAGCGAGATGGCAACCGCGATTGCCGACAGCTCGCTGAACGTGATCGTTTGTGCCCAGAAATCGACTCTCTTTCCGGGCGCGTACTCAGGTCCGGAGAGCGGTGTATAGGCAAACCATCCGGTGTCGGGACCGATATTGAGCATGAAAGCGATCCACATCATCGTGCCGCCGATCGCGAACACGTAGTAGCTGAACGCATTGAGGCGAGGAAACGCGATCGCCCGTGCTCCGACCATCAACGGCACGAGATAGATGCCCGCAGCTTCCATGATCGGTACCGCGAAGAGAAACATCATCGTCGTCCCGTGCATCGTGAAAAGCTGGTTATAGAGATCGGGACCGATGAGCGTGTTCTCCGCGTGCGCGAGCTGGATGCGCATCGCGAAGGCAGCGAACCCCGCGAGCGCGAAGAACACGAGGGTCGTGACGAGATAGCGATTTGCGATCCGCTTGTGATCGAGCGTCGTGAGCCATCCCCACAAGCCCGACCTGTCCGCCCACGCCTTGTGCAAACGCGCGTGCGTGGTCGCTTCGTCGATGTGCTCGCCGTCGATCGCGGGTGCCTCGGCGCTCATTGCAACGCACCCAGATAGGTGACGAGCGCATCGAGCTGATCCGGGTCGAGCGGCACGATCGGCATGCGACTACCGGGCTTGACCGCCTGTGGGTTCTCGAGCCACTTGCGTAGATTCTCCGGCGTGTTCACGAGTGCCCCTGAGGCGAGCATTCGACGACTTGCGACGTGAGAGAGATCGGGTCCGACTTGCGCGAACGCCGGCGTGCCTGAGATTGCGTGGCACGTGTTGCAGGCTGTACTCATGAAGACCTGCAATCCTTCTTGTGCGTCTGGATTGGGCGGTTGGTTGGCGAGCGCAAGCTGCAGCTCGCGCCACCGATCGAAGTCCGCTTGCGGCTCGACGATCACCTCGAGCGCCATGTGCGCGTGCTGTTGTCCGCAGAACTCCGCGCATTGCCCGCGGAACACGCCCACCTGCGTGGGCTGCAGGCTGACCTGCGTCGGCCGCCCCGGAATCGCATCGCGCTTGCCGTGTAGATTGGGTACCCAGAAGCTATGGATGACATCATTTGCGGTGAGCTCGATCAGCACCTGTGCATTCACCGGCACGTGAATTTCATTCGCGGTGCGAAAGCGCTGGCTCGGATCTGAATGCAAGTATTCGATGTCCCACCACCATTGAGTCGCCGTGACTTTCAGCAGCACCTGCGGCTCGGAGGCGGCGCGCACGAGCGCGCGATCCGTGAGAAAGCTCGTGAGCGTAAGGCCGAACAAACCGAGTACTACCAGGGTCGTCCAGACCCCGAGCACCGTCGACATGCGGCGATGCTGCCCGGCCTCGTCCGCGTGCGTGGATCCTGCACGACGATGGCGAAGCAGTGCGAGGGTGAGAAACACGAGCACGATCGCGTACATCACCCCGCACACCCACAGCATCGTGGTCCAGATCACATCGATGTGATCCGCGTGCACACCGAGCGGCTGGAGAATCGAATGCAGCGTCGAAGCCGTATCTTGCTCGCCCATCATCAGAAGTTCTCGTTCGACGGCGCACCGCGCAGCGGTTCATCGGTTCGCCCCTGTTCCGAATCTTTCTGAATGTTGTCATCGCGCCCAGGTCGCGCCGCCTTCGGACCATGGCCGCCCATTGAGCGCACGTACGCGGCAAGCTGCCAGATCTGCTGCGACGGAACCTTGCCGCCGAACGCCGGCATCCCATTCGGCCGACCTTGCACGATCGTGAGATAGATCTGATCGATCTCACCGCCGTAGATCCAACGATCGTCCATCAACGCTGGACCCGACCCTCCCCCACCGTTTGCATGACAGCCAACGCAGTTGAACCAGTTGTAGAGGCGCTTACCTTCGGAGACGTGATAAGCGTTCTCTTCATATTCCCGCTTCTGCTGCTCACGAAACTGCAGCGATGACTGCCCCGCCACGAGCGGGCTCAGTTGAAGCTGCGAAGGCGCTAGATCACTTCCCCGCGGCGGCTCGAAGTACCTGTTCTCGCGATGACATCCAACGATAGTGAGGACGCTGAAGGTAAGAAGAAAAATCGAGCGAGTTGACGCGGAGGTATTGCGCCGTCGTTGTCGAAGCTGCATCCATCTCCCACCCCACTTCGCGCTGGCGTCGGAAGGCGTGATCGAGCTGCGAAGGACTGATTCACGCCGGAAACTGTTTTCAGGAATGTCGGCAGCATGGATGCTGCCGTCATAGCCCCCATGGATGGGTTTACGGCGATCCTGAAAACAGTTTGCGGCGGGAAGCAGTCCGTGTCGGAGCACACGAGACGCCCACTCCACCCCACCACTACCTCGGCAGCGCGAACACATACAACATCCCGCCTTTCGTCGTCTTCTGCGGAAGGTCGGATACAGCACCCACGAACCCAAGCGCGGCCGTCGGATCGCGTGCATCCAAGGCGCCTGCGACGATCGCGCCTGCCCATCCGCCCACACCAGACAACACAGCGATGTACTGACGCCCATCGGGACCGCGATAGCTAATCGGTTGCCCGATGATTCCGGAGCCCGTCTTGAACTGCCATTTCACTTCACCCGAACGCGCATCGAGTGCTTTGAAGGTGCCATCGAGCGTGCCGTAGAAAACGAGATTGCCTGCTGTGGCGAGCGCAGGACTCCAGAGCGGAAGATCCTCTTTAACGCTCCACGCCTTACGCCGCTTCAGCACATCCCACGCGGAGAGCTCGCCGCGATTGCCGCCCGGCCCCGGCGTCATCACGACATTCGCTCCGACATACGGCGTGCCCGCGATGTAGTTCGCCTCCACACTCTCCCAATTCATGCACAAGTTCATGTGCGGGATGTAGAGCAAGCCGGTGATCGGCGAATACGCCGAAGGATTCCAATCCTTCGCGCCCGGCGCAGTGGGACAGATGTCGCGAACGACTTCGCCGAGCCGCGGATGCTTCTCGGGGTTGTGGATCGGACGCCCCGTCTTCAGGTCGATGCGCAGCGTCGAATTCGTATGCCCGAACGGATCGGCCGAGAGTACTTCGCCGGTCTTACGATCGATGACATATAAGAAGCCGTTGCGCTCGGGTCGCACGAGTACCTTGCGTGGCTTGCCTTCGATCTGCGCATCGAGAAGGACGAGCTCATTGATTGCATCATGATCGTAGAGATCGTGCGGCACGGCCTGATAGAACCACTTGGCTGCACCTGTCTTTGGATCGCGCGCGAAGATGCCACCCGTCCACTTGTTGTCGCCCGGGCGCTGCTCTGAATTCCACGGACCGGGATTTGCAGTACCGTGGTAGATGAGGTTGAGCTCCGGATCGAACGAGATCCAACCCCAGACCGTGCCGCCGCCGATCTTCCACGCTTCAGGCGGCCATGTCTTCATACCGAGATCGGCGCCCTTCTCCGCGTCATAGAACGGATTGAAGTCGCGGCCGATCAGCACATCGGCATCGGGTCCCGTGCTGTACGCACGCCAGCGTCGCTCGCCCGTGCGCGCATCGAGCGCCGTGATCCAGCCGCGAACACCATACTCGCCGCCGCTATTGCCGTAGAGCACGACGTCATTCGCAACGAACGGCGCCATCGTGATCGTCTCGCCTCGATTGATGTCGCCGATCGTGACGCGCCAACGCTCGGTGCCGCTGACCGCATCGAGGGCAATGGCTTGGCCATCGAGCGTTGCGAAGTACAGCAAACCATTCGCCAACGTCACACCGCGATTCACGACATCGCAACACGCAATGCCTTGCGCAGCAGGCAGAGGCTTCGGTTTGTACGTCCACTTCGCGGGCGCACCCGGCTTCGTGAGATCGAGTGCGTAAACGTAGTTCGGGAATGGCGTGATGATGTACATCGCGCCGTCGTGCACGACGGGCGGCGCTTCGTGACCGCGCAGCACGCCAGTCGAGAATGTAAATTCGACCTCGAGTTGCGCAACGTTTGCGTCGTTGATCTGATCGAGAGCACTGAAACGGGTCGATGCGGCATTCTTGCCCGGCATCACCCAGTTGCCATCCTCGGGCGGCGCGGCCGCCGCCGGAGGTTGCGGGGGTATTTGCGCAACAGCTTGGATAACCGACCAAAGCAGAACGCACCCCCATAGTTGAGCGATGCGAGAGCTCGATGCGTTCGTCCTGCGATCCAAGATGATGATTGCGCGCCTCAAGATGACGTAAGGCTCTGTGCGGGCAACGTCACCATTGCGACGTAAGTTCCTGCTCGTCCGCGGTTAGCGGCATCAAGGCGCAACTCGAGACCTTGGAAACTTTACTGTCGGTGCGCGAGTTAGGACGTGCTTCGATCTCAAACACTTCAGCGCACGGAGTCTCAGCCATGGCCTCGCGTCCTCCTCGTACGAGCAAGTCCGACACAGCTTCGAAACCTTCAACAACACGTCCTCAACAGACCGGTGGCGATATGGAGGCAGGCGCCACGATCAACGACAGCTCCTTGCAGCGTCGTGAAATTCCTTCTTACTCGGATAGTCGCGAAGCGCGGATCGCGGAGCGCGCGTACTGGCGCGCGGAGCAGCGCGGCTTCATGCCAGGACAAGAGCTCGATGACTGGCTGCAAGCGGAGCGAGAAGTGGATTCGGAGAAGGAGAAGCGGGACGACCAATAAGGGTCGACGCAGCGACGAATCGCTCGTTTCCTCGCCGAGAAGGCTGCCGCTAGACAGAGGCGTGAATAGAGGCTCGTTCCTCGCCGAGAAGGCTGCCGCTAGAGGGGCTGCGTCCCTCGCCGAGAAAGCTCCCGCTGGACAGAGAAGATCACCATCTTTCTAGCGGCAGCTTTCTAGCGAAGCGGCAGCGGAGCCTTCTAGCGACAGCTATCTAGCGGAACGCAGTGGAGCTTTCTAGCGAAGCGGCAGCTTTCTAGCGAAGCGGCAGCGCGCTCGCGCTGCCGGACGATCGTCGCGAGTGCAAGTCCTGCGGCGAACGAAGCGTAGACGGCAAAGATGGATCGAGGTCCGAGGTGTTTCCTGAAGCCCGGTCGCAGCCGCGACGGTGCGACGTAGTAGTCGACGACGTACGCAAGCGCGCCGACTCCCGCAGCTTCGCCCACGATGCGCGTGAGGCTCTTCGGCTCCGGTGAGCGACACACGCTTTCGTACACGCTCGCCCAGAGAATCGACATCGCGTGATGGATCACGTAGCCGCTGACCGTGTGCCGCCATGTGGCCTCTTTCGTATACGCTTCGTGCTCGCCCCATAGCCATTGGCTCGGTCCATTGATTGGACCGGCCGCTGCTCCATCCTCCACTTCTCCGCACGTCGCAAGGGCAACGGTGGAAGTGACACTCGCCGCTGAGCCTGATAGACAAGCATCGAGGAAGATGGAACGCGTCATGCAAGATGTGAAGAGCTGGGATGTGAAGAACTGGGATGATGAACTGGTAACGTAAGAAGAACCGACTCGTTCCGTTACCCCAAGAACGTTCGACACATTGAGCTTCAGAACAGGCACGATATCCCATACCCGAATGATCATCCTTCTCACTGGCGCGACTGGTTTCATTGGACGGCACATCGCAAGTGCGCTGCGCAGTTTGGGTCACCAGGTGAGAGAAGTGCGTAGGCAGCCTGTCGATCCCACACTTCATATCGCCGGCGATTTCACACGCGATCTTCACGTCGATGACTGGATCCCGAAGCTGAACGGTGTGGACTGCGTGATCAACGCGGTCGGAATCTTGCGTGAGCGCGGGGAACAAACGTTCGAGCGCATTCATACGCGTGCGCCGAAAGCCCTCTTTCAAGCGTGTGCTCAGGTCGGCGTGAGACGAGTCATCCAGATCTCCGCCTTGGGTGCCGATGACGGTACGAGTGGCTACTTCCGCAGCAAGCATGCAGCGGATGAGTTTCTCGAGACCTTGCCTGTCGAATGGGCGATCGTTCAGCCATCCGTGGTCTACGGCCCCGGCGGTACGAGCGCGCGACTGTTCACGATGCTCGCAAGCCTGCCGCTTGTGCCGCTGCCAGGCGGAGGAAATCAATCGATCCAGCCTGTGCACATCGATGACGTCGTTGCAGCGATCTGTGCGCTCGTTCCTCCCGGAGCACCGACTCATTTGCGCGTTCCAGTCGTGGGTCCACGCGAGTTGTCGTTTCGCGAATTTCTGTCGGAGCTTCGAGCTGCGTTGGGCCTTCGCCCATCCCTTACCTTGCCCCTGCCCATGTGGATGATGCGGATCAGCGCGAGCATCGCGCAATGGTTACCTGGTTCGTTACTCGATGTGGAAACACTCTCGATGCTAGAGCGTGGGAATGTTGCCGATGCGTCCCGCACTCGGGAGCTTCTCCAACGAGAACCTCGCGCCGTACCAACGTTTGTAGATCCTCGCTATCGGCGCGGCGTGCTCCAAGAGGCGCGACTCGCTTGGCTGCTTCCGCTGCTAAGGTTCAGCATCGCCGCAGTGTGGATCTGGACGGGCATCGTTTCACTGGGACTCTATCCGGTCGAGCAGAGCTACGAGTTGCTCGCCCGAGTGGGCGTTCCCTCAGTTCTCGCACCGCTTCTTCTATATGGTGCCGCGCTGCTCGACTTCGCATTCGGAATCGCCACCCTCGTCCTTCCGCGCCGACGCCTGCTCTGGCTCGCGCAGATCGCACTGATCCTTGGCTACACTGCAATCATTTCAATCAAGCTGCCCGAGTTCTGGCTGCATCCGTACGGACCGATCCTCAAGAACCTTCCGATGGTGGTGGGAATTTATGTGTTGTATGTGCTGGAAGACAGAAGGGGATAGGGGATAGCGGATAGCGGATAGGGAATCGCAGCGTTCCTTCTGACTATCCCTTATCCCCTATCTCCTATCCCCCTCATGTCTCATGAGCTACCTCTTCGTCAAATATCTCCACATCCTGTCCTCTACCTTGCTCTTCGGGACAGGGCTTGGATCCGCGTTCTATATGTTCTTCACGAGCTTGTCTCGCGATGTGCGTGCGACGGCGGTGGTCGTGCGGTATGTCGTGATCGCGGACTGGGCTTTCACGACGCCGACGATCGTCATTCAACCTCTCACAGGGTTCTATCTAATCCATCTCGCAGGCTTCCCGCTCAGCAGTGCGTGGATCAAGTGGTCGATCGTGCTTTACTTACTGGCAGGCGCCGCGTGGCTGCCGGTCGTCTGGATGCAGATCAAGATGCGCGACATGGCGCTGGAAGCTGCGCGCACTAGCACCGAGCTCCCGCCACGCTACTGGCAGTTCCTCCGCCTCTGGGTCGCGCTCGGCATCGTCGCCTTCTTCGCTCTAGTCGTGGTGTTCTACTTGATGGTCGCGAAACCCGATTAGCGCGCTCGCGGGGGGCAAGTGACGAGTCAGAACCCTCACCCGCCGCTTCGCTAGCGGCCTCTCCCTTAGGGAGAGGCGTTCCGAGTCTTCTCTGACTCCGTACCCCACTATTTCGTCACTGCGTCATTTCGTCACTCCGTCGCTTCGTCGCTTCGTCACTTCGTGACTCCGTCACTCCGTCAGTTCGTCACTCCGTCACCTATCTCATAGAGCGCCTCTCCTCTCGGGAGAGGCCGCTAGCGAAGCGGCGGGCGAGAGTCCTTACACCGTCACTTCAGTTTGACGGGCGCTTCTCCTGCTGCGCTCCTTCATTCTTGCCCGGCTTCACCAAGCTACGCCACTCATCCTCCTCGATCGGAGCGAGGTTGCTCACGGCGGGGCCGTGGAGCACGCTGCCGTAGGCGCTGAAGCGCGAGCCATGGCAGGGGCAGTCCCAGGTCTTTTCGGTCGAGTTCCATTGCACGACGCATCCTAAGTGCGTGCATTTCGCAGAATGACAATGCAGGGCGCCGAGCTCATCGCGGTACACCGCGATCTTCTTGAGCCCGCTGCGCACGAGTGCGCCTTGGCCCGAAGGAAGCGCGGCCACATCGACATCGTCACCCGATGAGACCCAATCTGTGTACTGTTTCGCGACGTTCGCCTGCTCCTTGATGAAGTGCATCGCTTCCTTGTAGGGCTTGCGCGATGGGTCATATACCTTCGCCCAAGGATTCTCGTTCTCGAGAATCAGATCGCTTGCGATCATGGCGCCGATCGTCGCGTGAGTCATTCCGTTCCCAGAATCGCCGGTGATGACGTACACGTTCTTGCTGCCCGGATTGCGACCGAGATAGGCGATGCCGTCGAGCGGCTCCATCACCTCACCAGACCATCGATACGCAAGCGGGCCCGCTTGGGGGAAGTGTCTGCGCGTCCATTCTTCGATCTCGTGATAGTGCTCATGCGGATGCGGTTCTTGACCGGTCTTGTGATCGGCGCCGCCCACGATCAACAGGTCGTGCTCTTCGTCGCCGCCGTCCGCGAGGCGAATGTAATGATACGGATCGCCGTCATCCCACAGCAACGCGTGCGGCATGCCGCCTTTCTTCACGAGCGCCGCGACCACGTACGTCTGATACGCGTTCTGCTTCGTATGCATCGCTACGCGATCGTTGAATGGCGTGTTGGTCGCGACGACCACGTGATCTGCCGTGATCTTGCCGGTCGGCGTCGAGACGACCACGTGATCGTCTCGCTCCTCGATATCGAGTGCTCGCGTGCCGCAATAGATCGCACCCCGCTTCTTCTCGAGAGCTTTGGCAAGTCCCGCCAAGTAATGCAGCGGATGGAATTGAGCTTGGCGCGGGAAGCGCAGGAACGGCCCCTGCATGCCCGCTTCGAACGGCGGCCGCGACTCTTTCAGCACGTCGACGCCTGCACGCCGCGCCGCTTCGAGCTCGCGGTCGAGCGATGCATCCGGATCGTCCGCACAGGAGAACAGATAGCCATCCACTCGCTTGAAGTCGCACGCAATCTGCTCCGTTCGAACATTCGTCTCGATCAGATCCGCCGCGGCGGCGAAGCTGTCTGCGACGATGCGCGATACTTCGAGACCGTACTCATCCTCGATCAGGTAGAAGCGATCGTCCGGGATGGCGATGTGAGCGGTCGTATGACTCGTTTCGCCATCGCCGATGCTGAGCGCCTCGATGATCACCACGCTCACGCCGTTCTTCGCAAGCAAGTAGGCTGTCGTAAGTCCAGCGATACCCGCACCGATCACGCACACCTCGACGTTCAGGTTCGCGGACAACGGCGGATAGACCGGGAGCGAGGCAGTGGCACTCCAAAGCGAATGGGGTTTCAAGTGATCGGTTTGCATGGTGACTTACCTGTGTGCGCGCCCCTTGGACGCCGTCATGGCCCACGACGTTTCGTCGCGGGCTCGCGGAGCTGCGTTCGCGTGAATCCTCGCGCGGCGTGTTCTCAACCACTCCTCTACGATGGGAGTTCCGGCAAGAACGGCGAAGCTGCCTAGCAGCAAGGTAATCTGCATCTGTGACAATGGTTGATCTTTCAACCGCACTGCGGGACCGACCGTCAGCGTCTCCCAATGCATCATCGCGAGGATACACACGGCGATGAACGGAATGACGTCCATGAATCCATGTACGTGCTGCTCGATCGAGGAAATATGCCGGCGACCCAGCGTATAGGCGACATCCGCCAGCGATAGCGCCGTATGGACGAGCAACGCCAGCACCATGGCAATGAGAACTGCCAATGTGATCTCGAGCAGCACGGCGGCAACGAAGATGACAGCGATGCTGACGAATTGCGCGATATGAAACATCGCTTCGCGCGGCCCGCTGGTGGTCTCGACGTGCGTAGCGCGGTGGCTCAGGTAATCACCCGCGCCGGCGAGTAACCAGATGGGATACAGCACGCCTCCGAGGAATATACCGAGTAAGGTGCGCAGCTCCATGATCGATCTCAGTGAAGTGTTGGAGCCGACGTACGCTCACCGCCGGGCAGCTGCTCAGCGCTCGATTGAAGCTCCTCGAGCGCCTGCTTAACCGTGTGCACGAGTCGCGCTCCAGAATAGGGCTTATCGACCCACGCGAGCGGCCGCGCGCGCTCCGCTTCCTTTTGGGTAAGCTCATCCGCGTGCGCGCTAGTGAAGATGCACCGAATCCCGAGCCGCTCATAGATGACAATGGCGGCCTCCACGCCGTCGACCCGGCTCGCAAGCCTAATGTCCATGATGATGAGATCGGGGCGCTCGCGTTCCGCTAGATCGAGCGCGCCGCCGGCGCTCGTCGCGAGCCCTACGCACTCCATTCCGGCAGCGCGCAAGTGCAACTCACAGTCGACGGCTACGAAGTACTGGTCTTCGACGATCAGAATGCGGGGTGGAACGTTCATCATTGATTGGAAGATCGACCTGAATCGATCTGACAATCACGACGCTCTTACGATTGTTCCGCTCGCCTCGACGCTGTCCTAGAACCGCTTACGCTGATCGCAGAGACGGCCGAGAACAACCGCGCCGTCAGTCTCGCTCGCTTCCATGATGGACAGGGGCATCACCAGAGTGAGTTGCATACCATCCGCGGGGAACTCCATCGTACTGGCGGCGCCTAGCTCATGCCGCAGCTGGCCCTCTAGCAGCTCTGTGCCAAAACCGTGGCGGCGAACGTGACTAACCTGTGGTGCGCCGTGCTCTACCCACCGAAAGATGAGACGATCTGCCTTCGTGAGCCAGATGATCTCCACAGATCCGTCGGGCACCGACCATGCTCCATGCTGACGCGCATTGCAGGCAAGCTCATGAAACAGAAGCCCCATCGTGAGCACGGCTTCTCCACTCACCGAGAGGTCGTGCCCGTCGACCGAGAAGCGGTGTGTCGGAATGAGCGTCGCCAATTGGGCGCGCAGGAGCTCATCGAGCGATACGTTCTGCCATCCGGCCCTCGTCAACAACTCATAGGACTTGGCGAGCGCATCGATTCGTCCCATCAGCGCACGCTCGAATGCCTGCAAGTCAGCTGCGCGGCGGAGTGTCAGGCGGCAGAGTCCGATGACGATCTGCAGCATGTTCCGCACTCGGTGATCGAGCTCGGAAAGCAGCTCTCGATGTTGCGAGTAGGCGCCGTGCAGAGCGAGCACCTCAGGTGCAGACTCAGAGCTGGAATCGTCTCCCCTGGCCGGTAAGGAATCTGCCGTGCGAGCGGAGCTGGATGGATCGTCGTTCGCCACTGTTCTCGTCGTATAATGGGCCAAGGTTGGTGCGCTGTAGATAAGCCAGCGCTTACGATGATTAACGAGACTGGTGCACGCGTGTTCCGAAATGCCACCCTCACGCGATTCGACGTCGCGCATGACTGGGAAGTGGAGAGCAGCTAAGCAGCTTCTCCCACACCAGAGCGTCGAGATGCACCGACACATGGACGCGCTCGGAGCTCGCAAGCGAACAGCAGAAAGATCTCCACTTGAACTCTTCGCCGAGCGAGAGCGCATCCGCGATGCGCGACCCTCGACTACATCGTCGTGAGCCGTTCGCTCCGCACTCGTACCCTGAAGCCGTCGCACTCCCGTCTCCGTCCCCACCTCCGGTACCTTTCCCGGAACTTCCGCCGCACGTCATGACGTTGCTCTGATGCGAGCGTTCGGAGTAAGACGTGAAGCGCAGAGACAAAATCCTGCTTATTGTAGGTGTGGTGCTGACGATCTTGATCGCAGCACGCGCGGCGTTGCCCTACGCTGCTGAGAACGTCATCAATCGTCAGCTCGCCGCTGTGGAAGGCTACAGCGGTCGCGTGGAGGACGTTGATTTGGCGCTGTGGCGGGGAGCGATGGCCGTCGACGACGTCCGCATCACCCGCACGACCGACGAGGGAGGCAATGAACCCTTCTTCGACTGTGACCGCATGCAGGTCACGATCGAATGGAAGAGTTTGATGAAGGGCTCGCTCGTCGCGGAAGGCGACCTCTTTCGCCCCGTTGTGAACTTGGTCCAAGCGAAAGAGGAGGACGAGCAGCAACTTGGGACGGAAACGAAGTGGCCGACATTTCTCGCTGATGTCTATCCGTTCGACATCAACACCTTCCGAGTGCATGACGGCACGATTCGCGTTCGCACACCGGAGATTTCGGTCGAAGACGCGCTGGTCGCGCACAACGTGCAAGCCGTGCTCTCCAACCTCACGAACGTCGTGGACAGCGGCAAGGAAACCTTTGCGCAGTTTCGGGTGAACGCGGCTGTGCTCGGCGATGCGCCCCTGCGCGTTGCGGGTGCCGTCAACCCAATCGCAGAAGAGCCGACCTTCGATGTGAACTTCCAGCTCGAGAGCGTCAACCTCAAGGATATGAATCCGTGGTTGCGCCAATACGCGAAGGCAGACGCTGAGGCCGGCACCTTTCAGTTGTACATGGAAATCGCTGCCGCAGATGGCGGCTTCAAAGGCTACGCGAAACCGCTGATGCAAGATGTGGATATCTATGGTTCGCAAGAGCAGAACGACAGCTTGTTGCGCAAGGCTTGGGAAGGCGTCGTTGAGTTCGCGACGAACATCGTCGAGAACGACAAAGAGGATCAGGTTGGCGCCCGCGTTCCGTTCAGCGGCACGATCGATGACCCGAGCACCAGTATCTGGGAAACGATCGCAAGCGTGCTGCGCAATGCGTTCGTCAGCGCATTCGCGCGCTCGCTCGAAGGCAGCATTTCCATCCGCGACGTGCGTCAAAACTTGAGCGAGCTCGGCGATACGTCCGGGATCGTGGATGAAAACGAGCGCGCGAAGGAACAGAAAGAAGAGAAGGATCGAGACGAGCAGAAGAAGCGCAAAGATCGGCCCGGACCGCGCAGCACCGGCTGAGAGCAGCTCATCTCAAACAGCTTCTCACTCGAGACGGATTCACCGAGATTCTCGATTCACTAGAACCGACACGAGGAAATTGATATGGCCACCAGCACTCCCTCTGCCGATGAGCGCCCATTGTCAGTCGTGACCGGCGCGTCGAGCGGTATCGGTTTTGAGATTGCGCGTAAGCTCGCGGAGGTCGGTTACGACATCGTAGTCACCTCCTCCGATCGCGCAAAGCTCACGCAAGCAGCAAACTCGATCCAAAGCGAGCAGCCGAACGCGCGAGTGGAGATCGTGCAGGCGGATCTGACCCGCGCCGATGCCGTGCAAAAGTTATACGAGACGGTCCAATCGTTGGGGCGACCTGTCGACATCTTGGTGGCGAACGCTGGGGTCGGTGTGTGGGGCGACTTCGCAGACGAGACGAGCCTCGATGCCGAGATCGCACTCGTCAATCTCAACGTGACGTCGCAAGTTCATCTCATCAAATTGTTTGCTCGCGACATGGTCGCTCGCAGCTCGGGCGACATTCTGATTACCTCCTCCATCGCCGGCATCCTGCCAGGACCGTACATGGCGGTGTACGCCGCCAGCAAGGCTTTCCTGCGCTCGTTTGGCGAAGCGATCCGTCAGGAGATGAAGGATCGGAACGTGAACGTCACCGTGCTGATGCCCGGCCCGACTGACACTGATTTCTTCGAGCGGGCTGACATGGAGGAATCCAAAGTCGCGCAGGGATCTAAACAAGATCCGGAGGAGGTCGCAGAGGCCGCGCTACGAGCGCTCGCCGAGGGCTCGGACCATGTGGTCACGGGGCTGAAGAACAAGGTCCAAGCGGGACTTGCGAAGATGATGTCCGACCCGACCCGCGCGAAGATCCATGGGTCGATGACCAAGCCTCAGTGAAGTTCAAAGTGACGGAGTAACTCAATGGCTCAAGTGACGGAGTGACGAGGTGACGAAGTCAGAAAGGCGCTCTCGCGTCTGTTTCGCTCGATGCTATTGCCCGATCCATAAGTCACATGCATCGAAGTTTCTGACTTCGTCACTCCGTCACCTCGTCACTTAGCGCTAGCTCTCATCTTCGCTTGCGCCCCCGCAGCGCCAAGCCCAACTTATAGACGTGCTGACGTACCGCGCTTTCGCTGCGCCCGAGCTCCGCGACCACCTGGCGAATCGGATACCCCTGCTTCACCATTGTGCGCAGCTGGCGGTCCTCTTGTGCGGACCATCGATTCTGTCGATCGCTCGCGCCGCGACTTGATCGTTTCGCCCCTCGTGTGGCTCCGCCGCGTGTAGACGCTGTTTTGCGTGTCCCACGTCCGCGCGCCACAGTTGCTTGTTTCTTTCGTTTTGCTGCCATCGTCATCGTCCTCCAAAGTATTCACTCGACGCGTAGTCATGCGCGGCGACAACTATCATCCTATAGTCGTGCGCCGCGAATATCTATTCGGTAAAGCTTACGCGAATGTCTAACCGGCGAGCGCGCAGCATGACTTGAACGATCCACGCGCCTCTCGCTCGATTCTGCTCGCAGATATCTACTTGGTCGTCAGTACGTACTCGGAAGTTCCCCGTCAGTTCAACGACGACGGCGCGATCGAGCTCTCCTCGTCGTACTGTTGCTGCAATTGCGCGGTCATGTACTCGACTGCATTGAGACTGCAGCCGATCTGGGCCGACCACACCTGCAGCGAGAATTCCTTTTCGATCGCGCGCAACGAGTTGAGCAGCAACAATGCGTCTAGCATCGGCATGGAGAGACGCAAAGGTTCTCCCTCATCCACACAGTGGAGCGTCACCGTGCCGCAAATGGCGGGCTTGTCTTCGGGCACCTCCGCGGTCGCGGCCGCTGTGATCACATCGCGAGTGTCGGTGAAATCTGCGATAGACATGATTATCTCCACCGGTTGCCTGTAAGACTGCAACGCGCGGTCTGGCATACAGGGTCCATGCATTCCGAAGGAAGTCATCTAGACCGCTATTTGTAGACCGCTATTTGGCTTCGCGCAGAGATCGGAACTCCCCTGTCTAGTTGTCGTTCTGCTTGTATCGATGCCTACAGGTGGAGCATTGCCATGAAGATCCACATTCTGCACGCCCGCGCGACTCCGCTTGCATGTGCAATCGCGCTCTTGGTCTCGTTCGGCGCGAATGCGCAGACTGCCCCAGGCGGCGGCGCAGGTACGCAACCGGGAACCTCAGGTGCCGCTCAGCCGAGCTCGCCCTCAGGCGTGCAATCACCCTCGCAGAATTCTGCGCAGCCGGGCCAAACACCTGGAGCGCAACCACCTTCGCCTCCGGGATCGGAACCGGGCCCGACGCCAAGTGCGCAACGACCAACGCCTTCATCGCAAAGCGATATTGCGCAACCTACCTACCCGAGCTCGGATCCGCCGCGCGGCACCACGCCGCAGCAACGTGAGCGTCTCCAGCAACAGGGGGCTGCGGGCAGCACTGAGTCGAACATTGGTATGTGCAACCAAGAGGACGAGCTCGCGCGCAACGAGTGCTTGCGTCGCGATATGACTGACGATGACGATCTGCCGGCCGGTGTGACGCGCTCCATGCACCAACGCAGGCAAGCGGAACAAGCCGAGAAGCGAGCCGAGCAGGATGAGTCGATGAATGTAGCCTCGGAGGCGGACACCGGCAGCGATCAAGCCGGTGCGCGCTCGCGAACGCGCACTGCCTCGAGCAGCTTGCCTGACCCGCAGGATCAAGCCGAGCAAGACCGCGGCAATGATGCGAGGGATGCGGCCGAGCAACCTTCGACCGAGGCGAATAACGATTCGGATACGTTAGGGAGCGAGCGGTAGAGCGGTAGATGCAGATAAGGAGCTTGGGCGGGTCGGGTATCGGCCAGAGACTGCTCCAGCCTACCCGCCGCGCGAGCGGATTAGCGACGTGTTTGTCCGATCATACGTAGCGCCGTGTCGAGGAGATCTCGAATGACAATCGATGCCGCTTCGCAGCGTTGTGCATCCCAGGTTGTTGGGGAGCGCTCATCCAAATAGACACGTTGAGCGAGCTCGAGTTGGACGGCATAGCAACCATCGTCAGGGCGGCCGTAGTTCTGGGTGATGTATCCACCCTTGAACCGACCGTTCAGCACCGCACCGTATTTGCCCTCGCGCGTGATCCGGTCCAGCAGAGTGTCCGCAAACGTACGCGGGCACGTGAGGTCGTCGCGAGTCCCGAAGTTGAATTCGGGAAGCACACCTGCGAATAGACCCGGCACTTCGCTCGCAACCGAGTGCGCATCCCACAGCAACGCGGCCCCGTGCTCCGCGCGCATCTGTGCGAGCTCGCGGGCCAGTTCAGAGTGGTAGGGGCGCCAGTATTCATCGAGCCGCCGTTGCACCTCGCTCGTCTCGGGCTCCTGACCGGTCATATAGATCGGCTCATCGCCGAAGGTGCGAGTTGGGCAGACCGGTGAGGTGGGATCGCTTGCGTAAAGCGGCTGCGAATCTGGCGAGCGGTTCAAGTCGATGACATACCGCGAATAGTTCGCGACGATCATGGATGCGCCCATCTCGCGCGCGAAGGCATACAACCTGTCGACAAACCAATCCGTGTCCGGCAACCCCTGCGCAGCCAGCGTCAATCTCCGTAAGATGTCCTGCGGCACGTGCGTACCCGCGTGCGGAACACTGATCAAGAGCGGCAGAGTGCCGCGATGAAAGGAGAAGACAGGGTGCATGCTGTGAGACTCCTGCTCCGAGGAACGCTTCGCGTTCATCCTATCGTGTTTCGAGGGTAGGGTGAGGCCAAGTCCCCTCTCTTACTAGGGAGAGAGTTAGGGTGAGGGTCACGCGAGCTCCCGCGAACTTTGCATCCACTCTCCCTCAGGGAGAGGGTTAGGGTGAGGGCAGCGAATAAAAGCTCATGTTGAAGGCGACTCTCTTCCACGAAGCTCTCTGATCACGACCTCCAACACACCTTCGATGTTGCCCAGGACCTCGTTGTTCCAGAATCGAAGAACGCTAAATCCCTGGCGACGAAGATAGGCATCTCGTCGCCTGTCGTATTCAGTCCTTGTCGAGTGCTGCCCTCCATCTGCTTCCACGATGAGCTGTGCAGACCAGCAGACGAAATCGACGACGTAGGGTCCAATTGAAACTTGCCTGCGAAACTTGAACCCAGCGAGCCTGCGGCTGCGAAGTCGGTGCCAGAGCAATCGCTCGGCATCAGTGAGGTTCGATCTGAGCTCCTTCGCGCGTGCGCTTCCTTGCATTGCTTTGCCTCATAGCTGTTGAGTCAGGATAGAAAGAAACTGCCCTCACCCTAACCCTCTCCCTCGAGGGAGAGGGGACGTTGTTGCTGTCGTTGCATAGAGTGCACGCTCAGCACTGCACAAGACTCGCAATAACTCACCGCATCGCCACTTTCGCCCACCACGATCTCGCACAGGAAAAGGTGAGGTGAGGTCCTATCCGCTCCCTCTAGCGAGCGCGTATGAGAGCAAGTTCCCTCCACCTCGGAAGAGGATGATCAAGTCCCTCTCCCCCTAGGGAGAGGGTTAGGGTGAGGCCAAGTCCCCTCTCCCTCTAGGGAGAGGGTTAGGGTGAGGCCAAGTCCCCTCTCCCTCTAGGGAGAGGGTTAGGGTGAGGGCCCAATCATCGGCAGCTTCAATCCATGCTCGCGCGCGCATGCGATCGCTTCTTCATAGCCGGCGTCAGCGTGACGCGCAACGCCGGTCGCGGGGTCGTTCCAGAGCACGCGTTCGATGCGGCGCGCAGCGGCTTCGCTGCCGTCGCAGACGATTACAACGCCGGCGTGTTGGGAGTAGCCCATGCCCACACCGCCGCCGTGGTGGAAGGAAACCCACGTCGCGCCGCTCGCAGTATTCAACAGCGCGTTGAGCAGCGGCCAATCGGACACCGCATCCGATCCGTCTTTCATACCTTCGGTCTCGCGATTGGGGCTTGCGACGGAGCCGGAGTCGAGATGATCGCGGCCGATCACGATCGGTGCTTTCAGCTCGCCCGAGGCGACCATCTCATTGAATGCAAGACCCAATCGATGACGTTGACCGAGGCCGACCCAACAGATGCGCGCTGGCAGACCTTGAAACTGAATGCGATCGCGCGCGAGATCGAGCCAGCGATGCAGATGTGGATCGTCTGGAATGAGCTCTTTGACTTTGTGATCCGTGCGATAGATGTCCTCGGGATCGCCCGACAGCGCGACCCACCTGAATGGACCGATTCCGCGACAAAAGAGCGGCCGTATGTATGCGGGTACGAAGCCCGGAAAATCGAATGCGTCGGCGACGCCGGCGTCGTAAGCAACTTGACGGATGTTGTTGCCATAGTCGAAGACCGGAATGCGCATGGCGTGATACTCGAGCATCGCGCGCACATGCACGGCCGCAGACGCGCGAGCCGCATCGACTACCGCCTTCGGATCGCGGGCGCGCATCTCCATCCACTGCTCGACGCTCCAGCCAAGCGGCAAGTAGCCGTTCACTAGATCGTGTGCGGAGGTTTGATCCGTGACCGCATCCGGCTTCACTCCCCTGCGCACGAGCTCGGGCACGATCTCCGCTGCATTCCCCAGTAAGCCAACGGACAGCGCCAGACCCTTTGCGCAGTACTGTCGGAGCAGCTCCAACGCATGATCGAGCGATGATGCTTGGACATCCAGATAACGCGTATCGAGACGTTTCTGGATGCGGCTCTGCTGGCATTCGATACATAGGATGCTCGCACCCGCGAGCGTGGCGGCGAGCGGTTGCGCGCCCCCCATTCCGCCCAAGCCCGCGGTCAAGATCCACTTGCCGCGCAGATCGCCTCCGAAATGACGACGCCCCATCTCGACGAATGTCTCGTGCGTACCCTGCACGATGCCCTGACTGCCAATGTAGATCCACGAGCCCGCAGTCATTTGCCCGAACATCATCAGGCCGCGCCGATCCAATTCGTGGAAGTGCTCCCACGTCGCCCACTTCGGCACGAGATTCGAGTTCGCAAGCAACACGCGTGGCGCATCTTCGTGCGTGCGAAAGACTCCGACCGGCTTGCCGGACTGGATGAGCAGCGTCTCGTCGCTCCTCAAATCGCGCAGCGTCGCGACGATGCGTTCGAAACACTCCCAATTGCGAGCGGCCCGACCGATGCCCCCGTATACGACGAGCTCATCCGGATTCTCCGCCACCTCAGGATCGAGGTTGTTCATGAGCATGCGCAGAGGCGCCTCGGTCAGCCAGGATTGGGCACTGAGCGCGGTGCCGCGAGGCGCGCGAATCGAACGGTGCGATGTCATATCTTCTAAGCCAAGTTCTTCGTGTGGACGTGTAGGCGTATGCGGGCGCGAGCGCAGACCTTCTGACGTCTACACGCACACACGCCTGCACGTCTACACGTGTCTACACCAACTTCGCGATCGCGCGCCGATAACCAGCGGCGATGGCCGTCTCGGCAAAGTGTCGCCCCTCTTGCACGAGCCATCGTCCCCCCACCATCACATCGCGCACGACGTTTCCGGCAGCGGCAAAGACGAATGTATCCATGATCGTATCTTCCACTCGCCCAACGAACGAGGGCGAGTTGAGATCTAGAACCACTAGATCGGCGCGACATCCGGCTTCGAGCGCGCCGATCCTGCGTGCACTCGCGCGCGCCCCACCCACGCAGGCGCGCCTCCAGAGCGCCGCACCAAGCGAGCCGTCCTCCGGGCCCGCGAGCACGTTGCGCTCGCGACGTGCAACCCGAGCTTGATATTCGAGCCATCGCAACTCCTCGGCCGGAGCAAGCGAAATGTGACTATCCGAGCCGATCGCAAAGACGCCGCCTTCCCGCAAATAGGCTTCGACCCTAAATAAACCGTCACCCAAGTTCGCCTCGGTCGTTGGACAGAGCGCAACCGTTGCACCGGTGCGCGCGAGCTCACGCAGTTCATCCTCTGATGCGTGCGTCGCGTGCACGATGCACCACATGTCGTTTACCGGCATTTCATCGAGCAGCCACTGCACCGGCGGGCGTCCCAGATGCTTCGTACACGCTTCCACTTCGCGCGCCTGCTCCGCCGCGTGCACGTGAATGACTTTCGCATCGGCGCGCGCCTCGATGACTCGGCGCATCGACTCAGGTGGCACTGCTCGCAAACTGTGAAACGCGACGCCCACTTCCAACTGTCCTGCGAGCTGCGGTGCCGGGCGCAGCTTGTCGAGGAATGCGAGGAATCGATCCGTCTCCATCGTGAAGGGGCGTTGCGCGACGCTCGCGGGAACTCCACCGAAGTCGCTGTGCTGGTAGAGCGTCGGCAACAGCGTCAGTCCGATGCCCGCCGTTGCCGCTGCATCGATCAATGATTGACACATGACGACAGAATCGTCGTAGGGCGTTCCGTCGACTTGATTGTGGAGATAATGGAATTCGCAGACTGCGGTGTAACCTGCCTTGAGCATGTCCGCGTACACTTGCGCGGCAATGGCGTTGAGACACTCGGGATTGATGCGGCTTGCGAGTCGATACATGACATCGCGCCAACTCCAGAACGAGTCGGCCGCCTTACCGCGCCGCTCTGCCAACCCGGCCATTGCACGTTGAAAGGCATGGCTGTGCGCGTTTGGCATTCCGGGAATCGCAGCACCATTGATCAAGCGTGCGGTGGTGACGACGTCATCAGCGGCAACGTCCACGATCTCGCCCGCTGGATCGACAGAGACGACGACGTTGCGCCGCCAGCCCTCAGGGAGCCACGCGGTAGTGAAGCGATATCGCGATTGCATGGACATGTAGGAAGTATAGGTGCGTCGCCATAGTGTCTGTCATGTGTATAGAACGACTGTGCTGAATGAGCGGCTCGTGAACCATTGGTGACTGAAGAACGCGTATGCAACCTGCACGTTGGGACCGGGTCTGGATCGGCGCCAATTTAGCGACGCTGGATGGCGACATAGGTATTGGCCACATTGCGGATGGAGTGCTCGCCATCAAGGACGGTCGCATCGCATGGGTCGGCACTCGGGAAGCAGCAACGCACTTGCAGTGGACTGCGCACGAGACGAGCGATGGGAAGGATATGTGGATCACACCGGGGCTCATCGATTGCCACACGCACCTCGTATATGCCGGGGATCGCAGCGCGGAGTTTGCGGCGCGTCAGAAAGGTGCCACGTATGAGGAGATTGCCCGACGCGGAGGCGGAATCCTCTCAACCGTGCGTGCGACTCGCGCCGCGAGCGAGCAGTCCCTGCTCGAACAATCGTTGCCGCGAGCGACCGCACTGCGCCGCGAAGGCGTGACGACCCTCGAAATCAAATCGGGCTATGGCCTCGAGCTTGCGAGCGAGCTCAAGATGCTTCGCGTCGCGCGCCGATTGGGACGCGACCTTCACATCGGCGTCGCGACCACATTTCTCGGTGCTCATACTGTCCCTCCCGAGTACTCAGGCCGCGCCGACGAATACGTCGATCTCGTGTGCGAGAAGATGTTGCCCGCAGCAGTAGAGGAACAGCTCGCAGATGCCGTCGACGTGTTCTGCGAGCGTATCGCCTTTTCGCCCGCACAGACACGGCGCATCTTTGCGCGCGCGGTTCAGCTCGGGCTGCCCTTGCATCTGCATGCTGATCAACTGAGCGATCTTGGCGGCGCCGCCTTGGCCGCAGAATTCGATGCACTCTCGGCAGATCATCTCGAGCACGCATCGCCAGCCTCCCTCGAGGTGATGGCGGAGCGTGGCATCGTCGCAGGACTTCTGCCGGGAGCGTTCTACTATCTGCGCGAAACACAACGTCCACCGATCGAACAACTGCGGGCGCTCGACATTCCGGTAGCGATTGCGACTGATTGCAATCCCGGAACTTCGCCGATCGCCTCGCTCATCACCGTGATGAATATGGCGTGCACGCTATTCGGACTCACGAGCGATGAAGTTTTGCGGGCTGTCACGTGCAATGCCGCACGTGCGCTCGGCTTCAAGGATCGAGGGGTACTGAAGGAAGGAACGCGAGCCGATCTTGCGATCTGGCGCCTACGTCATCCGGAACAACTCTGCAGCGAAGTCGGCATGCATGTGCCGCAGGAAGTCATAGTCGGCGGGGAGACCATTGCGAGAAGTGGCTAGTTGTCAGTTGTAAGTGGTTAGTTCAGAAATGGCTGCCGCGCAGGCTCCGAACTAGCCACTAACCACTAACAACTTCTTTTCAGAACGCAACGATGAACCCCAACGAAATAAAGTCCGTGTCCGCCTCGACACTGCCGCTGTCGCCAGCGTCGAAAATCCGCATGTACTCGAGGCGTGCGCCGTAAATCTCGAGCATCGACATGGCGATTCCGACGCCCCCGACGAGATCGGTCGAGCTGTCGGACTGGAATTCGAGGAACCCGTTGTTCACACGCCCATCGAGTTGCGGAGTCGTGAACTGGACGCCGCCCCGCGCGTAGAGTTCCCACCGATAGCTCACAGGCCAGATCGCCAAACCGTATAAGCCAATACCGCTCAGCTTCCCGACGAGCTTTGTATCGACCGTCAAAGGCGTTGCTTCATCGCCCAGCGTCCCGTCCGTCGTGGCGCGATAGGTGATCTCGCCCAGATCGAGAAACATGCCTTCCACTGCGATGTGCGCAGTGATTCGGTACCCGATGAGCGCCATGTACCCCTGATCCTCGGTGTCGATCGAGGACGTATGCGAGGTTGGCGTAAAGGCACTACTTGGGAAGAACGCGTTCAGGAAGAAATCGTCGAAAGGCTGCTTGTCGAAGTCTCGCTCGGTGATGCCGTAGGAACCGCCGACATACGGACCCAATTGCGCAGCCTGCGCGGTTTGCCCGACACCCGAGGCAATCGCGATCAGCGCGAGCATCAACCAGGCAAGCCGACTCGTCATAGCGGAGCACCATGAAAATATGGGACTCGCACACTGTAGCGTGTCGTGAAGCAGATTGGATAGCGGCCCCTCGGTCCGACACGAGATAGAGGCTCCCGCAAGGAGAGATGCGCCACCGGCGTCTCAAACGCTTCGTCCGCACGTGCTACGTACGTGGCATCGAATACGTATGTGCCCGGATGTCCGTGCGAGGGTTCATCTGGAAGCCGATCACGGCTCAGGATGTCCCGCACCCGGCTCGTTCGATCGACGCTGCTCTTCTTCGCGCCGCTCGCGGCGCACCGTGCGTACGACGGACAACATGGCGACCGTAATCAATGAAAGCAATGCCACCATCAGAAACACCAGCCCGCCGGCAAGACGCCATGCTTCGTACAATCCGAAGGCGATGCCGATCGGCGTCGTGATCAGTAGGAGCGGCTTGGCAATGCGCATGAGCAGCCACGAGTGTACAGCGCGGCCGATGATCGGCGCAGCCGCAATGCACTGGCACGCCGTCAGGCGCCAGTGTTATCGAGTGGGTGGAGGCTGGGGTCTCGGGAGTGGAGACTGTCGGCGCGGAATCCGCGCTTCAATCTCCAGTCCCGAACCCCCAGCCGTCTACCGCGCCGTGCTTCACGCAACTTCAACGATGACCTGCGCATGCTCGACGCTCGAGAGCGCTGCATTCGCCGTCACGACACCCGCGGTCAGTCCCATGCTGACGGTGAGCGCTGCAAGCACCAAACAGATCGCGTGACGCGCAACGTTCGGGAAATTCTGGATCGTAGTCATGGCAAGGTCCTCCGTTCAAAAACAACCGCAAACTCGATGTGTTATGTCCTTGAGATGCGAGTGCTGCCCAAAAGGTTGCAACGGCTCATCGTGCATCGAGAGCGTTTGATCGTGGCTTCAGCGAACAGGCTCTAGGCTGTAGGCTGTAGGCTGTAGCTAGATGACAAGGCTCTCGTTCCTAAGCGTACGGAGCGCAGCGCGCTTTCTTCTCTGGCTACAGCCTACAGCCCACAGCCCACTGTCTACGGTTTACAACCTCACCATGCCTTTGCTGACCTTGCGAAATGCCGAGCTTGCCTACGGGCTCCATCCGCTGCTCGATCGAGCGCAGTTCGCGATCGAGCGCGATGAGCGTGTCGGCCTCATCGGGCGCAATGGCACAGGGAAGTCATCGCTGCTCAAGATCATCGCCGGACGCGCGTCATTGGACGACGGCGATCTCGCCGTTGCGGACGGACTCAAGATCGTTCTCGTGGAACAGGAGCCCGATCTACCTCCAGCAGCGAGCCTACGAGAAAGCTTGAGCCTGCGAGGCGAGCTCGATCGCATCGCTGACGAGCGAGAACGGTGGGGCCTCGAAGCGCGCTTGAACGAATACCTCCATCGCTTGAAAGTCTCCGCGGAGCGCGCGCCCGAATCAGCATCGGGCGGCGAGCGCAAGCGTGCAGCCCTTGCGCTTGCACTTGCACTCGAGCCCGACTTGCTCTTGCTCGATGAGCCGACGAACCATCTCGACATCGAGGGCATCCTCGCGCTGGAAGAACTGATGATCAAAGGTCCTGCTGCGATCGTCATCACGCACGATCGCGCGTTTCTCGATCGCGTCGTCACCCGCATCGTCGAGCTCGATCGCGGACTGCTGCGTTCCTATCCCGGCAACTTCGCCGCATACGAAAGTCGCAAGGCCGAGCAGCTTGCAGCCGAGGACGTCGCGAATCGCAAGTTCGACAAGTTCTGGGCGCAGGAAGAAGTCTGGATTCGCAAAGGGATCGAAGCGCGGCGCACGCGTAACGAAGGACGCGTCCGCCGCTTGGAGCAGCTACGCGCCGAGCGCGCTGCGCGGCGCGAGCGCATAGGCGATGTGAAGCTCACGCTCGATGCGGGCGAGCGCTCTGGAAAGCTCGTTGCAGAGCTCGTCTCCATCGGCAAGTCGTTCGGCGAGCGCACGATCGTTCGCGACTTGTCGCTTCGAGTGCAACGTGGGGATCGCTGGGGTTTACTCGGACCGAACGGGGCCGGCAAGTCGACCCTCATCAAACTCATGCTCGGTGCGCTCGAACCCGACTCGGGAAGCGTGCGACTCGGCGCTAACGTGCAAGTTGCCTACTTCGATCAAATGCGCGAGCAGCTCGATCCGGAGAAATCGGTCGTGCAGACGATCAGCCCCGGATCCGACTGGATCGAGATCGGCTCGGAACGCAAACACGTGATGACGTACCTCGCCGACTTTCTGTTTCCGTCGCAGCGCGCGAATTCTCCGGTGCGCTCGCTCTCAGGCGGCGAACGCAATCGTTTGTTGCTGGCGCGCCTGTTTGCGCGGCCCGCCAACGTACTGGTGATGGACGAGCCGACGAACGACCTCGACATCGAATCGCTCGAGCTGCTCGAAGCGACGCTGCAAACGTACCCGGGGACATTGCTGCTCGTGAGTCACGATCGAACGTTCGTGGATAACGTCGTCACGCAGACGCTCGTCTCGGAAGGCGACGGCAAGTGGCAGCCATATGTCGGCGGGTACAGCGATTGGCTGGAGCAGCGGCCGAAGTCTGCCTCCTCCCTATCCCTCCCTCGCCCCGCCAGGGAGGGAAGCAAGCCGCAGGACAAGTCTGAGTCGAAAGCCGGCAAGGCGGCCGCGCCTGCAAAGCTCAGCTACAAGGAGTCGCGCGAGCTCACGAGCCTCCCCGCAGAGATCGAAGCGCTCGAAAGTGCGCAGCGGGAGCTGAACGAGCGCATGAGCACACCCGATTATCACAAGCAGGGTTCGGGCAAGATCAAAACAGATCTGGATCGTGCGCGTGAGCTGGAACGACAGCTCGGCGAGAAGTTCGAGCGCTGGAGCGAGCTCGAATCGAAAGCCGCGGCCCTTGCGGACCGCACGCCGTAGATGCCCCCACCCTAACCCTCCCCGAAACTCGAGGGAGGGGATGGATGCCCCCACCCTAACCTCCCGACAACGAGGGAGGGAATGGATGCCCCCACCCTAACCTCCCCGACAACGAGGGAGGGAATGGATGCCCCCACCCTAACCCTCCCCCGGAAACGGGGGAGGGAATGGATGTTCCCTCCTCCGCACCGCGGGGGAGGGTTAGGGTGGGGGGCATCTGTTCCCTCCTCCGCACCGCGGGGGAGGGTTAGGGTGGGGGCACCAGCGCGCTGCGGTCCATGCAAGCTAGAATCGGTGCGATGCACCGCCGTCTCATCTCGCATCCCACGACACCCTGCGAGTACATCGACTCGGTCGACGTCCATCTCCACGCGGATGAGACGAAGCTCTTGCTTCGCTACGAGATCACGGGTGCAATCGATTCCATCTTGCTCCCAGCGCTCACCGTTCCGGAGCGGCGCGATGGACTGTGGCAACACACATGCTTCGAGCTCCTCGCACGATCCGCGCGGGCCCGCTCATATATCGAATTCAACTTCTCTCCGTCCACGTGCTGGGCTGCCTACGAGTTCGATGACTATCGAAGCGGCATGCGACCCTTGGCATATCTGCACGCTCCTCTCATTCGACGGGAATGCGAAACTGGAACCCTAACGCTCGAAACGGAAGTGGAGCTCGTATTCACCGCTGCTGCGACGCTCGATCTCTTCTCGCTCGCTGCCGTCATCGAAGACACCGAGCAGCATAAGTCGTACTGGGCACTCACGCATCCGATGCCACAGCCTGACTTTCATCACCCCGATGCGTTCACGCTCGCCATCGCACCCGGAGTATCGCGATGAAGTTCGGAATCGACCGCTTACTACAAGATAAGCGTCTCCAATATCGCTTGCGCGATCGGCGCATCGCCTTGCTCGCACATCCTGCCTCGGTGACCCGCGATCTCACCCACTCGATCGATGCGCTGTTCGGCGCCGGAGTGAACCTCTCGTCGGCCTTCGGCCCCCAGCACGGCATGCGCGGCGACAAGCAAGACAACATGGTCGAATCGGCCACGTTCCTCGATCCCAAGTACGGCATCCCAGTGTTCAGCTTGTATGGAGAGGTGCGCCGCCCGACCGATGCGATGATGGGCACCTTCGATGTGCTGCTCGTCGATCTTCAGGATCTCGGGTGCCGCATCTATACATTCATCACGACACTTCGCTACGTCCTCGAAGCGGCGGCCGCGCACCAGAAAGAAGTCTGGGTGCTCGATCGTCCGAATCCAGTCGGTCGCCCGATCGAAGGTTTGCGCCTGCGTCCCGGCTGGGAGAGTTTCGTCGGCGCGGGTGAGTTGCCGATGCGTCATGGCTTGACACTGGGTGAGCTTGCACATTGGTTCGTGCGCAGGCTGAACCTCGAGCTCGCCTACGAAGTTGTTCCCATGGAAGGCTGGCAGCCCTCGAGTGCGCCCGGTTTCGGCTGGCCGCTCGGTGAACGGATCTGGATCAATCCGAGCCCGAATGCGCCGAACTTGTGGATGGCACGCTGCTACGCAGGCACCGTGATGGTCGAAGGCGCGACACTCTCAGAAGGGCGCGGCACCACTCGCCCGCTCGAGCTCTTCGGCGCACCCGATATCGATGCGAGCGCACTGCTCGCTGAAATGCATCGACTCGCACCAGACTGGTTGAAGGGTTGTCGCCTGCGCGAGTGCTGGTTCGAACCAACGTTCCACAAACACGTCGGCAAGCTGTGCTCCGGCATTCAAATCCATCCGGAGGCGGACGCGTACGATCATGAGACGTTTCGCCCATGGCGCATCCAAGCGCTCGCATTCAAAGCGCTGCGACGCCTGCAGCCTGATTATCCGATCTGGCGCGACTTCCCCTATGAATATGAGACGACGCGCCTCGCGATCGATGTGATCAACGGCAGCGATCTACTACGCAAGTGGGTCGACGATCCTGCTGCCACGCCCGCGGACCTCGATGCGATCACGATCCCTGACGAAAATGCGTGGGCCGACGAGCGGCGCGACGTATTGATGTATTGAATCTGGCACCCAACACCGCGCGATACCCAATAACTTGGTCTCGTGGAGGCGCGCCAGTTGATCTTCGCTCCTCATCCTCTTTTTCCGACGTACCGTCACGGTGGCACGAGCGGGGCTGATGCCAGGACTTGTTTCAGGAGCTTCGAAAACATGGATGTTTTCGTAGCAGGGCTACATGGACGTATTTACGCCCGGTCCTGAAACAAGTCCTGGCAGCAGACCCGCGCCCGCTGAGTTGGCACCTCAGCCATAAGCGGCCCAGATCGGAACAGTCCCACACCAACGCGCGTTCCGCGGGCGGACTAACCCCTAACACGAGGGACCCTCTCATGGCACGACGCTACAGCAAGAAGGCCTCCAAGAAAGTTGAGAAGGCCATGCATGAACGCAAGCGCGGCAAGCTCAAGAGCGGACGCTCGGGCAAGAAGGTGACGAGCCGCAAGCAAGCGATCGCGATCGGACTTTCGCAAGCACGACGCTCTGGTGCCAAGGTACCGAAGAAAAAGAGCGGGGGGCGCAAGAAGAAGAGCGGCGGTCGGAAGAAGAGCAGCAGTGAGAAAAAGTGACGTGGTGACGATGTGACGGCGTGACGAAGTCAGAAAAGCGAGCTGCCTCGGCATGCTCGCTTCAAGATCCGCTGTTCTTGCGTTTCCCGGAGAACTTGCCGTTGCCGATCGGTCCGAACTGCACGGTGCCGGACATGCTGTCGCCTTCGATCGTGCCTTCATAGTCGAGATGCAACGGTTGACCTCGCACGTCGAGGCTCAACCCGAAGCTCACGACATTACCCTGCACGGTACCCGCGACCGGAATCTCGCGACCCGCGTTGAGAACGCTGCCGGTGAGTCGATCGCCCGCTTGCGTGAACTTGGCGTGCACGTCATCTCGACCCATGGGGCTTTCGACGGTGAGCGTCCATTCGCCCGCCACGTCGGAGGCGACGGGCACGGGTTCAGGTTCGACGACCGGCACTTCGCGAGGCCGAGGGGGCGCCGTACACGCAGCGCTCATTGCAACCATCACGATGACGACCCCACGAATCGCTTTCATTGTTCTTCGAAGACGAGGCAGCGGATGAGCAAAGCTTAGCTGCTCACCCTCGCCTCGTCACGGGGTTCCCGCCAGCAAAATGCGATGCGCATCACGCATCCGCATCGCTCGCAATCTGCGCTGTCCTGCGCCCCTGGATCAAGCCCGAGGATCAATAGGTCTTGTACGGCAGAAATTTCCCGCTCATCGTGATGTGCACGCGGTCGCCCTTCGGATCCGGCTCGCGCTCGAGCGACATCGAGAAGTCGATCGCGCTCATGATCCCATCGCCGAACTCCTCATGGATGAGCGCCTTCAGCGTCGTGCCGTATACGTTCACCAACTCATAGAAGCGATAGATGAGCGGATCGGTCGGCACGGCGCTTGGCAGCGAACCCTTGTACGGCACTTCTTGCAGCAGCGCGACAGCATCGCTGTTCAAATCGAGCGCTTTCGCCACGGCTTCCGCCTGCTCGCGCGAAAGCGTCATCTGACCGAGCAGCGCTGCGGTTGCCCACTCTTTGCTCGTGTTCATCAGCTCGGCCAGGTCGCGCCAACGCAAGCCCTTCTTGATTTTCGCGGCGACGATTGCCTCGGTGACATCGTTGCGGTTCATCTTGCACTCCTGAGTGAGTAGACGTGTGGCTGGGTGTCCGCGCGCTCGGGCGCGGATTCATCGTGCTGCGGCAAATCGAGTGGCTCTTCGAGCCCCGGAGTGACGGCCGGGGGGCGCCGCGGATCGTAGTGCTCCGGCAGGTTCGCGCTGAAGGTGCGGGCGCGGCTCACGAGGAAATCGAGCAAGTGATTGCGAATGCGGTAGTACTGCGGATCGTGAATCATCTCGGCCCGCGTGCGAGTGCGCGGCAAGGTGACGTGCACGATCTCCGCGATGCGCGCTTCCGGCCCGTTCGACATGAGAATGATGCGGTCGGCCAGCAGGATCGCTTCGTCGACGTCGTGCGTGATCATGAACACAGTCTGTCCCGTCGCCGCGCAGATCTTCTGCAGCTCGTCCTGAATGAGGGCTCTCGTCAACGCATCGAGCGCACCGAACGGCTCGTCCATGAGCAACATTTGCGGTTGAATGGAGAACGCACGTGCAATCCCCACGCGCTGCTTCATCCCGCCGGACAGCTCGGATGGCCGCTTGTGATCGGCTCCACTGAGTCCGACCATCTCCAGATACTTCGCGCAGTGCTCATACACTTGCGCGCTTCTCCACTCCGGCCAGCGCGATCGCACCGCGAACGCCACGTTCTCGCGCACCGACAACCATGGCATCAGCGCATGCCCCTGGAAGATCACGCCGCGATCGAGGCCCGGCGCCACGACCTCGCGATCGTTCATGAAAACCGCACCGTGCGTTGCGGCCTCGAGCCCGGCAAGCACGTTGAGCACCGTACTCTTGCCGCAGCCGGAGTGACCGATGATGCAGACGAACTCACCACGCGCGATCGTGAAGTTCACGTCGCGAAAGATCATGGGCCCCGGCCTACCCTTGCGATCCGGGTAGCACTTCGCGAGATCGTCGACCTTGAGCATGGTTGTCTGCATGGCTACTCCACGTAAGTCACTGCGCGCTGCATTCGGGCGAACGCGAAGTCCAAGACCATGCCCACGACACCGATGACGAGGATCGCGAAGATCACATTCTCGAGCGACAGATTGTTCCATTCGTTCCAGACGAAGTAGCCGATGCCGGTGCCGCCGACGAGCATCTCCGCAGCGACGATCACGAGCCATGCGATGCCCATCGAGATCCGCATACCGGTCAGAATCGTTGGCGCGGCAGCCGGCAAGATCACGCGCAGCGCAGTTCGCACAGGCCGGACCTCGAGCGTTCGCGCCACATTCAGCCAGTCGCGCTTGACGCTCGCAACGCCATGCGCTGTGTTGATGAGCATCGGCCACAGCGCACAGACGAAGATCACGAACACGGACGAGACCGTCGAATTCTTGATCGTATAGAGCGCAAGCGGCATCCACGCGAGCGGTGAGATCGGCTTCAGGATCTGGATGTATGGATTCAGGGCAAGCTGCATCAGCGGCGACATGCCGATCAAGAAGCCAAGTGGGATTGCGACGAGCGCCGCCAACAAGAAGCCGATCGCAACCCGACCGAGCGAATATCCAAGCTGGATACCGATGCCCTTGTCGTTCGCGCCGGCGTCGTAGAACGGGTTCGACACATGCTTCCAGATCACCGCACCCAGCGCGGCGGGAGTCGGCAAGCCATCACTCTTGTCTGCGCCTTTGCCCATCAGGAGCGCGTATTCATCGAGCTCCTGCTGAACTTGCTCGCCCCGGGCCGTGGTCAATTGCCAGATGGCGAGTAACGCAAGGAAGAGCAGCACTGAGACGACGGCGGCCCGCGCCGTCAGAGGAACGTGCGTCACGCCATTCATGCGCGCTTGATCGAGAAGCTGTTCAGATACGCATCCGCGGCTGCAGGGTCGAACGGCTTGCCCATCACGACGATCTTCTTAGGCGCGGTCTCTGCGATGCCGAGCTCCTTCATGCGTTTGCGCGCATCCGTCATCAGGAAGACTTCTTCGGCGATGTTCGCGTAGCTCACGTCTCCTTTGACGTAGCCCCACCGCTTCATCTGCGTAAGGATCCAAACACCGAGCGCATTCCAGGGGACCGGATCGAAATCGATTCGGGTCGGTACGTTCTGCACTTTGCCAAGCCCGTCGGCGAAGCGACCCGTCAAGACTTGTTCAAGCACCGGCACAGGTTGGTTCAAGTAGTTGGCCGGCGCGATCGCTGCGGCGATCTCTTTGCGGTTCGCTGGATTGCGCGCATACGCGGCGGCCTCGAGCACGGCTCGATAGAGCGCGGCAAAGGTATTCGGATTCTGAGCGACGAACGCATCGGACACCCCAAATGCGCAGCAGGGATGGCCGTCCCAGATGTCCTTCGTAAGGATGTGAATGAAGCCGATCTCGTCGTACACCGCTCGCTGATTGAAAGGATCGGGCCCAAGATAGCCGTCGATGTTGCCAGCTCGCAGATTCGCGACCATCTCAGGCGGGGGTGTCACGCGAATCTGAATATCGCGATCGGGATCGAGACCATGCTCGGCCACGTAGTAGCGCAACAGGAAGTTGTGCATCGAGTAGTCGAACGGCACAGCGAAGATCATGCCTTTCCATTGTTTCGGGTCGCGCTTGTCCTTGTGCTTCAAGTGCAAGGTGATCGCCTGCCCGTTCGTGTTCTGAATCGTGGCGACATTCATGGGCTGCGCGACCGAGCCTGCACCCATCGAGATCGCCAGCGGCATCGGCGAGAGCATGTGGGAGGCGTCGTACTCCTTGTTCAACATCTTGTCGCGCACGAGGGCCCAGCCCGCGGTCTTGGTGAGAGCGACATCGATTCCCTGCTTTGCGTAGAAGCCCATCGGCCCCGCCATGATGAGCGGCGTCGCGCATGTGATCGGCACGAATCCGACCGCTAGGTTCTTCTTCTCGAGCGGTGCGGAGGTATCGGCGATCGCTTCGATCGCACCGAATGGAACGAGCGCGGAAATCGCGGCATACGCTGTGCCCGTTCCGACCGCTCGGAGGAAGTCGCGACGTCCGTGCGCGCTTGGAAAGAGCGCCCGCATCACTGCGCTCACGAGTGAGCGACGATAGGGCGATTCAGCCGCGTGGCCGCCATGCTCTTCCGGTGAATGATCTTGGCCGCACGAACATGCAGAAGGCGAAACGGAATGAGATTCTTGGTTCGACATGCTGTGACTCCCGGAACTTTGGCTTAAGCGCTGAGGGCAACGTTAGGCGGCACGAGTTCGATGTCGCGGCGATAGGCTTGATAAGCGGCGCTGTACTCCATCGTGCGCGCCACATCCGCGATCCAGTCTTCGGCGTAGCCGGCGCGTCGCAATAGATGAAATCCCATCTCCATCCCTGCCGCGATCCCTCCAGCGGTGACGATGCGACCCGCATCTACGATGCGCGCACGACTGATGCGGCATGCGGGAGCGAGCTTGGCGAGCCGATCGAGCGGCACCATGCCGTGGTTCGAGGCTTCGAGCCGATCGGGCTCTTTGCGATTCGTTGCCGCAAGACCATCGAGCAATCCCATGCGCGCGTAGATCCACGAGCCGGTACACACGCTCGTCAGCAAGCATTCGCCTGGCAATGCGTTCACGTATTCGAACAGGCGGCGGTTGTACATCTCTTGTCGAGTGCCGAAGCCACCGGGAATGAGGAATGCGTCCATGGCCGGAGCATCGTGGAATGAATAGTTGGGCACGACGGTGAAACCGGCCTGTGCCTGCACGGACCGCGTATTTTCTGAGACGAAGAACACGTCGAGCTCGGGGTCGTAGCGACGTGCGACGGAGAAGACGCCGTAAGGCGCCGCAAAATCGACGATCTCCGCGTCCTTGAAGATGTAGATGCCGAGACGAAATCCTGGTGTGGTGATGCCGGCCATCTGCTGCTCATCGGAAGTGCGATGAGTGGATCCTAGAGTCGCATCCGCATCGCGTGCATCTCGAGTCTCATGATTCTGCTGTCGTAGTCGCGTGACCGGTTGTAGTAGTGCTACGACAACTCGACGAGCTGATGGCGCACGGCATACAGCGCCAGCTCGACGTCGTTGCTCACGGCAATCTTCTCCAGTACGCGGCCTCGATACGTGCTGACCGTGTTGAGGCTCAAGCACAACTGCTTCGCGATCTGCGTGAGCGTCTGTCCGGCAGCGATCATCGCGAAGACCTGATACTCGCGAGAGGACAGCTCTTCATGAGGTGCGCCCGCCGATGCGTGCCGCAACGCCATCGCCAGCGATTCGGCGATGGCCGCACTCACATGGATACCTCCGCGGGAGACCTTGCGGATCGCGCTCACGAGCTCCGCCTGCTCGGCGCCCTTGTTGAGATAGCCGGCCGCGCCGAGCTTCAAGCATCGCACCGCATATTGCTTTTCAGGGTAAGTGGACAGGATCAACACGGGTACGCTCGGATGCTCCTGACGCAATTGCTTCAGCACATCCAGGCCATCGCGATGCGGCAGGGCGATATCGAGCAGCACGACATCGATTCCGCCGGCGCGCACGTGTTGAAGTGCGCTCGCGCCGTCCGACGCCTCTGCGGCGATCTCGAGATCCGGCACATCCGCGAGGATCTGCTTCAATCCCTGACGGATGATCGCGTGGTCGTCACAAATGAGCACCTTGATCATCGCGCTCCCATCCCCTTAGGTCTTATTTGCGCGTGCCGGCAAACGGAATTCGGATCCGCACTTGCGTCCCACCCTCTCTGGCCGGCCCGATGTCGAAGGCGCCTCCGAAATGTCTCGTGCGCTCTTTCATTCCAAGAACACCATGGGCATTTGGCCGCCAGAGTTGCTCCATCGTGAGACCGTGGCCGTTATCGCGCACGTCCAAGCTGAGCATCGAGGCATCTGCACTCACATTGACTTCGACCGCTGTCGCATTCGCGTGGCGAGCCGCGTTGTTGAGAATCTCCTGAAACATGCGATAGACCGCCGTCGCGAGCGCATCGTGCGGATCGGGCGTGGCCGGATCGAGACGCAAGGTCCAACGTGCGCGCAATCCGGTCGATTCGCTGAACTCTTGGAGATGCCACTCGAGCGCAGCCCACAGCCCCTGGTGATCGAGGATCGAGGGACGCAGATCGGTAATGATGCGGCCGACATCTACAACCGCCGTGTCGACGATCCGCGCCATCGCCGCGGCTTTCGCCTTCAGCTCCGGCGTGTCTGCCAGCTTGCGCTCCATCCAGCCCAGATCCATTTTCAACGCGACGAGCACACTCCCGAGCTCATCGTGTATTTCGCGCGCGATGCGCGTGCGCTCGGCCTCGCGCACGCCTTCGAAGTGCGCGGAAAGCTGGCGCAGCTGCTCGGTCGTCCGATTGAGCTCCGCGGTGCGCTCGATGACGCGGCACTCGAGCTCCTCGTGCGCGCGGCGAAGCAGCTCCTCGGCTTGCTTGCGGTCAGAGATGTCGCAGAACGTGACGACGGCGCCGGTGATCTTGCCGTCTTCGAAGATGGGATAGGAAGAATACTCTGCGTGAAATCGAGTTCCGTCGGCACGCCATAGCACCTCGCAGTCGATTCGACACGATCGACCTTGCTGGAACGCTCGAAAGATCGGGCACTCGCGCTCGGGATATTCCTCGCCGCTCGCATGCGAATGATGGATGAGCTGGTGCATGTTCGCGCCGAGCACGGCATCGATTCGATAGCCGAGCATCTCCGCCCCGGCGCGATTGATGAACACGCAATGACCCTGCAAATCGATCCCGTAGATGCCCTCGCCCGTCGACTCGAGCAGCAACTCGAGCTGATTCCGCCACGACTCGCGCGTGGGGTCGGCGACCGGCGTTCTTTCGCTGCTGAGTGCCATGCGATCGCTATCGCACGATCCGTGCCAGCCGCAGCGCCTGCCGCGTACGAGCAGCCGTCGAGGAATCAAGTGCTTGGCACGGCCCGCGCGACGGTGCTAGGAAGGGATTGCCTGGTTTCGGTGCAAGGCGAACGCGGTCATGCACTTGACTGGTGCTGCCCTCCTCATGAATGGTGACCTGGGGAGCGATAGCGTCATGTACCGGCCGCTTATCGTTTCTTAGCGGCGCATATTCAACTTCCTACAACATCATCCTCTTCAGCGCACGACCGGGGGCTGAGCATGAAGATCGCACGACGATACATTCTCCCGCTGGTTCTCTTCTTCGCCAATGCGCACGCGCTCGCAGACACCACCCAAGCGCGCGAAGCATTTCTCGAGCTGATCGATCGCCCGCGCGCCGCACTGACGCCGCAAGTTCGCGAGATCGATGCGCCAGAGGGTTTTCGCAAGTTTCATTTCACGATCGCCGCCGATGCTTCGCAGCGGATTCCTGGGCATCTGCTGAAATCCAAGGAAGCGCGCTTTCGCGGCAGGCGCCCCAGCGTGATCGTCCTTCATGGCACGGGCGGCACGAAGGACGGCAATCAAGTCGTCGAGATCGCGCAGCGTCTCGCAGCACTCGGATTCGTCGCCATTACGATCGATGGCCGGTATCACGGCGAGCGCTCGCACGAAGGCTCAGGTGTCAGCGCATACAACGAGGCGATCGTGCGGGCCTGGCGCTCGGGCGAGGGCCATCCGTTCTACTACGACACAGCCTGGGATGTGATGCGCGTGGTCGACTATCTCGAGACGCGCGAGGACATCGATGCTGGCCGGATCGGTCTTACTGGCATTTCAAAAGGTGGCATCGAAACGTATCTCGCTGCAGCCGCAGACATGCGCATCGCAGCCGCTGTCCCGCTGATCGGCGTGCAGAGCTTCAGGTGGTCGCTGGTCAATGGTCAATGGAAGGCGCGCATCGCAACCATTCAACCTGCATTCGATGTCGCCGCTGCCGATGCGAATCAGAAGAATCCCAACGTGGACTTCGTGCGAAGGTTCTACGATCGTGTCGTTCCGGGCATCTATGAGCAGTTCGACGGCCCGTCGATGCTCACCCTCATTGCGCCTCGACCTTTACTGGTCATCAATAGCGACTCCGATGCCAACACGCCCATCGCAGGCGTGCGCCTGGCGGTCGAATCCGCACGACCTGCCTATGCGGCGCAGAATGCCGGCGAAAAGCTCGTGTTGCGCGTTCAAGAGAACACGGCTCATAGGGTTCGCCCCGACAGCATCGATGCCACGATCGAGTGGTTCGTGCGCTGGCTCAATCCCTAGCGTTCCCGCCCCCGCACCGCGGGGGCCGCTCGCGCGCCTCCATACGCTCTCCACGTTCCCTCCCCCGCGTGGCGCGGACCGCTCGCGCGCCTCCATACGCTCTACACGTTCCCTCCCCCGCGTGGCGGGGGAGGGTTAGGGTGGGGGCATCCGCACCGTGGGGCTCTCTGTTGCTCTGTCATCGGCGCTCCTTATGTTACGCCTCCATGGCAGCTAGGCCGAACCTGCTAGACTCGGCTGCGCGCGATAACAACGCGATAACAATAAGAGCAGGCACTCCTATGAGCGACGAGCGATATAGCGTCTCCCCGGGAACGCTGACGCAAGCAGATCTGGCAGCGAACGAGCAGCTGTCAGTCGAGCCAGTCGGACGCGGACTGCGGCTTGCAAATTTGCTGATCGACTATGTGTGCTACTTCATCCTCTCGGCGCTGGTGGGCGCCGGGATGGTGCTCATCTGGGGCGATGCCGGATTGTCTGCCTTGGAGCAGACTCCAGACATCGTGCTCGGCGTCATCGTCATGTGCGCTTACTACATTCCAATGGAAGCGGCGTGGGGACGCACGATCGGCAAACTCATCACCGGTACGAAGGTGGTCGATGAGGACGGTCGCGCGCCGTCGTGGGCAGCGGTCATCAAGCGAACGCTGTCGCGTTTCATCCCGTTCGAGGCGTTCTCATTCTTCGGCAAAGATGCGCGCGGCTGGCACGACACGATTTCGCGGACGTATGTGGTGAAGTGCAGATAGTAGGCACCGTCGCACATCGTCTGCTTTCACTCGGTGCCGCTATAGTCGGAATGGATTCCGACCCACATACTCTTAATCCTCTTCTAGTCGGAATGAACCCCGACCTACTACGCTCACGGGCCGCTTGCTAACCACTAACCACTTCTGACCCGCTGCCGGAACCTCCGTTCGCGCGCTCACGTTGAGTTGAGCCATCTTCCAAAGAGAGCTCGCTCATGCGCTACCTGGCGCTCTGCACTGATTACGACGGCACGATCGCACATCATGGCCGGGTAGATGACGTCACCATCGAGGCGATGGAGCGATTGCGCGAGTCCGGGCGCAAGCTCGTGCTGGTGACTGGAAGAGAAATTCCTGATCTGCAGTCGGTGTTCTCGCGATTGGATCTGTTCGATATCGTCGTCGCGGAGAACGGTGGGCTCTTGTATTGGCCGGCAACCAAGGAAGAGAGGACGCTGGGAGAAGCGCCGCCCGCGGATTTCGTCGCAACGCTCAAGCAGCGCAACGTCGAGCGGATCTCCGTTGGCCGCTGCATCGTGGCCACGTGGGAACCGCACGAGAATACCGTGCTCGAGACGATCCGCGATCTGGGGCTCGAGCTGCAGGTGATCTTCAACAAAGGTGCCGTGATGATCTTGCCCGCAGGCGTCAACAAGGCGAGCGGGCTCAAGGAAGCGCTGCACGAGTTGAATCTCTCCGTTCACAACGCCGTGGGCGTCGGCGATGCGGAGAACGATCATGCTTTCTTGAGCATCTGCGAGTGCTCGGCGGCAGTCGAAAATGCGCTACCGGCGGTGAAGCAACGCGCGGACATCGTGCTCAAGAGCGATCATGGGGCTGGCGTGTGCGAGCTCATCGAAGAGATCCTCGCAAACGATCTCGCCGATCGAGAGCCGCAGCTCGCGCGACATCACGTGTTGCTTGGCCAAGATGAAGACGATGAGCCCGTGCACCTGTCGCCCTACTCCGTGAACACTCTCATCGTCGGCAGCTCGGGCGGCGGGAAGTCTTCCGTGGCCACAGGACTCATCGAACGCTTGCATGCGCGCGGCTACAACTACTGCATCATCGATCCGGAAGGGGACTACGACAACATCGATTCCGCCGTCGTGCTCGGCGGACCGGATCACGCACCGACGCTCGACGAATGCGAGCAGCTTCTGTGTAAGCCCGACTCGAACGCGATCATTAATCTGCTCGGCATCAAGCTGGAAGATCGACCCTGGTTCTTCATGGCGCTGTTCGCGCGCGTGCGCGACATCCGTGCGAGAACGGGCCGGCCGCATTGGTTGCTCGTAGACGAAGTCCACCACATGTTGCCCGCGCAATGGCAGGCAACGGACGCACCGAGCCCGGATAATCTCGAGGGCGTCGTCATGGTGAGCGTCACACCCAGCTTGATCACCCCTTCCGTGCTGAAGCACGTCGACACCATCGTCGTGCTCGGTGAGAAACCGGCAGAGATGTTGCGCGAGTTCACGGATGCCAACGAGCTCGCACCGATCGAATCTCCGCGCGAAACACTCGATCCTGGCGTTGCGATCGTATGGAGCAAGGCAGATCGCGCCGCACCGAAAGTAGTGCGCCTCGAACCCAGCCAGACGGAGCGCAAACGCCACCTGCGAAAGTATGCCGAGGGCTCCCTCCCCGAAGACCGCAGCTTTTATTTCCGGGGTCCAAACGGAAAGCTCCGACTCCGCGCGCCCAATCTGATTCTATTCATGGATCTCGCGGATGGCGTCGATGATGAGACCTGGCTTTATCACCTCAAGCGGCATGAAGTCTCCGAGTGGCTCCGCAAAGGGATTCGCGATGAATCGGTCGCGGACGAAGTCGCGCAGATCGAGCGACAGGCCGAAATCGATCCGCACGAGGCACGGCGCAAGATTCGTGAGCTGATCGAAGCGCGGTATACATTGCCGGCGGGCTAGCCCTCACCCTAACCCTCTCCCAGTGGGAGAGGGGACGCTATTTGTGCACACGTGCCTTGCTCTCAGTCGAACGGGCCACGCGCCTTGCTCTCAGTCGAACAGAGCACGTGCTCAATCCAACGGAACGCGCAAGCGTGCTTGGCGTCTTAACGCTTGAGTCCGCGCCTCGTTTTTGTAAGGCTGCGCATCTCGCTGCGATCGGCGTCTTAGCTCGAGTAGCGGACACTCCGGACACTTTTGCTATCCCCGATCAGCTATCCCCTATCGCCTTCTATGCTGAGTCTCTCCATGCGTCACACCACCGTTCTCGCTGCCGTTACCGCTACTCTCGCACTTGGATCCTCCATGAATGCCGTTGCTCTCTCGTCTGACAATCCTCTCGCGAAACCCAGCACGTTGCCTTACCAGGCGCCGCCGCTCGACAAGATCAAGAACGAGCACTTCGGACCGGCCATCGAAGAAGGCATGGCCGAGCAGATCAAGGAGATCGAGGCAATCAGCACGAACTCTGCCGCACCGACATTCGAAAACACGATCGTCGCGATCGAGCGTTCGGGAGATTTGCTCACGCGCGCCACGGATGTGTTCTACAACCTGACCGCTTCCAATACGAATCCCGATCTCGAGAAGTTGCAGACCGAGCTCGCACCCAAGCTGTCTGCGCACTCGGATGCGATCTTCTTGAACCCGCAGTTGTTCGCACGCGTGCAGGCGCTGTACGAGAACCGCGCCGATCTCAACCTCGATCCAGAATCGCTGCGCTTGCTCGAGCGCTACTACACATTGTTCGTGCGTTCAGGCGCGAATCTTTCCGACGCAGACAAGGCGAAGCTGCGCCAGCTCAACGAGAAGATCTCATCGCTCACCACCGAGTTTCGCCAATCCGTGCTGAAGGGCGACAACGCGAGCGCAATCATCATCGATGACAAGGCGCAACTGGAGGGATTCACGGAGGCGCAAATCGCAACGGCGGCGGAGGCGGCGAAGACGCGCAATCTGGAGGGCAAGTGGGTGATCCCGCTTCTGAACACCACTCAGCAACCCTCTTTGTCTCAGCTCAAGAACCGTACGCTGCGTGAGCGCATCTTCAAGACATCGATCGGCCGAGGCTGGTCTGGGGAGCTTGCGACAACGGATCTGATCGAGCAGATCGTGAAGCTTCGTACGGAGCGCGCGGCGCTGCTCGGGTATCCAAATCATGCAGCCTATGTCTTGGAGGATGCGACCGCGAAGAACGCGACCGCCGTCAACGAGATGCTCGCGAAGCTCGCGCCGGCCGCAGTCGCAAACGCGCGCAAAGAAGCACTGGAAATCCAGAAGCTCATCGACGCGCAGGCGAAGGCGAGCGGCACCGAGCCCTTCAAGCTTCAGCCTTGGGACTGGGATTTCTACGCAGAGCAGGTACGCAAGGCCAAGTACGCTTACGATGAATCCGAGGTGCGTCCGTACTTCGAGTTCGAGCGCGTGCTTCGCGAGGGTGTGCTCTTCGCCGCTCAGGAGCTTCACGGGTTGAGCTTCAAGGAGCGCAAGGACCTGCCAACCTATCATCCCGACGTGCGCGTCTTCGAGGTGTTCAATCCCGACGGCTCGAAGCTCGGATTGTTTTACGTCGATTGGTATGCCCGCAGCAACAAACGCGGCGGCGCATGGATGAACAGCTTCGTCGAGCAATCGAAGCTGCTCGACACGAAGGCCGTCGTCGTCAACAACCTGAACATCCCGAAGCCGCCTGCCGGTCAGCCGACGCTGCTGACGTTCGATGAAGTCACCACGGCGTTCCACGAGTTCGGACATGCGCTGCATGGCTTGTTCTCGAACGTGAAGTACCCGCGTTTCTCCGGCACGAGCGTGCCGCGCGACTTCGTGGAGTTCCCATCGCAGTACAACGAGATGTGGGCTACCTATCCGCGCGTGCTTGCGAACTATGCGAAGCACTATCAGACGGGCGAGCCGATGCCGAAGGCGTTGATGGACAAAGTGCTTGCGGCGCGGAAGTTCAATCAGGGTTATGCGACGACTGAGTATCTCGCCGCGGCACTCTTGGATCAGGCGTATCACCAGTTGCCGCCGGGTAAGACGCCGAGCGCTGCCGAAATCGAGCAGTTCGAAGCGAAAGCACTCAAGGATGCAGGCGTGGATTTCTATGCCGTTCCGCCTCGCTACCGCTCGACCTACTTCCTGCACATCTTCTCGAATCCAGTTGGCTATTCCTCGGGCTATTACGCGTATATATGGAGTGAAGTCCTTGCTCGATCCACCGAGCATTGGTTCGAAACGAACGGCGGTTTAAAGCGTGAGAACGGAGATCGGTTGCGCGCAATGGTGCTCTCGAAGGGCTTCAGTGCGGACGCGATGACGATTTTCCGCGACTTCTACGGCAAGGATCCGGACATCGCGCCACTGCTCGAAGCTCGTGGGCTGACGGGTGGGACCGAGGTCGAGTGACAAGCCGGGCGAGTGACGACGCGACAGAGTGACGGAGTCAGAGCACGGGCCTGCGCCTTCAATCGGCTTCGTCACTTCTGCCCTCACGCGATGGTTCGCCGGCGTTCCAGGCTCCAGCAAGCGACTCCTGTCTGACCTGCCGATACGCACATGACGTCGGTGGTGCGTCTTTCCCGCCGAATGCTTTCTCGCCAGTTGGTTACCAGACCGTCTCCTGTTTGCGACGTTGCCGTTTTCCAACGGCACGATTTGATCTGAGCGCCTACCTACTAGACACGCGCTACAAGGGCCCATCACACTTGCGCGCCCTTCTACACCATGATGGTGAACCTATGTTCGTTCGTATCAGCGCGCTCGGCTTTCTGCTGGGTTCGATTTCATTGACGTCCTCCGCAGCGGAACCGCAGGCGGAGGAGCAGAAGACGTTTTATGCCCTCGGTGTCGCGCTCTCCCGCAATCTCTCCTCCTTCAATCTCACGCCGGCCGAGTTGGAGCTCGTCAAGGCGGGGCTGACGGATGGCACGGCGGGCAAGGCCACGATCAACCTGGATACCTATATTCCGAAGCTCGGTGAGCTGCAGGGTCAACGGATGGCCGCGGTCGCGGAGAAGGAGAAGAAGGCGGGTCAGGCATTTCTCGATAAAGCAGCGACCGAGAAAGGCGCAACGAAGACCGCGTCCGGCATCGTCATCAAGGAGGTCAAAGCCGGGACAGGCAAGTCGCCCACCGCGCAGGACACGGTCAAGGTTCACTACCACGGCACGACGCCGGACGGCCAGGTATTCGACAGCTCGGTTCAACGCAACGAGCCTGCCGTGTTCCCGCTCGAAGGCGTGATTCCGTGCTGGACGGAAGCGGTGCAGACCATGAAGGTTGGCGGTAAGAGCCGCATCGTATGCCCGCCGAACCTGGCCTATGGCGATCGTGGCACTCCAAACATCAAGCCCGGCTCCACCCTGGTGTTCGATGTCGAGCTGCTCGAGATCCAACAGCCTCAGCCGCAACAACAAGCACCCCAACAGTAGTCAGTCGTGAAGGGATCGTTCGGCCGCATTGGTTATATAGCCATGTTGCCGAACGCCTCCAGGGAACGATAATCGTCGAAGCCCGGTCTGAGGCATCAGACTCAATCATGCGTGTCGAGGTTACGTAACATGCTGCGAAGGTCGTTCATCGCAATCACTGCCCTGCTCTTCGCCTCCACCGCTGGCGCAGAGGTTGTCCAGGGACGGGACTACCAGGTATTGCCGGCCCCGCAGCCCTCGAGCACGCCTGGTAAGATCGAAGTCATCGAATTCTTCTCCTACGGTTGCCCGCATTGCGCCGAGTTTCATCCCGCGGTGAAGAAGTGGGCGGCGTCCCTCCCAAGCGACGCGGTGTTCGTGCGAATCCCAGTCTCGTTCGGGCGTCGCGAGTGGGGACAACTGGTGCGCGCATATTACGCGCTCGTCCAAACCGGAGATCTCGAGAAAGTCGATGACGCGCTCTTCAGCGCGATTCACGTCGAGCGCAAGCCCCTGTTCACCGAGGAGAGCCTCGCCTCGTGGGTCGCCGAGAAAGGCGGCAACGCAGCGAAATTCCGCGAAGCGTTCAATTCGTTCGATGTCTCGCAGAAATCGCTGCGGGCCGAGCAGCTCACTCGCAATTATCGCGTGTCTGGCGTGCCGCAACTCACGATCAACGGTAAGTATGTCGCGCTCGGGCAGAATTACGATGACATGCTGCGCATCGCGAGCGAGCTGGTGGAGCGCGAGCGTGCTGCTACGAAAGGTGCAAAAGCTCGCTAGAGAGCGCAGCGCGAACGATCGCAAAAAGGGTTTCTAAATAGCGCGCGAGTGCTTCACAATCGGCAGGATGACTTCGTCAGATCGCGATTCCAAGAAGCTAGCCGCCCAGACTGGGCCGGTGTACGAGCAACCGCTGAATGAGCGGATGCGTACGTTCCTGCGCCTGGATTTCCTTTATCAGCAAACACTCTTCCACGAAGAGCATGAGGACTCGTGGTCCACGCGCGCGGCGGTCAATTCGTTACTCGAGATCCTTGCGATCACGGCGCGCGGCGACATCCGCAGCGAGGTTCTGAAGGAGCTCGAGCGGCAGATGACGGTCATGCACGAGTATCAGGCGCGCCCGGGTGTGGACACCTCGCGGCTGAAGGCAGTGCTCACGAATCTCACCCGGCTGCGCACCGAGCTCAACTCCGCTGGCGCGCTTTTCATGCAGCGCCTGCGCGATTCGGAATTCTTGAACTCGATCAAGCATCGGAGCTCGATTCCGGGCGGCACGTGCGAGTTCGATCTACCCGACTATCGTCATTGGCTCGATCAGCCGTTTCAAGCTCGATCCGCAGCCTTCTCGGATTGGATGTCGACGATCCGACCTTTGTGCGACGCCGTCACTGAGCTGCTCTGGCTCACACGCGAATCGGCACGACCCCGCCCCGAAGTCGCGAGCGGCGGCACGTTCCAAGTCGTGTTCGAACGCGACAATCCAAGCCAGCTGCTGCGCATCACACTCCCACCCGGCACACCCCTCTTTCCAGAGATCAGCGGCAGCCACCACCGCTGCAGCATCCGGTTCCTCACATGGGCCGACGCGAATCAACGCCCCGTCCAAACGACCGACGATGTGCAGTTCCTGCTGACCGTGTGCGGTTAGCCGCACACCGGCCACTGGCAAACTGGCCACTGGCCAGACGAAGAACAGCCTCTTGCAACTCGCTGCGTGGGCACTCATATCCTCCCTGCATTATCTTTTCTGGCCAGTGGCCAGAGAGCCAAGGGCCAAGCAAAACGAACATGTCTTCCGTACCCTGTCCCACCTGCGATCGCCCTGTCGAATGGACCGAGACGTCTCGCTGGCGTCCGTTCTGCAGCGAACGATGCAAGCTCATCGATCTAGGCGCGTGGGCAGCAGGGCAACGCGCGATTCCGGGTGATGCGATCGATGAGGATGATGAGGGCGCGGAGGGGGATGACGGCGAGCGAGTCTGAAGAAGGAAGCCGTACGTGCGACGGCAAGGACAGCCTGGCGGCAGGGGAGCCGCGCTATCGACGGCAAGGGAGCCTGTCGGCAAGGTCAGAGAAGGAAGTTGTAGGAGCAAGGAATCTGTCCGCGTGCACGATTCCGTGTTCCTCTCGCGTATCTGACCCTGCCGATAGGCTCCCTTGCCGTCGCACGCACGGCTTCCTTGCCAGAGGCCTCCTTGCCGTCGCACGCACGGCTCCCCTGCCGCCTGCTGTCCTTGCCGTCCATAGTACAGCTGCCCTTTGTTGGCATTCACTCCATCCGCAGCGCTTGCACGAGAAACGCCCACTGGTCGGCATAGTCCTCGATCTGCATCCAGATCGGTTTGCCGGCGCCGTGCCCGGCGCGGGTTTCGACGCGGAGCAGAATCGGATTGGCGCATCCCTGCGCGCGCTGCAGTGCTGCTGTGTACTTATAGCTATGCCACGGTACGACGCGGTCGTCGCGATCGGCAGTGGTAATCAGCGTCGGCGGGTAGCACGCGCCTTCTCGCACTCGATGCAGCGGAGAGTAGGCATAGAGCGCTTTGAACTCTTCTTCGTTCTCGCTCAGCCCATAATCGGACGACCACTGGCGCGCATTGGAGCTCGGCAAGTGGTAGCGCAGCATATCGAGCACGCCGACCGCAGGAAGCGCCGCGCCGAACAGATCGGGACGCTGATTGATCACGGCCGCAACCAATAGCCCACCGTTGCTGCGACCGCGGATGGCGAGCTTCGAGCTCGATGTGTAGCCCTCGTCGATGAGGTACTCCGCAGCCGCAATGAAATCATCGAAGACGTTCTGCTTCTGCACCTTCGTGCCAGCGCTGTGCCAAGCCTCGCCGTATTCGGATCCGCCCCGAATGTTCGCGAGCGCGTATACGCCCCCAAGCTCGAGCCACACGGCAACGGGCGTGCTGTACGCTGGCTGCTGGGCCAGATTGAAGCCGCCGTACCCATAGAGCTGCACCGGCGCTTGCCCGTTCTTCACGAAGTCTTTCTTGCGAACGATGAACATGGGGACGCGAGTGCCGTCCTTGCTGGTGTAGAACACCTGCTCGGTGACGTAGCGGCTGAGATCCAAATCGAGCTTCGGCGCTTTGAACAAAGAGACCGTGCCTGTCTCCACATTGAGATGCGAAATCGAAGTCGGCGTGAGGAAATCGGTGTACGAGAAGAACGTTTCGTCATCCTCGACATCGCCATCGAAGCCCGCCGCGAGCCCGAGGCCTGGCAGCTTCACCTCGTACAGCGATCGACCTTTGAGGTCCGTCACTCTCACCACCGAGTGAGCGTCCTGAAGGTACTGAGCAATGATGCGCCCGCTCAGAATGCTCGTATGGCGGAGCGCGAATTGCGACTCCGGCAACACGTCTCGCCAATGCTCGCGCTCGGGTTTGCCGAGATCGATCGCAACGAGGCGCGCGTTCGGCGCATCGAGCGTCGTGCGGATGTAGAACACATCGTCGATCTCGGCAATGAACTCATATTCCGCATCGAAGGTATCGATCAGTCGCACGAGCTCGCCTGCGGGCGCGCCGTCGGCCCCGAGCTTGCGATAGTAGATGCCGTGATTCTGCGAACCGTCGTAGAGGAAGATGACGAGATAGCGCCCGTCGTCGCTCACGATCGTGTAGGGCGTGCGCGTCGGATGGTCCGTCACTTTGAAGATGTGCGCGTCAGCATCGACGGGCGTGCCGAGCACGTGGCGATACACCTCGCGCTGCTTGGAGCCATCGCCTTTGCCATCCGGCAGCGTGGGGTAACGTGGGTAGTACACGGACTTCGAATCCGCAGTCCAGGCCACGGGCGTGAACTTCATGAAACGCAGAACGTCCGGAAGATCCTTCCCGGTTGCCACATCGCGAAAATGCCACGTGCGCCAATCCGTGCCGCCGTCGGACAGGCTGTATGCAACCACGCGCCCATCGGGGCTCGGCAGGAATTCAGCGAGCGCAATCGTGCCATCCGGACTCAAGGTATTCGGGTCCAGAAGCACCCGCGGCGATGCATCCAGCGACTCCGCGACGTACAGGACGCTCTGATTCTGCAGACCATCGTTGCGCAGATAGAAATAGCGGCCGCCACGCACCTCCGGGATGTCGTAACGCTCGTAGTTCCACAATTCGGTCATGCGCGCCTTGATGCGCTCGCGTGCCGGAATCGCTTCAAGATACGGCTGCGCAAGAGCGTTCTGCGCCTCGATGAACGCACGCGTTTCAGGACTTGCTTCGTCCTCGAGCCAGCGATAGGGATCCGCGACTCGCACTCCGTGGTACACGTCCACCTGTTCGACACGCTTCAGTTCCGGATACGCCAACGACGCGGATGTCTTCTGTTCCGCCGGCGGACCCGCCGTACAAGAAACCAGGAAGACGCAACAAGCGCTCAATACGATGCGAAACATCAAGGTCCACTCCCCGGATACCGGTGATGATTTAGACGCCTGCCTCTCGCGGAAGCGTCCAGCCATCGACTCTCAAGAAGATTATCTCGCGGCGACGCGGCGACGCGGCGG
>JAEZFW010000051.1 GCA_023417315.1 Pseudomonadota bacterium
GGCTCTGGGCTCTGGGCTCTGGGCTCTGGGCTCTGGGCTGAAAGCGCGCACCCGCGTGCTCAGTTCCATCCTCGTCTAAAACGGCCCCTCACTCACATACGAGGGACCCGCCCTAGTCGCACTGACCTGTACAACTAGGCTTAAGTGGGAATCTCAAATTCGGACCTTGCGAGAACGTCGCGAACGCAGCGAGACATCCGCGAGCGGAACCTGCTGCGTGATGCAATGTATATTGCCTCCGCCCAACAGTATCTCCCGCGCCTGGACACCGATGACGCGTCGCTTGGGGAACAATCGCTTCAGCATATTCGCTGCGACGCGATCCGTTTTCGAGTCGAGCAGCGGCATCACGATGGTGGAGTTCGCGATGTAGAAGTTCACGTAGGACGCGGCGAGCCGCTCGCCAGTCGTACGCGTCGGCAACCCAATATCGACCGCATCGACCCCCTGACTTTCCTGCGCCGTGCGATGCAAAGGACCGGGCATGGGAAGCTTGTGAATCTTGAACTTGCGCCCCTTGGCATCGCGCGCACTCTTCAGACGCTCATAGGCATCGAGCGACACCTCGTGTTGCGGATCGCGTCGATCGTTCGTCCATGTGAGCGCAATCTCCCCGGGACGCACGAAGCAACATAGGTTGTCGACATGGCCGTTCGTCTCATCGTCGACAACACCTTTGCCTAGCCAAACGACGCTCGTCACACCCAGGTATTCGTGCAACAGGATCTCGAGCTGACCTTTATCGAGATGCGGATTGCGATTCGGATTGAGAAGACACTCTTCGGTGGTAATGAGCGTGCCCTCGCCATCGACGTGGATCGCGCCGCCTTCCATGACGAATGGCGCGCGATAACGATCGCAACGTTCGTTCTCCAAGACCTTGCGCGCGACCAGATCGTCCTGGTCCCAAGGGAAGTACAAACCGGAGCTCAAGCCGCCCCATGCATTGAAGATCCAGTCGACGCCACGCACTTCGCCGCTGCCGCCCACAACGAACGTGGGTCCGACATCTCGCATCCAGGCATCGTCGCTCGACATCTCGACGACACGCACCGCATCGGGGAGCATCGCGCGCGCGTTGATGTATTGCGCGGCCGAGGCGCCCACCGTCACGGGTTCTCCGGTTGCAATGGCGCTCGCTACGGCCGCGAATGCTGCCTGCGCCGGTTTCGCTCCAAGTCGCCAATTACTGGGGCGTTCCGGCCATAACATCCAGGATCCGGAATGCGGCTCGAATTCGCCTGGCATTCTGAAACCGTCGCCAGCGGGAGTAGTCGTGAGGAGTGCGGGCATTCTTCTTCTGGGCTATTGGGCTGCGCCGGGTGATCGAGTACTGGGCTCTGGCCAGAAGCGCACGCTGCTGCGAGACAGGTTCGTCATCTTTCCAAGAGCTCAGCCATCGCAACATTGCTCGAATGAGGTTGGTCGCGTAGATCGGCAGCGATGTTTGCGCGATCGGTCTCAGATCGATTCTGAGATAGCTTCCACTTGCCGATGAGCTTGTCGATCTTGATCTCGATGCCGACGATTGCTCGCAGCAGCTTGTCCGTATAGTCGGCCGGCGCATCGGCGACCTGCCAAGGTTCGGGCCGATCTGCCTCGTGCGCAGAGGTGAGCGCGTTCAATAGATCGAGTAACCAAGTGCGCTCGTGCACGACTCTGGCGGCGCCATATGCATGCACCGCCACGTAGTTCCAGGTTGGGACGACTCTGCCGTCCTGCTGCTTCGCTTCGTAGACGGAGGGTGAAACGTAGCCGTCGGGCCCTTGGAAAATGACGAGCACATCCGGGTTCTGCTCGAGAGAAGCCCAAATCGGATTTGCGCGCGCAACGTGACACCGCAACGTGCCCCAAGGCTCAGGCGCCGCATCGACTACGAATGGAATGTGGTTCGCGTCTAACCCCGATGACGTGTTCGCAACGAGCACGCCCAGCGGATGGCGCTGCATCAGCGCGTGCATGACCTCAACGCGCGACTCAGCGAAATGAGCAGGTGAATACACGCGTCCTCACCGGCTGAGCGTGTACTCGGCGCTGCAATAGGGACATTTCGCCCAGCCCGACTTCTCGATGGGCAGGAACACGCGCGGATGTGAATTCCACAAGTGCATACCCGGCATCGGACAGGACAACGGCAGATCTGATGCCGTGACCGTGTATTGATTCTTCGCGTTGGGCTGGATGAGCTTGGCGGAGTTTTCAGTTTCCATGATCGGCTCGGATGTCATTTGCGCGGATTATCGCAGATTACTCCTAGCCCGCCATGATCTCCCGCTCCCAAATATCGATCACGCCGCGGCGTTCGTTCACGAACTCCTCCGCGCTCACGATGTTCTTGGCTCCGTCCAAGGACAAGCGATGCAGGCGGTGCCGGTACGTTCGGTAGGTATCCACGAGAAAATCTACGGTGGTCTGGGGGACGAGGTTCCCGGACGCGAGACTCTCCAGCTGGCGAATATTGTCCGAGAACGTGACGATTTCGGGGTAACGATCCGCCCACTTCAGCATCCAGAACTGCACCAGGAACTCCAAGTCGGCGACGCCGCCTGGATCTTGTTTCAAATCGAACTGACCTGGCTTCGCTTTCGACAAGTTCTCCCGCATCCGCGCTCGCATATTGCGTACCGCTTCCTTGAGATCATCCCGCTTTACAGCCTTGCGAAGCACTTCGATACGCGCCCCTTCGAACTCCGCGCAGAGACGCGAATCGCCCACGATCGCACGCGCACGCAGCAGCGACTGGTGTTCCCAAGTCCATGCCTCTTGGAACTCGTACTCTCGAAATGCCGCGAGCGATTGGACGAGCAATCCTCGATTGCCCGAAGGTCGCAACCGAGTGTCCACCTCATACAGGCGGCCCATCGCTGTGTGCACGGTGAGCAGATGCACGAGCCGCTGACCGAGCCGCTGGAAGAAGACGGTGTTGTCGACTGGGCTCGCCCCGTCTGTGCGCTGCTCGTCCCCAGTTGAATCGTGCAAGAACACTAGATCTAGATCCGATCCATATCCCAATTCCAAGCCGCCGAGCTTCCCATACGCGACGACGATCATTGTCGGAGTACGGCTCTGACCGCTTGCATCGACACAGCGCGGCACCCCGTGGCGCGCTGTGATCTGCGCCCATGCGAGCGCCAATGCCTCATTCACGATGAGCTCGGCGATATCGGTCAAGCGATCGCTCACTTTCATCAACGGTAATCCACCGATGAGATCCGCCACCGCAACCCTGAAGATGGCTGCACTCTGGAACTGGCGCAGAAGCTCGACTTGGCGCTCTGGATCCTCCGTCTGCATCAGTGCTCGGCGTGCCGCGAGATCGGTTGCGAACTGCTCTCTGCTCGGTGCTTCATCGACGAGCCGCTCATCGATGAGCTCATCGAGCAGTAGCGGCTGCGCGGCGATCTGGTCTGCGAGAAACTGGCTTTGAGCGCATAAGTGGGCCAGTCGCCGCATGGCGGCCGTATTCTCGTTGAGCAGCGCGATATAGGTGGTACGACCGCCGATGCTCTCGAGGATCTTGAGCGTTCGCGTCAGTGTGACAGCGGGCGTCTCGGTACTTGCGATCACAGGCAAGAGCTTTGGCAACAGCTCTCGAAGACGGCGCCGTCCTGTCTCATCCTGCCGTCGAAAATAGGCGCTCGCTGCGACCCGCTCGAGTTGCGCTGCAATCTCCGATGTGTCTGCGAAACCGAACGCCTTTAATGCGCGATCTCGATCCTCTGGGCCCGCCTCCAAATCGAATGCAGGCGCACGGCCGACAGTTTCATCACCATCCGAAACAGGCCCGAAGATGGTCTGCGCGAAATGTTGCGAAACGCGCTCACGATGCATCGTGAGCTCCGCTTCGAGCGCGCTCCAGCTCGCACGGCCGACCGCAAAAGCGAGGCGCTCCCGCGCGTGCGCCTCCTCAGGAAGCTGATGCGTTTGCTCATCATTCCATTGCTGCAGGCGATTCTCGACGAGCCGCAGGAATCTGTACGCAGCATCCAAGTCGCTGACCGCCTCTTTACGCAGCAGTCGTTGGCCGACGAGCAGCGGCAGCACTTCACGTAACGATCGCGATTGCAGACGCTTGTCGCTCCCCCCTCGGATGAGCTGAAACGCCTGCACGATGAATTCGATCTCACGAATCCCGCCGGGACCGAGCTTGATGTTATCGCGCAACTCGCGACGCTCGACTTCGCGGGCGATCATGGCCTTCATATCTCGCAGCGATTCGAATACGCCGAAGTCGAGGTAGCGGCGATACACGAAAGGACGAATGGCTTCGTTATACAGATCGTCGAAATGTTCGAGCGCCGTTAGCGGCCGTGCTTTCACATATGCATACCGCTCCCAGTCGCGACCATGCTGCTGCAAGTAGTGCTCGAACGAAGCAGTGCTCAATGCAACACGTCCACTATCCCCGAATGGCCGCAAACGCAGATCGACCCGGTAAACGAAACCATCGACCGTGGGCGTTGCGAGCATTTGTACGGTCTTCTGTGCGACGCGGAGGAAGAACTCCGCGTTATCGACGCTGCGTGCACCGTCGGTCTCTCCTTCTTCCGGATAGAGAAGCACCAGATCGATGTCCGATGAATAGTTGAGCTCCCCTCCCCCTAGCTTTCCCATGGCGAGGATCATCATCGGCTGCTCGAGGTTGGATTCGGCCCCCTTGGGTGTTCCGTAACGGCGCACGCAAGCTGCGTAGGCGTACTCGTATGCATAGCGAACGCAGGCATCTGCGAGCGCGGAGAGATCACGCAGCGTTTCGTCCAAGCTCGCCCAGCCGGCGATATCGCGCCACGCGATGCGCACCATGTGCCTACGACGCAGGCGACGAAGCTCCGACATGGCTTCTTGCTCTTCGCTCGCAATCACACGCTTTCGGACTTCGCGGGCAACCCATGCTTCGTCTGCGCGTTCACATAGGCGTCCATCACGGATGAGCTCGCTGAGCAACCGAGGATCACGGATGCACGTGTTTGCAACGTACTCGCTGCACGTCCACACACGCACGATCGTTTCGGCAACACGCGCTTCCTGGAGTATTTCGCTCCATTCCGCGCCATCCGTTTCTCGCGCGAGCGCCAGTTTTTCCTGCGTAGCCCTTGTCAGAACGGTTCCACTGCTTGGCTGAGATGAATTCATACGAGCGCAGTGTATATGGAACTTTTCGCGTTGTGCCGCCAAGCAGCGACAAGGCCGCTGAGGCGCTCTCGAACCTTTTGGCGGACGCTTCCGTTTATATAGCGGAGGGCGCAAACGCCCATGTAATGTGGAGAGAAAATATGCCTATGTCTCGTGATGCGAGTACGAGCGTTCTATCGCGAAGCGGTCCCGCCATTGCGGTGGTCGGCATTCACGTGGCGCTCATCTATGCGATCGTCGTGAGCACGGGTGTGGTGAAGGTGCCGAAATTTGCCGAGCCATTGCAAACGGTCTTCATCGACGAGCAGATTAGTCAGCCGGAGCCTGAGATCGAGCCGGTCAAACCGGAGATCGAAGAGATGACGCCGGTCGAACAGCCGATGCCCGAGCTGCAGTTCGAAGAAATTCCTGCGCCTCCGACCGACGTCGTGATGCCGCCGTCCGACTCAGCAATTGCGGCGACGCCGACCGAGGCCGGTACCTCAGCTCAGCAACTGAAGACCACGAATCGCGTGGAGCCGATCTACCCTGCGACTTCTCGTCGACAGGGTGAGGAAGGTACGGTACGCCTGCGCGTGCTCGTTGACGAGCGTGGTCGCCCGACCGATGTCAACGTCCTCAACAGCAGTGGCTTCAGCAGGCTTGACCAGGCGGCCGTTGATGCCGTGAAACGATGGCGCTTCGCTGCTGCGACGAATGGCTCAGGTCCGATCAAGGCGTGGACCCAAGTTGCCATTACGTTCAAGCTGACGGAGGCGCAGCGCGCCGCTTCCTAACGGCCTACAAAAGTCTCTCTGGCAAGGGCCGGAGCGTCACAGCTCCGGCCTTTTTTGTGCGCGCAATCCCGTCTTACCTCGCGCGCTCGGACACTTGTCCGATGGACCGTGCGTTGCGAGGGCCCTCACACTCGACCTATGAGCGAGTTCACTGAATCGCCGCTCGAGTCCTCGTAGGCTCGAAACCCGTTCCTGGCCGAACGGGGCGCGCGATCAGGCGCTATCGAACGGGTCGTTCAGGTTTCGCCCTAAAGCGTACAAAGCCGCTGCGTGCGACCTTGCGATCAGCACCGGCCTGAGACCTCGCCGGCTTCTCCTGCCAGGGAGACGCTGAGACAGGGATTCAATCCACTCCATTCGGGAGACGGTTCAGGCCGCACATAGGTGAACTGCAGATGAGAAAGCTTCCTCGCCCCGCCGCCGCTATCGTCAAAGTGAAAGCTGAAGCGCGCGCGCCTCAGAATGCCACTTGGAAGCTTTCGTTACTGGCAGGCGCCGCTCTACTCGCGGCAACACTGTTGAGCCCGAGAGCGGATGCCGACGCGGCTTTGTGCGCCGACTCGAGCTGCGCAGCCGATGCAGCGGACCCTGCGACGGGCTATCTGCGCTTCTCGACGGCATTGCCTGGCACGCGCTCCGCCCGAGGTCCTCACCAAGCCGAATTGTCGGATCAAGAGCTGTCCTCGTTCAGCGGCGTGGGCATGATCGTGTGTTCGGTCGACGGCAAGACGCGCTCTTCGACCGCGTTCCTCGTCGGCGCCTTCGATATCGCAGTCACCGTCGCCCATACGTTCGAGGGCGATTCCGAGGCACCGCCGAGCTGCGTGTACAACAGCACCGACTCGCTAGGCCAGATTCGCGAGCGCATCCCAGTCGCTTACATCAAGTCGCAATGGGAGATCGACCCAGGCGCATCCGGCTCCATCGCCAAAGACCTTGCGGTCGTGCGACTCACCCAGCCTTCCCGTTACGCTCAGCGCACGATGCCGCTTGGCCGCTTCTCGGGGGCAGGCGCAGCCGTCGTGATGGTCGGCTTCAAGGACATGGTTTACTCGGACACGTTCAAGCAGAAGAAGCAGGGCCGCGTGTACGGCGATGCGCCGAGCAGCGAAGACTCGTTGCGCGGGGCTTTCATGCACGATATGGATTCTCTGCACATCGCTCCGGGCGCACCCGTGATGGACCAGAGCACTGGCGTGATCATCGGCATCCACACGCGCCTCGACCAGCGCAATAACACGATGATCACAATGAACGATTGGCTGGAGGCGACGATTCGCTCCGAGCTGAAGACCCCAGCGCAAGGGGCCGACACGCCAGCACAAGAAGCACGCGCGAACTGAAGCCCGCAGCGCCATCATGAGCACCGAGCGGAAAAGACTCTCTCCAAGCACGCGACGCTCGCCAAGGAAGAGAAGATATTTAAGATCTCTGTAACTTCTTACTCGGCGCGCTTGGCGTGCTTTGCGAGAGATCTTTTCAAGCTTCCAGGCGCTGGAAACTTCCGCACCTTCCCCATCGTTTATCTCGCGTCAACACGAACATGAGGCGAGATGGCTATGAAGGCACTATTTACAGCCGCGGCGCTGGTCGCCTTGGCCGGCTGTGCGTCCAGTCCAGGCAAGCTCACGAGCGCGGCCGATCGACTCGATCGGGCGGCCGATGAGCTCTATGAAGAGTTACGGCGCGACGATCGCGATTCCGATGTGACTCGCGAAGCTCGTCAACTTGCGGATGCAGCCGACGAGTTCAATCAGGATGTCGAGGACGACCGCGATCGCGAAGAATTGCGCGATCGATTCGAGGCAGTCGCCAAGTCCTATCATGACTTACGCGATGAGCTCGACGATGAGCGCATCGAGGCGGATGAGCGCAGCGCATTCGCCGATCTAACGAGCGCATACCTCGACCTCGAACGCGAGCTCGAGCATCGCCGCGTGAGCGGTCTCTAACTCGGCGCGCGCGGGGATGTGTAGCTGTGCGCGTATAGTTGCAAGTGTGAGCTACCTGCTGTGCCTATAGGCCCACACTCACATGTCCCCGCCGCGCCTCAACAGCGAGCTTCCCTACTCGTGCTCCGAGAAAACGGTGACGTAAGGCTCGAATGCCGGTGTCGTCTTGGTTTCTATAGCGCCGCCACCTGAGTCGATTATGAACATCACAGCGAGGCCGTGCTGCATGGCTAGCGCGTAACCCTCGTCCGGGCCCAACACGTTCATCGCGGTGGCCCATGCATCCGCGTACATCGCTTCATCGTGGATAACGACCGCGGATGCCGCGATTCGCTCGATCGGCATGCCTGTTCGAGGATCGATCGTGTGGGCGAGTCGCTTACCATGACGCTCGATGTAATGACGATATCCGCCGGAGGTCGCTACCGCTCGGGAGTCGATGCGCAGCGCCGCCGCGGGTGAAGACGTCATCTCTTCCGGGCGCTCTACAGCGATGCGCCACAGCTCACCCTCTCTGTTGTGACCTCGCATACGGACCTCTCCGCCGATGTCGACGAGGTAGCTGCGAATATCTAAGCGCTCTAAACGCATCGCGATTCGATCGACAGCGTACCCTGGCGCAATTCCGTTGAGATCGATCTGTACCTGTGGAACGTCTTTACGAAGGGCAGCAAGATCGCCCCGCACTTCTAGGTGCTCGAGCCCAACCGCGGTGCGCACCTCGGCAAGTGCGCGTTCATCGGGCGCGACCAACCCCTGTTGCGAATCAGGGCCGAAACCCCAAACACGTACCAACGGCCCAACGGTGATATCGAATGCGCCCTTCGATGCGCGGCCCACTTCGAGCGCTGCGCTGACGACTCTCGCGAGCTCCGCAGACGTAGCGAACCATTCGGTCGAGCTACTCGAATTGAAGCGCGAGATCTCCGAATCTGCACGATAGCTCGACATGGACACATCTACGATCCGCAACTCGTCTTCTATGAGACTGCGGATGTCGTGGGCAGTCAGGTCACTCGGAGGAGAAACGACGCGGACGGTGTAAGTCGTCCCCATCGTCGGACCCGAAAGCACCCATTCGGGCGTCTGCGATCCGCACGCGCAGAGCGTCAGAGCGAAGAAGGCGATCGTGAGTCGGTAAGGAATCAAACTGAGAGAGTCGGCACCGCGATGCTCCTACTCTCGACTGACGAGCGAGTATCGTCAACTTTCTCATTTACAAGCGGATGGAGGACCACGTGGAGCGTGCGGGCCACTCTCCTCGGGCTGGGTGCTGTCTTGTATGGAGGGCTTGATACTGCCCTCGCATTGAGGCTCTTCTTCGGCGGTTGCCTCCTGCACCCGTTCGGGTGCGCGCACGGGCTGACGGGCTGCTTCATTAAACAGAACGGCGAGCAGGAAGCTGGCGCAGATCAATCCGCCTCCTACGAAGACCCCCCGATCCATATCTTCCCGCTCCTGGGTGATGACATACCAACCGAATTGGCCAACCGAATTGGGTGGTTGTCGGAAATCTTAGTTCTCGAGCCACGGGCCGAACATGTACGAAGGGGCATCGGCACAACCCTTAAGCAATCGCGGGTGATCTCCGTAGATAAAACCGTGAGCTAACAGCTTGAAAACACGCCCCCGCTCGCGGCACGCTTTCTCACCCGCCATAGCACCACGGCGGCCAAGAACATACCCATCCGCCGCCCATGGGGCCTTGAGAGTGTCGCCCGGCGGATCACGAAACACGTCGGTGGGATTGCGAATGCAGAATTGGTCGGTCGAACGCAAGGTCGTCGCGGCGCTCGCCTGCGCGGCAGGGCTGCCGATCGGCGGTTTCGTGCTGCTTGTTTCCGTCCGCGGCTCCGAGCCCTTCGTCGTGATCCCTGCGGTACTCGCGGTCTTGATTGCCCTTGCGCTCACGACCGCTCTGCTGCGGCACACGTACATGGACGTCAAACGACACCACGATGTCGAGCAACGCCTCCAAATCGTGAACCGCTTCCTCGAGACGCTCCTCGACAATATTCCCTCGATGATCTTCGCGAAGGATGCGAAGGACTTGCGCTTTCTTCATTTCAATCGCGCGGGTGAAAATCTGCTTGGCTACAAGCGCGAGCAACTGATCGGCAAGAGCGATCGCGATTTCTTCCCGGAAAGCCAAGTCGATTTCTTCATGAACAAGGACCGCGAGGTCTTGCGTCAAGGCGACGTCGTCGATATCCCGGAGGAGGAAATCGATACTCGCGAAGGAAAACGCATTCTCCACACGAGAAAAGTTCCAGTTCGCGATGCGCAGGGCGAGCCAATGCTCCTACTCGGCATCTCGATGGACATTACCGATCGCAAGGCGAACGAACAGCGCATTCTCGCGCTGCTGGAGGATCTCAAGCGACACGCTGCGCTGCTCGAATCGAGCAATCAGGAGCTGGAAAGCTTCTGCTACTCCGTCTCTCACGATTTGCGTGCACCGCTACGGGCAATCAATGGCTATGCACAGATGCTGGAGCTCGACCACGGGGAGCAGATGAACGGCTCGGCACGACGCTGCCTGCGGCAGATCTGTGCCGCGAGCGAGCGCATGTCCCGCCTCATCGATGACTTGCTCGAGTTTTCGCGTCTCGGCCGTCAGACACTTAACACGACGGAAGTAGACATGCGATCGCTCGTGCTGCGAGTCGTGGACGAGCTCATCACGCATCGAGAGCCCTCGACGCTCAGCATCGAGGTGGGCACCGTGCTACCCGCAAGCGGCGATCGACGCATGCTGCAGCGCGTATGGCTGAACCTGCTTGACAACGCGATGAAATACACTGCTGCGAATCCGACGCCCCGGATCACCGTCGACTCGCTGCGACGCGGGAACGAGATCATCTATCGCGTTCAGGATAATGGTGTGGGGTTCGACATGCGTTACTACGACAAGATCTTCGGCGTCTTCCAACGACTGCACGGGTCCGAGGAGTTTCCGGGAACCGGGGTCGGTCTTGCGATCGTCGAACGCATTCTCAATCGACACGCGGGTCGCGTATGGGCCGAGAGCGAGTTGGGAAAAGGCGCCACGTTCTACTTCACCTTACCGAGCCTCACCACCTCGCAAACTTCACCCGTCGCATCCGATCCGGTGAGCGCGTAGCCTGGTGAGGTATGCGGACTCTGCGTGCGCTGAGCCATCAAAGCTGCCAGGACTGGATACGGATTCTTTCGGCTCCAACGCTCGTTCCGACTAGAGCCGCGCCCGCGCCCACAAGGTCATGACTCAAACGCTCCATCACGAGCACCTCATCCGCATCAACGATCCTGCCAACTACGCGGGCGAGTGGCTGACGCGTGAGCAACTGTGGCTTGGACTGCGACACACGGTGGAGACCCCGCAGGTGGTCGACGAATCGATCGATGCGGCACAGGTGACAGAGATCACGCCCGGCATGTTAGCGCGTGTGATCCGACGCGGCTCGATGTCGGTGCGCGACGAGGTTCGCCTCGTGCCGAACGAACTGCTGCAGATTCGTGCCGATGCAGCCGGCGTGTTCGCAGGCAGCACGCTCACGATCTCGATCGAAGAGCCGGCACCGGAAATGTTGTTCGTGCGGTTTACGTATGAGATCTGCGGCCTCGCCGACGCACGAGACGAAGAGGAAGACACCGCGCGCTGCTCGGCGTACAAGAACTCGGACATCGAACGGATTCGTGCTGCGAGGACGTTTGTCGCGCGGCGCTTGGGGCGTATGCAGTGAATGTGACTGCTGCGGTTCGTATCTGCCGAATCGTTTCGACTAGTGCCAACACTCGCGCGCGCCTGACGGCAGAGCGGCTGTCTAGGCCGCGGGTAGAGACTTGTCGGTCCTTCGGTTGTCGACTGCCACATCGAAGAGCTTGGTGCCCGCACGATTTTGCTCCATAGCACCGCTAGCATGGATGCACCGCGCATCGTTCTTGCCAATTTGATAGCAAGAGGTGGCACTCGACTGGTGTTGGCAGCAGCACGACCCTCAACGACAAGTCTCTACCCGCGCCCTCCCATCCGCTCGAAGAGCGCGCTCACACCTATGGTCCTGTCTGGTTCAGTGCCCTTCGCTGCACTTCACTAATGTGCTCGATGTTGCGCCTTGCCCTCTCTACACCATGCGACCAGCGATCGTCCTCCTGCTCTTGGCTTGATGGTCTTGGATTTGCCATTCGTCCTGTTTGCTCCTTTTCCTCGCTCTTCTCTTAGTGGAGGCCAGGACTGGCACGAAGGGTCTGACGTCCGGGCTTGTTTCAGGAGGTTCGAAAATATGGATGTTTTCGTACCAGGCCTACACGGACGTATTTACGGCCGGTCCTGAAACAAGTCCGGACGGCAGGCCCGCCCCAACGTCAGGAGGTGGTGTGAGTTCAGATTCGGTGACTTGGGAGTCGCGCGCTGTCATGGAACATAGGCTGTGAAGTCAGCAACCTCGGCCGTCGCGCCTCAACTTTTGTCATAGGGCTGTCGCGCGCACCGTGACGCGATAGCATCGTGCGAAAGCGCACTGACGGGGGATGGAGCATGCAGGACGAGAAGAAGACGACGCGCGCAAGCGCGGGTGAGGCAAGTGAGAGCAGCGAGAGTCGCCGCACGTTTCTAAAGCGCGCGTCGCTTGGCGCGGCGGCGTTCATGATCGTGCCGCGGCATGTGCTGGGCGGGACCGGTCGTACTGCGCCGAGCGACATCGTGAATGTCGCGGCGATCGGCGTAGGTGGGATGGGGCGAGCCAATCTGGCTGCGCTCAGCACGCAGAACATCGTCGCCCTGTGCGACGTCGACTGGGGCTATGTCGCGAGTCGTTATGCGCAGATCCCGAGCATGATCGAGGAGACATCGAAACGCATCGCGCAATCGAGCGACCCCGAACAGCAACGGCGCCTCAGGGATCAGATCGAGAACCTGCAACGACTCGACACGAAAGCGAAGCAAGCGGCTCGTTACACCGACTATCGCGAGATGCTCGAGCAGCAACGCGACATCGATGCCGTCGTCATCGGAACGCCGGATCACACGCATGCCATCATGGCGCTCACCGCGATGGCGTTAGGCAAGCACGTGTACGTGCAGAAGCCGCTCGCATGGTCCGTCGAAGAATGTCGCCGACTTGCACAGCGTGCGGCGGAGACGAAGGTCGTCACGCAGATGGGCAATCAGGGCCACTCATCCGACGATGCACGCCTCGTCAACGAATACATCGCCGCCGGAGCGATCGGCGATGTCACCGCAGTGCACGTTTGGACGAATCGCCCGCTCGCTTACTGGCCGCAAGGCATTCTGCGCCCGAATCAACCGCTATCGTCCGAGCAGCCCTTGCGCTGGGATATGAACGGCATCCTGCAACGAACCAGCGCGGCAATGGATTCGTTCACCGTTCCGCAGAATCTTGCGTGGGATCTTTTCCTCGGACCTGCGATGCCGGTCGACTATCACCCCGTATATCACCCGTTCAATTGGCGTGGCTGGGTCGACTTCGGCGTCGGCGCGATCGGCGATATGGGTGCACACTTGATCGATCACCCTTACTGGGCGCTCGACCTCGACTACCCAACGACGGTAGAAACGCACTCGACGCCGTACAACCGTCAGTCATATCCAATGGCTTCGATGACTTATTACGAGTTCCCGCGTAAAGGGTCGCGTCGCAGCTTGCCGTTGACTTGGTACGATGGAGGACTCTTGCCACCGAAACCCGAAGAGCTCGGCGATACAGAGCTCGATAAGGGCGGCGGGGTCCTATACATCGGCACGAAAGGCAAGCTTCTGCACGACACGTACGGCACCAATCCGCGGCTGCTACCGCAGTCGAAACACGAAACGACGCCGAAGCCTCGCGAGCGCCACCCACGCGTCGGGATGAGCCACGAGATGAACTGGATCGAGGCCATCAAAGGCAACGGAAAAGCCACCTCGCCGTTCGAGTATGCAGCGCGGCTGACTGAAGTGATGTTGCTCGGCATTGCCGCTTTGAACGCAGGCAAGCGCATCGACTACGACGCGAAGAACATGCGCATCAAGAATGTGGCCGATTCTGACGCGCTGCTGAAGCGGCAGTACCGCAAAGGTTGGGAGCTGCCGTGAACTCTGGCCGTCGCTTGAGAAATCCTCGCCAAGCACGCCAGGCCCGCAAAGGAAGACACGAAGAGATTATCAATCGCAAATCAGATGCGCCGAGTCAGGTCATGCGCGAATGCGAGATCTTGGACCGAAATAAACTCTCGTCTTCCTTGGCGAGCTTAGCGTGCTTTGCGAGAGTTTCTCATCTGCATGAGGCTCGATCACACGTCCACGCTGAACAGTGCAGCCACCGGAAACTGCTCGAGCACCTCTGCGACGCGCAGCCTTCGTGACTCGTGATCGCCCTGTGGCGCGAGCTCTTTGCCACTAAAGACCTCGCGCAGTTTCTGCGGGAACGGTGCGAGTACCTCCGTTGCGCCCCACGTATCTTCGCCGAGCGGGAAATCGACCGCACCCTGCTTCAGCCTTGCCACCCAGCGCGGAAGCACAATCACGCAACAACGCTCCCCGCATACCCGAGCGAACGCAAAGGCGTGCTCCGCTTTGTCCCCTTCCACTTGCAAAGGCTGATAGCTCCCCTTCTCGAACAACTCAGGATCGCGCTTCCGCGCTTGCAGCAGCGTCCAGGTGAGCTTCAGCTTCGCTGCATCGAGATCTTCCTTCGACAAGCCTGCACCATTGCGTTCGATCTTTTCCAACATTTGCGAGGCAGCGTCGTAGTCGACCGGGCGGCGGTTGTCCGGATCGACGAGCGCCAGCGAGAGGCGCTCCGTCCCCTGGTAGATGTCGGGCACTCCGGGCACCGTCAGCTTCAAGGTCGTCTGCACGAGCGAGTTGATGCCGCCGAAGAACGCGATCGGCTCCACGAAGGACGATAGATCCTTCAAGAAGGCGTTGCGCTCCGGATGGTCGAGCAACTGCACCACGAAATCGCACAGTGCCTTCTCATACTCTTCGTTCGGATTCAACCAAGACGTCGAGCGCTTCGCCTCGCGTGACGCTTTGATTGCGTAGGCCTGCAGCCGCTCCACGAGCTTGGCGCTGTCATCGCCCGGATTGAACATCCCTGCCAACGTTTGATAGATCAGATACTCATCGTCTCGGCTCGGGGCGCTCGCACCTTCGACCTGCCGGCGCTTGCTCCGATTGAGCTTGCTCCACCTCGACAAATGCAACTTCCAAAGATCGGGGAGCTCGCTGATCACCGCGATGCGCGCGCGCACATCCTCGCTTCGTTTCGTATCATGCGTCGATGTCGCGAGCATCGAATGCGGCCACGATTTCGCCCGCTCTAGATTCGCCTGATGCAAAGCGCTGGATGACACGCTGAAGCGACGCGGATCGCCGCCGACCTCGTTCAAGCAGATGAGGCGGTTGTAGCGATAGAAGGCCGTATCCTCGACGCCTTTCGCGGTGACAGGCGAAGTGACCTGCTGGAACTTCATCGCGAACTCGAGCATCGCGCGGCGGTGTTCTTCAGGATGCTCCGGCCCTGCATTGCCGAGCAGTACAGCTGCCAGGAAGTCGAATACGCTCGGATCGCCCGCGCTACGCTTGCGCGCGATATTGACAGCCCACGTCACGACCTTGCGATCGTCCTCGGCAATTCCGTCGTGAGAGATATAGGTCCGATAGACAGGAAAGCATGCGATGACTTCGACGATGGCCTCGCGGAGCGCGGCCCGGGTGAAGTCGGAGGTATGGCGATCGAGCTGCGCGATGCGATCGAGTTGAGTCGCGAGCACCTCGACTTCCGCGGCAAGGGACACGTTCATCACGAGCTTCTTGCAGCGATAGGCGATCTCTTCGAATCCGTGAGGGTTCTCCGTGAACTGCCGATAGCGCGTCGTCATGCGACGCTCCTCGTCCCCGCACACGAGCCAGCTGGCGATCAACGTGGTGAAGTCATAGCCCGTCGTGCCATGCACCAGCCAAGACTCCGGCAAACGTTCATGCGCTGCCAAGATCTTCTCGGTGACGACATAGAGAGGTTTGCTCTGGTCGTCGCGCGCGAAGCGCTGCTGCAGTCGTTCGAAATAGGTCTTCGGGTCGTATAACCCATCCGAATGATCGATGCGCAGACCTTGGATCTTGCCCTGCTCGATGAGCTCGAAGATGAACGCGTGGGTGCTGTCGAACACGGCCTGCTCGTTCATGCGCAGCGCGGCGAGATTGTTGACGTCGAAGAAGCGACGGTAATTGATCTCATCCACGGCCACTCGCCAATAGGCAAGTCGGTACGCCTGCACTTCGAGCAACCCATCGAGCCCATCGAAGCTCTCCGGTTCGCCCACAGTCCCATTCAGCCGTATCACTGCATCCTCGACATATCTTCGAATCGGCTCGCTGCGCTCGATCAGTCGGGTCAAGCGACGCTTGTGCGCCTCTTTATCCCGATAGCGGATCAATACACTCTCCTCAAGCGTATCGCTGCGCGATGGCAAGTGGCCGAAAGCTGCCATGAGGCTTTCGAAGTCCGCCCGGTCCGGATCGTCGATCGGCAAGCGCTCATCGAGCACGGCTGCAAATGGCGCGAAGATGCGCGGGTACTCGCGCGGATCGATCGGGAAGCGATGCTCGTAATACCGAATCGCGAAGCTTCCGTTCGCCGCATCGAGCTCGAGCTTGAGCTCACCCTTCTCGAGCACTTTGCCATAGGGCTCGCCGAGAATCGGCACGAGGATGCGATCTCGCATCGAGGGTCGCGCAGGTCTCCAATCGACGTCGAAGTACCCCGAGCAGCGCCCTGCAGGACCGTTCTCGAGCAGATCGAGCCACCAGGTATTGTCATCGCCCATCACGCCGAGATGGTTCGGTACGATGTCGACGATCAGTCCCATATCGTGCGCATGCAGTGCGTCGACGAATGCATCGAACGTCTCTCGCGTGCCCACTTCTGGATTCAGACGAGTGTGATCCGTCACATCGTATCCGTGCATGCTGCCCGGTCGTGCTTTCAAGATCGGCGAGGCGTAGACATGACTGATGCCCAGCCTTGCCAGATACGGCACCATGCGCGCGGCCTGCTCGAACGTGAACTCTCGATTGAACTGCAGGCGATACGTCGCGCGAGGGAGAGTGCCGTGCGTCACGCAGTGGCCTCCCGCGCGAACACTCGCACCTCCCAAGGCCGTAACGATCCCAGATCAGATGACCCAGCGCTCGAAAATGCCAAGGCGCCTTCCGTTCGCTGTGCCGGTCGAGCGATCTCGTCCGATAGATTCGCGAGCATGCGCAGCGATTCGCCATTGCCCACGGGCCAATACACGCTCACGACGCTGCCGCTCACTTCGTATCGCGCCCGACCGTGCTCGATCCGCTCGATCAGTGGCACGATCACGCGCCTGCGCACCTCGATGATCTGGGTGACGTACTCGAGCCACATACGGTGCTGCGGCTCCTCGCGCTGCGCCCATTTCAATTGGCTCTGCTCGAAAGTCTGCGCTGCATTCGGATCGGGAATCCGTTCGCGCAAGGACTCATCAGAGAACGCGCCGAATGCGGCGAACTCGGCCCGCCGACCTTCGCGGACCGCAGCCGCGAGGTCCCCCGTGTAGTCGCAGAAATAGAGGAACGGCTGGGGTGCTGCGTACTCCTCGCCCATGAACAACATCGGGATTTGCGGGGCGAGCAGCAATATCGCAAACCCCGCTTTCAGCGGCTCGTCCTCGGTCAGCTCAGAGAGGCGTTCGCCGAGCGCGCGATTGCCAATCTGATCGTGATTCTGCAGGAAGTTGACGAAAGCCAATGGCGACAGGTGAGCGCTCTTCTCGCCCCGCGGCTCCGAGGTCACTTTGGAACGCTCGCCTTGATAGATGAAACCTTCTGCGAGCGCGCGCGCAAGCTGCTCGAGCGGCTTTTCGGCGTAATCGGCGTAATAGCTCTCGGATTCTTCGGTCAAGGCCACATGCAGCGCGTGATGGAAGTCGTCATTCCATTGCGACACGCGCGGACGTCGCAAGCGCTTGGCCTCGTTGTGGTGGTTCTCCAGCACGATGTGCACCTGACGCTCGCGTCCAGGTCCGTCCTGCACGGCATCGATCAGCTCGTCGATGAAATGCCGCGGGCCATCGTCATACATCGCATGCACGGCATCGATGCGCAGTCCATCGAAGTGATATTCCTCGATCCAGTACAACGCGTTCTGAATGAAGAACTGACGGACGGTCGAGTTGCCGAAGTCGATGGCATCGCCCCACGGCGTGCAATGCTTCGAAGTGAAGAAGTCGCGCGCGTAGCGACCGAGATAGTTCCCGTCGGGACCGAAATGGTTGTAGACCACATCGATGAGGACAGAGAGCTCGTGAGCGTGCGCCTCTTGAACCAAGTTCTTGAGATCCTCAGGGGAGCCGTAGGCAGGATGCGGCGCGAAAGGCAGCACGCCGTCGTATCCCCACCCTCTGCGCCCAGCGAATGATGCAAGCGGCAACAACTCGAGCGCCGTGATACCAAGTTTCGCTAGATCGGGCAGCCGCTTGGCGAGCGCTGCATACGTTCCTTCGCGCGTGAACGTGCCTACGTGCAGCTCATAGATCACGAGATCGCGCCAAGCGTGTCCGCTCCATGAACCGTCGTTCCACCGATGCGCGCTTGGATCGAGGAGCATGCAGCTGCCATGCACGCCGTCCGGATTGAAGCGCGACGCCGGATCGGGGACATCGAGCTCATCGTCGATTCGGTAGCTGTAGCGCAGCCCTGCGCATGCTTGCGACACGACAGCTTCGTACCAGCCCTCGCCATCGCGCTTCATCCGGATTGCCTGCCGCTGATCCTCTCCTTGCACGCTCAGCGCGACGCTGTGTGCACTCGGGGCCCAAAGGCGAAAACGTGCGGCCCCTTGCTCGTCGAGCTGCGCGCCGAACGACATCCTGTGTATGCGATTCAAAGCTCATCCTCCGCCGGCAACGGGTACTCGAAGAGTGCGAGCGCGCGGCCCGGCACCGGATAGGTATCGCCAGGTCGCAGCACGCGCCGCTGCACGTCGAAACCCGCCGCATCCGCGGTATCGAGTCGCAGCACCCAGCGCGCATCGACGGGCTGCAGGGGAATGTCGAAATCCACTGGTTCGTGGTGCGCGTTGACGAGCAGCAGAAAATCGCTGTCGATGACGATCTTGCCGCGCTCATTCTGCTCATTCAGAGCGCGACCCGATAAGAACACTCCGAGTGTCCGCGCATAACTCTCGCGCCATTGCTGATCGGTCATCTCCGATCCGTTCGGATCGAGCCATACGATGTCCCGAATGCCGTCTCCACGAATCGCGCGATCCTGAAAGAAACTGCGGCGGCGAAAGACGCGGTGGCGCGACCTGAGCTGGATCAGCTCGCGTGTGAACTCGAGCAGCTCTTGGTCTTCGAGATTGAGCTCCCAATCGTGCCAAGTAATCTCGTTGTCCTGACAGTAGGCATTGTTGTTACCGCGCTGAGTGCGGCCGGATTCATCGCCAGACAGCAGCATCGGCACGCCTTGCGAGACCATCAGCGTTGTGAGCAGATTGCGGATCTGTCGGATGCGCAGCTGCCTGACCTGCGGATCGTCCGTTGGACCTTCCACGCCGCAATTCCAGCTGCGATTGTGATTCTCGCCATCGCGGTTGTCGTCTTTGTTCGCTTCGTTGTGCTTCTCGTTGTAACTGACGAGATCCCGCAGCGTGAACCCATCGTGCGAAGTCACGAAGTTGACGCTCGCGTAGGGCTTGCGGCCGCTGTGCTCGTACAGATCGCTCGAACCCGACATGCGATACGCCAGCTCCCCAATGAGACCGCCTTCCCCTTTCCAGTAGTCTCTAATGACATCGCGATACTTTCCGTTCCACTCGGTCCATCTCACCGGAAATCCGCCGACCTGATAACCGCCCTCGCCCAGATCCCAGGGCTCGGCAATCAGCTTGACTCTGGAGATCACGGGGTCTTGATGGATGATGTCGAAGAACGCGCCGAGACGATCGACCGCGTGCAGCTCGCGCGCGAGCGCAGCCGCGAGATCGAAGCGAAAACCGTCGACGTGCATCTCTTCGATCCAGTAGCGCAGGCTGTCCATGATCAGCTGCAATACGCGTGGATGCAGCATGTTGAGCGTATTGCCGCACCCCGTGTAGTCCATGTAGTAGCGCGGATCGCCGTGAACGAGGCGGTAGTACGCCGCATTATCTATCCCGCGAAAACACAGCGTGGGGCCCAGATGATTCCCTTCGGCTGTGTGGTTGTAGACGACATCCAGGATCACCTCGATCCCGGCCGAGTGAAGCGTCTTGACCATGGTCTTGAACTCGCGCTCGGAGTGTTCGCCCGCGGCATATCCTTGATGAGGCGCGAAGTAGCCGATCGAGTTGTAGCCCCAATAGTTACTCAATCCTTTCTCGACCAGATGCCGATCGTTGACGAAGTAATGCACGGGCATCAGCTCGATCGCAGTGACGCCTAGGCGTTTGAGATAGTCGATGACGGGCTCGGTCGCGAGCGCCGCGTAGGTGCCTCGATACTGCGGCGGCACGTCGGGATGGCGCATCGTGAAGCCGCGGACGTGCATCTCGTAGATGACCGTGTCGTGCCAGGGAATGTTGGGTCGTCGATCCTCGCCCCACGAGAACGCAGGATCGATTACTTGAGCTTTAGGCATTCCGTCGGCGTTGTTGCGTCGATCGAAGGAGATATCGGCACGCTGATGTCCGATGCGATAGCCAAAGTGCGCATCCGACCATGCCAGTGTTCCGACGATCGATTTCGCGTAGGGATCGAGCAGCAGCTTGTTCGGATTGAATCGATGGCCTTGCTGCGGCAGATACGGCCCGTGGACGCGATAGCCATACAGCTGCCCGGGCCGCGCTTCAGGTAAGTAACAATGCCAGACACGGTCTGTCTGCTCGCGCAGGCGAATTCGTTGCAGCTCTCGTCTCCCGCGACGATCGAACAGGCACAACTCGACCGCCTCCGCATGCTCGGAGAAGAGCGCGAAGTTCACGCCCTCTCCGTCCCACGTTGCACCTTGCGGATACGGCCGGCCTGGCCAGATGGCGTTGATGAGGCGGGTCATTGGGTCATCGGGTCATCGCAAGAAGGAAGGCGATAGCGGATAGGCGATCGGGGATAGTCAAGATGGCTCCGTGGTGCTCGAATGAAACGGAGTCATCGATGCAGCTGGCACGCGCCAAATTGTAGGAAGCGGCGGCGCTGAACGCCGCGAACGGTCCCCATCCTATCCGCTATCCGCTATCCGCTATTCCCGATCCGCTTCTAGACCGCTGGCGCTCCCAACTGCCCGATGCGCTCGAATTGCGCGTGTTGAGCGGCGAGACTCAAATAATCCGAGACGTCCCAGTCGGAAGCGGTGTCGTCCTGGCGGTGAATGCGCAGACGCTGCAGAGTCTCACCGACGCGATGCGGCGTTCCCAAATCGCTCCACCCACACGGTGGCACACGAAGAACACACAACTTGTCTACCTTGCTCTCCAAGACGTCGCGCGAAAAATCCAATGACGGCAGGCGCGTGTAGAGATCGACGAGCGCCGGCCAGCCGCCCGCAGGCGCGCCGAGACTCCAATGGCGGCTCAGCATGACCTGCATTTCCATCACCATGGAGCTGTAGCGCGGCAGGAATAGATTGAGCAGTGTCTGTCCGAGTCCCGCGATGATGAACGCGTTCCACAGACCACCCTTTTCCATCAACTCAGCCGCGACTTGAGGATTCGGCTTCTCTACGAACTGCGCGACGGTTTGACCGCCTGCGGGATCAGGCCCACCCGGAAGCACGTAGCCAAGATCCGTATCCATTTCGTCTGGCGCGATGCCCAACAACACAGCTCGGTCCTTCCCCTCTTCCACCCGATCGAGCGCAAGCAAGAGCGACTGCCGCAGCACCGATTCGTCGCGGACATAATGATCCGAGGGCAGCATGACGATACGTGCCTCCGGATCTTTCGCAAGGATATGCAGAACCGAATACAGAACGCCGATTGCCGTGCCTCGATTGCGAGGCTGAACGATCAAATTCCGGTGTGGAAGGCGCATGAGCTCACGGCATTCGGACCACCATTGCCGGTGTTGTTGAGCGACAATGGTGCAGGTTCGCTCCGGAGCGACCACTTTCGATGCACGTGCGAGCGCGTCTTCGAGAAGCGAGCGACCGCCGTCGAGCGAACAAAATTGCTTGGGAACTGCCGTACCACACGGCTTTGTCGTGAGCGCCCGTAGACGACTGCCGTCTCCGCCCGCGAGAATAAGCGCCCAAACATGCTGTGTCTTAGACATTCTGACTCCTTGCTGCGACAGCGACGTGACGTTTGCGTTATGGGAAGCACACCGCTGAGGCGCGAAAATGCAGGGCGTAAATACATGGCAATGTGCTTGAGTTCCCGGCGAACGCGGCGGAACCGAACTGCATACAGGTGCGTAGTTCGTGTACCCCTTGCGTCCGAACCGCGGGTTCCCTGTTCTTATTAGATCGCTCGGCACCAGGAGCAGTTGGTTTCGGATGAATTCAGACGACGTATACGCTGGACGCGTGCGAGCGACATCATCGAATGGCGGGCGCGGCTCCCGAACGGCCCCGAGCAGGGTCAGTTTGCGGCATTGGATATTGCTCCTGGCCATCACCGTCAGTTGCGTGGCCGGCGCGGCCGTCTCGCGCTCGACCTCGGACGCCAGCAAGCAACCCGCTCGCTATCGCTTCGCGCCGAGCACGGTGTTGGAGATGGCGCAGAAGCTGTCCACCCGGAGCTACTCGGTGGAGCGCATTCCGGACAACTCGCCGCTGCGTCAACTTTCTTACGATCAGTATCGAATGATCCGGGTGAATCCGAACAGCGCGGTCTGGCGCAATGAGCAGGTGCCATTTCGATTCGAGGTGCTGCCCGCTGGCTTTCACTTCACGCTACCGGTGCGCGTATCTGTCGTTGAAAGCGCCATGGCTCGTGAGATTACGCCTGCCGCTAGCACCTTCCAGATCGATCCAGCCGTAGCCAAGCTCATCGGCAACACACAAGTGCCTTTGTCAGGCATGCGCCTGCAGACGCGCCTCAACTCACGCTCCAGTTGGGATGAATTCGTCTCGTTCCAAGGAGCATCGTACTTCCAAGCAATTCCGAAGGACGCGAGCTACGGCCTTTCCTCGCGCGGCCTCGCGATCCGCACCGCTCATCCGCAAGGCGAGGAGTTTCCCGAATTCACGCAGTTCTGGGTCGAGCGGCCTTCCGCCAATGCATCGGGCATCGTCGTGCACGCATTACTCGACAGTCCCTCCACCACGGGTGCTTACCGGTTCTCGATCACTCCCGGTGCCGAAACGATCATGGATGTCGACCTGACATTATTCCCGCGCACGGCGCTCGACGACGTCGGGATCGCGACGCTCACGTCGATGTTCCTGTTCGATGAGTCCGAACGCACACGCATCGATGACTTCCGCGACGAGGTCCACGAGTCGGACGGATTGCAGATCGTGCTCGGCTCCGGAGAGCACGTGTTCCGTCCGCTGCGCAATCCCACGCAGCTGCAGATCTCTGCCTTCACTTCGCAAGCACCGCGTGCGTTTGGGCTCGTCCAGCGCTCGCGCCGCCTATCGGACTTCCATGATCTCGAGGCCGATTACGAGGATCGACCCAGCGCCTGGATCGAGCCGACCAGCGAGTGGGGCCCTGGCGAGGTGCAGTTGATCGAGATCCCGACCGATCGCGAGACCAACGACAACATCGTCGCGATGTGGAAGCCCAAGGAAACGATCCAAGCGGGCAAGCCGTGGCACACCTCGTATCGCATCCGCTGGACGAATACACCGCGCGTGATGCCCCGCTTGGGCCGTGTAACCTCGACACGCACCGGTCCCACGAGCGACGGTAGACGGCGTTTGTTCATCGTCGAATTCGTCGGCGCCGGGCGCGAAGTCGCAGGATTGAAGCTCGATGTCGGCAGCTCCGCCGGCCGAGTGTCGAATCCCATGTTGCAGCCGAACCGCCTAACGAAGGGAATTCGTGCAAGCTTCGAGCTCAGCCCTGAAGATGCGAACCTTGCCGAGCTGCGTATGCGCATCTTGAAAGGCGACCGGCCTATGACGGAAACATGGCTCTATAGATGGACGGCCAGTTAAGAACTGCTCCCCCCGAAAACCGCGACGTGGTCCGTGGCGGCATGCCTTACGAGCGTCCGCTCGAGATGCCTGTCCAGGATCTCGCGCATGCACCCCCTTCGGAGGGACTCGAAACGCTCGACGCGCGCACGATCGCAGCCCGTGTGATCGCCGTGGGTGGCATGCTCGCCGTTACGATCTACGGCGTCCGCGAGATGCTGGCAATCGTGAGCGTCTCTGACATGACGGTCCTGCAGGGAGTCATGTTGTTCTTCTTCGCGATCACGCTTGCATGGATCGGGTTCGCCGCCTCGTCGGGCGTCGCGGGATTATTGATTCCCGCCCCGAAGCATCCGAGTGCCTCGCCGGCGAACAGCCGCACGGCGCTGCTCATGCCGATCTACAACGAAGACCCGACGCGCACGACCGCGGCGCTGCAAGCGATGGCGGAGGATCTCGCGCGGATCGATGCCGCTCAGTATTTCGAGATCGTCATTCTCTCCGATACGACTCAAGTCGATCCTTGGGTTGGAGAATCGCTCGCGGTCGATCGATTGCGCCGCGAGCTGCGCAACATCATGCCCGTCTGGTATCGCCGCCGCTGGCACAACACCGGACGCAAGGCCGGCAACGTAGAAGAGTTCGTGAAGCGCTGGGGCGGGCGCTATGACTACATGATCGTCCTCGATGCGGACAGCTTGATGACGGCTGACACGATGATCGAGCTCGTGCGCCGTATGCAGGGGGATCCGAAGCTCGGCATCCTGCAAACCGTGCCGCTCTTGATCGGCAGCTCGAGCCTGTTCTCACGTCTGCAGCAATTCGCCGGCCGCGTTTACGGGGCCTTGATCGCACGCGGTGTGGCTGCATGGTCGGGCAACGAAGGCAACTATTGGGGACACAACGCCATCATTCGGGTCGCCGCATTCGCAGAAGCGTGTGGGCTGCCGCAGCTTCCGGGGCGCCGGCCGTTCGGCGGCCATGTGCTGTCACATGACTTCGTCGAAGCCGCATTCATTCGCCGCGCGGGGTGGAAAGTGCAAATGGCGACCGATCTCGAAGGCTCATGGGAGGAAAGCCCGCCCTCGCTGGTCGACATCGCCATTCGCGATCGCCGGTGGGCACAAGGCAATCTTCAGCACACCAAGATCATCGGGGCGAACGGCCTTGCGTTCACCAATCGCGCACACTTCTTCATTGGCATCATGAGCTACTTGTCCTCGCCGCTGTGGCTGATGCTCCTGCTCGTCGGTTTCGCGCTGACGTTGCAGGCCTCGCTCATTCGTCCCGAGTACTTCACGAGCGAGTTCCAGCTGTTTCCGAACTGGCCAGTGTTCGATGCACCCCGCATGACGAAGCTGTTCATCTTCACGATGATCATCTTGTTCACGCCCAAGGTGCTCGGTTGGTTGCGAGGTTTATTCGTTTCGAAAGTACGCAAGGGCTGTGGAGGCGTGGTGGGGCTCACGGTCAGCACGCTCTTGGAGACGATCGTCTCGGCACTGTATGCGCCGATCATGATGCTGGTTCAGACGCAGCACGTCGTTTCGATCATCACAGGTCGCGATTCGGGCTGGGGCCCGCAGCGCCGTCATGCCGCGATGACAGCGTGGGGGGAAGCGTGGAGCGTGCACTGGCCTCACGTCGTGATGGGGCTCATCTTCGGCGCGCTTGCCTACTTGCTGTCGCCCACGCTGCTCGCGTGGCTGTCGCCGACGCTGGCAGGTTTGTTACTCGCGATTCCCTTGTCAAAGATCAGCGGCAACCCCAACGCGGGACGGATCCTGCGCAAGCTCGCGCTTCTGCGCACGCCTGAAGAGCATCACGTTCCGGAGTTGATGCGTCGTCGCGACGAGTTGGTCGAGCTCGCACCTCCAGTGCCTCGCGAAGCATTGCGCTTTATTGCACGCAATCGCCAAGCGATGCTGGCGCACATCAGCGGCAATCTGCCCCGCCCGCAAGAAACGCGTGGGCACCCCGATCCACATCGCCTCACCGCGGAGCAGAAAGTCATGGATGCGAAAACGCTTCAGGAAGCACTCAGCTGGCTGGGTCCCGCCGAACGAGTGCACGTCGCGGGCGATCCGCGACTGCTCGAACGCCTCGCCGAACTGCCGGACTGAGTAGAAGCGACAGCCGTAGCCTTTAGGCAAGCATCCTTCCGCGGCGGAGAATGATGATCTCACGGCGACCGCGGCGACGCGGCGAAGAACCGGAAGACAATACTCTCGCAGAGATGCGGAGACGAAGAGATAAGAAAGAGTCTTGTTCACTCTGAATCTCTGCGTCTCTGCGGCTCCGCGAGAGATTATCCTCTCTTAGGCCGCGTTCGCCGCGAGAGATCCATCTCCTCCGTCGTGTAACTGACACCGTAGTAACGGAACTTTGGCGGCCATCTGTCGCTTCCCGACTCGATGGAAAACAACGTTCATACGCTCGAGCTGGGTGCGCATTTCTCTCGTGGTGAAACGCGGTTCCGCGTGTGGGCGCCCGATGCCTCGAGCGTCGCGGTGGTCTTCTCGGACTCTACGCCGCCGCTGGCGCTCGAGCGCGACACCAACGGCTACTTCGTCGGCGCATCGCGCGAAACGCCGCCCGGAACGCTCTACAAGTATCGTGTCGATGACAAAGGCCCGTGGCCCGATCCATGCTCGAGATACCAGCCGCAGGGTGTGCATGGCCCTTCGATGGTCGTGGACCCCGATAGCTACCGATGGAACGATGCGAAGTGGCGCGGCATCGAGCTTGCCGGCCAGATCATCTACGAGCTGCACATCGGTACGTTCACACCGGCAGGTACATTCGACGCTGCGCTCGAAAAGCTCGAGTACCTGCGCGATATAGGTATCACCGTCATCGAGGTGATGCCCGTGTCGGAATGCCCAGGACGCTGGAATTGGGGATACGACGGCGTGCAGCTATTCGCACCGTATCACGTCTATGGCGAGTACGACGCATTCAAACGCTTCATCGATCGCGCGCATGCGCTCGGCCTCGCCGTCATCCTCGACGTCGTCTACAACCATTTGGGTCCCGATGGCAATTACCTGCCGTGCTTCAGCTCGCACTTCTTCAGCAAGCGCTACAAGACCGAATGGGGTCAGGCGCTGAACTTCGACGATGAGCATGCCGTCGGTGCGCGCGACTTCGTTCTGGCGAATGCCTGCTATTGGATTCGCGATTTTCACCTCGATGGACTGCGGCTCGATGCGACCCAGTCGATCTTCGATTCGAGCCAGCGACATATTCTCGCGGAACTGGTCACGAAGACTCGCGCGGCCGCCGTCCCGCGCAGCATCATCATCACCGCCGAGAATGAGCCTCAGTGCAGCGAGCACCTTCTATCCCAGGAGTGCGGAGGCCTCGATATCGACGGGATGTGGAACGATGATTTTCATCATGCCGCGAGCGTCGCGCTGCGCGGCAGTCGCGATGGTTACATGCTGGACTACACAGGCCGCGCGCAGGAGTTCGTGTCCGCCGCGAAATACGGCTTCTTGTATCAGGGTCAACGATACGCGTGGCAGGGCAAGCCCCGGGGCTCACCGCTCCGCGACGCGTCTCCCGACGCGTGCATCGTCTTCCTCGACAACCACGATCAGGTCGCCAATCACTTCATCGGCCATCGCATCACGGCCCGTACCTCGCCCCAACTGTATCGCGCGATGGCCGCACTCCTGCTCCTCGGACCGCAGACGCCGCTCATCTTCATGGGACAAGAATTCGACGCTTCCACGCCGTTCGCATTCTTTGCAGACCACAACGAGGAGCTACGCAAGCTCGTGCATAAAGGGCGCCGCGAGTTCGTCGGCCAGTTCCGCGCGTACTCGGATAAGGCGGTGCAAGCGCTGGTCCCGGATCCGAGCGACGAGCGAGCCTTCATGAGCTCGAAGTTGGATTGGAGCGAGACAACGAAGAACGCAGCCGCGTTGTCGTTCCATCGCGATCTGATCCGCTTGCGTCGCGATGATCCGGTGCTCTCAGCTCCCGATTCCTACCGCTTCGATGGTGCAACCTTGAGCGAACGATCGTTCGTGCTGCGCTGGATCACTGCCGAGGGGACGGACCGATTGCTCATCGTGAACCTAGATCGGGAGCTGCGCTTCGAGTCCATCGCGGAGCCGATGATCGCACCCCCACGAGGCAAGCAATGGTCGGTGCTGTGGTCCAGTGAGGACGCGCGCTACGGCGGTCATGGAGTCATTCCGCCTTGCGACGACGAGGGACGCGGGCGCTGGTTCATTGGTGCGCAGAGCGCGGTGCTGCTGCAGGCAGTCGAGTGATGGAGGTGATGTAAGTGATGGAGGCAAGGAGAATCACGTCGTGATCGGCTCTCGCCAAATCGTGTTGCGGTGGGATCGCACCCGCGATCCTGCCGAATTGCGGCGGAAAGAGTGGCTGATTACAAACGGGCTCGGCGGCTATGCATCGGGAACCCTCGCGGGCATTCCGGCACGCAAGTATCACGGCCTGTTCGTTCCGAACCTCACCGCGCCGAAAGGCCGTCACATCATGATCTCTCGTTGCGATGAGATGGTGTTGATCGGCTCCAAGCGCGTGCATCTGGGCGGCGCCGAGTTTGCCGGCGAGCGTGTCGTGGGCGAATCGCACCAATACCTGACCGAGTTTCGCTTGGACGATCGTGTCGCTGTGTGGCGTTTCGAGTTCGATGGACACGTGCTCGAAAAATCCATCGTCATGCCACACAACCAGAACACCGTGTGCGTGCGCTATGAGCTGCTGCAAGGGGATTCGGTCGAGCTGCACGTGCGTCCTTATCTGTCGTTCCGGCGGCACGACGAGTCACCTCTCGCGGCGCCGAGCGACTTCACGGTGATGGTGAGCCGCGGCCGCCACGAGGTGACGCACGCGAGCTCTGAGTTGCTCTTGCGCATGGATATGCGCGGCAGCAATAGCTCGTTCGTGACACAGGACCGCGACGAGATCGAATTCTTCTACCGCATCGAGCGCGATCGCGGTGATCCGCCGTTCGAAAGTGCGCACAGCCCGGGCTACTTCACGACCACGCTTCACGAACACGAACGCAGCGTCGCCTTCGTTGCGACGACGCACGGCTGGGATCGAATCGAGTTCGATGTACCGCAAGTGTTCGAAGCCGAGCGCCGCCGCGTGAACGCACTGCTCGAGCTCGCACCCGGCCTCGCGGGGGATGCATTCGCCCAGCAGCTCTCGATGGCAGCGGATCAGTTCATCGTCCTGCCGGGCAGCCGCCTGGAAGAAAGCGTCATGCACCAGGCCGAAGGCAGCGAGCTGCGTACGATTTACGCGGGCTATCACTGGTTCGGCGATTGGGGGCGCGACACGATGATCAGCCTCGAGGGGCTGACCTTGTACACTGGGCGCCATCGCGAAGCGGGCGCGATCTTGCGCACGTTCTCGCACTACGTGAAGGAAGGATTGCTGCCGAATCTTTTCCCCGAAGGAGAGCGGCAAGCGCTGTATCACACGGTGGACGCCACGTTGTGGTACTTCCACGCGATTGCACGCTATGTGGCAGCCTCGGGCGACCGCATGATCATCCGTCAGCTCTTCCCGGTGCTGGAGTCCGTCATCGAGCACTACGTTGCCGGCACCCGCTTCAATATCGGCGTGGATCCGCAAGACGGATTAGTAGCCGCGGCCGCGGAGGGTTATCAGCTCACGTGGATGGACGCAAAGGTAGACGGCTGGGTCGTCACCCCTCGACGCGGCAAGCCTGTCGAAATCCAGGCGCTCTGGTACAACGCGCTCAAACTCATGTCCGGATGGGCGACGAAGCTCGAGCGCCCGCACGAGCAATACGAAGTGCATGCGGAACGAGCGCGCAATACCTTCAATGATCGATATTGGAACGCGCAGACGGACTGTTTGTTCGACGTGCTCGATGGTCCGAGCGGAGATGATCCGGCGATTCGCCCCAATCAGGTCTTCGCAATCTCACTGGATCATCCCGTGCTCGAGCGCGAACGCTGGGCCGCCGTGCTCGACACGGTTCGTACCCGATTGCTGACGCCTGTCGGCCTTCGCACACTGAGCGCCGATCATCCCGACTACAAGTCGCACTATCGCGGTGATCTACGCGCGCGAGACGCGGCTTATCACCAGGGCACGGTATGGCCTTGGCTCATCGGTCATTACGTCGATGCAGTCCTGAAGGTGAACCCTGATCGACAAGCGGCACGCCGATTGCTCCACAGCTTTCCCGAGCACTTGAGCGAAGCAGGCATCGGCAGCATCAGCGAGATCTTTGATGCGGAAGATCCTTACGCGCCCGGCGGTTGCATCGCGCAGGCGTGGAGCGTGGCGGAAGTGCTGAGGGCGTGGATCAGGACGCGGTCCCCGTCCTGATCCACGCGGCAAACTGGCCAACTGGCTAACTGGCCACTGGCAAGAGAAGAGCGCCAGCTCGTGGCAGGCACCCTCATGCAAGTTCGCGCTCGCATTCTTCTCTGGCCAGTGGCCGGTTAGCCAGTTAGCCGCGCGGAGCGCTGTGTGGAACTCCGCGCACGAGCCGCACATTCCTTGGTGCAGCCCGCCACTCACATTAATTAGAGGAGCTAGCCATGGCACGAGCGACGCCGCAGAGAGCGACAGATGCACCACGCGATGCGATCGCATTGCTGAAGCAGGACCACCGGACGGTGGAAGCTCTGTTCGATCAGTTCGAAGATGCAGAGGGACAGGAGCAATCGCAGCTCGCCGAGCGCATTTGCAACATGTTGACCGTGCATGCGCAGATCGAAGAAGAGATCATGTATCCGGCCGCGAAGGAGGCATTCGAGGAAGAGGAGGAAGAGGATCTCGTTCACGAAGCCGCCGTCGAGCATGCCTCCGCGAAAGACTTGATCGCGAAGATCGAAGGCATGACCCCGGATGACGAAGCGTTCGAAGCCACGGTCAAGGTACTGAGCGAATACGTCAAGCATCACGTGAAGGAAGAGGAAAACGAGCTCTTCCCGGCGCTCAAGAAAACTGAGCTCGATCTAAAAGAGATGGGCACACGTCTAGCCGAACGCAAGTTCGCGCTGATGGAGGAGATGGGCATCGAGGAGGAAGAACCGCCCGCTCCACAGCGTAAAAAGTCGGCGACACGCTCGACGAGCCGTGCGTCTTCTTCGAAATCCCGCCAAGCACGCGCGGGCAGCCGCAGCAAGTCCGCCCGCAACTCGGGCCGCTCGGCCAGGCATTAGTCGACGGGGGGGGGGGGGGGGGGGGGGGGGGGGG
>JAEZFW010000062.1 GCA_023417315.1 Pseudomonadota bacterium
ACGGTTGACGGTTGACGGTTGACGGTTGACGGTTGACGGTTGACGGCAAGAAAGCGTGCGGAAGTTGCGCACGGATTCTGAGAAATCCTCTCTGACCGTCAACTGTCAACCGTCAACCCGCCTGACGCTACGCGTCTGCTTCACCAGCGATGCGCTTCCACTCCGTTCCGATCGGCGCGTAGTTGTCCCTAATCGCGATTGGGCGAAAGCCTGCCCAGAGCATGTTGTGGTACGACGGACTCGGTTCGTCGGCCGCGAGCGGAAAACCTGTCTCGGTGGCGATCCAGCTATAGCCCGCATCGCTCGCGTGATTGATGCGTGTTTGCATCAACGCACGCTGTGCGCCGCGGCGACGAAACTCCTCGCGAGTCGCTGCGAAGGCAAGATAGGCCATGTCGCCATCGAGGTACATGCCTGCGGCACCGATGATCTCGCCGTGCAATTCCGCCACATACATGGCCCACCGCGCGCGATCGATGAGCTGCGTGAACAGCTCCGCCGCATGTTGCGGCAGGTCGAATGCGGGGCCCAGGACGCTCGCGATCGCATGCGCGTCTGCTTCGCGGGCGGGCCGCGCAAGAACGTCGGACGGCGGCAATGAGACTCGACGAGCCGGCCGCATCATCTTCACCCAGCTCCGTCGATAGGGCTTCAAGCCATGCGCTTGCAGAGCGCGGCCCAAGCGGGAAGGCTGCGCATAGGGGCCGACATGAATCCAGTACGAGGCGATTCCGAGCGACCAGTACCGCTCCATCAGATCGCCGATCTGCTCGTCGGTTGCCGGAGCGTGCTCCCCCAGGCCGATCACTCGGTTGAAGAGCAAGCTCTGGATGCCGCGGCTCGCGAGCAGCAGCGTTCCGCCGGACTCTTCGGCGATGAGTTGCGCAGACAACCGTAACCACAGTGGCGCGGCCGCGATGATGTCGCGCCAAGCGCGAATTTCGATCTGTTCCGCCATGGCCGCCAGCTCGGCGTCGCCGTAGCTGATGGAGGTTTCGCGAATAGCCAATTGCGTGCTCATAAGAGGTCTCCCCGGTCTACGGGAAGAACTCTAAGGACGCTACGTTAAAGCAGCGCTGAAGCGGGCGTGAAAGGAGCGTGAAATAAGTCAACGAGACCGCGAAGCGCTACCGCGCCGCGCAAGCTGTCGCTAGAAAGCTGCCGCTAGACAGCTCTCTTTACTGAGGACGGTTACGCGTCTTCGTCCTCCTCCCCCTCATCCATTTCATCCTCGTCGTCCGCTTCCTCGCCGCAGTCGGGGCCGAGCCAGCGGCCTTTCATATCGGCCTTCACGGTCATCTTGTCTGACCCATTGCCGACGGCGATATCGAGCACGCCGGTCATTGTTTCTGGCGTGGGTGCATTGATCTTGAAGGTGCCTGAGCCTTTGTACTCGCCCTTGCACGTCAACTTGAACTCTTGCGAGGTGCGCGTGCTGCGAACCACTTCATGGGTGCATTCGTCGCGATTGCCTGCATCGAACGGCTTATCGAGATCGCGCTCGGTGATGCACTCGCGCGAAGTCTCGGTGTGCGGCGCTCCGCCTTGCGAACTCTTGATGCTCGACTCGATCTGCGCGCGCTGCTCGGGCGTGAGCTTATCGAGCATCTCTTTGGGCAACGGAGGCATGCCACCCATTTGAGTGGAGGCAGTGATCTCCCACAAACCCGTCTTGACGTTCAGCCGTTCGGCCGCCGGAACGGCGAGCGGACAACACGCAATTGCGACGATCAGAAGCGAGCGCATCGAGATCTCCTAAACGAACGTTCGGACATGCGCTCAGCATGCCACAACCCACGTGATCGGCACATGCGAGGTCCACGAGCCGCCGTGCGGATCACGGGAATGAGAAGGAGCCACATACAACGCAAAGAACACAAAGGCGGGATGAGGAACGACACCCTACGTACCGTGCGTAGCGCGATGAGGGCCAGGATCTACTGAGCAGGACTTTCTTACTTTGTGCTCCTTTATATCGTCCGCTAACCAGTCACCGGAACGGCCCGCGCATGCGGTGCGTTCTTGCAGGGTTCGATTACAGCGGAGATGCGCGTGGCGTCGCGAAAGCTTTCAACCTATCGCTCAATGCGGGATTTCACGAAGACGGCGGAGCCGAGCGGCACCCTGCCCGTCAAGTCCTCGCCACGGCTGCGATACGTCATTCAGAAGCACGCGGCAACGCGTTTGCACTTCGATCTGAGGCTCGAGCTCGACGGTGTCTTCAAGTCCTGGGCAGTCACGCGCGGTCCGTCGCTCGATCCGAAGGACAAGCGGCTCGCCGTGGAAGTGGAGGATCACCCGCTCGATTACGGCGATTTCGAAGGCACGATCCCGAAGGGGCAGTACGGCGGCGGGACGGTGCAGCTATGGGATCGAGGCTATTGGGCACCGCTCGGCGAGCTCTCCGCGCAAGAGCAGCTCGAAAGAGGCGAGCTCAAATTCGTCGTGGAAGGCGAGCGCCTGCACGGCAGCTATGTGATCGTGCGCATGAAGGGCGATCGATATGGTGGAAAGCGTACGAACTGGTTGTTGATCAAGCATCGCGACGACTACGCCAAGGATGCTGGAGCGACGGAAACGATGATGGCTGAGGATCGCTCGGTCGCCTCGGGTCGCACGATGGCACAGATCGCCGGTGGTACAGGTAAGGGACCGAAGCCCTTCATGCTCGATACGCAGAAGATCGCGCGCCCGGATGCAATCTGGAACTCGAAAGAAGCAAACAGCGCCGATCCGGTCGCTCGACGTCATGCAGAGCGTGCGGCACCTCGAGCTGCGGCTAAATCTGCGGCGAAAACCGCGACCCGCACGCGCGCTGCGAAGATGCCGGAGTTCGTCGAGCCCGAGCTGTGCAACTCCGTCGAGCATCCACCCGCGGCACCGGGCTGGGGACACGAGGTGAAGTTCGACGGTTATCGAATGCAACTGCGCGTGCAGAACGGCACTGCGGTGCTGCGCACACGCAAAGGCCTCGATTGGTCGGAGAAATTTCCGGAGATCATCGAAGCCGGCACGAATCTGCCGGACTGCATGATCGACGGCGAGGTCGCAGCCCTCGATACGAATGGCGCGCCGGATTTCGGCGCATTGCAAGCCGCGCTGTCGGATGGCGCAACGAAGAATCTGATCTTCTTCGTCTTCGACCTGTTGTTCCTCGAAGGCGAGGATTTACGCAAGCAACCGCTTCGCGAGCGTAAAGCGCGCCTGAAGGCGCTGCTCGATGAACAATCGCGTGCGGTGACGACGCGCGTTCACTATGTAGAGCATTTCGAGACGGCAGGCGACGCGGTATTGGAATCGGCATGCCGAATGAATCTCGAAGGCATCATCTCGAAGCAGCTCGATGCGCCCTACCGCAGCGGTCGTGCAGGCGCCTGGCTCAAGGCGAAATGCCGCGCAGGTCACGAAGTCGTGATCGGCGGCTGGACGCACGAAGCAGGACAGCTGCGCTCGCTGCTCGTAGGCGTGTACCGAGACGATCATCTCGTCTATGTGGGGCGCGTGGGCACAGGATTCGGACGCGACAAAGTGAAGCGCTTGCAACCGCGCCTGAAAGAAATCACGACCGACAAGAATCCGTTCGGCGGGGAGAACGCGCCGCGCTCCAAATCGGATATTCGCTGGGTCGAACCGCAGCTGGTCGCCGAGATCGAGTTTGCTGGGTGGACGGGTGGCGGAAATGTACGGCAAGCCTCCTTCAAGGGTTTGCGAGAAGACAAACCCGCTCGCGAAGTGCAAGCCGAGAAGCCGGCATCCGCGAGCGCCCAGGTTGCCGATCCGATACCCAGCAAGACGAAGCGCACGAGCAAGACGCGCGCTCGCAGCAAGCCGGACACGAAGCGCATGCAGAACGGTTCAGCGGTAGTGATGGGTATTCCGATCTCCAAGCCCGACAAGCCGCTTTGGCCAGCGACGAAGGAGCAAGGCCCGATTACCAAGTTGGACCTCGCACGCTACTTCGAATCGGTCGGCGAAGCGCTCATGCCGCATATCGAGGGCCGGCCGTGTTCGATCATTCGCGCACCCGATGGCATCGAAGGCGAGCGGTTCTTTCAGCGTCACGCGATGCCGGGAACTTCGAGCTTGCTGACGCTCACGCATGTCTCCGGCGACCGCAAGCCGTATGTGCAGATCGATCGCGTCGAAGGGTTGATTGCAGTTGCGCAGATCGCCGCAATCGAACTGCACCCGTGGAACTGCGAGCCGTATCGCCCCGAGATCCCAGGCCGACTCGTGTTCGATCTCGACCCCGCGCTCGATCTGACGTTCGAAGATGTGATCGTCGCCGCGAAGGAGCTCAAGGAGCGATTGGAAGCACTCGGTCTCGTGACCTTCTGCAAGACGACCGGCGGCAAAGGCTTGCACGTCGTCACGCCGTTGGCGCAGCCGAAGAAAGGCGAGCTGAACTGGGCTGAAGCGAAAGCGTTCGCACAAGGCGTATGCGCGCGCATGGCGGAAGACAGTCCCGACAAGTACCTGATCAACATGGCCAAGAAACTGCGCACTGGCCGCATTTTCCTCGACTATCTGCGCAACGATCGGATGTCTACGGCCGTTGCGCCGTTCTCGCCGCGCATGCGCGAGGGCGCAACAGTGTCGATGCCGCTCACGTGGTCGCAAGTAAAGTCTGGCCTCGACCCCACGCGCTACACGATGCGCACCGTTCCTGCGCTGCTCGGTAAGCTGAAGGCGTGGCAAGAGTATTGCGATAGCGAACGCCCCCTCGAACCTGCGATCCGCAAGCTCGTCGATGGTGGCGGGACCCGTGTGAGCGCGACACGGCGCTCGCCGCGTTCGCGCCGAGCAGAGCGCGAACGCCCCCACGTTTCGAACTGACGATGGCGAAGAAGAAGCGGGCGCTTCGCCACTGCCCTACGATACGGCTCCAAGCGATCGCTTTCGAGATCGCTATGAACTCTTGTGTTGGCGTTTCGGACAAGTGACCCGAGCAATGCGCGTTCGAACAATTGCAAGCACCGGCTCGTCCGAGACGACTCGCGGGCAACGTGCTGAACCAAGACGCGCGGCGCGCGCGATGATGCGTCTGGTCGCATGCGCACTTGCCATCGCAGCGCTTCCGCTCGCGAGTGCCTCCGCAGACATCGCAGATGATGTGAACCGAGTGCGACTCGCAGGATGCGAGGGCCGGCAGGCGGCGAAGAATCGCTTACGGGAAACCAAAGAAATGAACGAGATCGCGCGTGAGTGGTCACGCGGCGGGCGGCTGCGCGATGCGATCAAGCGGACGGATCACCGCCTCGAGAACTCGGCGTCGATGCATGTCCAAGGCGGGAAGAACGACGCGGCGATGGTCGCAGCGATGATCGACAACTCGTGCGAGTCGATCGTCGATCCCACCTTCACCCATATCGGGGTGCACAGATCAAAGAGCGAGGTGTGGGTCGTCGTTGGTAAGCCGTTCAGTGCGCCGAACCCGGGCGATGCCGCGCACGTGAGCGCGCGCGCATTGGAGCTCGTGAACGCGGCTCGCAGCAAACCCCGGAAGTGCGGCAAAACCGCTTTCGCTGCAGTACCCCCGCTCAAGCTCGCACCGCTTCTCGAGCGAGCGGCGCTCGCGCATGCGAAAGACATGGCCGCGCACAGTCGCTTCGATCACATCGGTTCGGACGGAAGCCGGCCCGCGGATCGGGTCACGCGCGCGGGTTATAAGTGGCGCAGCGTTGCCGAGAATATTGCGGCAGGCTCCCCTGATGTTGAAACGGTCGTGGAGGGCTGGCTCGCCAGCCCTGGACACTGCACGAACATCATGGGCCGACAGTACACGGAGATGGGCGTCGCGTTCTTCGTAGATATGAAGAGTGAAGCGGATATCTATTGGGCGCAGGTGTTTGGCTCGCGGCGATAGCGCGTGCGGCCTCTGAGGCTATGGCATAGAGAGAAACTCTCGCGACGACGGTCTAGGTCGGAATTCATTCCGACTGCTGCGAATGTCGGGTTGAACCCGACCTACAGAAGCCATGTTTCGTCGCGTGAGCTCTCGTAGATCTGATTGATCGGTGTACATGCAAAACGGCGAGCGGCTGCAACGCCCGTGCTGTCGTTCGCGCTATCGAGTTGCCATTGTGCGTGCTCGATCAAGAGCGCGAGCTCGAGCGTGCGTCCAAGTGTCATCGCGAGTCTGCGGGCAGACGCATGCAGTGCTTCTGGCTCGCGGGACTTAGATAACCAGCCCTGTGCCTGCTCGATGGTGTGCAGCGCGTACTCGCCTAGCGAGCGCAGCTCCGGCGCGCTCGCGGCGCCCGCCGCGGCTCGAACACGCGCGCTCAATGCGGTGATGCCTGCGAGGGGGTCGCCTCGTAGAACGGCGTCGAGTGACAGAACGTTCGTCGTGCCTTCCCAGATCGGCAGCACCTGCGTGTCACGCAATAACATCGGCACGCCGGTATCTTCCACATAGCCGGCGCCGCCGAACGCCTCGATGGCTTCACTCACGACCGCGACGGCCTGCTTTGCCGTCAGCAACTTTGCGATCGGTGTGAGTAGTCTCAGGAGCGCTTTCTGCTCGCTTGTGATCTCACCCGCTTCTTGCAGCCCGATGAGCTCGATCAGCTCGAACGCCAGCAAGAATGCACCGCGAGTTTCCGCTTCGAGCGTTGCGAGTGTATCGGCATGCAGGGGCAGTTCGGCGAGCCGCTTGCCGAACGCGCGTCGCTCATCTGCATACGATTGCGCCAAAGCGATTGCACGGCGCATGAATGCGACGGAGGTGACGCTGTTCCAAGCGCGCGTGATGACGAGCATCGGCTCGATCGCACGCGTCCCGTTGCGCGGCTCACCGAGCAAAGTTGCCCGCGTGCCGTCTAGATACAACTCTGCCGTCGGCACCTTGCGCGTTCCAAGCTTGTCCTTCAGGCGCTCCACTCGAATGCCGTTGAGGCGCCCTTCTTCATCGCGCGTTTCGACATAGAACATGGCCAGCCCGCTGCCGCCGGGTCCATTGCCCTCCGGGCGAGCTAGCGTGAGCGCCATCTGCGAGGTGACCGCAGAGGTGAACCACTTCTTCCCATACAAACGCCAAACACCGTCGTGGTCACGAGTCGCGCTCGTGAGTGTTGCGCCGACGTCCGAGCCGCCCGTGGTTTCCGTCATCCATTGTCCGCTGGTCCATACGCGATCAGGATCGCGGCTCGTGATGCGCGGAATCGCGCGCGCGATCGTTTGCTCCTGCTGCGTACCGAGCAAGGTGCGGGCCGCGCCATCCGTCATCGCAAGCGGACAGGTGTAAACATCCGTCGAAGGATGGAAGAGATAGACATTGGCGAACTGATGAACGCGTGAATGACGACCGTGCTTCATCTCATAAGGAATCGCGACGAGCCCGGTGCGCGCAGCCATCGGCGCGGCCTTCTGCCACAACGGCGACAGCTCGATTCGATCGACACGGTTTCCCCATGCGTCCCACTGCGTGAGCACGGGTTCGTGCAGGCGATCCTCGAGCTGCATCTGATACAGCTCACCGCCCGCAAGCTCGCCCATGTGTTCGAGGTCGCCTTCGATTGCACGCAGGACGTCTTCGGGCAGCTTGCGACGCAGATAGTCTCGCAAGAAGCGATCGTCTCGATACTGATTGCCAAGGCGCGGCGGCGATTGAATGAAGATGTTCGACATGGCAGCACCGCAATGTCAGCGATCTTTGCACCTTAGCCGCAGGGCTACCATGTCGCAATCAGCACTTCAGCTGAAGCGTGGCCAGCTAAGACGCCGAGAATCTCGCGGAGCCCGCCAACCCGACGACTCCCAGTCGTCGTCCTCGCGGAGGCGAGGATCCATCTGATCCTCGGCGCGTGAATCGATACGGCCGTGGCGTGCAATACATCCGCGTGGTCCGCGTCGTCTGTCCATGCCGCAGCTCGGTCTCGGTTAAGATGGATCCTCGCCTACGCGAGGACGACGCCACTTGGCACGGTTCCACTGTTCGTTGCGAGGATCTCGAGCGCCCCACGCAGGAGGGCACGAGCCTGCTCGTAATGCGTTGGGCTACAGATTGCAGCGAAGAGATTGAAGGGGGCGATCGCAATGGCAGACGCGAACTACGAAACCGTTCACATCGAAGGTGGCTCGGACATCAAGATGTGGACGCGCGGTGTGCCTGTCGAGGAGGAGGCGAAGGCGCAACTCGAGAAGACGGCGAAGATGCCGTTCATCTTTCATCACCTCGCCGTGATGCCCGACGTGCACCTCGGCAAAGGCTCGACCGTTGGGAGTGTGATTCCAACGCTGAAGGCCGTAATCCCCGCCGCCGTGGGCGTCGACATCGGCTGTTCTTCCGACATCGATCTGTTAGCCATTCCCGAAGGGGGGGGCGCGGAGGCGCATTTGGCCTCGAGATCCAGGCTCTAGGGCTTGGGGAGCCGCTTTCCTTTCTTCTTGATCAGTGCCAATTCCCGTTTGACGATGGCATGTAGCGCTCGCTCATCCTTGTGAGACTCCGCTCTGATGTATGTCAGCGTTAGCAGAGTCAGAGGATGGATATCCAGGACGGAGGCGAGTTGCGTGATCTTGTCCAGGGTGGGGGACTTTTCAGCTCGCTCTAGTGCGCCGACGTAAGTGCGACCTGAGATGTCGTGAAAGTCCTCTTGGGCCATGCCTTGTGACAGCCGAATCTCTCTCAAACTGCCAGCGAAGCCTTTGCGAACGTCCATTCTGAGTGTCCCGCAATCAGGGGACACCTAATAGAGAGCATTGAACACTATAGGGCTACACCCTATAGTGTTCATCGCCCCGGATTCGTCATCCGGAGTAACCTCTGGTCGCTAATGTCTATGCGCACGCCGTATACGCGTGCCCCACGCACATGCCGAAGAAGCGCGCACGGACCCAAGGATTGCCCGGAAGCCAGTCGGACATCCAGACCTCACCACCAATCGACCGAATGGTGATTGCAGGTACATCCGCTGTGACCTGCTTGCTCGCATGGATCTGGACACAGGAGGACGCCGTACCTTTGGGATCATCGCAGCGCTTCGATGTGATGGCGCCCGTGCAAACGTTGGCGGACAGTATTCCTCCTTACCTCGCTGCACATGGATTGCTCGTGGAAAGTCGTGCGTATTCGCAGCTTGGGCTATCGCTCGGCAACCACCTTTCGCATCAGATAAGACGCTGGGAGCTACCGCCTGACATGGACGATCTCGAAACAGCCGAGCTACTCGCCATGTCGGCACTCTCGGGTCTCAAAGGAGAAGCGAACTTCGCCGCAGAGTCCACTGCGGTCTGGCGCGACCTTGCAGCAGCCGAGATGATGGGCTACCTCGCCGCGGAGTTGTCGGATCATCAATTCGATGACGGCTGGGTCGCTGGTGTTGAGTCGCCCATCAGGCGTGCGGTCGAGAGGCTCTCCGTAGCCGACGGCTTCTACTTCTGCTGGCTCGCCGTACGTGACCTTGCGTCAGCATATCTTCGGTTTCCGGCCGCCCGTACGCGCTTGCCTGAGACTCTTCGTTACTCTCTCGAATCAAAGCTTGCCAAGGCGCGCAACGAAGGCTGGATGGTTCGCTCTTTCACACGTCATGCGCGTTGCCCGGAAAGCGCCATCGCGGCGGTATTCTCAACGGTTGTAACCAAACTCGAGGGAGCCTATCTCTCGTTGCCCCCTCTCACAGCCAACGTCCGCCTATAAGAGTTCGCGCTGCGCGCTAAAATGCCTTTCAAATGAATCCGGCAGATGAACTGCAGAAGCTCGAAGATTTGCGCAAGTCGCTCCTTACAGCTGGCATGGCTGCGCTCGGCGGCGCGGGCGCCCCAATGTTCGTGCTGGACATGATCCTAATTGGCGCGCTCAAACGCGCTGTAAGCCTGGCCTCGGGCCTGGCTGTCATGATCGAGAAGAAGAACATGGTGTGTGCGCGTGCCCTTCTCCGAATGCACATGGATACGGTCTTGCGTCTTTCCGCGTATGAGTACGTCGATGATCCTGAGGCTGTCGCGAGCGCGGTATTGGGAGGCGAGCATCTTAGGAAGTTCAAAAGCACCGAGGGAAAGCAGCTCAAGGATCACTATCTTGTGGAGCGACTCACGGCGCGGGAGCCTTGGGGTAAGACTGTGTATGAGTACACGTCAGGTTACGTGCACTTCTCCGAACGACAGGTCTTCGACGCTGTCGCAAAGCTCGGAACGGATGAGGAACGAACAGTGCATTTCTCCGTGAGTGACTCGGATGAGAAGTATCCTGAGTCGAGTTGGAGCGAAGTCGCAGCCTGCTTTAATCGTCTCACTGTTCTCTTGAAGGAGCAGGTAGAGCGACGCGGTCGTGCGAAGAGAGGAACAACCACTTAGAGTTCGCCGCAAAGGCGATGTGCCCATACTCACGGCTCAGGCTCAACGCGACCTTTAGGTTGTAGCAGGCAAGGACATGCTTCTCACCACTGCCGAGGATTTGGCTAGGTTCGTTGAGGAACTGAAGCGCGAAACGGATCGGGGTCTTCCCTTGGTCGGGGCCGCGCTCCTTGACGATCGTCTAACTGAGACTCTCAGGGCATTCTTCTGTTCAGTTCCCAATGTGGCCAGACTGCTCGATGGCCCGAACGCGCCTCTCGGTACGTTTTCCGCTCGGGCGGAGGCTTGCTATTCCCTGGGACTGATCGATCAATTTGAGTACACCGAGATCGCGTTGATACGAAAGGTGCGCAATGAGTTCGCACATGCGAAGCACGGAATGGACTTCTCAAGCCCTCGCGTTCAAGGCCTGTGTTCGGCGCTGAAGTCCGATCTACCCGAAGGGAGCGAGTATCCGCTGCAAGACCCCAGGTTCCGGCTAACCAATGCCATCGTGGTCTTGGCGCTTCGTCTCTACCACCGTCCTGAGTGGGTTGCTTTGGAGCAGCGCAAGCCAAAAGTATGGGTGGATCCCGGCAAAACAAAATGGCGCTCCGTGGAGGACGGGCTTCCGCCACCGGGGATGCCCGTGATGGTCATGGTCAAGCCTCCCAAGTGATCCGCAATGCGAAGTGCAACGGAGGAAGGGGTAACGTCGCCCCACGCGACACGTTCACAGGTGCGCCAACCGCGCGGGCATGTTCGCGTTAGCGCGAAACATGAGAGGAGATCGCATTGATAGAGGCAGACGGGAGAAATGAGCGCTGGATTAAGGTCTCGATCGGCCTGATGCGGTTCGAGCCGCATATGATGCCGCTCGTGCAACAGTTAGGACGCTTGGACGTTCGGTTGATTCTCGCCGACGCTACATGGATCGAGACGACGCGGAAGAAGAACGCGAATCCAAACGACGGCGATGCCCTCCATGAGCACATCACACAATCGTACTTATGGGTGCTGGGCGCCTATGAAGTTGTACGAACCCTCTGGGAGATGATGAAAGACGGAAAGGACAATGTGCCTGCGGATGTCGTCGACCACTTCCAACGAGTCAAGAAGCGTTTTGCTCGCGTGAGAATGCCGCTGGCGAAAATGCAGCCAGCATCGGGCTTTTCGGAGGACAGTCATGTGGCGTATCCAGGCCTGCACCAGGAATACGGGGTCGCGTGGCAACTGAACGGAACGACCATTCTCTCGAGAAGGGAGTTATCCGACGCATTTCTGGAGGCACTCGAAGCTGCGCGAGTAGCGAAACTGCGTCAGCAGGCGTCGTTAGCGGATGGTGGGACCATCAAAGAATGAGAGGTCCCGGTCGCGGGCGTATCGCAACAAGCCCCGTGCATCGAGCAGGTCGAATTGCCAAAGCTCCGGTGTCATCAGTATGTCCCGACGCAACGAATTCAGAGCGGCGTAGTCCATAGCACTTCGCTCATGCTGGGCGCAGCACCGTCAACGCGCCATAGACACCGAGAGGGACGCATTCTTCAACAAGAATGTCGTCGCTCATACTTCCGGCGCGCACAAACGGAAACCACGTTGCAAGGGTGGTGCCCCTTGTCGCCACAGAGCCTTCGCTCTTCTGGGCACCCAACATCTGCCTTGTGACAGAGTCAACGGGTATCCGCTCGATTGAGCGGAACGCTTTATTGCCTGTCCGCTCTTCAAATTCGTTCGACGACCAACACCAGGATCGACCTTGCTGTGTCCATCTCATCACTATGAGAGGTGACAGACTCAAGCGAGCGCATCGCATTGCAGTCGCAGAGAGCGATGTCCCAAACAAATTTGCCAAACGCACGATCTCCGCAGCATCGACCCTGGCTTTCGCCAACTTCCTGATCCTCTTCGCCGGCAGAAGGAGGTTGGCTGCGAACTGATCCGCCTCCCTCTCGACCAAGGTAGTCGATTGAAAGTCTGCAAGTGAGCCGTGCGCAGGAACGCCACGCGCGAGAGAACATCGATGCCAATCGAGCAAATAGTGTCCGAGTTCGTGAGCGAAGCTGAAGCGTGCCCTGGGAGAGTCAGAGGTTCTGTTAGTGTCCAAGTTTATGTAGACATGAAATTGATCTGCTCGGCACTCAAGCAGCCCATCGAAACACTGACCATACCGCCCGAATGAATAGCTCAGGTCTTCAGCATCGGCAATAAGCTTTGGTTCGATTCGCCCTTCACGCACATAGTCGTTGCTTACATCCTCGGCGAGGTCCTCAATTTCTGTCTCGCGAATGGATCGGTCAACCGGATCTCCTTCTGTATCTGGCATTGAATTTCGAGGATTAACAATGCCGGCAGATTCTGGGACGAAGGACTTGTGTTCGGGGTACGGTCGAACTGCTGCGCGATCAGCGTTCATGACCACGCGAACACTTTCAGGAATGGCGTTGCCATTGCGTGCCGCCATGCGTAGCTGGTCGTCATAGGCGCCGCCTTCTGCCTTACGGTGTTTCGAAGGGATCCCATGCTGAAGAAAGAAGTCGCCGCGTTCGATCACCGCAAACGGATCTCTCAAGTGCTCCGGCAATGACTGCAGACCATTCCGTTCGACATCGTCATTCTCCGAGTGCACGTTGACTTCGTCCGTCTCATCGTCCGACGTCACGGCGCGTTCTAAGGTGTCCAATACGCGTTCAGTTCTCTCAACTCTAATCTTAGGCAGTGCGTCGCCTTTGAGCTTTCTCATATTTATTCCTGAGGTACTCGGGTTCGCACGTAGTCCGACAAGGCTTTGACGCCGAGTCGTCGAATACGGCGGACGTTGACGACAGAGGTTGCAAGCTGCTTAGCCAGCGTCTGAACAGAGCCTCTAAACATGTAACTACCCTTAGGGGAGCGTCGGCGCTCGAGTACGGTATGCATGAGCACGAGGCGCGTTCGCCCATCGAGAGTCTCGAATCCATCTTGGATCAGACGAATAGTGCGGTTGTCTCGCTCCGCGAACTTGCCATCACAGTACAAAGAGGCGAACTCCTCAGAGGAGTAGTCCTCAACCGGAATCATGTCCTGCTCCCCTGTAATGGGACCCGCGCGCATCGGGTTCCGGATAGCGTCCAGAAGCAGGTTCTTCGCGATGCGCGATAGCCATTGCAGCGTACGGCCAGGCTGGCGCGCTGGATCATCACCGTCGCGAAATGTTTCACCACGACGGATCGCCTTGGCGACGGTGGCTTGAAAGAGGTGTTCCGGATCCACATCCGATCCGGACTGCCGGCAGATTCGCCTGCAGCGACGCAGGAGCGGAGCCGCATGCCGGCGATAGAACTCTCGAGTCGCTGCTTCAGATAAGGCTCGGTCGGCCGCCGTGTCGCGGCACGAGATGTAGTAGAGCAGCGCGCCGTCTGACTCGCTCTGCATTTGGAGCCTAGTGACGCTTCCCACCTCTGATTGCGCCACTGAGCGCTACTCCAGATTCCGACTGGACCTATACGCCGAAGCGCTATTTGGGGTCATACGCCGAAGCGTTATTCGTGGTTTGTAGCGCTTTGACGTAATCGTGATGGGAGCCGTCGTCGCGATGGCAGGACCGGCCCCGAATCCTATTCTGCCGCCAGATGAGGCTTACGTACATGACTGACCGTGAAGACGCTGAAATTGAAGTACTGGATGTCGAGGAGTTCGCGAAGGGCGGCAAGCCGAAGCCGAAGGCAAAGCGCTACCGGATTCGCATCGACCGTGAACGCTTCGAGCTGACGAACCCGATGCCGACTGGGCGGGAGATCCTGACCCTGGCCGGCAAGACTCCGGAGACCCACCTGTTGTCGCAGAAGGTCGCGGGTGGAGCCCCGGTCGCTATCGGGCCCGATCAGAAGGTTGACCTTCGTGCACCCGGTGTCGAGCGCTTCATGACTATCCCTCGCGAAGCCACGGAGGGCCGCGAGCTCCGGCGCCAGTTCAAACCGACGAGCGACGATCGTGAGTTCCTGGAAGAACGCGGCGAGCCCTGGGAAGCGGTTGTTGAGGGCGGCACTCAATGGGTGCTCCTCCACAACTTCGACCTGCCGCCGGGATTCAACGTGCCTCGCGCGACGGCTGCCATACGCTTGGTCCCGGGCTATCCGCAGGCCGCTCTGGACATGGTCTATTTCGAGCCGCCCCTGAAGCGAGTGGATGGCAAGCCCGTCAACGCAGTTTCGTCGCTAACCATCGACGGCCGTGACTTTCAACAGTGGTCCCGGCACCGACCTGCGAGTGCGTGGCGCCCGGGCGAGGATTGCTTGGCAACGCATTGCGCATACGCCTTCGGCTGGTTGACGGACGAGTTCAAGAAGCGATGAGCACCTTGAACAAGTTGCGCCTCACAGGTCGGCAGTACGGCGAGCTTCGCCGACACCTCTTTCCCGGGGACGGCCTCGAGGCGGTCGCCCTCGTTGCGTGCGGCCGCATGCAGGCCGGTGAAGTTCGCGCGCTGATGGCGCGTGAGCTGCTCCTGATCCCGCATTCTCAATGCCATCGCACTACGTCTGAGGTTACGTGGCCTCCACCCCTGGCGCTTCCTTTGATCCAAAGAGCCGTGGAGCGGGACCTCGCTATCGTGAAGATTCACTCGCACCCGGCTGGCTACGAGCGCTTCTCGGACCGAGATGACGCGAGCGACCGTGACCTGTTCGCCAGCGTCGGGGGCTGGGCCGACAGCGATAACCCTCACGCAAGCGCGATCATGCTTGAGTGCGGGCGGATTCTCGCGCGCCTAGTTAACGCCGATGGAGTCTTTTCTCCGATCGAGATGACCGCAGTTGCAGGGTCCGACTTGAAGTTCTGGTGTGCGGCGAACGTCACGACCGCTTCGGTATTCGCGCAGCGGCATCGCCAGCTGTTCGGCAGTGAAACGTCTGACCGGCTGCAGAGACTCTCGGTCGCAGTCGTCGGCTGCTCGGGCACCGGCAGCCCACTGATCGAGATGCTCGCTCGCCTGGGCGTTGGTCACCTGGTACTGGTGGATCCAGACCGAGTCGAAGTCAAGAACCTGAATCGCATCTACAACGCCACGCAAGAGGATGCCATCCTCGGCCGATTCAAGACTGAAGTCATGGGGCGGGCAATCGCGCGCATGGGTCTCGGCACGGCCGTTACCCTCATCAATGAGGACCTCGCGACAGCGAAGGCTGTGCGCGCAGTGGCCGGTTGTGATGTGGTGTTCGGATGCATGGACGGCGCTCGAGGTCGAAACCTACTCAATGAGATCGCCACCTTCTACTGCGTACCCTACTTCGATGTCGGGGTGCGCCTTGATGCTGATGGTGTCGGTGGAATCGCGGATGCGATCGGTGCCGTGCATTGCGTGCAGCCCGATGGTTCGACTCTCTTGGAACGCGGTGCGATCACGGCCGAGCAGCTGCACGCGGAGGCTCTTCGCTATTCGGACCCTGATGAGTACCGACGCCAGGTACGTTCCAGATACATACGAGGGGTGCATGAGAATCGACCAGCCGTCATCAGTATCAACACCCAGATGGCCGCCACCGCCGTAAATGAGTTCTTGGCGCGCCTCCATCCTTATCGTCTCAGCGAGAACGATGAGTTTGCGGTGGTCAGAACCAGCTTCGTACAGGGTGAGCAATACCATTCCGAGGAGGAGGTACCACCCAGGGAAGCTCACCGAAGAAACCTTGGGCGCGGCGATTGCGATCCCTTGCTGGACATGCCTCTGCTAAGCGAGTAGCCAAGATGCAGCTCCTCACCAAACTGAAGGACATCCTGCGGTTCCTGTTCTCCGGCGAGGCAGCAACGGGCCTGAGAACGCGGGTCCTCGCTGACCTTCCAAAGGCGCTCGAAGCTAACGTCGTCTATCTGATCGGCGAGGAGGGCTACTACCTCCAGGCGGCACTCCTCTGCCCATGTGGCTGCAAGAGCCGCGTGATCCTAAACTTGGTCCCGCCCGCTCGTCCTCTTTGGAAGATTCGCTGCCATCGGGATGGCAGTCTCACGGCTTCGCCCTCTGTGTGGCGAAACACAGGTTGCTACAGTCATTTTTGGATTCGCCATGGGCGCATCCTGTGGGTGGGTCGCGGCGAGTGTCCGAGGCGCTAGGTGCGACCCGCACGAAACAGAAACGCACCATCAAGAAGATCAGAGTCGAAGCGAGGTAAGGGCACGTGACAATGCACGCGGTGTTCGTCGGCGTTAACAAACACCGAGACCCAACCATCTCCGAATTGAGCGGTGCGCGTCGAGATGCCACCGCATTGTGGGCTCTATTCACAGACACTATTGAGGGATTGGCAGCTCGCGTTCTGGTCGATGAGGCCGCCACGCATGCGGAGGTCACGCAAGCCGTCTTCGGTGCCCTGAGTAAGGCCGAGCAGGACGACGTCGTAATCATCACGTTCGCTGGGCACGGGTCGCCGGACGGAAGCCTCGTAGTGTTCGACACCGAGGCCACGAATCTTGCGGCCACGGCGATATCCATGTCGGATGTGGCCGCGGCGTTCAAAGCCACCAAGGCGCGAGCTGTTCTCTGCATCCTGGATTGCTGCTTCAGCGGACATGCTCCCGCGCGCGTATTGGAGACTGAGGCGCGACCTCGTAGTGCATTCGCCCTTACCGGTATCTATGGTGAAGGGCGCATCCTGTTCGCAGCATGTGCGGCAAGCGAATCAGCTTGGGAGCAGCCTGGAACAGGACACGGCTTGCTTACGCACGCCGTTATCGAAGCGTGGACCGGTTCCCCTTCACTCTCTGTAAGTTTCCCCGAGATCGCCGGTGAGATAATTCGCCTCGCACGCGTCGAAGCTGAGCGCATCGGTGTCACACAGACGCCTGTGTTTCTTGGCAACGTCCAAGGCGGACTGGTATTTCCGACCTTGAAACGTGGCGACAACTTTGCAGCCTCTTTTCCAGAGCGGGCCGTACGGCAACTGTCTGGCTCATTTTCTGAACTCGGTGAGCACGGGTTCCCGCAGGAAGTTGTGGATCAATGGGCTACAGACTTCCCGAGCGGGCTAAATGATCTCCAGCTCAAGGCAGTAAACGAATTTGGTGTACTAGCGGGCGGGTCGCTATTGGTTGTCGCTCCCACGAGTTCCGGCAAGACGATGATCGGTGAACTGGCGGCGGTCAATGCCGTCACGTCTGGTAAGAAGGCGGCCTTCCTCCTGCCATATAGAGCGCTAGTAAGCGAGAAGTTCGATGAGTTCACCGCACGTTATTCGGCCGCAGGCCTGCGCGTCGTGCGCTGCAGCGGTGACGCGACTGATGGGGTCGGCTCTGTTCTAGCGGGCCGGTACGATCTGGGCTTCTTCACATACGAAATGTTCCTCAACCTAACACTGGGCTCGTCTCGCCTGATCAATCAACTTGGCCTGGTTGTTGTCGATGAGGCGCAGTTCATAACCGACCCACATCGTGGAATCACGGTCGAGTTGATCTTTTCGCTCCTACTGCGCGCACAGCATCGTGGAATTCGGCCACAGCTGATAGTGCTGTCCGCAGTCATCGGGGATCTGAATAGTTTCGATCGTTGGTTGGATGTTCCGCTGCTTGTGGCGCGTGATCGGCCTGTGCCCTTGGTTGAAGGGGTGCTCGATCGACGTGGCACATTTCAATATGTCGATACAGATGGAACGATCAAGACCAAGCAGCTGCTGCCATCGGATCGAATAGTGCAACGTCGCGACAAGGCGAGCTCGCAGGACGTAATCGTGCCACTGGCCAAACTACTCATAGGGCAAGGCGAAAAACTTCTGATCTTTCGAAACATGCGTGGCCCGGCTCAGGGTTGTGCAAGGTACCTCGCTCAGGAACTTGGGCTGCCACCGGCTGCCGCTGTCCTTGATTCGCTACCGACCCAGGATCTGACAGCTGCGTCCGAGGACCTGCGAAATTGCTTAGCTGGGGGCACCGCTTTTCATAGCACTAACCTTCTGCGCGCAGAGAGAGAGGCTGTGGAGAAGGCTTTCCGCAGTCGATCCGGCGGCATACACGCACTGGCTGCAACGACAACCTTGGCCGCGGGGATCAACACGCCGGCCTCGACAGTGGTGTTGGCTGAAAACGAATTCGTTGGAGAGGACGGCAGAAATTTTACGGTCGCCGAGTACAAGAACATGGCTGGACGCGCAGGCCGCCTTGGCTTCAACGAGGTAGGCAAGGCGATCATCTTGGCGGACACCCCTTTCGAGCGTGCGCAACTGTTCCAGCGCTATGTCATGGGCGTGCCTGAGCGTGTCGCCTCTTCGTTCCAGCAGCGCGATCTGCCAACCTGGACGCTGCGTCTACTGAGCCAGGTGCGAGGTGTTCGACCAGGTGAAATTCCCGGACTGTTGGTGAACACCTTCGGCGGCTACTCGGCCTCGCGTGCAAATCCTCAGTGGGTCGCTCAGCTCGAGTCCGAAGTGACGAGGCTCGTAGATCGCTTGCTGCAGGCTGGATTGGCGGAGCGAGAAGGTGAGCTGATCCACCTGACGCTTCTCGGAAGGGCATGCGGTGCGTCTTCGCTGTCGTTTGAGTCGAGCTTACGTCTGGTGGAGCTGGTGAAAGGCCTCGACGCCACAAGCATGCCGCCGGTAAACATGCTCGCCGTCATTCAGGTCTTGGACGAAATGGGCGCTGCCTACACACCTGTGATGAAGAAAGGTCAGTCTGAAAGCGTTCGCGTCGGCGAAGCTTCGCAGCGATTCGGTTATCAAACAGCGACCTCTCTTCAGCGCTACTGTCGAGATCAGATCGAGTACTGGGCCCGCTGTAAACGAGCTGCCCTCTTGAGAGATTGGATAGATGGCACACCGGTCGATGTGTTGGAGAGGCGCTATTCAACAACACCGTTTGGGGGTGCCATTGCTTACGGCAACATCATCGGGATCGCCGATCTGACGCGATTTCATTTGCGTTCCGCTCATCAGATCCTATCGGTCCTTATACCTGGCCAGCCCGAGTTCCTGCAGGGCCTAAATAGTATCCTCCAACAGTTGGAGTTCGGCCTGCCGATTGATGCGTTACCGCTCGCGCAACTGCCCATCCGGCTTACGAGGGGACAATGTCTTGCACTCTTTCACTCCGGTGTGCGCTCGAAATCTGATCTAGCTGCTATGGACGCCGAACAGCTACAAAGACACGTTGGACAGGCGACAGCGGAGCTGTTGGGTCGCATGAAGACCTGATTCACCGAGGCGGAGTTGGAGCCCACTAGATTGCCTGCCAATCTTCGTAAGCATCGGGCGGATCAAAAATAGAATCCATCTCCGCGTCCAGTTCCATCATCAGTCGTTCCCACTCGGTCTCCATGATCGAAAACAGCCCCTTCGTCACGACCGTGGCGCAATGCGCCACGATACCCGGCTCACTACCCCAGACCTGACCAGTTAAATGCCCGTGAGCGAAGGCGTTTCGCATTGCGAAGGCAAGGTAGACAAAGCTTGCCGGCCGACCTGACAGATACGCATCCAGTTCTCGTTTAACGCGTCGGCCGGGGGTGGCTACTGAGCGGCAGAATTTCATTACCCTGTCGCCAGTATCCGTGGTCCGTATGTTCGCTAACCACATCGCAGTCGGATAGTGACTCAGGTGATGGTCGTAGCTGTCGTTGTTGAGGCCCTGGATCTTCAGAAAGCTTTCGAACGCTCCAAAGGTGAACATCACGTGTGACAGCTTGCTGTATGCAGAGAGAGTGCGAGCACTCACGTCATCCAGCAAAACGCCCTGAAACGATTTTGCGAAGCGATACCGGGCGCCGAATCTAACAATGTCCCCGTGTTCCGATGAAAATCCCATTACGTACGCGGGAACTGCATTCTTGTAATAGTCATACACGTCCCACCGCGGAGGATAGTTACTGAACGGATCCCTGCTTGCGGTGGGCATACTTCTCCTCGCAATCCCTTCTTGTATCTTGTATTCGCTACTAGCCGTCGACGGATGGAGCGTTTGCAGACGTTGCGACAAGCTGCTGGCTAAGGATCGCAAGCCTACAGGCATGTGGCTGGTTACAGCCGAGGATCGACAGGTTCGCTTTCCATAGCGAGCACTCCGAAGACGCACTCGTGCACGCGACGCAGCGGCTCACGCCGGACGAACCGCTCAAGGCCTTCAACGCCAAGTGCGAATTCACGCAGCGCCATGCTGCGCTTAGTAGACAGGCCGCGCTCGCGGAGACGCTCAAGGAATTCGGGACGCGAGTACTCAGGTCCGTAAATGATGCGCAGGTACTCTGGCCCGCGGGACTTGATCGCCGGCTGCAGCAGGCCGCGCTTGCCGCGGACTACGAAATCCATCGGCTTCACAACGATGCCTTCGCCGCCGGCGCCGGTGAGCGCATCCCACCAGGCGAACAAGCTCTCGACGGCGCTTGCGTCGGTGAGGTCGACCGCGCGCACGGGCGTTGCGACGAGGCACTGCGGATCATGGCGAGCCAGTTCTGCCAAAGTTTCCATGTGCCACGTATGCGGCTTGTCGAAGTAGGTTCTACCCTCGCTGGCCAGCAGGTGGAACGGCGCGAGCTTGATGTCCTCGATGCTGTTTACCGGCCAGCAGTAGTGCCGATACGCAGTGACATACCGCTGCACGAGCTCACCGCGCTCCATTAACGACTTAGCGATGCCATCGAGGTCGAGTTTCCGCCCAACTGCTTTCTGCATCAGCTCGTTCGCTGTTCCCACGGCGGCACGCGCGGCCGTGCCCGTTGGAGCGTACTGAACGCGCAAGAGATCCTCGGCCTTCACCGACCATGGCATCACCTCGCAGTCGAGGCAGAACCATGACGTCTCGAAACGATCCCAGAATTTCGCGGTGTCGAGCGCCCGACCGAGGCGATCGAGAAGATCGGCCTCCAGGCTGCCACTCGCAAAGAAGCGACGACCGGTGCGCGTGTAGAGGATTCCGCGACCTTCGCCGGTCACACCAAAGCGAGTTCGGGCTGACTCCTCGTCTCGGCAGATCACGATCACCGCCCTTGAGCCCATGTGCTTTTCTTCGCAGACGACTGCCTGCACGCCGTTCTTGGCTTAGTAGTCGAGCGCCTGCTCGGGGTGCTCCAGGAGACCGGGTCTCGTACTCGTCTCGCTCGGCGACATTGTCGGTGGCAGATAGATGAGCCACTTCGGGTTGGCCGCAAAGCGGCTCATCACCTCGAGCGCGGCCGCTGCGTTCTCCTCGCGGATCGTAATGTTGCGGTAGAGCTTCGTATCGACAATGCGTTTGCCAAAAACATCCTCAAGATCGAGCAGATCATCCAGCGTTTGCTGCGCAGTCAGCGCTGCGGGTACGGCTGGCTTCAGCGGTCGGATCGGCTCGTAGTACATCTTTTTCGCCGGAACCGACACGAGCTCGCGTTCCGGGTATCGCAACGCGGTGAGCTTGCCGCCGAAAACACAGCCCGTGTCCACGCAGATCGTGTTATTGAGCCACTCAGACTCGGGCACGGGCGTATGGCCGTACACGACCATCGCCCTGCCGCGATAGTCGGCCGCCCAGTTGTAGCGCACGGGCAGACCGTACTCGTCGGTCTCGCCAGTCGTGTCACCGTACATCGCGAACTGGCGGACAGCACCCGAGCCGCGGCCGTGCATCTCTTCGCGCAGACCGGCATGAGCGACGACTAGCTTGCCGCCGTCGAAGACGTAGTGACTCACGAGACCATCCAGAAACTCCGCGGCGAACCTGCGGAATTCATCCGGTTCGCCCTTGAGCTGCTCAATGGACTCAGCGAGGCCGTGGCTGATCTTCACGTCGCGCCCGCGCAGGGCCCGGGAAAGTTTCACGTCGTGATTGCCGGCGACGCAGAAGCCGACGCTGGACTTGACCGCATCACTCACGAGCCGGACCACACCGGGCGAGTCCGGCCCGCGGTCCACAAGATCGCCCACGAAAATGGCCTTGCGACCTTGTGGGTGTGAGATCGCGTAGTGCCCGTCTTGCATCGTCACTTCGTAGCCGAGCACGCCAAGCAGCTCAAGCGCCTCCGTGAGGCACCCGTGTATGTCTCCGATGATGTCAAAGGGACCTGTCTCGGTCTTCTTGTTGTTCCATAGCGGCTCTCGCCGGATGGTCAGGGCGTCGAGCTCCTCAGGCGAGCGGAACACGTGGACGTGGCGGAAGCCTTCCCGCTCAAGTCCGCGAATGGACTTGCGAAGCTGGCTCGCCTGGTTGCGGATGACGTGCTCTCCGAACGCACGATCGGCGCGGCCGGCATTTCGGTCGCGACACAGCCGCTCCGGCATGTCCAGCACGAGAACCACCGGCAGGCAGTGATACTGGCGGGCAAGCGCGATGAGCGGTTTCCGCGCCTCGGGCTGGACATTCGTCGCATCCACGACCGTGAGCTTGCCTGCGCTTAAGCGCTTGCTCGCGATGAACTGCAGGACCTCAAACGCATCCTTGGTCGCGGCCTGATCATTTTCATCGTCCGATACGAGGCCGCGGCAGTAGTCCGACGAAAGGATTTCCGTCGGCTTGAAATGCTTGCGCGCAAAGCTGGACTTGCCGGAGCCGGAGACACCGACCAATACAACGAGTGCGAGCTCTGGAATCTTGATTTCCATTGTCAGCGCACCCGAAAGATCGCCATCTGCGTCGGAGCGCCCAGCTCAGAATCGACGCCGCCGACGGGCGCGAAGCGCACGTCGTAGCCGAAGCGAGCCGCGACGTCACCAGCCCACTTCTCAAACTCCGCACGCGTCCACTCGAAGCGGTGATCCGGGTGACGGAATTGCCCAGCTGGCAGGTTCTGGAACTTGGCGTTGTACTCGGCGTTCGGCGTCGTGAGGATCACCATCGCCGGCTTTGCGTTCTCAAACACGACGCGCTCGAACGCAAGCAACCGCGGCATGTCCAGGTGTTCCACGACCTCGATGATGCAGGCGACATCGAAGCCTTGCAGGCGGCGATCGCGGTACATGAGCGAACCGTGCAGAAGCTTGATCTTGTCTCGAACGGTGGGCGCAAGACGGTCGAGCTCAAGGCGTTCTTCAGCGATTTCGAGTGCCCGGAGCGAAACGTCTACGCCGACGATGCGATCGAGCTGTCGCTGGCGCAATAGTTCGCGCAAGAGCTTGCCTTCGCCGCAGCCGATATCGACCACTGACTTCGCACCTGCCTCGAGCACTGCGTCGACGACGCTGGCGATGCGCTGCTGGTTCAGACTCAGCGGTGCTTCCAACGCATCCTCGCGGCCAACGGGCTTCCCTGCGACCGGGATGTCATCAGCGTCGGTATCAGAAAGTGTCAGCCGCTCCATCGCCGCACGGGCAAGGCTCTTGCGGTGCTTGAGGTAGCGACGGGCGATTTGCTCTTTGGCTGGATGAGTCGGCAGCCATTCGCCGCCCCGACGAAGCAGCTTCTCAACCTCGTCATCACCGACCCAGTAGTGCTTGTCGTCATCGAGCACTGGGATGAGGACGTAAAGATGGCTAAGCAGGTCCTGCAGGCGCAGCGTGCTGTGCAGGGACACTGAGAAATAGCGACTCTCGCCCCAGCTCGGAAACTTTTCATCGAGCGGCAGTCGCTCAGCAGTGACTGTGTAGCCGAGCGGCTCGAACAGCTCCCTGATTAGCGCCTCGCCGCCACGGCTCGGTAGTACCGGAATCCTTACTTCAAGGGGAATCTCGCTGGCTGCGAGGTCCGGACGGTCCTTCGAGCGACCGGTCATCGCCGTGCCGAAGACATCCGAGAGGGCGACGCTCAGAAACGACGAGGCAACGTAAGGCCTGTCGTTTACGTATTGCGCGAGTTGGCCCCCGTCGCCGGCCGGCCCCGAGCGCCTCCTGACCAATCCCACTGGATCGACTTCGACAAGAAGGCAGACCGTGCAGCGCTCAGCCGATGCCTCCGGATAGAAGACGGTTGCGTGGCCGAAGCTCTGCTCGAAGCGGTGGACGCGACTCGGATTCTTGTGGAGAAGGAAGCCGAGATCGGTCGCGGGCTTGGCGGTTGTGGAAATAGTCAAAAGCATGGGTTCGCAATCGTCTCATGACAGCAAATGCGCGCACGGTCGGGGATCACAAGCGCGAGTTCCCGATGCAAGGTCCAGTCCGTTCGCTAGGAGATCTCCGCGTCAATTCGAGCTAGTCCATTTCACTGCGATGTATCTCTACGGGCTTGAACACATGGCCTTCAGGCTGATCCAGGAAACGGCGGACAGCGAGTCGCACGACGTACTGGAGCGGAAGTGGTGGGCGTTGCGCTTCGGCCAGCTTGCAGAGGGCTTCGTAGTCCTCGGCGGCAAGCGAGATGGTGAAACGTTTTGGCCGTTTCGATCGAGGCATAAGGCTGACCTGCGCTGGGAGTTAGGCCAGTCATTATTTTGCACCGAGCTGCACCGACTTGCACCACGGCCCGGATGCCAGTATAGATTTTTGCCACCCCAGTGTAGGGTAAGTCATTGATCCTAGACAGCAAAGTAGCGCCTCGGTAGCATGGTCGCATTGGGTCGGAAATTGGTAGCTTATGTCAGTGACGGGCGGCAATTGGCATACCTAGATCAGGACCGTGCTCGGTCATCTGGGTAGGTGCCGTGTAGGTCGCGGCAATGAACCTCTATCTGAGCGACGACAACTTCCAGATCGGCGGCCAAACGTATGCGGGATTTCCCATCCTCGTGGATGTTGAAGCCCGGATCGTCGAAGTCGCTCTCCGCTTCTTTGCTGATCGATTGTTGAAGCACGGCGCCACTTGGGACCTGAAGACTTGGAAAGCCTACGGTCAACACTTGTACGACTATTTCGGTTTTCTCGAGGCCAAGAACCTGCGCTGGGACCTAGTGCCACCATGGAACAGTGGAGACGTACCGGCCCTCGTTCACTACGTTAGATGGTGCGGAGCGTCCGTCGAGAACTGCCCAGGCTATATCAACGACAAGCTTGGCACGATCAAGCGGTTCTACAAATGGGCGAAGAATGACGCCGGACTCATCGATGAGCTTCCATTCCGAGAGCTGGTCATTCCATCCGCCGGGCGAACTGCAGGACGGCTTGCGCACACCGACGGGCGCCCCCGAAGGACTCGCACTGATGACGTAAATCTGCGCGAATTCGCTCCGGAGATTCGAGTGCTGACGCGATCGCAGGTTGATGTGCTGTTGAGCGGCACGACAAATCCTACTCATCGCGTGATGACATACCTCGGCTTGGCGGCCGGACTGCGTGCCGAGGAACTCGCGAGTTTTCCAGCCGACTTCGTGATCGACTGTTCCCGGTTACCGAAAAACGTGAAATCAGTTGCGGTACGACTGGACCCTGCTCGGATGGAGACAAAGAACAGCAAGGCGAGGACGGTGCGGATCTCGATCGGATGCATGGATGCTCTCTGGCAGTACCGTGCAACCGTGCGCGAAGCGCTCTTACGACGCGGCTTAGCTCAAGAGGCTTTGTTCCTCACTCGGTACGGTGTGCCCTTCGTAGCAGACGGATTTGTGCAGCCGCTCGCCCGTCTCCAGCGACAACTGGGCTTTCATGTGCACCCTCACATGCTGAGACACACGTTCGCCACTCATACGCTCGCTTCACTCGAAGAACTGAAACATGCTGGGAAGTTTCGAGGATCACCCCTCCTTCTGGTGAGGGACCTCCTGGGACATGAATCAATCGCAGAGACGTCTCGTTACCTGAAGTTTATCCATGCAATCGACGATGAGTACGCCACACGATATCAGGCGGAGATCGATGCGACAGCGGCCGCGATAATGAAAGCTGCTTAGAGAACCGGGGCCGCACGATGGCACGCAAGAAGGACTTCACGATTGGGGGCGCGCCGTTGCCGCCAGTCTCAACCCACGCCGAGATTGGCGCGCCTTCCGATGCTTGCTTTCGATTGCCGTTGCCGCACGGTGCGGTGAAGACCTACTCCTTCCATGAGCATTTGGGCCACGGATACGACGAAATTGTTCATGCCTGCGTGCAGTCGATCGCGCAGATGATTCAGGTGGGACGCCCCGAGCCGTATTCGATCAGGACCATCGTCGAGAGCGGCGTTCGACATTGGTTTGGATTCTGCCGCGATCATGTGAGGGCGTGTGCCACCGCGCTCACGCTCGGTTCCATTGACACCCGCACGGTGGAAGCATTCATCGCTTGGCTACACATGCGCTTGAAGTCGGATGGCGAACGATGGTCTCCGAATACACAAAGAACGGTCTACGCGAAAGTGAAGACCGTTCTCGGAGATCTTGGCGACAGGCGTCTGCTGCCCTCGGACGACCTCTTTCCTACAAATCCATTCCCCCGTGCCACCGCGCTTGAGAATCGTCGAGCCTACATTCCGCCTCTGTCAGATCGCGAACGAGAACGCATCATCAAGGTGTTGACTGTGGAGACAAGCCAGATCTTTGATGGAACGCATGCATCAAGCCTGCGTGTGCGGATTGCATTGTGTGCGTTCGCGATTCTACTCAAGACCGGCCTCAATCCCACGCCGTTGCTCGAGATACCGCGTGACCCTTTGAAGGCGTTCGATGACCACCCACGGGCGAATCGCAAGATTCTGAAGACCTTCAAGCGTCGCTCCAACAAGGAGACGCTAACGCCGTTGCACAAGCCTGAGCTGGACGAGTTGCGCGTCGTGTCGTTGGACATCTATCGCCTCTACATGAAGGTTGTCGAACTTACGGAGCCGCACGTTTGCAAAGCGACGAGTTCGGAAGTTCGTCAGAGGCTGTGGATTACGCCGAGTAAGGACGAGAGCGCACGAGGATTGTCGGTTGAGGATCTGAGCCAAGTGGCATCGGATTTCACAGACCGCCACTCCCTGATCCGAGATGACGGAACACGCCTCAAGATGACGAGCCAACTGTTCCGCAACACGCGCATCAACCGCACGTGGCGAGCATCCAAGGGCGATCTTCTAGCGACAGCACGATCCGCTGATCAGACGCCGGACGTCACTGATCGATATCTCACTGTCACGCCAGACATGCGAGAGGAACACCGTCTCGCGGGTGAAATCATGGTCCGCTCGCTGGTCGAGGCTGGACGCATCGACGTGCAGAAGACACCGATTTCGAGCTGCCGGGATCCGTACAACGGTCATAGAGCACCAAAGGATGGAAAGGCATGTGTTGATTTCCTGTCCTGCTTTCGTTGCAAATCCCAAGTGATCACAGGCGACGACCTGTATCGGCTTTTCAGCTTCTACTGGGCTGTTTGGAACGAACGTGAACGTATAGGCGCGAAGGGTTGGAGGAAGGTCTTTTCCTGGATCGTACGAGTCATTGACCGCGATGTGGCACCGCGCTTCGACAGCCAGATGGTCCAAGAAGCAAAGACTCGTGCTCGAAGCGATCCTCACCCTATGTGGCGATCCCGAGAGGCATTGTTAGCTATCGGATCCGTAGTATGACCTTCGCACTGTACGAAACATGTGCAGCGCCCGCGGCCTTGCCGGAATGCAAACGGAAAGCCCTAGTAGTGACTTATGTGCGCGGACCGGACGGGGTGAGCCTTCCGTTGTCCTATTACGGAGATCGTGTCTGGCACTTCTCTCCCTACTTTCCTCATGCGGCACGGCCTGACACAGACATGAGCATCGAGTGGGACAAGGCGCCGACAGAATGGGAGGAGTTGCTGAAGGACACAATTGGACGGTTCATGAGCGTGCAACGACCTGGCGGGGTGCGATTGGATCCTGCATCACTTCCCAAGCGGTTCGTGACCTTGAACGCGTTTGCGAAATGGTGCAGTCACGAGGGCATAACTCGATATTCGCAGGCCACACCATTTGATCTCGCTCGATACCTGCAGAAGCTTCGAGAGGGTGGCCGACACGATCGAACGCTCTCGAGCCACTTGCAGCTACTGCGGCGCGTGTACGACATGCGCGCGTATCTCATGGACTCCTTCTCGGACATCGTCGCGAGAGAAATCAGCGCCAAGAAGCTCGGACCACTTTGGGAGCCGGGAGCTGACGATGAACGGCGCACCGAACTGCTTCCCTTGCCTGAGGCGGCTGCGCTGTTTACGGCGGCGCTCGATGTACTGGATGGCGCCGATCAAGTGCTGGACCTTCGCGACGAGCTTGAAGAGAAATGGGCAGCCAAACGCGATGCAGTCGGGCGGAATCATTGGGGAGATAGTGTAAAGAAGCCAACAATCAGGGCCGCTGGCTTCAAGGACGTCCAAGCGTTCGAGTCACGACTCATCGACATCCGGACGGCAGCATATATCGTCCTGGCGCAATCCACAGGTTGCCGGGTCCACGAACTTGGCGACGCGAGAGTTGGATGCGTGTTCGAAGAATTGATCGATGGCGTTTCCTATTTTTGGCTTCAGGCATCGACCAGGAAGATTGGCGACGGCCCAGCCAAGTGGCTGGCACCAAAGGTAGCGGTTCACGCTGCTCGCGTCCTCGAACGGCAATCTGCGCCGCTTCGTGCGCAGCTGAAGGTTCGCCTAACTGAACTCGAGGATGACTATGCAACCCTGAGGGCAAGTGAACATCGCCGTGCTCAGGTGGCGGCGGAAATTACCGAGGTCAAGCGAAATGAAGACCGGCTGTTCTTGAGCGCGGGATCCAAACACGACATTGGATCGACCGACACAAAGAGCCATAACAAACAGCTCAACGCCTTCGCGCGCCGAATGGGAATCAAGCTCAGCTCTCCGCTGCACACACACCGCTTCCGCCGGACGTATGCCGTCATTGTCGTCCGTCTGAACAAGGGAGTCCGTATAGACCTAGTCACCCTGAGAGATCACTTCAAACATGCCGCTGTCCTCATGAGCGAAGGGTACTCGACATTGTCTGACGCAGACCGAGAGCTGCTCGGGATGATTGACGACGAAATCGATCTATTCGATGGTGAGCTCATCGATCACTGGCTGCAACCTGGTGCGCAACTAGCCGGAGGATTCGGTGCTCGTATTAAGGCGTACGCGGGTCGCAATCATCAACCGCTTATCTTTCGGAGTCGAAAAGAACTCCTCGACACCTTCAGAGACGGGTTGAGCATACGTGCAACCGGCCATAGTTGGTGCCTTGCTGAAGGAAGCGGTTGCGGCGGTCAGGGCCTGTTCGAGGCGACTCGTTGCGCAGACTGCGCACACGGAGTAATCGATGATAGCCATACGCCGATATGGCGGGGCATACGCGCTCAACAGCAGGAGCTGTTGACCCTCGATGACATCGGGCCAGGTGGTAGGCAGAGGGCACAAGCCGCCCTAGCGAAGGCGGAGCACGTTCTTGCCACGCTCGCGGGCGACACATCGGCAAGCTCGCCATGAGTGCGATCACTAAAAAGCGCCTGAACCTGGCGTTCAGGAACCTTAAGCAAGAGCGTGCACAGACTGCTCCCGGCTGCAAGGCACCGCGCATGTCGATCATGGCCGTCGCGAAACGCGCGGGCTACAGTCACACGCTGATCCATAACGACTATCCGGACCTTGCCGAAAAGATACGCGCTGCCTCGCGAGGGACCCTTCTCGATCAGCGACGAAAGAAGCACGCGACGCTCAAGATTGCTAGGGCTCGAATTACCGCGCTGCGGCTCGAGCTCAAACTGCTGAGGTGTGAGAACCGGGGCCTAGCGAGCGAGAACGCACGACTGACGTTAGCGAATAGCGCATTGGCACTACGCAACCAAGCCCTCGAGGCGGGTGCAACGCCTCTAGCGCGCGCCGGCAAACCAAAATACTGAGTGGCCGTGGGTCATCCGAACCATCGCCACCCTGAGCGATCCCGCCACTACAGTGCATGCCAGCGTCGATGCGATCGTGAACGCCCAGATGGACCTAACCCTGGCGATGTCGAAGGCTGTCCATGAGAGGAAGTAAGCGCTTGGTGCCGCGAGCTGAGTCCGCAGCCGCAGCGGCGCGCGCTCCGCGAATTGATGCGAAGCGCTTTCGCGCCGACCTCGAAGGCCCGCGCTACCGCGCGGTTAAGTCCCCCGACCGCGGTGACCCAGGCTACTTCTCTTGGATCGTGTTCGACATGCGCACCCAGAACGCGCACGGGGAGTACACGTACCTTTGCGACTGCATCGATCGCAAGACGGCGCGGCTCATCTGCGATGCGCTCAACGGAGCCAGGGATCGGAAGCGCTTCGTCGCGGAGGCGGCTTCGGCAGAGCGTGAAGCGCAAAAAGGTCGCAGTCAGCCTCCACGCACCCGCAAGACGAGCCCCTAGATCGGAGCCGCTAGGCAGCCGGCAGAGTTGGAATCAGACTTGAACTACGTCAGCGCTCGGGAGAGATGCAAGTAGTTCGACAACTTGGAGAACACCATGGAACCTGTTCGGCCAAAGAAGATTCGTTTTATCAAGCTAGGTGAAGGCGGCGAGTGGGAAGCCGAATGCTTAGCGAATGGGACTTTGAGGCTTGGCTATACAAGCCCGCATCACGCCGCATCATTGCGCGGAGAATGGGATGTCGTTCACGATTTCTGGCTGAAAGAGCGCAACCAGGACAAACGAAGTGCGTCGAGCGACGTCAATCAGATCCGAGACTTTTACGGGGCGTCGCCCGACGACGTATGGATCACGTTTCACCGCAAGCATCTGTATTGGTGCCGCGCAGAGCAGGAGACTGTTGAATTGCCTGATGGGAGCCGCGTTCGAAAGACTATTGGCGGGTGGAGCAACAGGGACATCAAAGGCGCCGAGCTTCGAATTGACAGATTGGATGGGCGCGTTAGTAAGGTTCGGGGTTATCGAGGCACGATCTGTGGCGTGGAGCTTCAGGATTATCTGGTTCGCAAGATCAATGGCGAGATTCAGCCGGATGTTGCTGCTGCGATAGAGGCGCTGGAAACGCTGTGTGCGCATGCCGCGGCGCTCATCCGCGGGCTCGGCTGGAAAGACTTCGAGCTTCTCGTGGAACTCGTCTTCTCCAGGGCAGGCTGGCAACGTTTCTCGGTAGTGGGATCCACTGAGAAGGACACTGACCTGGACTTGGTTGCGCCGCTAAGTGGGCGCCGAGCGTTTGTGCAAATCAAGTCGCGTACCGATCGAAAGGAAGTTATCGATTACATGGCCCGTTGGCTAACTCATGGGCACCAAGAGTTCTATATGGTGTACCACACGGCGCCAGAGAGTCTGGAGGACCTTCACGACGAATCTCGGGGAATCTATCTCATTGGCGTCGATGCGCTCTCGCGGCGAGTAGTTATGGCTGGGTTGATGCAATGGCTTGTCGACAAACGCTCTTGAGTAAGAAGCAAACGTCGATCTCGGGCCCGTGGATCTGCCGTGCCCAACAATGCGCACTGCCGCAGCCCCCCCCAACTACGGCGAATGTCACTGTCGATTGGCAAAGAAGCGTTCGGCGCTCTTCAATCGAACCACCAGCCGCAGCCAGCGTCACTGGCCGTCAGTCGCTCGTGTCGCTCCAGCACCTTAGGGTCCATGGCCTGCTCTGGGATTACGGTACACAGTTCACCGCGATCGAAGCGTGCCGCAAGGCGATCGAAGTGAAACCAGCCGCTCATCTCGGTGAAGGTGCGACCAGGGGGCAGGTTCGCAAGCGCAAATAGCAGCAAGTTGCCCGCGTCGGTGATCGGGAACTCCGCCTGCATCAGCCGTTGTATCGCATGTTCTTGCAGCAGGCCCTCAACTCGAAAGACCCGCGTGGCCTGCCGCTTCGGAATTTCAATGCAGTAAACAAACCAGTCGCGCTGGTTGGCACAAGGCGTGATGAAGTACAGCCGACAGGCATTCGGCTTTGCGCCATCGCCACGTACATTCGGCTTCTCATCGTTACGAAACACCTTCGAACCGCATTTCTTCGCCCATTCGAGCTGCGCGGCGATGCGCTTGTTGAAGTGCGACGGTTCTCGCGGTGGCATCAAACGGGACAGTGCTTCTTCGCGACGCTCAGTGGCGATACGGCCCTGCTCACGCACCAGTCCACGCGCCAGCGAATCGCCCAGGACGTCAGGAAGCTTGCGATGATTGGGCGACGACAACTAGCTGTCCTAATGGCGGACGAAGCGCCCGCAGGCGCGAGGAAGATCCTGCAGGCATAGACGGCCCGAAGCAGAGTTGCAAAAGCGGGACATTAGTCGCGCGGCTTTGACTCGCTCTTCTCGCGGGCCGTCATTCTTGCTGCCATTTCCTTCAGGCAGGTGTTGATTGCCTCGTTCATCTCCTGCATCGTGCCCTCGCCCGCCAATGCCTTCTGCATCGCTGCTCCGAAGCCCGCCATCAGCTCTGCATGAAGATTGGGCTCGTCAAGCATTCGTCGGAGCGGAGCCAAACGTGGATAGGTGACGGACATGAAGTAGTACGAGATGGCTGCGATCTGCAAAGCCAACTCCTCTGTTACTACGTCCTCAGGGGCAACGAACTTTCCGTCCTTGATGTCTACATACATCGAGGCATTCTTTGCTGTGTTCAGGTATCCGTGGATCTGTCGTTGGCTGTTCTCGAACGCTTCGATTGCCGCTTTGTTGTCATTCGCTTCGCGAGCCGCAACCTCCGCCTCCGAGGCCTTCGCCATATAGGCATTGGTGAAATTCTTGGCTTTGTGGTCGCGAAAGCCCTTCTCGAGTGCGTTCAGATCAACCGGATGGCCCAGTGTCAGGGCGGTGGCAGCTCCACCAATCATGTCCACCTTTGCGCATTCCTCCATCGCGATCTGATGGAGAAATATGGAGCGGCAGAAGTGCTTGTGTTCGCGCAGCAGGGAAGCTTCTTGGAAGAGTTGCTCTGCATTGGCAAAACAGACTTCTGCCCCACGAACGAGTTCAGCTAAGAGTTTCTTGTCCTTGTCACCTAGTACGACCGGCTTTGAGAAAAACCCGTCCAACTGTTCGCGGCGAACGTCCTTGGCACTCTTCTTTTTCTCAGTCATGACATTCGGTCCCCATATTTGGGCAGGATCAGGACGCTCGTGTCGAAGCCATGCTGGACTACGTCGGCGGTCCAGTGCCGCTCAAGCGCCTTCGTTGCATCCGGCCGCTGGACGCACTGGGCGTTATCGGCTACGAAGCGTTAAGAACTCGACGATTGCTTGACGCTGCGCGCGAGTGAGGAGCGAATATTGCCCAAGCAGGTAGTGCCTCTGGCCGAGATCCTTGGTTGATGGGTACAAGGCGGATACGGTCATACCCAGTATGTCTGACTCCCAGATTGGCACATGTGCGGTCTTGACGGCGTACTGCATGTACGCTGGCAAGTAGTAACGAAATTCCGGCGCTTGCATGTGCGGGAGGACGCAATCGCACTCTTTGGATCTCCGTATCCGGTATGTGTTGCCACTTCGTATCGATTCGTTCCAAGCCGGCAGCAGCCCATTCGTTTCGCGTAATGGTTCCGGCCATACCTTTAAGGTCCGTCAGCTTGAATTGGCGCAGAGAGATGTCGGGCCTCGGCACGCCATCAAACGCCGTGTGAATCGACTTGAGAACGCTCGACGTGTCCATCAGCCGGCTGCATCGGAAAGGTCCGCACATTCTACTGTCGATCGGCATCTGGGAAAGCTTGATCCACCCGCTCTTGGGCCGTCAGCGGACTTCTGCTATCGACCCAGCGCTTGCAAGAACTCCTGCGCAAAAGACACAATAACCCGCGACATGGGATGAAGTGCGCGACTCAGGTTCATGGAGGTTCTTGCGAGCCTTCGGCCCGCTCTGTGAGGCAAGCCCGCTACAGTGCGGGAGGCATCGAATAACAACGAGGCAGTGCCATGACCGCCGAACGCGCCACCGCTGGCATCGATGTGGGACGGATGCTGGTCACACCCGCAAGTAACGTCTACGACTACCTAAAGGCCTATGCCGCTGGGGGCAGCGACAGCTCCCTGTGGACCCCCAACGCCGAGCTCGAGCAGGGGCTCCTGCAGCGAAATGACCCGCTCATCAACCTGGGGCTGGCCCAGTATGCGGGTGAAAAGGAGGTGTGGGAGCACCTCTATAAGAAGGCCTACCAGGCACCGCAGAACGAGCAAAACCGACGCTACCAGCGCTCGCTTCGCATCGCCTGCTTCGCCAACGAGTTGCAGGGCCGGTTCCTGTCGAAACTGCCCGGGGCGCATCTCGCTGAGGGAGAGATCAAGGCGCTCATTGCGAGCGATGAGTGCGAGGAGGAACTGGCCGTCCTTCTCAGCAACCGCACCGTCGATCCCAAGTTCCTGGTCGAACTCTTCAAGAAGGAAGGCGTGTTCGAGAATCTGGATGACTACAAGCACCTGCGGCTCGTTCATGCCTGCGCACAAAACTCTTTGCTTGCGACCGACACCTCCGATGAGCATGGGCCGGACATGTATTTCTGGGATTTGCAGCGCGCGGTCGTTCATCTGCTGCGTAAGGCGCCCGTGAACGTGCACTGGCTCTTGAACCTGCACTGGCTGCTCGGGCATCTCATGCGCGGCGACAGCCATGCCCCGGATGACTCCATCGAAGACGTGCTCGAGCGCTGGTCTAAGATCCCCGTAGAGAAGCCGAAGGAGGAACGGGACTACGGCTACACGGATGAGGATTCCAGGGACGAGGCCCTGTGCATGATGGCGGCGCTCTATGGTCACTACCACGAGAAGAAGAGCGGGAAGTACGAACGTATCGTCGTGGGGGACTTGAACTCCCCGCAGCTCGCCTATCGGTGTGCTGCCTACGCGTCTATGAAGATGACGCCGCAACAGGTTCGCGAGGCGGTCGATCGCGACGGCAGTCTCGTCGTGCTGGCAACCATCCGCAACACTGATCTGCTCTGGAACAAAGAGGTGCGTGCCATCCTCGAGCAATACGCGCACGACTTCACTGCCCAGGTGTACCGCGACCGCTGCCGCTCACTGCATCGGCGCCAGCAGCTGTTTGATCCGCGGCCGGTGAGCGAGGCGTTTCCGGAACTGCGCGAGGACGGCGAGCAGTCCCAACGCAGCCCCGAGCTTGCGAAGATCGAGGTGCTTGAGCAGAAGCTCACCGCCCTCAGCCAGGCGCAGAAAGAGCAACGCACGCTCCTCACGATTGGGCTCGTGGTGGTCGCCGTGCTGATCTGGCTCAGCCACTAAACGAGGCAGTTTCCCGATTTCCGCTTGGCCCGCGCGCCCGCGCCTGCTACAACGCGCCGATTTCAAGGCATTGATGCGCGGATTAGATTGCGCTGATTGTCACTCCGACTCCGTTGAAGGCTCGCCGCCTTCCTTCTTGTCTTTCCCCGTGACTTTGGATTCAACCATCAAAGACAATTCTCCAAGAGCATTCTCACCGGAATAGAGTCCGTTCAGAACGTCTAGCATTTGGTTTACCAATTCGATAGCGTCCTGCTCCACGGAGGTGAGGGTCCGATGGTCGAGCCTAGGAATTCTATGAAGGCGATGTAGCGGGTTGTGGCATGTGATGAAGTTCGTATCTCTGATCGCGCCCCAATGGCTGTGTGCGTATGTGGACGCCCAATCGTAATACTTGTCGTAAAGGTCCTTTGCTCCGCATTCAATAGCGAGCTTGCGCAAGTTGCTATTCGCCCAGTGCCCGACATCGATATTCAGAAACTCCTGCCATATGTCTTCATTGGCAATCTGATGAAGAGCGGCTTCGTCCATGAATGGCGGGAGATCGCCTTCTAACTCCTGAGCCTTGAGGAAGGCCAACTTCGCCTGCCCTGCGCCGTACACACGGTAAGACCGCCACAAGTTCTCATCGTCTTTCTGTGCGAGGTAGCGAAGCGTGATACTCGCTTCGACCAACGCTCTCAATGCGAGCCGTCCGACAATCCTCATTTGCACGCGGTGAAGACCTAGCTCTTCGACAATTGAAAGACCATAAAGAACCAAGCCGAACGCGGAATCCAGACGCGCATCGGCTCGCTTTGCAGTGATGTTCTCCATGAATCTCCGGATGACCTCGTAACGCACTCCATAGAGGCCTTTTGGGTCAATCACCGTTTCAACAAATGAGTGATCCTCCCTGGTTGGATCGATGCACTTCGTCTGCTCCAGTAGCTGTGCCCAGAATGTCTGAACCCAAGCGGTTGCTGGATTTCGTCGAAGCGTCATCTCGCTAGAACGGATATGTGGGCGCACGCTGCGCATGTCGCCTTTGTTAGGAAACAGGCGGAGTTCTTCGAGACGTTCGGCCATCGACTCCGGATAGAACATGCGCCCCGATAGTATTGGGAGAATAACCTTGAACCATCGAATGTCAGTCGATGCTTGCGACTGATGGTCCAATACTCCAGCGATTGCGTCTCCTAGCGTTTGCCAATCGTCGGGGGTTGGGTCTACGGAAAGAGCTTGTTTCCATCGCTCCAGGCCAGGCAAGGACTCTATCAGCAGCAACGGCCTGAGCGCCGCGTATCCCAACGGGTGGCTAAGGGGGATCGCTACGAACTGCCTGAACTGCTCGTCACTGATCTCGGACAGTTTCGTATGATCGACAATGACAGTGAAATTGAGTCCGACTTCCTTATCCGGGACCGATGGACCTTGTTCCGCTGGATCATTCTTCTTAAACCACTCACGACAGAGGCCTGCAAGCCTTCTAAAACAGACGAGATAGTGCTCCCTTTCAAGCACTCCAGTGAGCAGGACAGCCCATAGCATTTCGGGCATATGATCGTCCGCCCACGAAGATGTCGTCATGCTGGGCAGCTGTGCCAATGGTGGATGCAGCTTGCCTCCGGCCCATTTGTGTTGACCAATGCGGCTGATGTTCAGATTTGAGAACGGCGACTTCCGCTTCTGCTTCCTGCCGCCTCGCTTCTTGTTCTTCTTGCTCATCGCCGTTCCCCGCTACAAGGCGTTCTCCAGCCATGGGGGAATTCTATCCGGGCGGAGAGAGAGCAGAAACAGCTCGCCGCTGAGGCTGGCTCAATCGGGCCTATCCCTGAGCGGCTTTCGCGGCGCTGGGCGCAATCTGCTTCAAAACTGTTACCCGGGTTGAGGGCGCGCACATTGCGGTCCCGGCAAGGGTAACAGTTAGTATGTAGTAAGAACGGCTGCGGCATGATCGCCGCGAAGACGACGCTCACTGCAACGGATTTGCCGGACAACTTGAGCCGAGTTCGTGCGGCAATCGAGCGCGCGGTGCCGCACGGGAAATCGTTCGGCAAGCGCGATCAGGGCGCATGGGGCGAGCGGCCGCCTGAGAATGTCACCGAGGCGTGGAAACAACTCGCGCCAGGGTTCGAGAACATCACCGACAAGTATCCACACCTGGAGCGCACGAACAATCGCGTTCATCTCGGCACGTTGGGAACAGGCAATCATTTCATCGAAATGTGCTTGGATGAATCGCAAGCCGTGTGGCTGATGTTGCACAGCGGTTCGCGCGGCGTCGGCAATGCGATCGGCTCGCACTTCATCGAGCTTGCGAAGAACGACATGCGGCAGTGGATGGCGAATCTGCCGGATCGCGATCTTGCGTACTTCGAGGAGGGCTCGCAGCACTTCGAAGACTATGTGGAGGCGGTCGAATGGGCGCAGAACTTCGCGCGCTTGAATCGAGAAGTGATGATGCAGAATGTGATCGGGGCGGTGCGCCAAGCAATTTCAAAGCCGTTCGACACGCACACCGAAGCGGTGAACTGTCATCACAACTATGTGAGTCGCGAACGGCACTTCGGCAAGGACATTCTCGTCACCCGCAAGGGTGCGGTGAGCGCGAAGCGCGGCGAGCTCGGGATCATTCCCGGCAGCATGGGCGCGCGCTCCTATATCGTGCGCGGTCTGGGCAACGAGGAGAGCTTTCAAAGCTGCAGCCACGGCGCGGGACGCAAGATGTCACGCACGGAAGCGAAAAGGCGGTTCACGCTGCAAGATCATCTCGAAGCGACAGCCGGCGTGGAATGCCGCAAGGACAAGAACGTGATCGACGAAACGCCCGCGGCGTACAAGGACATCGATGCAGTCATGGCCGCGCAGAAGGATCTCGTGGAAGTCGTGCATACGTTGAAGCAGGTCGTATGCGTGAAGGGATAGACGGTCGATCGTGGTGCATCGTTTCCAAGAAGACGCGATGACTACACGTCAGCGCCATCTGATCGTGAGCTGGATCGGGTAGAGCTTTCAGGACCGCCGTAAGTACGTCCATGTAGGCTCGTACGAAAACTTCCGCTTTCGAACGTCCTGAAAGCTCTCCCCGACGAGTGTGCTCGGTTGGTCGCGCGACCAACTCTTCGTACGAGCGCTGCCGAACGATGTGGGACCGGGCAATGCACTGACGATCACCGACGCTCGCGCGTGCGGCTGCTCTCGAGGCGCGGACGTATCTATACGCGAGTGCGCCCGTCGGCGAACATTTGTCGGATCAGTTGTTGTTGCCGCTAGCGTTGGCGGGCGGTGGTGCCTTCGTGAGCACCACCGCCTCTCTGCATCTACGATCGCGCTCGCGATCGAGAAGTTCACGGACCGCAGGATCCGCATCGAGCCGCGAAGCTTGGACGTTCTCGTCACCTGCGTGTGAGCTGTTCTAAAGAGTTTGCCCCCACAGCTCGCATTGCGGGGGTGTGTAGCCGGCCGGCGTCTCAGGCAGATCGCGATGCACTTTGAGATACTCGACGAGTGCCCAGCGCTCCTCGTCCGTGAGCTCCGGTCCGATCACGCCTCGCGGCAACGGATTCGCTTCCGGATCGTCGCGATGCTTCTGCCACGTTTGCGCATCGGCAACGAACCCGTGACCGATATTGCGATTGCCTGGGATGCTCGTATCGAGCCAGAACCCCGCAGCGCCTTCTTCGGCTTGAGTGACGTATCCGACATGCACGGGATCGAACTCACGCTGCCCGACGAAGAACTTCTGATCGCGCCGATGCGGCGGCAACAGCATCTGATAGAGATTCGGCACGGAACCGTTGTGCAGATAGGGCGGCGTTGCCCACACACCTTCGAGCGGACGCGGCTTATAACCAAGGATCTCCTGCGGTAGATCCAATGCACCAAAGCCTTCGAGGCACTGCTGCGTGCGATAGTCGATGCCGAAATCCTCGTAGAAGCGATTCTTGACGAGCAGACCGACTACATTGAGCGCGATGCCTTCACTCAATTGCCGCACATCGAGCTGCGCTAGACGCTTATCGATGTTCGACTTGCCGTATCGAACACCGGCGAGCAGCGTTTGCGTCTGACACGAAAGCCCGCAGAAGAATGCGGGAGTCGAGTACGTCGCCGGCGACACGGTAGGCAATGGGGAGACGATCTGCGCCAAGGCTGCATCGATCTCGTTGAACAGCTCCTCGGGTATCGAAGGCGTGCGTTCTGCGTCGGGATCCGGATAGCGCGAGAGCAATGCGGGGAGCTCCCCGGTCGGCAACGCCTTCTCTTCTCGAAGCCGGATGACCTCCCGCATTCTGAAGCGCACATCGCGGGCAAGCGATCGCACGAGCAGCGGACGCAGCGCGGCGTCGATCTCCGCTTCGCTCAAGCCCATTCGCGTCAGATCGTAACGCCGCTCGAGGAAGCGCAGTGTTGCGTTCGGATCCGTGCCGATGTGATCGAGCGGAATCACCTCGATTCGCCACGCGACATCGGGCGAGGGCTTGAGTGGCGCGGTCGCTTGCTGCTCGGCGAGACTCGCGACGTGAGGGCCGTGGCATTCCTGACAGTACTGCTTGAACAACTCCTGCCCGCGCGCCGCCTTCGTTTGATCGATCGCTCCCAACAACTCCTCTGGCCAGCGCGGCGGCTTCAACATCTGCAATGTGTGCTCGATTCGATGCAGGTCCGCGATGCGAACGGAGCTGCGATATCTCGCTTCGCGCGGCAACGGGAGGCCGGTCTGACTCAGCCAGGGTGTGACTGCGCCGACGCCGAGCGCCTCACCGATATTGCGTGCGAGCGGCTGTGCCACCGAACCGTTGTACTGCACCCAATCGAACTTCCAGATATTCCAAAGATAGGGGTAGCTCACCGGCCCGTCGCCAGGTTTGTAGTTACCTTCGATGAGATGGTCGCCGAAAACAGTGTTGCCGATACGACCCAATGCGTCGGTACGCCCGAATCCTTCGCGGAGCGGATAGAGCTTTCGCAGCGGATTGTTTTGCCCCGTCTTGACCATCGACATGACGCTGGTGCGAAGCGCCTGCTTGAGCTCTGCTTTGCCGTGCGGGTAGTCGTCCTTCAACACCTTCTGCGCGAAGCGATCGAACTTCCAGGGACTCGCGGTCGTGTTCACCATCGCCAAGAGTAGGTCTAATGCGAAACTGCCTCGGTTCATGTCGGTGAGCGCGTGCATCGCTTGACCGCCGTCGATTCGCACCGCGGTCGTTTGTCCGTTCTCACTCACATGGAGCTCGCCCGTGTGACACGCAGCGCACGTGATATCGAGCACGTAGTCGCCGATCGTGGTATCGAAGTGACGAGTGAATCCGATGGGCAGGTGATCGGGATTCGCAGCGCTCGGCTCGGGGTCGACGATGAATCGGTAGCGGCGCAGATGATCCGGGTCGGCGAAGCGCTCATGCGAGAGCGGTCGCTCGAGGTGCAAGAACCAGTCGTAGCGAACTGCACCGAAGGTCGCGCCCTGCGGCATCGAGGCGCCCTGGGGTGTGTAGTAGTAGCGCTCCCGTTCGGCGGAGGTCTGGCTATCGCCCCAACCTTGATCCAGCCATACATAGCGATCGACCTTCTCCAGGTCCGGAACCGTGTTCGTCGGCCAGAGCACGAACCACGCGAAGCCTCCAATCGCCAGTATCGCGACCACGGCGACCACGCCGAGCACCCATTTGATGAGACGCCGTCTCATATCAAGCCTCCCTGTGAGCTTCTTCGTCTTATTCGAATCAGGCAGGTCGCATGAGCGACGCACCCGCTGAGGTCCGAAAATTACCGCGCGGCTACAGGGAAGTCACTGTGTCAACAAACAAAAAACCATAGATAGAGTGTGCGCGTGAGCACGTTTCTGCCGCATACTTGCGCGATGGCCGCCGAAAGACACTAACCTGCGGCCGGATCGCGCTCATGAAGTCGGCACCTCGCACTCACTTTGCGAGATCTCGCTGCACCGCGATCGGAAGGGAAGTGAGAGACGATGGCGTTTGACGGCCCATATCGCATTGCTCGTGCATCGTTCAGCACGCGCGCGTTCGTGACGACTCTCCTCGTCGCGTTGCTTGCGCTTGCGGCTGAGGTGCGCGCCGCCGACATCGTGACGCCAGGCTCTCTAGCCGGGGCACAGCTCGAGTTGATGGAAGATGAGTCTGGCGACCTGTCTATCGAAGAGGTCAGCCGTGGTTCGGCCCAAACGCGCTTTCAACCCGCGACCGCGGCGGCCATGAACGTCGGGTTTACTGAATCCGTATGGTGGGTGCGCCTGACGATCCGAAATCCGAAGAACGAGTGGACGCAGCAGTTCCTGCGTCAGACCTATCCGCTCATCGATCATCTGGATGTCTATGAGCCGCTGCCAGATGGCGAGTGGCGACATCACGCAACCGGCGACCGTCGAGCCTTCTCCAGTCGACCCATCGCGCATCGGGATTTCATCTTCCCGCTGCAACTCGCGCCCGTGAGCGAGCAGACCTACTACCTGCGATACGAATCGCAGGGCCCGATCGACATCAATCTCACGCTCGCCGATGCGGCGAACATGATGGGCGCCTTGAGCCGCGAGCAGACCGCCTATGGCGTGTACTTCGGTTGCGTGATCATGCTCCTCGTATGGAGCGGCCTTGTTTTCCTGGCGGTGCGCGACAAGGCCTTCATTGCGTACTTCGCCTACATCGCGTTGTTCGGGCTGTACATGCTCATCAACAACGGCCTGGCCTTCCAGTACTTCTGGCCGAACAGTCCGCAATGGGGCAATACCAGCCTGCTCGTGTTGTTGCACCTATCCGCGTTCGCTGCACTGCAATTCTCGCGCGTCATCTTGAACGCTGCCGATGTCACACCGCGGCTCGACGTCACCGCGAAAGCGCTGCAGGTCGTGTTCGTGATCTCGCTGCTGCTCACTCCTCTCGTTGGCTACGCGAACATCATCGTGCCGCTCACGTTCATGATCCTCGCGAGCGTGGTGTTCATGCTGATCCTCGGCACTGCGAGCATGCTCTTGGGATCGCGACCTGCGCGTTTCTATCTGCTCGCATGGAGCTCGTTCCTCGCAGGCTCGATCGTGTTTCTCTTGAAGACCTTCGGCGTCTTGCCGCACACGTTCTTCACGCATCACGGCTGGCAGCTGGGATCGCTGATCGAGATGATCTTGCTCTCGATGACGCTCAGCAGCCGCATGAACGAGCTGAAGCATGAAAGCCGCACCGATTCGCTGACGCTCCTCGGCAACCGTCGCGCATTCGACGATAAGCTCCCGAGCGAGCTCACGCTCGCACGACACCTACATCGACCGCTATCCCTGCTCGTCATGGATATCGATCATTTCAAGGCCTACAACGATCGTCACGGACACGTGCAAGGCGACGAAGCAATCAAAATCGTCGCGAGCGCACTGCGTCGCTATGCGCGCAAACCGTTCACCGCTTATCGATTCGGCGGCGAGGAGTTCACGCTGATATTGCCGGGCATGGACGATATGGAAGCCGCGCAGCTCGCCGAACGTCTGCGCGCGAGCGTCGAAGATTCTCTTCAGGGAGATCTCGCGATCACGATCAGCGTTGGATACGCGAGCCTGTCGCAGGCCAAATTCGAATCTGCCGAGAAGATGTTCGAAGCCGCCGATTTCGCCCTTTACTCCGCGAAGCAAGCGGGACGCAATCGAGTGATGGCATTCAAGGGAAGAAGAAGCGAGGACGTTGCGGTCACGGCTTGACCGTCACCTACTTCTCATTGTCTCTCATCTAATGCGAGTCGCACGCCGAGGGCGATGAAGACGCTGCCGGTCAGCCAGCGAAACGCGCGGTCCACACGACCGCCTTGCAGCCAGCGTCGCGCAGACGATGCAAGACACGCCACGGCGACATTGACGATCGTGCCCGAGATGTTGAAGAGGCAGCCGAGCAGCACGATCTGCCATGCGACCGAGCCACGCGTCGGATCCGTGAACTGCGGGAGGAAGGCCAAGAAGAAGAGTGCGACCTTCGGATTCAGCAAGTTGGTAATCATCCCTTGCCGAAAGATCGCCCACTCGTTCGCCGGTAGCAGGGACAGCGACAATGCGTTCGTTCCATCCGAACGCAGCGCTTGGATGCCGAGCCAAATCAGATAAGCCGCACCCGCATAGCGGACGATGTCATACGCGATCGGCACCGCATGTAAGAGCGCGGCGAGCCCGGAAGCAATCAGAACCGTATGCACGACCGAACCTGCAGCGATTCCAAATGCCGAAATGATTCCGGCACGTCGCCCCTGCGTCAGACTACGCGTCGACACGTACAGCATGTCCGGCCCAGGCGCGAGATTCAGCGCGAGAGCGGCAGTGAGGAAGAGAGCAAAGCTCATGTGATGGAGGTGATGTAAGTGATGGAAGTGACGGCGGGCAGAGCAGGCAGCATCTTACCTACATCACTTACATCACCTCCATCACTTACGTCACTCGCTCGCGCTTTGCGCAAGGCGCCTGAGCGCCTCGCCCGTCACGCGATACATCGTCCACTCATCGAGCGCCTCGGCGCCCAAGCCCTTGTAGAAGTCGATCGCGCGTTGATTCCAATCCAGCACCGACCACTCGAAGCGACCGCAATCCCGCTCGACCGCGATGCGCGCGAGATGACGCAGCAGCGCCGCCCCGCATCCGGCGCCGCGATACTTCGGGCGAACGTACAAGTCCTCGAGATACACGCCGGGCTTGCCGAGGAAGGTGGAAAAGTTGTGGAAGAACAGCGCGAAGCCGGCGACCTCGCCATTCTTGCGCGCAAGCACGACCTCGGCGGCACGTCGCAAGAAGAGTGCGTCGTGCAACTGCTCTTCCGTCGTCGTCACTTGATCCAGCAAGCGCTCGAATTCGGCAAGCTCGCGAATCAACGTGAGGATCGTCGGCGTGTCTTGAGGTGTGGCAGCAGTGATTTGAATCGTGTCCATGAGTCGACCGTGACGGGTGACGGGTGACGGGTGACGGGTGCGCAAGCATGAATCGCGGCGTGGACGAGTCAAGTCATTCATGAACGCGCGAAGGTGCGCTGAGCCATCCCGACGGCATCCACTCTGACGTCGTGGCATCCACTCTGGCGTCATCCCGATGTAGATCGGGATTCAGGTCTGCTCTGGATCCCGGCCTCCGCCGGGACGACGCCTTAAACGGATAGGGATGGCGGCCACCCCAAGTGACGAGGCTGTAGCTCGTCACTCGTCATGCGCACACGTCACACGTCACCTCCCCAACATCTTCCATTCTTAACGCAATCGATATATTTTGTGCCTCAAGGGCTTACGCCATACCGATCAGATGCAGAAAAAGTGAAAGATGTCTGACGGGACGAAACTGCCGCTGAACGCGCTTCGAGCTTTCGAAGCGGTGGCTGCGCACTTGAGCTTTACGGGCGCGGCACAGTCGTTGAACGTCACGACCGCGGCGGTCAGCTCCCATATCAAGTTGCTGGAAGAGTTCTTGGAGACGCCCCTCTTCGTTCGACACAGTCGCTCCGTACGCCTCACTCCACAGGGTGCCCGTCTGCTGCCGGGTGTTCAGCGCGGCTTCGGCGAGCTCACCCGAGCGGTCGATCAGTTGCGGCAGGATCGCAGCACCGGCTTGCTCAATATCAGCTTGCTTGGCTCCTTCCTTCAGAAATGGCTGTTGCCGCGCCTCAGCGACTTCTACCAAAAGCATCCTGAGGTCGACCTGCGCTTCAGCGCGAGCCGCGAGTTGGTGGATTTCATGCACACCGACTTCCATGCCGCCGTTCGGTATGGCGGCGGGAATTGGCCCGATTTGCGTGCCGAGAAGATGCTCGACGATTGGGTCTTCCCGGTGACGAGTCCGGCGCTGCTCGCGAAGCTGGGTGAAATCAACACGATCGGCGATCTGAATAAGTATCCGCTGCTACACAGCGCGAGCGAGCCTTGGGTCGATTGGCTGCGTCGCGTGGGAGGCGATACGACGCGCGTCGAACGAGGACCTGTGCTCGATGACTCCGCATCGTTGCTCGCCGCCGCCGAGCAAGGCCACGGGCTCGCGCTCGCGCGCTGGTCTCTGGTCGCGGGCGACCTTGCCGCTGGGCGGCTCGTGCGACCGTCTGTTCAGAGTGTCAGACAGCACAACGCGTATTACTTCGTCGCACCTGCGCATCATTTCGAGGTTCCGAAGGTCATTCATTTTCGCGATTGGCTCCGAGATGTGTGCAGCGAGTTCCCGCCACCTGAAGGTGAGAAGCTGGAGCCGGAGGATTCAGTTGGATCCTCGCATCCGCAAGGATGACGCACCAAACGGCGTCTCTTCTTCGTTCGTCACCCTCGCGAAGGCGAGGGCCTATCAGGAACGGAATCTGGAGCGGACTTAGGATAGATCCTCGCCTTTGCGAGGACGACGAACCTGGAACTGTCCGTCACCCTCGCGAAGACGAGGGCCCATCTTGATCAACGACGGGGACAAACCTTCGAGCTTTGTCCCCGTCCTTCGCTGACCTCGTCATACCTGCCCACACCTCAAGCCGTTGCAGTCGTGCTCGGCGTACGGACTTCGATGGTGCGTCGCTCCGACGCCGGCGCCTGCAATGCGACGACCAGGCTGATCACGATCAGATACAGCGGATATTCCCAGCCACCATTCGTGTTGCTGAACACCCAGCCGTTGCCGATGTGCGCCCACGTCGCGCCCGCGAGCACGGGAATCAGACCAAGTGCGACGATGCGGGTTTGAATGCCGAGGACGAGCAGCACGCCACCGATCGCTTCCGCCGCGAACACGACGTATGCGAGATAAGCCGGCAGGCCAATCGACGCGAAGTACTCCGCGGTACCTGCGAGCGAGTACATAAAGAACTTCAATATCACGCTGTGTGCGATGTACATGACCCCGAGCGACACACGCAAGACAGTCGCTCCGAGACGGTTTGAATCTAAGTTGAACATTTGAGTCTCCGAAACAGATTGTGGAAACCGAAAGCCGACCCCTGTCGGCAGGAAAGCCTCCGGCAGGAAAGACGCGCTATCGGACGTCATGAGAGCCTCCCGGCAAGACAGAACACGAGGCATCAACCCTTCGCCTTCTGTCCTGCCGTTAGGCTTTCGTGCCGAAGGCTTTCCGCGCGACCGTTTACGCCGCGCTCTGAATGGGCAACTGATTCTTCTCCCACGCCTCGAATCCGCCTTCCATTTCGACGACCGGAATGCCGGCCGATGCGAACTCGACTGCCGCGGCTGCGGCGAGCTTGCAGGTTTGGCTGTAGCAATAGATCACTGCCGTGCGATCCTTCGTCAGACCTGCGAGCGTGTGCCACTTGCCTTGTGGCAGATTGATCGCTCCGGGGATGTGCCCAGCTTTGTAGTCGCTCGGCAGCCGCACATCGACGATCGTGATGGGCTCATTGCGTTTGATCTGACCGTCCAACTCGTACGGGCCGGTCACGTATGCCAGCTTCTGCGCGAAGTACTCGCGCGCCTGGCGGGTATCCTGTTTCAACATGACTATCTACCTCTCGATTCCGGCGAACACCATGTCCGCCGTGGATCGATAAGGTAGAAGCACACCGGCCATTGATCATGGGGGTGGGGGGAATGGGATTTATGCCCCGAGCGGCTAACTGGCCAACTGGCAACTGGCGACCGGCCAGATAAGATGTACCTAGGCCTCACTAAACACAGGCCGGCCCACGCATGGTCGTTGCAACGCGTATCGCTACGGCTCGTTCTCTGTCTGGCCAGAAACCAGTGGCCAGTTAGCCAGTTGCCCATAAGATGAACTCCCTCACCGAGATCGCGATCTTCGTCAAAGTCGTCGAGCTTTCGAGCTTCACTGCCGCAGCGGAGGCGCTCGAGATGTCGCAGCCGGTCGTGAGTAAGGCGGTGACCCGGCTCGAAGAAAAGCTGGGCGCGCGTTTGCTCAACCGCACGACGCGGCGGTTGAGCCTGACGGAAGCCGGATCAGAGTTGTATCGGCGTAGCGTTCGTGCGCTCACCGAGATCGAGGATGCCGAGCTCGAAGTAGCGCGCTTCCAAACGGAGCCGCGCGGGACGCTGCGCGTCTCGGCCCCGACTTCCTTCAGCATTCTGCACTTAGGCCCGGCTCTGCAAACGTTCACCGAACGTTACCCAGGCGTGACGGTCGAGATGCACTTAGACGATCGGCAGATCGATCTTGTCGAGGAAGGATTTGATCTAGCGATTCGCATTGCGCGATTGCAGGATTCCGCGCTCGTCGCCCGCAAGCTTGCACCCTGTCGTCAGGTGGTGTGCGCATCTCTTTCTTATATATCCAAGCGCGGCATGCCGGAGCGACCCGAAGATCTGCTCGAGCACAGCTGCATCGTCTACTCGCTCCTCAGCACACCACGTGAGTGGCGTTTCACGGATGCAGCCGGAGAAACGCACGTCGTACCAATTCACGGTGCACTGACTTCGAACAACGGGCTGCTCAACCGCGCCGCTGCGATCGCAGGAGCGGGCATCGTGCTGCTCCCCGCGTTCTATATTGGTGAAGAGCTTCGTTCCGGCCAGCTCAAAGCGGTGCTGAGCGACTTCAAAGCGATCGATCTAGGCATCTACGCAGTCTATCCCGAGCGTCGCAATCTCACGCCCAAGGTTCGCGCGTTCGTAGATTTCCTCGCCGCGACGCTGGGGCCGGTGCCGCCGTGGGAGCGCTGACATCCAGCGCGTGGCCACTGGCCAACTGGCTACTGGCCAGAACAAGAGATCGAGCCGATTTCGTGATGAATCGCGAGTCTACTGAGCAGAGCGTAGGAACTCGCAAAACATGCGCGCGCGGCTGAGCGCGATCGTTCTTATCGGGCCAATTGCCAGTTGGCCAGTAGCCCGTTGGCCGTGCAGCGCTACTTCGTAGCGCTGCACCAGTTTGACGTCCCATCTTCGCGCACTCGCACCACGCACGCGCATCATGAGTGATCAATACTGCGTAAGTCGCTGATCTTTTTCGTGGCATATCGCTTGCATTACTGCTCCGGCACAAGAACGGAGCGGGCGAATGGAAGGTCGAGCGACACGCATTGAGCTGACGAATTTCTCCACGATACCGATGCGCGCTTTCCACATGACGTGGATGGCGTTCTTCGTTTGCTTCTTCGCCTGGTTCGCCGTCGCGCCGCTGATGCCGCTCATTCGCGAAGATCTCGGGCTGAATAAAGATCAGATCGCCAACATCAACATCGCTGCCGTCTGCGTCACGATCTTCGTCCGTCTGCTGATCGGACCGCTTTGCGATCGCTTTGGCGCACGTCTCACCTATACCTGGCTGCTTGCGTTGGGCGCCATACCCGTCGTCGCCATCGCGTTCGCGCAGAGCTACGAGGTCTTTCTATTCTGGCGATTGTGCATCGGCGCGATCGGGGCATCGTTCGTCGTCACCCAGTTTCATACCTCGACGATGTTCGCACCGAACGTTGTTGGCGCCGCGAATGCGACAACGGCGGGTTGGGGCAATGCAGGCGGCGGCGCGACTCAGGCGATCATGCCGCTCGTCGTCACCGCGTTGCTTGCGCTCGGCTTGGAGAAAGCGATGGGCTGGCGGGTAGCCATGATCGTGCCGGGCCTGCTGATGTTGCTCATGGCGTACGCCTACTATCGATTCACGAAAGACACACCCAACGGCAACCTGCGCGAGCTCGCTGAGAAACGCGGAAACGCTGCGAGCTCGAAAGGCTGGCAATCGTTCGCCGCGGCTGCACGCGACTATCGCGTGTGGATGCTCTTCATCACTTACGCCGCGTGCTTCGGCGTGGAGCTCACCATTCACAATCTCGCTGCCGTCTACTTCGTCGATCACTTCTCGCTCTCGCTCACGACCGCGGGTGTCTATGTCGGCTCCTTCGGTTTGCTCGCGCTCTTCGCACGCGCACTCGGCGGCATCGCATCCGACCGTCTTGCACATCGGCGCGGCCTCGAAGCGCGGGTCACACTGCTGTTCGCGCTCATTCTTGCTGAAGGACTCGGATTGATCGTCTTCTCGCAGATGCCGACCGCAGGTGTCGCGCTCATAGCACTTCTCATCTTCGGCTTGTTTACCCACATGGCCTGCGGCGCGACCTACAGTCTCGTCCCCTTCATCAATCGCAAGGCGCTCGGGGGTGTCGCAGGAATCATCGGCGCCGGTGGAAACGTAGGGGCGGTCGCCGCCGGGTTCCTCGTGAAGGCCACGAGCACGACTCAATACGCGCTGTTCCTGCTCGGCGCGATCGTCGCCGCAACCGCGATCTGCGCCCTGGCCGTGCGCTTCACGACCGAACAGAAGGACGAAGAGCGTCGCTTGTACGAGGACGCGCTCAACGCCCGAGCGCGCGCGGATGCACCGCCGAGCGGGGCGGATGTAGTGACACCTTGAGTGCGACTCAAGGTGCAGTGATGAAAGTGATACAGGTGATGAAAGTGATGTAGGCAAGAACGGAAGAGCGGCCATTCTGGCCTTCGTCACTTCCTTCTCTTGCATCACCTCCATCACACACGGAGTGCTAGAAATGAAACTTCTCGTCATCGGCAACGGCATGGTCGGCCAGCGTTTGCTGGAGTACGTGACCGGCGAGTCGAAAGACTTCGATATCACCGTACTCTGCGAAGAGCCGCGGGCTGCATACGATCGCGTCGGATTGACTTCATTCTTCTCGGGCAAGAGCGCGAAGGATCTGTCGCTCGTCGAACCTGAGTTCTTCGATAGCCATGAAATCGCGCTCTATCTGAACGAGAAAGCCGTCTCGATCGATCGGACAGCGAAGCGGGTGAAGACATCGCACGGGCGCGAGATCGAGTACGACAAGCTCGTGCTCGCCACCGGTTCGTATCCCTTCGTGCCACCGGTCCCGGGTCGGGATCGCGCGGGCTGCTTCGTCTATCGCACGATCGAGGACCTCGAAGCGATTCGCGCGTCGGCAGCCGGCGCGAAGATCGGTGTAGTCGTGGGCGGTGGTTTGCTGGGCTTGGAAGCGGCGAAGGCGTTGAAAGACCTTGGGCTCGAAACGCACGTCGTGGAGTTTGCACCTCGCCTCATGGCGGTGCAGATCGACGACGGCGGCGGTCGTGTGCTGCGGCAGAAGATTGCGGATCTCGGCGTTGGCGTGCACACGGGCAAGAACACGACCGAGATCGTGGACGGGCAGAGCGCGCGGCACGTCATGAAGTTCGCGGACGGCTCGTCGCTCGAGACCGATGTGATCGTATTCTCCGCCGGAATACGCCCGCGCGATGAGCTCGCACGCGCGGCGAACCTCACAGTCGGCGAGCGCGGCGGCATCGTGATCGATAACGGCTGTCACACCTCGGACCCCGACATCTTCGCGATCGGCGAGTGCGCGCTATGGAACGGCAAGGTGTATGGGCTCGTCGCACCTGGTTATCAAATGGCAGCCGTGTGCGCCGCGCGCCTACTCGGCCGCCCCGAGCCCTGCTTCACGGGCGCGGACATGAGCACGAAGCTCAAGCTTCTCGGCGTCGATGTCGCATCACTCGGCGACGCACACGCCGCGCTTACTAACGCCCGCGCGTACACGTTCGTCGACGAGTGCAAGCAGGTGTACAAGAAGCTCGTCGTGAACGAAGACGGCACGCGCTTACTCGGCGGGATCTTGATCGGCGATGCGGACGACTACGGTATCTGGCTCCAAATGATGCTCGACGGCACGAAGCTGCCCGAGCATCCCGAGACCATGATCGTGCCCAACTTCGAAGGCGGCGGGCAGCAGAGCCGGGCAACGGGAGTTGCCGCGCTCTCAGCCAGCGCGCAGATCTGCTCGTGCAACAACGTGAGCAAAGGCGCGATCTGCGCTGCGATCGAAGCGGGCTGCACGACGATCGGTGCGCTCAAGACCGCGACCAAAGCGGCGACCTCCTGCGGCGGCTGCAGCTCGCTTGTCACACAGATCCTGAAAGCCGAGCTCGCAAGCCGTGGCGTCGCTGTGAACAACCATCTGTGCGAGCACTTCCCGTACTCGCGCCAGCAGCTTTATCACCTCGTGCGCTTCGGCAAGTTGCACTCCTTCAGCGAAGTGCTCGAGAAGCATGGACGTGGTCTCGGCTGCGACATCTGTAAACCTGCCATCGCATCGATCATGGCCTCGTGCTGGAACGAGTTCGTGCTGAAGCGCGACAAAGCGGTCCTGCAGGATACGAACGACTACTTCCTGGCGAACATTCAGAAGGACGGCACGTACTCGGTCGTGCCGCGCGTTCCGGGCGGTGAGATCACCGCAGATAAGCTGATCGCGATCGGCGCGGTCGCGAAGAAGTACGGTCTCTATACGAAGATCACAGGTGGGCAGCGCATCGATCTTTTCGGCGCACAGGTGCACCAGCTGCCGCTCATCTGGAAAGAGCTGATCGATGCCGGCTTCGAATCTGGCCACGCCTACGGCAAAGCGGTTCGCACCGTGAAGTCATGCGTCGGCTCGACATGGTGTCGCTACGGCGTGCAGGACAGCGTGGGCTTCGCAATCGATGTCGAGAACCGCTACAAGGGATTACGCGCACCCCACAAGCTCAAGTTTGCGGTCTCCGGCTGCACACGCGAATGCGCGGAAGCACAGAGCAAGGACGTGGGCATCATCGCGACCGAGAAAGGCTGGAACCTGTACGTATGCGGCAACGGCGGAATGAAACCCCGCCACGCCGATCTGCTCGCCTCCGATCTCGACCGCGACACGCTCGTCAAGTACGTCGATCGATTCCTGATGTTCTACATTCGCACGGCCGATCGCCTGCAGCGCACCTCAGCGTGGCTCGAGAATCTCGAAGGCGGGCTCGAGTATCTGAAGCAAGTCGTCATCGAGGACAAGCTCGGCATCGCTGCCGAGTTGGAAGCGGAGATGGCGCACGTCATCCATACCTATGAATGCGAATGGAAGAAGGCGGTCGAAGACCCTGTGACGCTGAAGCGCTTCCGCCATTTCGTGAACAGCGATCGCAGCGACGACAACGTCGTCTTCATCGAAGAGCGTGGGCAGATCCGCCCAGCGACGCAGGAAGAGCGTCAGCAACGCCGTCGGGAGGCGGTATGAGAGCGACCTGGCAGTTCATCTGCGACTTCGAGGACATCTTTCCTGACTGCGGTGTCGCTGCGCTCATCGATACGCGACAGATCGCGATCTTTCGCATCGGCGAGCAAGTCTATGCGCTAGACAACTTCGATCCGAACAGCGATGCGAACGTCCTGTCGCGCGGACTCGTGGGCGACATCAACGGCGAACCCGTCGTCGCATCGCCGATCTATAAGCATCATTTCAGCTTGATCACGGGTCGCTGCCTCGAAGACCCGGAGCAATCGGTGCATGCGTACCCCGCTCGCGTGTCGGAAGGTCGGGTGTACATCAAGAGCGTGCCGATTCGAACCGCGCAGCGCACTCGCAAGCTCGTCGTCATCGGCAACGGCATGGCGGGCATGAAGGTCGTTGAAGATCTTCTGCAAATCTCGCCCAATGCGTACGAGATCACCGTCTTCGGCGCTGAGCCGCACCCGAACTACAACCGCATTCTTCTGTCCCCCGTGCTTGCGGGCGAGAAGACGGTCCAAGACATCGTGCTCAATCCATTCGAGTGGTATCGCGAGAAAGGCGTCAAGCTCCATGTGGATGATCCCATCGTTGCGATCGATCGGCGTCGTCGCACAGTGACGGCCAAGAGCGGCACGGTGGTGAGCTACGACCGCTTGCTGCTTGCGACGGGATCTAATCCCATCGTGTTGCCGGTGCCCGGAAACGAGTTGCCAGGTGTAGTGACGTTCCGCGATCTGCAGGATGTGGATGTCATGCTGCAGGCGGCACGCACACACAAGAAGGCGGTGGTGATCGGCGGTGGGCTGCTCGGCCTCGAAGCGGCGAATGGGTTGCTGAAGCAAGGCATGGACGTGACGGTCGTCCACCTGCTCGAGACGTTGATGGAGCGTCAACTCGATCGCGCCGCTGCATCCATGTTGAGAGAGTCGCTCGAGAAACGCGGCCTCAAATTCGTGATGCCGGCGAAGACAATCGCGATCTTGAGTGAACGGCGAACGGGGAACGGCGAACGGTCGGAAGGCGGCGCGAACGCGCCTCTGGCTACAGCCTACAGCCTTCAGCCTACCGCCGCTCCCGATCGCGTGCGCGCGATCCGCTTGGACGACGGTCGCGAAGTCGAGGCAGACCTCGTCGTGATGGCGGCGGGCATTCGACCGAACATCGAGCTTGCGAAGGCGGCGGGGCTTCGCTGCGACCGCGGCGTGCTCGTGAACGACACGATGCAGACGTTCGATCCGAGCATCTACGCCGTCGGCGAATGCGTGCAGCATCGCAACAGCACCTACGGCCTCATCGCGCCGCTCTTCGAGCAGGCGAACGTGTGCGCGACCCATTTAGCCGAGTTCGGCATTGGCCGCTACGCGGGCTCGCTCGTTTCGACTCAGCTCAAGGTGACCGGAATTGATTTGTTCTCAGCGGGCGATTTCCTCGGCGGTCCCACGAGCGAAGCACTCGTGCTCCGGGATGCCAAGCGCGGCATCTACAAACGCATCGTGATCGAGAAGAACCGCATCCGCGGCGCGGTTTTGTACGGCGATGTGAAAGATGGCCCGTGGTATTTCGAGCTCATGACCGAAGGCCGCGACATTGGGCCGCTGCGCGACAAGCTGTTGTTCGGGTCGGCGTTCGTGAAGTGAGGAAGGGTGCTGGGTTATCGGGTTCTGGGTGCTGGTCAGAGACGCCGTGCGTTCTTCAATGCCGTGCTCACTTATCCCATCGCGCATATGTGTGCGAAGCGATCTGATTCGCTTTCTGGCCAGTAATCAGTACCCAACAGTCCGGTCCCATCTTCACATGACCACCAGCAAGCGATTCTGATCGTTTCTGGCCAGCGCCCAGTACCCAGCAGCCCAGTACCCATCCCATGTCCATTCGAACCACTTGTCCCTACTGCGGTGTCGGTTGCGGAGTGCTCGCGAAGAGAGTGCCTGAGGAGGGCGTCGAGATCTCGGGCGATCCACAGCATCCTGCGAACTACGGGCGGCTGTGCTCGAAGGGATCGGCGCTCGGCGAAACGCTCGGGCTCGAGGGGCGACTGCTTCATCCTCAGATTCACGGTCGCACCGCGTCGTGGGACGAGGCGCTCGACTACGTCTCCACAGGTTTCCAAGCGATCATCGACGAGCATGGTCCGGAGGCGGTGGCGTTCTATGTGTCGGGCCAGTTGTTGACCGAGGACTATTACGCTGCGAACAAGCTGATGAAAGGTTTCATCGGCACCGCGAACATCGATACGAACTCGCGGCTGTGCATGTCGTCGGCCGTTGCGGGTCACAAACGCGCATTCGGCGAAGACCTCGTGCCGATCTGCTACGACGACCTGAAACTTGCGAACCTGGTCGTGCTCGTTGGCTCGAACACCGCGTGGTGTCACCCGATCATCTTCCAGCGCATCACCGAAGCGAAGATGATCAAACCCGATCTCAAGATCGTGGTGATCGATCCGCGCCGCACCGCGACCTGCGAGTTCGCGGACATTCACTTACCGATCCGCTCGGGAACGGACGTGTGGTTGTTCAACGGATTGCTCTCGTATTTGCATCAGCACGGCACGATGGATGCGCAGTTCGTGGCGAAGCACACGAACGGTTTCGATCGAGCGCTGCTAGTCGCCGAGAACACCGCGGGCGACTTGCGAGCCGTAGCGAAGATCTGCGGCCTCGAGGAGAGCCGCCTCGCCGATTTCTACAGTCTATTCGCACGGACCGAGCAGGCGATCACGATCTTCTCGCAAGGCGTCAATCAATCATCGGCAGGAACGGACAAGGTCAACGCCATCATCAATTGCCATCTGCTTACAGGACGAATTGGGCGTCCCGGCATGGGTCCGTTCTCGGTAACAGGACAGCCGAATGCGATGGGCGGACGCGAAGCGGGCGGACTTGCAAACATGCTTGCTGCGCACATGGAGCTCGAGAACGCAGAGCACCGGCGCATCGTGCAGCAGTTCTGGAACAGTCCCGTCATCGCCGAGCGCGCAGGACTGAAAGCGGTCGATCTGTTCAATGCGATTCACGATGGCCGCATCAAAGCCGTTTGGATCATGGCGACGAACCCCGTCGTGAGCTTGCCGGAGGCCGACAAGGTCAAAGAAGCGCTGCAGCGCTGCAAGCTCGTCGTCGTCTCCGATTGCGTGCAGCAGACCGATACCAACGCGTGCGCACACGTTCTGTTGCCGGCAGCCGCGTGGGGCGAGAAAGACGGCACCGTCACCAACTCGGATCGCCGGATCTCGCGCCAGCGCGCGTTCCTGAAATTGCCAGGCGAAGCAAAACCCGATTGGTGGATCGTAAGCGAGGTCGCCCGTCGAATGGGATTCGATAGCGCATTCGCATACGACTCGGCGCACGCAATCTTTCGCGAGCACGCGGCATTGTCGGGAACGCACAACGATGGTACGCGCGCGTTCAACATCGCCGGATTGGCGAAGCTCAGCGAGGTCGAATACGACGAGCTCGCGCCGATTCAATGGCCCGTGCCGCAAGCGGGACACAGCGGCACCGCGCGCTTGTTCGAGGACTGCCGCTTCTATCACGAAGATGGCAAAGCGCGCTTCATCCCCACGACACCGCGAGCCCCAGTACAGCGTCCCGACGATGAGTTCCCGCTCGTGCTCAACACGGGGCGTATCCGGGATCAGTGGCACACGATGACCCGCAGCGGCAAAGCGCCGCGACTCACCTCACACATCCCAGAGCCGTACATCGACTTACATCCGCAGGATGCGTTGCTTGCAGGCACGCGCGAAGGCGAGCTCGTCCGCGTCTCGACCAAATGGGGCTCGATGGTCGCGCGCTTACGCATGAGCGGTGAGATGCCACGCGGCATGGTGTTCGTGCCGATCCACTGGAATAGCGCGTTTGCCTCGGATGCGCGCGTGGGCGCGCTCGTGAACCCGGTCGTGGATCCCCTCTCGGGCGAGCCCGAGCTCAAGCACACGCCAGCGCGCGTGACACCATTCATCGTGAGCTGGCATGGATTCATCCTCACGCGTCAGCCGCTTGCGAACCTGGACGTCACGTGGTGGACGCTCGCGCATGGCGCGAAGTTCTATCGATATGAGCTTGCAGGCAGGCGTGTGTACGGCGATTGGTCGTCGTGGGCACGACGACTCTTGAATGCAGCGAAGCCAGATGCCGATTGGCTCGAATACTCGGATCCGAGTGCAGGTGTCTATCGAGGCGCGCTGTTAGTTGAAGATCGGATCGCCGCGTGCGTGTTCATTTCGCCGCGCCCGGATCTTCCTTCGCGCACGTGGCTCGCAAAGCTCTTCGCCAAAGAGCAGATCGGCGACATGGATCGCGCGGGATTACTCGTGGGTCAAGCACCTGATCCGGGAGCCGATACAGGACCGGTCGTGTGCTCGTGCTTCGGCGTGGGCAAGAAGACGATCTGCGAAGCGATCATCAAACACAAGCTCACGACGCCGCAGGAAGTCGGTCAGAGACTTCGCGCCGGAACGAACTGCGGCTCATGCGTGGGCGAGATCAAGACGCTCATTGCAGAGTCGGCAGCGAGAGGATGAGAACAGCCACAAAGAGCACAAGAAGCACAAGAGAAGAAAAAGAGCGACATGGAGCGGGATCATGACTGGACCCGACCCTTTCACGACTGGATCGACGCACGCAATCGATTCTTGGTCATGTCCCAGATCGACTGCCCCAATGATCTCTTAAACAGAAATCGGACAGGACCTCATAAGGAGGAATTTGAATCGACTCCAGACTATTTATTCTCCTTTGTGCTCTTTGTGTTCTTTGTGGTTACTCGGTTCTTACTCTTCTTACTCTCTTGACGACATCGCCTGCTCAATCGCGCTCGTCAGCGGCTTCATGAAGAACGACTCTTCTGGCATGAAGCGCACTTTCACGTCGTGCTTCTCCAGCGTCGAGGCGACGACCGGTCCGACGGCAGCCACTGCCGTACGTTCGAGTGCGCGCTTCACTAGGTCCAGTGGCCCCACGGAGAACAACCGATCGACTTGCACCGAGCTCGTGAACGCGATGATGTCGACCTCGCCCGCTGACATCTTATTGAGCAGATCGAGCACCGCGGCATCGGCGGCAGCATCTGCATAGATATAAGGTGCGACGGTAGACACGTGCGCGCCTGCGGACTCTAGATACGACTCGATACGCTCGTTCGGATCCACGCCGTAACGCTGCACCGTGACTCGGCGGCCTCTGAGATCCTCGCGACTGAGCGCCGCGACGACACCCTCAGTCGTCGGCTGTTCCGCTGCGATATCGGGCTTCAAACCGAGATCGCGCAACGCCTTTGCAGGTTTGGGTCCGCGAGTGAACTTACGAACGTCCCCGAGCCTCGCGATGAACTCGGCGCGCAGCGCCGGGGCGTGTCGCTCGATACAAGACACGATACGGCGTAGGCCCTCCCCAGTCAGCAAGATGAGATCATCGACTTCGCCGGCATTGAAGCGCCTGACCCACTCAAGAATCGGCCCAGGATCGGGGGCATCTACAATCGCCACGAGCGGGCATCGAATCACGGCTGCGCCCCGCCGCTCGAGCATCGCAGCGAACACGTCCAGCTCGCGGCTTTCGGGGATCGCAATCGTTCTTCCTGAAAGTGTCATAGGGATCGGCTGTCGACTTGGGCTCGAGTGTTCCAGGCGGTATCATCCCCCACCCCGCTGGCTCCGACCACACCCAGAAGCTCAGCGACGACGCGCCCGTAGCTCAGTTGGATAGAGTGACGGTTTCCGAAGCCGTAGGTCACAGGTTCGAATCCTGTCGGGCGCGCCATCCTTTCACGGTCCATTCTGGACACATTCCCCCCTTTACGGGCCCGGCTGGTTTATCCCAGGTAGGTCGGCGGCTATACTTGCGCGCCTTGCCTTTTGCACCCGTTTGGAGCCGACGTGAGCGCTGAGCACGATAAGAAGTTCTTCGACACTTTTATGCTGGTTCTGGGCGTGCTCGTCGCCATCGCGATCGGGATCTACATTCTTGCGAAGGTGATCTCCGCCAATACGCAGGAGAAGCATGTGCTGGCCGATCCGGCCGTCAAGGCGGCGGTTGCAGAACGCATCGCTCCAGTCGGCAAGATCGCCGTCGCCGGGCAAGATAACTCGGCACTCGCACCGACTCAGCCCGCAGGTCAAGCGGCAGCCGCGCCGGCGGCGGACATGTCGGGCGAGGAGGTCTACAACATGGCCTGCGTCGCGTGTCACGGTGCGGGCGTCGCCGGCGCACCGAAGCACGGCGATGCGGCTGCATGGAAAGCCAGAATCGCCAAGGGCGCTGACACGCTACACAAACATGCGATCGAGGGTTTCCAGGGCGATGCCGGCTTCATGCCGCCAAAAGGCGGTCGCGTCGATCTCTCCGATCAATCCGTGATCAACGCGGTCGATTACATGGTGGCCGGATCGAAGTAAGCCACCGATCGCGTTCCAGCGCGATCCAGTCGCCTACTTCCGTGTAGCTCGGAATTGATTCCGACAATCACGCCACCGATCGCTCGTCGTGCGATCCGACTCGCCCCATATTCTAGTAGGTCGCAACTTATTCCGACGATCGGTCACCGGCGTCGGGTTGAAACCCGACCTACACCGCGCGCGCGCTGAGAGACGGGCCGCTGGTTCGTGTGCGGTCCAAGCGACGAAGCGTCATCGCTTCGCTCACGTGAGTCGCCGCAATCGTTTCATCTCCCGCAAGATCCGCAATGGTTCGTGCGACTTTCAGTACGCGGTGATAAGCACGCGCTGAAAGGTTCAGCATCGTCGCTGCGCGTTCCAGCACCTGCGCGCCTTCCGCCGTCGGCTTACAGAATCGCTCGACCTCTCGATTGTTGAGCCGCGCGTTCGTCGCCTGCTGCCGCTCGAGCTGTCGCTCGCGTGCACGCAAGACGCGTCGTGCAACGATTGCGCTCGATTCGATCTCGGAGGTGCCCGCTCGCATCGCTCGAACTGGAATACGCGGCACCTCCAGGTGCAGATCGAGTCGATCGAGCAGCGGGCCTGACAAACGATTGCGGTAGCGCTGCACTTTGTCGGGCGTGCACTTGCATGCGGTTTGCGTATCGCCGAGATAACCGCATGGGCATGGGTTCATCGCTGCGACGAATTGAAACGAGGCAGGAAATTCGGCCTGGCGGGCAGCGCGCGAGATCGTGATCATGCCGGTCTCGAGCGGCTCACGGAGCACTTCCAACACGCGCCGATCGAACTCCGGCAACTCATCGAGAAAGAGTACGCCATTGTGGGCGAGCGAGATCTCGCCCGGTCGGATCTGCGCGCCTCCACCCACGAGGGCAATCGCAGACGAGGTGTGATGAGGCGCGCGGAAGGGTCGCACTCGCCAGCTGTCACTCTTGAGCGCGATGCCTGCGACGCTCCGCACGGCAGCCACTTCGAGCGCTTCGGCTTCGCTCAATTCGGGCAGCAAGCCTGGTAACCGCTGCGCAAGCATGCTCTTGCCCGTGCCCGGAGGGCCGATGAGCAGCAAGCTGTGCTCACCTGCGGCCGCGATCTCGAGCGCCCGTTTCGCATGCGCCTGCCCGCGTACTTCGCATAGATCGGAGCACGCTGTCGGTTGCGATCGCGGTGCTTGACCTCGCTCGAATTGAAGGTGCGTGGTGCCATGCGCATGCGCAGCGACTTCGAGCAAATGACTTGCGACCGCCGCGCGGCTGTTCTCGACGAGCGCCGCTTCATCTGCATTCAGTGGCGGGATGATCATCGAGTGTGCGGCACGCGTCGCAGCGAGCGCCGCGAGCAGCGCACCTTTAACCGGCCGAACCTCGCCGCTCAACGACAACTCGCCATAGAGCTCACAGCGATCGAGGTGCGCGGCGGGGAGTTGACCGGATGCAACTAAGATTCCGACCGCGATCGGCAAATCGAAGCGACAGCCTTCCTTCGGCAGATCGGCAGGCGACAGATTGACGATCACTCGACCGCCGGGAAACTCGAAGTTCGAATTCGTGATTGCCGCGCGAACGCGGTCTCGACTTTCTTTGACGACAGCTTCGGGTAAGCCGACGATCGTGAAGCTCGGCAGGCCGTTGCCGATATCCGCTTCGACTCGCACGAGCGGTGCGTCCATGCCGTGCTGCGCACGGCTCAGTACCGATGCCATTGCCATTCCTTGGCTCCTTGCTATCGCGGCCAACTGGCCAACTGGGTGCTGGCCAGAGAAGTCACGCGTCCGTTCGCGATTCCCGTGTACTACTGATCGCCTTTCTCGTTCCCTGTGGTCATCGCCCCACTCTCCAGCGCCGCAACGCGCGCTTCTAGCGCTTCCAGTTTTTCGCGCGTGCGGCGTAGCACCGCGGCTTGCACATCGAACTCTTGTCGAGAAACGAGATCCAGCCGCGTGAGGCCCGCTTGGAGTACGGCCTTGAAGTTATCTTCTAAGTCACGACGCAGCGCCGTGACGCCAGGCGGCACCGCAGCGGAAAGTCGTCGAGCAAGGTCGTCTATGAATCGCGGGTCCAATCGTCCATCCCCGTGAGCTGGGGGCGAATGTAGCACGGGATGCGGGCGATCGGGCAAGCCCGATCGGCGCGAAGGCTTGCCGTCGTCAGCGGGGAGGCCTAACGGCGGGGAGGCCTGACTTCGTGGGCGGATGGGCCTATCGGCGTGCCAGAGCAAGAGTGACACGCGGGACGCAGGTGTGCGACCGATTCCGGCTCGTTGCCAGATCAACAGCAGAGACAGCTCGGCAGCATTCTGTGATGAGTCGGTCCCGAACCCAGCTCGACCGCAAGCTCGCCGCCCACAAACGCAGCCAACGCTCTTGTCCGACTCGACGCTAGTCCTCCCCGCCGACGACGGCAGGCTTCCTCGCCACTACGCCCCCTCGCCGACGAAGTCGGGCCTCCCCGCCGTGAGGCGCACCCGCCGACGGAGTCAGGCCTTCCCCTCCTCTTGTTCTTGCCCGACGCGAGTCCTCCCCGCCGACAACGGCAGGCCTCCCCGCCGGTAGGCCTCCCCGCTGACAACGGCAAGCCTCATAGGTTGGTGCTGCCCCGAATTGATGCACCACGCCGAAATTTCCGCACCAGGGGAGTGCGATCTGGGCCAGTTGCCCCGTGTTGCCTCACCAAATTCATGCACGAATTCGTGGCATAGAAGATGCAATACGGTTGCGGCGCGAACGACTGCTCGAAATCACGACGATAACGAAGCGGGCGCGCCGACGAAACGGAGCCGCAATGCAATGAAGTTGATTACCGCGATCATCAAGCCATTCAAGCTCGATGACGTCCGTCAGGCCGTCGCGGATATCGGGGTTCAAGGCATCACGGTGACGGAGGTTCAAGGCTTCGGCCGGCAACGCGGACATACGGAGCTCTATCGAGGCGCCGAGTACCGCGTCGACTTCCTGCCGAAGACAAAGATCGAGCTCGCGGTGGATGACTCCATTGCCGAGCAAGTCATCGAGGCGATCACGAACGTCGCACGCACGGGAAAGATCGGCGACGGCAAGGTGTTCGTCATCGATCTCGAACAGGCCGTGCGAATCCGCACGGGCGAAACCGGCGTCGAGGCTGTTTGAGTGATCGAGAGCACATCCTGGCAATCACATAACGAGTCATCTCTTCCGTAGGAGAACCACAGTGAAAATACCCTTGGCAACGAGCCGCGCGCTCACTTACCTATGGAGCATGGCGCTCATGGCGCTGATGTTCTTCGGCACTGAGCTCAGCTTGGCGCAAGAAGCGCCGGCAACCGATGAGGCTGCAGTCGCACAAGAAGCGGCCCCCGCGGAAGAAGCGACGGCTGCAGCGGAAGAAGCCGCTGCAGAAGAGGAAGCTCCAACGCTCGATTCGGGCGACACCTCCTGGATGCTCACCGCCACGGTGCTCGTGTTGTTCATGACGATTCCCGGCCTCGCCTTGTTCTACGGCGGGATGGTGCGATCGAAGAACATCCTTTCCATGCTCATGCAGTGCTTCGCGATCACAGGTCTCATGACGGTACTGTGGACCGTCTACGGCTACAGTCTCGCGTTCGACACGACGGGCATGGAAGCGGGCGTGACGAACTTCGCCTCGTTCGTCGGCGGATTCGATAAGTTCATGTTATCCGGTCTCACGCTGGACTCGCTCGTCGGCACGATCCCCGAGTCTGTCTTCGTGACGTTCCAGATGACGTTCGCGATCATCACGCCGGCCCTCATCGTGGGCGCATTCGCCGAGCGCATGAAGTTCTCCGCGATGCTGCTCTTCATGGCCTTGTGGTTCACGGTCTGCTACGTGCCGATGGTGCACATGGTATGGAGCGGCGACGGCGCCCTCATGTGGGATTGGGGCGTGCTCGACTTCGCCGGCGGTACGGTCGTTCACATCAATGCGGGTATCGCGGGTCTCGTCGCGGCGCTCGTGCTCGGCAAGCGTCACGGCTATGGCCAGACGATCATGGCGCCGCACAACCTCACGTTGTCGATGATCGGTGCCGCGATGCTGTGGGTCGGTTGGTTCGGATTCAACGCGGGCAGCGCGGTGGCCGCGGGTTCCTCGGCGGGTATGGCGATGCTGGTCACGCAGATCTGCACGGGCACGGCTGCACTCGCATGGATGTTCGGCGAATGGGTTTCGCACGGTAAGCCCTCGCTTCTCGGCATCATCTCGGGCGCTGTTGCCGGCCTCGTTGCGATCACCCCGGCCTCGGGCACCGTCGGTCCTGCCGGCGCGCTCGTGATCGGTGCGGTCGCTGGCGTGGTGTGCTTCCTTGCCTCGACGAAGATGAAGCGCGCACTCGGCTACGACGATTCGCTCGATGTGTTCGGCGTGCACGCGGTGGGCGGCATCGTCGGCGCAATCCTCACCGGTGTGTTCGCCTTCCCGAGCATGGGCGGCGTCTGGTCGCCGGGCGAAGGCGTGACGATCGGCAGCCAAGTGTGGGTGCAGACGCAGAGCGTGCTCTTCACGATCGTGTACACGGGCGTGCTGAGCTACGTGCTCCTGAAGATCGTCGATGTCATCGTCGGCCTGCGCGTCACGGGCGAGCAGGAAGAAGAAGGTCTCGACCTCTCGCTGCACGACGAGCGCGGCTACAACCTCTAAGCGCGATCGAAGGATCGCTTCTCGAACGGGCGCTTCGGCGCCCGTTCTTCTTTTGGAAGTCGATAGGGATGGGGGATAGCGGATGGTCAGAGCGCTATCGAGCCAAGTCCTTGGCAGAGCGGCAAACGGTCGCAGCTGCCGATCTCCTAATCCCCTATCCCCTATCCCCTATCCCCTATCCCCTATCCCCTATCCCCTATCC
>JAEZFW010000079.1 GCA_023417315.1 Pseudomonadota bacterium
CAGTTACAAGCCGCAAGAGCTGTTCACTAGTGAAGGCAAACTCAAACCCGAGCTGCGTGAGCTCGCGCCGCTCGGACGGCGACGCATGGGCGATAATCCGCATGCGAACGGCGGCATGTTGTTACGCGCGTTGCGCTTGCCGGATTTTCGCGAGTACGCGGTCAAGCTCAAGACGCACGGCGCTGCCAGTGCCGAAGCAACGCGCGTGCAAGGCGCTTACATTCGCGACGTGATGAAGCTGAATGCGCAGAATGCGAACTTCCGTGTGTTCAGCCCAGATGAAACGACCTCGAATCGCTGGAACGACGTGCTCGATGTCACCGCTCGCATGTCGAGCGCCGAGATCTATCCGGCGGATTCGCACGTCGCGGCGGATGGGCGTGTCATGGAGATGCTCAGCGAGCATCAATGCCAGGGCTGGCTCGAAGGTTATTTGCTCACCGGGCGTCACGGCTTCTTCAGTTGCTACGAAGCCTTCATTCACATCATCGATTCGATGTTCAACCAACATGCGAAATGGTTGAAGACGTGCAATCACATTCCCTGGCGCCGTCCGATCGCATCGCTCAATTATCTGCTGACTTCGCATGTCTGGCGACAGGATCACAACGGCTTCAGTCATCAGGATCCGGGCTTCCTCGATCACGTCGTGAACAAGAAGCCGGAAGTCATCCGCGTGTATCTGCCGCCCGATGCGAACACCCTGCTCTACATCACCGATCAATCCTTACGCAGCCGCAACTTCGTGAACGTTATCGTCGCCGGCAAGCAGCCGCAGCCCCAGTGGCTCACGATGGACGAAGCGATCAAGCATTGCAGCGAAGGCGCAGGGATCTGGACCTGGGCGAGTAACGACCAAGGCGGAGAGCCCGACGTCGTCATGGCCTGCGCAGGCGATGTGCCAACACTCGAAACGCTTGCGGCAGTCACGCTCATCCGCGAGTGGCTGCCCGAGCTCAAGATCCGCGTCGTGAACGTCGTGGACTTGATGACGCTGCAGCCCTCGTACTTCCATCCGCACGGTCTGTCCGACAGCGACTTCGATTCGATCTTCACGACGAACAAGCCAGTCGTCTTTGCGTTTCACGGCTATCCCTGGCTGATCCACCGCCTCACGTATCGGCGCCGCAACCACGACAACATTCACGTGCGTGGCTATAAAGAAGAAGGCACGACCACGACGCCATTCGACATGACTGTGCTCAACGAGCTCGATCGCTTCCACTTGATCGAAGCAGTCATCGACTTCGTGCCCGGCCTCGCCGAACGCTCCGCCCACTTACGCCAACACCTGCGCGACAAGCTCATCGAGCACCGCGAGTACATTCGGAAGTACGGGGACGATATGCCGGAAATCAAGGAGTGGAGGTGGAAGGCGCGCGCCTAGTGACCAGGCCGGCAGCCGTACGAGCGACGGCATGGGAGCCTCTCGGCAAGGAAGCCGTGCGTGCGACGGCAAGGGAGCCTCTCGGCAAGGAAGCGGCGTGGAGGGGCGGTGGCTGTAACTGCACCTCGATTGGGTCAGAGTTGTTCGTCACCCTCGCGTAGGCGAGGGCCTATCAGAAGCAAGATGAGGATGGGTCCTCGCCTTGCGAGGATGACGCTCCAGGTCGGAATTGACTCCGACTCTCTATTTCTGACCCTGCCGTAAACTCGCGCAGCGAGGCGAAGGCCCCCTTGCCGTCGCACGCACGGCTTCCCTGCCGATAAGCTTCCCTGCCGCAGGTGCGCGACATTCGCACCGAAGGCTTCCCGCTATGCGCGAAGTTATCGCGCCTTCGCGATGCGCGCGCTCACCTCGCCATGCTCAACGAGCTCCCCCGCATCGCCGCGCTCGATGCCGGCGGCATTGGCCTCGTCCGTATCCAGGTGCATCTCTAGCGTGAACGTCGGATCGACGCGGACGGTGACATCGCCGAACGTCAGGTCGCGCCCTTCGCTGTCGATGCGGATTTCGACGACATCATGATCGCGCACTCCTAAGCGGCGCGCATCGTCCGTACTCATGTGGATGTGACGCCGCGCGGTGATGAGGCCGCTCGGCAGTGTGGCGGTGCCTTTGGGACCTTCGACCGTGATACCGGGTGTGTTCGCGAGATCGCCCGAGATCCGGACGGGCGCATCGACGCCAAGCACGAACTCGTCGGTTCGCGAGATCTCGATCTGATCGTGTCCGCGCGGCGGGCCCATCAACCGCACGCCGCTGAGGCGGCCGCGGGGGCCGACGAGCGTGACCGTTTCCTGCGCAGCGTATTGCCCGGTTTGCGACAGCATCTTGTGGATCTTCAGCTCGTAACCGGCGCCGAAGATCTTCTCGATCGTCGCCTGCGAGAGGTGTGCGTGACGCGCCGAGACAGCGACGGGAATGCGTTGCGATTGACGCGTCCGCTGCTCACCCTCGAGCAACGCGAAAGCCTCTTGTGCGATTGAGAGCTCCTCATCGGCTTTCACGATCAGAATGCGCGCACGCGAACGTTCTTCCGAGATCTCTACGACCGAGTGCTCCGCGCTGAGCTTCGCATCGCGATTGCGGTCCTCGTCGAGCACTGCACCGAGGAACTCGAGCCGCTGCGTACAGCGATGACGCACGAGCGCACTGTTCTCTCCGATCCCTCCGGTGAACGCGATCGCATCGACGCCACCCATCACCGCAGCGTATGAGCCGATGTACTTGCGAACGCGATGCGAATACAGCGTGATCGCAAGGCGACACGCTTCGTCACCCTCGGCGGCACGCTTCTCGATCGCGCGCATATCGTTCGTTCCCGTCAGCCCGCTCAGACCCGAGCGTCGGTTGAGCAGCGTATCGAGCGCATCGGCATCCATATCATGGCGCATGAGCTCGAGCAGCACGCCGGGATCGATGTCGCCGCCGCGCGTTCCCATGATCAGCCCTTCGAGCGGCGTCATGCCCATGCTCGTCTCGATGCTGCGTCCATACTCGATCGCGGTCACACTCGCGCCGTTGCCGAGATGACAAGAGACGACCCGCAACTGTTGCGGGGCCGTCCGCAAATAAGCAGCCACGGCATTCGATACGTGGGCGTGACTCGTCCCGTGAAAGCCGAAGCGACGAATTCCGCATCGCTCCACGATGTCTCGTGGCAGCGCGTACTCTTTCGCCCGCTTGGGTAGCGTTGCATGAAACGCAGTGTCGAAAACCGCGATGTGAGGCACCTCGGGCACCACTTTCATGGCGACTCGCACCGCTTCGAGGGCCGGCAGGTTGTGAAGCGGCGCGAGCTTCGAGACGGCCTCGAGCTCCTTCAACACCGCATCATCGATGCGGGTCGGCGCCACGAACCGCTCACCGCCATGAACGATCCGGTGCGCGATGGCTTCGATACCACCGCGCCCGTGGGCAACCGATTTGACCTCATTCAGCAGGAGCAGCGCTGCTTCTTCGAAGCTGCCCCCAACGCTGACCCGCCGCGATTCGCCATCACTGACCAGCCTGCAGGTTTCCTGACCAATCTCCTCGATACGCATCTCGAGAATGCGCCGCTCGGCGGCAGCATCGATGAGTGCGACTTTGATGGACGAGCTGCCGCAATTGATCGAGAGCACTTGCATCGATTAACGCGCCTCGCGAGCGGGCTGCACCATCAGTACGGGAATCGACGCCTCTCGCAATACCTGCTCTGCATCGGATCCGAGCACCAGCCGGCGCACCCCACGGCGCCCATGCGTACCCATCACGATCAAATCTGCCTGCCACTCGCGCGCCTGCTTGAGAATCAACTCGGCCGCTGAATGACCCAACGCCTCGACGAGCGCCGTTTCGGCTTTGACGCCTGCCTTCTCTGCATCGAGCTGCGCCTGCGAGAGCAGCTTGTTGCCCGCATCGCGCAGCGAACGCAGGAAGTCATCGACATACATGCCGGCGTAATTCACAGTCGTCATGAACATCTCGTTCACGCCATGAACGAGTTTGACGGATGCACCCAGAGACTTTGCCAGCTGCAGCGCTTCGCGCAATCCACGTTGAGATGCATCGCTCCCGTCGAGAGGCACTAAAATCTTCTTGTACATGGAACCTCCTTCTTCTTGGATTGACCTGGTCGAATTCGAGCGAGCTAGGACGCAAGCTTGTGCGCTCTTTCCGTTAACGCCTTCTGAGTCGCGTCGAAAGGATCGATGAACTTCTTCAGTCCGTCTTCTTCGAGCTCGGCCGCGACGCGGCGCATATCGATGCCCAGTGCTTGCAGCGCTGCGATCGTTTCGGTGGCCTGCTCGGGATCCTCGTGCACGCGGCAAGCGGGATCGCCGTGATCTCGATAGGCCTGCAGAGTTTCCGGCGGTAACGTCGTGACGGTCTCGGGGCCAATGAGCGGCTCGACGTACTTCGTATCCGGATAAGCGGGATTCTTCGTGCCGGTGCTCGCCCACAACAATCGCTGACGATTTGCACCTTGAGCTTCGAGCGCCGCCCAACGCTCGCTGTCGATGATCGCTTCATAGCGCCGATACGCGAGAAGCGCGCAGGCAATCGCAGCATCGCCTTTGAGCTCCCGCGCCTGAGCCGTCTCGAGCGCATCCAAGCGCTTGTCGACGAGCGTGTCTATTCGACTCAAGAAGAAGCTTGCGACGGAGGCAATGCGATCGATCGGCTGCTTCTCGGCCAGACGCTTCTCGAGGCCATCCATATAAGCGTCGGCGACTGCCGTGTAGCGCTCCACGCTGAAGAGCAGCGTCACATTCACGCTCACGCCTTGCGCTGTGAGACGCCGGATCGCGTGCAGCCCTTCGATCGTGCCGGGTACTTTGATCATGAGGTTCGGCCGATCGACCAGACGCCACAACCGCAGCCCGTCTTCGACGGTGTGCGCCGCATCCCGAGCCAAGTGCGGGGACACTTCGAGACTGACGAAGCCGTCGGCACCGCGAGTTTCATCGTAGACCGCACGCAAGACATCCGCGGCCGCCTGAATATCCGCGACCACGAGATCATCGTAGATATCCGAGATCGCGCGGCCTGCACGGGCACGCTGGGAGATGTCGTCGTCGTATTGCTGATACTCCGTGATCGCCTTGTGGAAGATCGCCGGATTGGACGTCACGCCGGCGACGCAGTCGTCGCGCATGGCCTTAGCAAGCTCGCCGCGACTGACGAATCCTCGCTCAATGTAATCGAGCCAGACGCTCTGGCCGTGCTCACGAAGACGACAAAGAGGATTGATGCGAGTCATGGCAGCGACCTCCGGCACGGCTAACGTCCTGTAGGCAGATCCAGAACCTGGACGGTGGGGGAAACGAGAGCGTTCGTGACTCTTTTCGCACACTTGTGCGCCGGAATACAACGCTTTAGAGCCGCTTGGGCTCCCTAGGGTCCCGGACAACGCCAGTCACGACCGTGGAATCAGGTCGGTGAGCGTTTTGTGATTGCGGTGAGAATGCCGGTGAGGAGCTGGATGGGACTCGGCGGGCAGCCTGGAATCTCCACATCCACGGGAATGACGTTCGCGACTCGACCACGCGTCGCGTAGCCTTCGTTGTAGATGCCGCCGGTGCATCCGCAATTTCCGACGGCAACCACGAGCTTCGGATCGGGTGTCGCCTCCCAGGTTCTGCGCAGCGCAATTTCCATGTTCGCTGCGACGGGCCCTGTCACCAGCAACATGTCCGCATGCCGCGGACTCGCCACGAAGCGCACGCCGAGGCCTTCAAGGTTGTAGTAAGGGTTGTTGAGCGCTTGAATCTCGAGCTCGCAGGCGTTGCACGAGCCCGCGTCGATCTGCCGAATGCACAGCGCCCGCCCCAAGATCTCGAGAATGCGCGCGTGCAGCTCATCGCGCACGCGCAGCGCTTCATCCGGATCCGGAGCCGGCTGAGTGGCGATGCCGGTGCGTTGAATTTGGCGGAGCGTCTTCCACATGGGAGCTTGGAAGTGGTTAGTGGTTAGTTCAGAAGTGAGCTGACGGTTGACAGTTGACCGTTGACAGTCAGAAAAAGAAGGCCCTTCTGGCCGTCAACCGTCAACGGCCAACCGTCAACCTTCTTGCTCATAAATCGTGCCCGCTGTACGACAAATTGAAGGATTTGTTGATGAGCGGGAAATCAGGAACGATGTTTCCGAGAATCGCATGCTCGAGGACCGGCCAGTTCTGCCACGAAGGATCGTGCGGATGGCAACGTCGGATCGTGCCTTGCTCGCCTGCCTCGAGCGCCATGAGCACAGGTCCTCGCCAACCCTCGATCAGGCCGACCGCGCGCGAGCCCGATGTCGGCATCCGCACCTCCGCCATGGCAGGGCCAACCGGCATGTGCTTCAGCAGAATGCGAATGAGCCGCGCGGATTCCTTGACTTCATCGAAGCGCACAGCGACTCGCGCGGCAACGTCTCCTTGATCATGAACCATTTTCTTCGGCGCAAGCTCGTCGTACGGCGCCCAGGGCAAGTCGACACGCAGATCGAACTGCTGGCCGCTCGCCCGTCCCGCAAGCCCGATGAGCCCGAGCCGCACGGCGAGCGTCGGCTCAACGATTCCCGCGCCGTTGAAGCGATCGCGCACACCTGCATGTTCGTCATAGATCGTGCGTAACCTCGCGGTTTCCGTTTCGATCTGCTCGAGCGTCTCGGCGATCTGCCTCGAGCCGATTGCCGCCAGGTCCATACGCACGCCGCCCGGAACGATGAGGTCCATGAGATAACGCTGGCCGAAGGCCGTCTCGCTCGCGCGCAACCACAGTTCCTTCAGCCGCGAGAATTGTGCGAGCCCGAACGCGAAGCCCGCATCGTTTCCGAGTGCGCCCAAATCGCCGAGGTGATTTGCGATCCGCTCCATCTCGAGCGCGAGCGCACGCAACCAGGCCGCACGCGCGGGAATCGGCGACTCCGCCATGCCCTCGAGCGCCTGACAATACGCCCACGAAAAAGCGACTGCCGAATCGCCCGAGACGCGTGCAGCAAGCGTGTGTCCTGCCGCGAGCGGCAGTTGCGTGAAGCGGCGTTCGATTCCTTTGTGCGTATAGCCAAGGCGTTCTTCGAGTCGCAGCACCTTCTCTCCGACGATCGAGAAGCGAAAGTGCCCGGGTTCGATCGTGCCCGCGTGCACGGGGCCGACCGGGATTTCATGTACGCCCTCCCCTTGCACGCGCACGAACGCATAATTGTCGAGCTTGGGACTGTCGGCGGGTGGCGTGCGCGTATCGACGAGCGGATGAAAATCCGCCGGCCATGCGGCATGACGCAACCACGGACGGCGATCCGAATCGCTCGCACGTACACCCGAGAGATCCGCGATGGCACGCTGCATGCGACTTGCCGCCGGAAAGACTTGCTCGAGACCGGGGAAGCTCCCCTCGAGCACCGGCAGACTCACGACGAGCAGACCGGGATCGGCAAGATACGCCGCGTGCACGATGTCGGCGCCGCCCGGCTCGCGGCTCGCCCACAACGAAAGCAAGCGCCCTCCGCCCGCCGCGATGTTCTCCGCAGCTTGACGCCATTCATCGCGCTCCACTCGCAGCTGCGCGGCCCTCGGTGCGCCCGCGAGTCTCATGCCACGTTCGAACCACCAGCGCAGCACCATCTCACTCGCCTCCGATCAATCGAGCAGCGAGCCGATACCAGTCGGCGAGCCACGGTGGGATGAAGATGCCGAGCAAGAGCACGAGCGCCAAGTGCGCAAACACAGGCAGCAATGCAGGCGGATGCGGGAGACACTTTGCGGATGTTTCACCGAACACCATCGCCTGCACGCGGCCGAAGATCGCCGCGAAGGCAATGCCGAGCGCAAGCAGCAGAATGGGCGTCGCCCACGGCTGCTCCTTCATCGCGGTGGTCAGGATCAGGAACTCGCTTGCGAACACGCCGAACGGCGGAATACCGAGAATCGCAAGCGTGCCCAGCATCAAGCCCCAGCCGACGGTCGGATTGATCGTGATCAGTCCGCGAATGTCTTCCATGAGCTGCGAGCCCGCCTTCTGCGCAGCGTGCCCGACTGCGAAGAAGATCGCGGATTTCGTCAGCGAGTGAACCGTCATGTGCAGCAGCGCCGCGAAGTTCGCAACAGGTCCGTTCATCCCGAAAGCAAACGTGATAATGCCCATGTGCTCGATCGAGGAGTAGGCGAACAAACGTTTGATGTCCCGCTGTCGCCACAGAAATAGCGCCGCCAAGACGACGGACAAGAGCCCGAAGCCCATCAGCATGCGGCTCGGCAGCGTTGATTGCAGCGAACCCTCGACGAGCACCTTGCAGCGCACGACCGCATAGATTGCGACGTTCAGCAACAATCCCGACAGCACGGCCGAGATCGGCGTCGGACCTTCGGCATGGGCATCGGGAAGCCAATTGTGCAACGGGGCGAGCCCGACCTTCGTACCGTAACCGACCAGCAGAAACACCCAGGCAAGCCCCAATACCGCAGGCTCGAGCTCGCCTTTGACCCCGTTCAAGTGCGTCCAGAGCAGCGCGCTCACGCCTTCGGCGCCGAGCACTCTTTCCGCCGCGAAATACAACAAGATCGTGCCGAACAACGCCTGTGCGATGCCTACACCGCAGAGGATGAAGTACTTCCAGCCCGCCTCCAGGCTTGCGGGCGTGCGGTAGAGCGTGACCAGCAGTACGGTCGAGAGCGTTGCTGCCTCCATCGCGACCCATAACAACCCGAGATTGTTCGTGGTGAGCGCGATCAACATCGTGGTCATGAACAGCTGATACATGCTGTGGTAGAGGCGCAGTTGCTTCACGCTCACACGCCCATGCTCCGCTTCGATGCGCATGTAAGGTCTCGAGAACAGCGAAGTCGTCAGTCCAACGAACGCCGTCAAGGTGACGAGGAACACGTTGAAGGCATCGATGAAGAATTGCTCGTTGGCTACGAGCACATCGCCCTCGCCGATCACACGCACGGTCAGCGCGCACGCAGCAAGGAACGTGACGAGCGAGAACGCCACGTTGAGCTCGTGCGCCCAAGACTTGCCGCCGAGGAAAGCGAGGATCAAGGCGCCCAGGAGCGGCGCACCGAGCAGCGCTATGAATTCCACGCCGGTACCTCCCGCGAAGAAGCCGAGCGCGGCTCCGCCTCGAATCGATGCGGCTCGCTCATTCGTGCTCCTCGTCGCTCGCCGCAGGCGCATCGCCGCGCGGAACGTCTTCGCGCAGAGTCTCCAGATGCTGCAAGTCGAGGCTGTCGAACTGCTCGCGAATCTGGAAGAAGAAGACGCCGAGCACGAGCATCGCGACGAGCACATCGAGCGCGACGCCGAACTCGACGATCATCGGCATGCCGTACGTGGCGCTCATCGCGCCGAAGAACAGGCCGTTCTCCATCGACAGAAATCCCACCACCTGCGACATCGCTTTCGAGCGCGTGATCATCATCAAGAACGCGAGCAACACGACCGCTACCGCGATCCCGATGGCGTTGCGCGTCGCGGTGCTTGCGAGCGCGGAGATCGGCTGTGCAAGGCCGAACGAGAATACGACGACGACCAGACCGACCAGCATCGTGCCGGTCACGTTGAGCATCCGCTCGGTCTCCCAATAAACATCCAGACGACGTATCAAGCGATGCATCACCCACGGCAAGAAGATCACTTTGAGCAGCAGGGTGAGCCCCGCCGAGAAGTAGAGGTGCGCCGCACCGGTGCGAACGGCGAGCAAGAGCGTCGCCGCGAGAAGAATGACGCCCTGGAACGCCAGCAGATTGACGAGCGTCACGATGCGTTGCTGCGAGAGCATCGCGAACGAGATGAGCAAGAGCAACGCGGCAAGGGCGTTCAGGAGCTGCAAGTCGAAGGGAAGTGTCGGTGCCACTTCAGTACCCCAGCAACACGCGCATGAGCAGTCCGAGCACGGCAAGCAGGAAGGCAGTTGCGAGGAACTCCGGAGCGCGGAAGACTCGCAACTTTGCCGAAACGGTCTCGATGAGCGCGAGACCGGCGCCCGCGATGCCAAGCTTCAGCGCCAGGAACCCGACCGCGCTCAAGAGCGCCGGCGCCGTGTGCGTGGTGGCGATGCCCCAGGGTATGAACAGGGCGAAACCGATGCACGCATAGTTGAAGAGCTTGAGCGCCGCCGCCCATTCCATGAGCGCCAGATGCCGCGCCGAATACTCGAGCAGCATCGCCTCATGAATCATCGTGAGCTCGAGGTGCGTCGCTGGATTGTCCACTGGGATGCGCGCATTCTCGGCCAGCAGCACCATGACGAACGCTACGGCCGTGAAGGCGAGGCTCGGATAGATCGCGAGCGACTGGGTCGCGATGTGCTCGGAGATCTGCGGCAAGGCCGTAGTCGCGGTGATCAAAGAAGCGACGAAGACGACCATGAGCAGCGCCGGCTCGGCGAGAAAGCCCACCATCATCTCGCGGCGGGCGCCGAGCGTGCCGAATGCGGTGCCGATATCCATCGCAGCGAGCGATACGAAGACGCGCGCCGTCGCAAGCAGTCCGACGAGCGCGATTGCATCCGCCGCGCGCGTGAACGGCAGGCGTGTCCCGACCGCGGGAATGACGGCCGCTGCGGCCACCATCGCGCCGAACACGATGTACGGCGCGATGCGGAAGAGCTGCGAGGCGTTCGTTGCAATGACCGCGTCCTTGTGGAACAGCTTACGGATGCCGCGATAGGGTTGCAGCAGATTCGGTGCCGAGCGATTCTGCAGCCACGCACGACATTGATTCACCCATCCAAGGAACAATGGTGCGGCAGCGACCGAGATCAGGATGCCGAGCACTTGTACGAGCCAGTCGACCGCGCTCATAACATCAGCGCGAGCAACGCGACGAGCGTGACGAAGCCGTAGAGCAAGTAGGACGAGATGCGCCCCTGCTGCAGCCAGGCGACGCTGCTCGCAACGCGCTGCACGAGCCCCGCGAGCGGCGCGTACAGAGTGCGCCAGATACGATCGCCGATCTCCACTCGATAACGCGGGGCGGCATCGAAGGCAGTCGGCAACTCGCGTCGCATGAAGAAGAATGGCTGGAAGAGGTGGCGGATCGGCTGTCCGAAACCTTCGGCCGTATCCTGCATGCGGCTGTTCAGCCGCCCGAAACCGCAGTCCCAGGGGTCAGCCTGGCGCACGCGCCGGTGATAGAACATGCGCACGCCGTAGATCGACAGAAGGACGACGATCGTGATCACGGCGAAAAATACGAGCGGCGAGTATGAAGCGTCTCGATCCGGGATCGGCGCGAGCAGCCACCAAGGCGCAGCGCCGCTCGGCAACGCTTCTAAACCGAGTTGCGCCGTCACGTGGCCCAGGTGCGCGATGATCTGCGTCGGGAAGAAACCGAACAGCACGCACCCAAGCGCAAGCCATGTGAGCCCGATGCGCTCGAAGGAGCCCGCGTCGTGCGCGTGTTGCAATGCTGATTCCCGAGGTTGACCCAGGAAGATCACGCCATAGAACTTCACCATGACATAGGCCGCCAGAGCGGCGGCCAAGGCGAGGAGCGCGGCGCCGAGCGGCAGCAACATGCTTACGAAGGTCTTCGGCACGTCGGGCGCGAACAAGAACGCTTGCAGCAGCAACCATTCGGAGACGAAACCGTTCAAGGGCGGCAACCCCGCAATAGCGAGCGCACCTACGAGCGTCAGCCAACCGACCCACGGCATGCGATGAATGAGCCCGCCGAGGCGTCCGAGGTTGCGCTCCCCGGTCGCATGCAGCACGGCGCCGGTGCCGAGGAACAGAAGGCTCTTCATGAACGAATGGTTGAGCGCGTGATAGAGCAGCGCGACCAACGCAAGCGAAGCGAGCGCCCCCATGTTCATGCCGAAGAACACGATCGCAAGACCGAGCGCCGTAAACATGATGCCGATGTTCTCGATCGAGGAGTAGGCGAGTAGCCGCTTCATGTCGGTCTGCGCGGCGGCGAATACGACGCCGAAGAGCGCGCTGAACAAGCCGAGCGCAAGCGGTATCAGGCCCCACCACCAAGCAGGTTCACCGAGCAGATCGAACGTCACGCGCAATACGCCGTAGATCGCAGTCTTCAGCATCACTCCGCTCATCAGCGCCGACACCGGCGACGGCGCGGCAGGATGCGCTTCCGGCAGCCAAACGTGCAGCGGCACGAGTCCCGCCTTTGCGCCGAAACCGAACAGCGCCAGCAGAAAGGCGAGCGCGGACCATCCGGGAGACAAGCTCGCTGCACGCATCGCATCGAACGTGAACTCCCAACTCCCGCCTTGTAGCACGCCGAAGCCGAGCAGAATGCCGATCGCACCGAGGTGTGCGATCAACAGATAGATGAAGCCGGCGCTGCGGATCTCGGGAATGCGGTGCTGAGTCGTGACAAGAAAGTACGACGATAGCGCCATCGTCTCCCACGAGAGCATGAAACTGTACGCATCGTCGGCGAGCAGCACGAGCCCCATGCTCGCGAGAAACAAGTGGTACTGCAGGCAGAGCAGACCTGGTGCCGTACCCTCGCCGCTCCTGAAGTAGCCTGCAGAGAAAATCGAAATGCCGGTCGCGGCCGCGCCGAGCAAGAACAAGAACACGCTCGTGAGCGCATCCCGCCGTAGGTGAAACGGCAGATCGGGCAAGCCGATGCCGAGCACCAACTGCTCCTGAGGTGACGCCAAGCTTGCCGCCGCCACCAGCGCGAGCGCGGCTCCGCATAGCGCACCGAGCGGGAATAGGCCGCGCGCTACGAAACGAACGCTCCTCGCACGTGCCAACCCGGCAGCACCGATGACAGCCCAGGCAATGAGCAGCGCCAGGCACAGGCCGAGAGGCGATGCGAATGGCTGAGTCACGAAGCTGACCTTACTGGAAGCGAAGTACTCGATTGTTGCTCTGCAAAGACTGCCCGATGCAGCGCAAGGTTTGCAGTGATGTGCATCTTATTATAATTTTATGCACATCTCATTGTCATCCACGGCGAGGTCGTCTTGCCCATCGAAGAACGCACCGCGCGGCTCACGATCCTGATCGATCCACGGAAGAAGGCGATCTTCGAACGTTTGTGCGCAGAAGAAGACGCGACGCCCTCGCAGGTCGTACGGCGCCTCGTCAGGGATTACATCGAGCAACGGACGGGAAAAGCCTGGAAGCCCGAGGAGCCCAAGGCAAGCCGGCGCAAGCGTTAGCACCCGCGGGCGCTAAAGGTTCACTCTCACGCCCGCGCGCTCACTTCACGAGCGTGACCGGGATCTCGGAGAGCTGCACGACCTTCATCGCGACCGATCCCAGGAAGATGCCTGCCAGAGCGCCGTGGCCGCGGTTGCCCATCACGATTTGGTGACACTTCTTCCTGCGCGCGTACTCGACGATGCTCGGCGCTGGGTCGCCGATGAGCACTTCGATGTCCGCATCGATCTTGGCGCGCGTGAGGTATGCCTTCACTTTCTTGACCGCCTGCTCTTCCTGGCGCTGGTAATGCTCATCGATGAGCGCCTGCGAAACCGCACGACTACGCGGCACCGGCGCTTGAACATAGAGCAATCGCAACTTCGCACCCGGCTGCAATGATGACGCTGCATGCTTCACGGCACGCAACGCATTGTCCGATCCATCGATCGCAACCAGAATATTGTTTGCTCTCGCCATCTCATGACTCCAGTCGTTTGTTCTTCACGCGTATCGGGCCGCGAGATCCCGAGCAAGCTGACTGCCGCAAAGCCGACGACATACGATTGCCGTTCCCGCGGCGACGAGGATCCATCCGATCTCGATTTCGATCTCCGCATCTCCGCGAGATTAATCGTCTTGCTTCTTAGCCGCCGGTCGCTGCAGCTGCCACACGTAATCCGCAAGCCGGCCCGTGATGATGCGCGTGGCGCGTTCCGCATTGGGATCGCCGAGCTCCGCACGCGAGAAATCCTCACCCCACACCGGCATCGTGCGAGAGCCGTGCGCAGCAAGCACGTGACGTCCATCGATGATGCGATCCACTAGATCGCGCGGAAATGTGCCGCCATGCCGTCGAGCGATCAGCGTGAGATCCGGAACTTCGACTTTCAACTGGGACGCGACAGGCCCGTCGCCGCGACCTTCTGCCCCGTGACACGACGCGCAGAATTTCAAGTAGAGATCCTTGCCCGACATCGAGACATACTCGGCCGCGGTCACAGAGCTCGCTCCAAAGCTCACGATGAGACAGGTCAGCCACGCAAAGGCGCGAGACCCACCGCACAGACTCACACGCGGCCACGAACGGCTCCACATACGATCACCTGCACTGCTCATATGTCCTCGCATTCTCGTTTGTCTACCAAGCAGCCTCACACCGATGCGCATGGCTGATCAACTTCTGTCTTGCACCGACGCCAAGTAATCGACCAATCTGCCGATCATCGCGTCCACCTTGGCTCGCTCTGCCGCTACATCCGAGCTGGATAGATCGTAGAACCGAATTCCCCAAACGGGCATCTCGCGTGAGCCGTGAGCTTGATGCTCCAGGCGTCCGTCGATGGCTCGCCGAACGTCCTCGCGCGGATATTCTCCACCATCGCGCCAAGCCAGGCGCGTGAGATCCGGCACCTGCGTCTTCAGCGCAGAGGCGACAGGCCCATCGCCCTTCGCTTGCGGACCGTGACAACTTGCACACAGTTGCTCGTAAAGTTCGGCGCCCGACAACTGCGCTGTCGTCTCGCTACTCGGTCGCGAGGCAACGCAGCCTGCTAGCGCTGAGCAGAAGATCACGAGCACGAGCGGCACGCACGCTCGCTGGGCAACTGCATCGTCGAAGTACACGAAGACTCCCGAATCGATAGACAAGTAGATGTACCTGCACTCTTTTGTAGCAAATCGAGCGGCGAGGACACTCTAGGTAGTTCCCCTACGACAAACCCTGGAGCTCCGCGCTGAGATCTAGGATCTGACGGTGCGAAGGCTATCTCAAGATCGCGCGCCTGCGGTCGATATAGCAAGAGCCTCCCCCTGCTCGGACCTTCTATGTTCTTTCTCGTCGGATCCATCGTCGTCGTGGTGTGCGTCGTCGTGGGCTTCTTGCTCGCCGGCGGCAACTTGCTCCTGTTATGGCATCCCACGGAAATTATCATCATCTGCGGCGCCGCTCTCGGGGCATTCATCACCAGCAATCCGCTCAAGATCGTGAAGCGCGCGTTCGCTGGCGCACTCGGGCTCATCAAGCCGTCGCGCTATCAACGCGCCGACTACGTCGATCTCCTGAAGCTGCTGTACGACCTGCTCATGAAAGTGCGCAAGGAAGGCATGATGAGCATCGAGATGGATATCGAGCGGCCGAAAGAGAGCAAGATCTTCGCGAACTATCCGCGCATCCTCAACGACGATCACATGCTCGAGTTCATCACGGATTGTCTGCGGTTGATGAGCGGCGGCAATCTGGAAGCGCACGAGCTCGAAAGCCTGCTCGAGTACGAGCTCGAGACACACCACAAGGAAGCGGCGGAGCCCTCGCACGCAGTACAGAAAGTTGCGGATGCGCTCCCCGGCTTCGGCATCGTCGCCGCAGTGCTCGGCATCGTGAACACGATGGCGGCGATCGAAGGTGCAGACACTGCCACGATCGGACACAAAGTCGGCGCGGCGCTCGTCGGTACCTTCCTCGGCATTCTGGTTGCTTACGGCTTCGTCGGCCCCATCGCCTCCGCGATGGAGCATCGCGCGCATGAAGAAGCTAAAGCGTTCGAAGTCGTGAAGATGGCGCTCGTTGCGAGCGTGCGCGGCTACAACCCTCAAGTGGCGGTCGAGTTCGCACGCAAGCTCCTGTTCTCGGATATTCGTCCAACCTTCGCGGATCTCGAGACTCATCTGAAGGGCAAGAAATGAGCGCGCTTCCCGCGGATGACAAGCGCCCCATCCTGATCGTCAAGCGACCGAAGAAAGTCGTCGGCGGCCATCACGGCGGCGCATGGAAAGTCGCGTACGCCGATTTCGTCACCGCATTGATGGCGTTCTTCCTGGTGATGTGGCTCGTTGCGACTGTCTCGAACGAGCAACGTGCCGCGCTCTTCGACTATTTCAAGAATCCGAGCATGGAGCCAGGCAAGAGTCCGAAGCCCGCCCCAGGCCAGGCAGGGCCGGGTGGCGCAAGCACGGCCGTCATCAATCTGCGCGGCGGTATGGATGCGCCGAAGTCGTCCTCACCCGTCCCAGGCGTCGGCTCTCCATTGCAGATCGCAAGCAGCGAGAGCATGTCCGAAGCGGCGGCGGTTTCAGCGGAGCAGATCGAAGCGGCCGCGGAGCTCAAGCGACTCGAATCGCTCATGCAGGACCTGCGCGAGGCAATCAACCAGAGCCAGGCGCTCGAGCCCTTCAAGGATCAACTCCTCATCGACATCTCACCGGAAGGTTTGCGAGTACAGATCGTCGATGCGAAGAACCGGCCGATGTTCGACTTGGGAAGTGCCGAGCTGAAGGACTACACGCAGAACATTCTGATCGAGCTCGCTGCCTATCTGAACAGCGTGCCGAATCGAATCAGCCTTGTGGGGCACACTGATACGCGCCCCTATCTCGGCCGCCCCGGCTACTCGAACTGGGAGCTGTCGACGGAGCGCGCGAATGCGGCGCGCCGCGCGCTGGAGAAGGGAGGCCTCGCCACCAACAAGACCATGCGGGTGGTCGGCCTCGCGGCACTCGCTCCGTTCGACAAAGCGAACCCTGATGATCCCGTGAATCGACGTATCAGCATCGTCGTGATGACGAAAGCAGCGGAAGAGAACGCACTCCAGCGACTCTCGGGTGCGCCGATCGATTTGGAAGCGACGGCTCACGTCTCACGCGAACAATTCGATGGTGCGCTGATCGACGCAGCTGCGATACCGATCGCCGCCTCGAGCATCGTGACACCCTGATACTGCGTCCTTCCAACTGATTGAGGAGCGCGCTTAGTCACGTGTGCTCGGGGCCCCGAAGAGGGAGCAAGAATTCTTTGACAGGATGAACAGGATAAATAGAGGAGAAGCAGATCGAAGTCTTTCGGACTTTCTTCCATCCTGTTAATCCTGTTAATCCTGTCCATTCTTCCGGTCTCTTGGCCCGACTAACCGAGCTCGACCTGATCTCGATAGTCAGGCACGAGCGCGTCCAACGTCAGCTCCATTTCGATTCGATGTCGGAACGCATCGCTCGCGCTCGGCTCGCCGTGCGTGATGAAGATGCGTTTCGGTGAGGGCAAGAAGCGCTTGAGCCACTCCATGAGCTCGTTCGCATCCGCGTGACCGGACATCGAGCTCAGCTGCGCGACTTCCGCGCGTATGGGAATGTCTTGACCGTGAATGCGCAACGTCTTCGCGCCAGCGGCCAACGAAGCACCGCGCGTACCGCCGGCCTGATAGCCGGAGAGCAGAATCAGATTGCGCGCGTCCGGCGCGAAAATCTTGAGGTGATGCAGCACTCGCCCGCCCGTGGCCATACCGCTCGCTGCAAGAATGATCGCAGAGGAGCGCAGTTGACCGAGCGTCTTCGACTGCTCCGGCGTCCTGACGTAAGTGACCGCCTGGCACATTGCGCGACACTCTTCTTGCGACAGACGGTGCTCCGAGGCGTACCGCACGTAGAGCTCCGTTGCATCGATCGCCATCGGACTATCGAGGAACACGGGGACATTGGGCAGCTCTCCCGCAGCCTTCAACCGCGCGATGAGCAGCATGAGCAATTGCGCACGCCCCACGGCGAACGTCGGAATCACGATGATGCCATCGTCGGCGATCGCTCGCCGGAGCGCCGCGGCGAGCTCCGGCAGCGGATCGATCTCCACGTGAGCTCGATCGCCGTAAGTCGACTCGAGCACGACATAGTCAGCGGCCGGCACCGCGCCCGGCGCCTTCATCAACGGGTCGGACGAGCGCCCCACATCGCCAGAGAAGACGATCGATCGGCCTTCGTGCTCGAGCCTCACGCTCGCGGCGCCGAGCAGATGACCGGAAGGATGGAACGAGGCGCGCACGCCTTTAGTCACGTCCAATACTTCGCCGAAGCGAACCTGTTCGAATTGGTGCAAGCAGCGCTCCGCGTCCTCGCGCGTGTAGAGCGGCAGCGCTGGATTGTGCTTCGAGAAGCCGTACTTATTCGCGAGGCGCGCCTGCTCTTCCTGCAGAAATCCGCTGTCGGGCAACAGGATCTTGCAGAGCGCACTCGTCGCGTGCGTCGCGTAGATGGGTCCCTTGAACCCGCTATTGCGAAGTCGCGGCAAATAGCCGCTGTGATCGATGTGAGCGTGCGTCAGCACGACCGCATCGAGCTCCTTCGGCTCGAATGGCAGATGAGCCCAGTTCTTGAGCCGCAGATTCTTGAAGCCTTGGAACAAGCCGCAGTCGATGAGTACCTTGTGCTTACCGCACGTGAGCAGGTACTTCGAACCAGTGACAGTCTGCGTGGCACCGAAGAAGCCGAGTTGCATATGCCAAGTCCTTACATTGCCGTAGAAGCATTCTACAGACGTCATTGAGACGGCCTTGAGTGCGAAGATGTCGAAGCTCTCGCCAAGCACGCAAAGCCCGCAAAGGAAGAAAGGGTCTGATTCCGTCCGATTCTGATCTCTACCTCTGTACGTCTCCGCGGAAGTCACCCATCTGAGTGCCGATGCGCTGCAGCGAATGGGTTTCGCAGAGACGCGAGAGACAGAATGGAAGAACAGATGGTCACCTCCCTTTGCGGGCTCTGCGTGCTTGGCGAGATCTCTTGAATTCTAAGGCATTCCCCTAACGCGCAACGCTCCTCGTCCGCAGTTCTCCGTCGCCGTTCACTCGATCTCAGGACTACCTCGCAGTCGCTCTCGGGGTCCCCGTAATTAGAAAAAGTCTCGAGGAAGGTACCTTTGTGTCGCCGCGAAGTGCGGTCGATTTCCTGTGGCGAGACTTCCAGATGTCAGACAAGAACGCAGCGGTCGCGACGAGTGCGATCACGCACTACAACGACAAAGTGGTGCGCCAGTTCGCAATCATGACCGTCGTCTGGGGCATCGTCGGGATGGCCGTCGGCGTGCTGATCGCCGCGCAGCTCCTGTTCCCCGCCCTCAACCTCGACATTCCTTGGCTGACGTATAGCCGCTTGCGGCCGCTGCACACGAACGCGGTCATCTTCGCCTTCGGCGGGTGCGCTTTGTTCGCGACGTCTTACTACGTCGTGCAGCGCACGTGTCACGTGCGCCTCTTCTCCGATCGTCTCGCCGCGTTCACGTTCTGGGGCTGGCAGCTCGTGATCGTGCTCGCCGCCATCACGCTTCCGCTCGGCATCACGCAGAGCAAGGAATACGCCGAGCTCGAATGGCCGATCGATCTATTGATCGCGGTCGTCTGGGTGGCTTACGCGGTCGTCTTCTTCGGTACGATCGTCAAGCGCAACATCAAGCACATCTACGTCGCGAACTGGTTCTTCGCCGCATACATCATCACGATCGCGGTGCTGCACATCGTCAACAACATCGCGATTCCGGTCTCGCCGACGAAGTCGTACGTCGTGTACTCGGGTGTCGTCGATGCAATGGTGCAGTGGTGGTACGGCCATAACGCAGTCGGCTTCTTCTTGACCGCCGGCTTCCTCGGTATGATGTACTACTTCGTGCCGAAACAAGCCGGCCGACCGATCTACTCGTATCGTTTGTCTATCGTCCACTTCTGGGCGTTGATCTCGATCTACATGTGGGCAGGCCCGCATCACCTGCACTACACGACCCTGCCGGATTGGGCGCAGTCCCTTGGCATGGTCTTCTCGCTGATTCTGCTCGCACCGTCCTGGGGAGGGATGATCAACGGGCTGATGACGATGTCGGGCGCGTGGCACAAGCTGCGCACCGATCCAATTCTAAAATTCCTCGTCGTCTCGCTCTCCTTCTACGGCATGTCGACTTTCGAAGGCCCGATGATGTCGATCAAGACCGTGAACGCGCTGTCGCACTACACCGATTGGACGATCGGTCACGTGCACTCGGGCGCGCTCGGATGGGTCGCCTTCATCACGATCGGGTCGATATACGCGCTGATTCCGAAGCTCTTCGGCCGCGCACAGATGTGGAGCGTAAAGCTCATGGACGCGCATTTCTGGATCGCAACGATCGGCATCGTGCTCTACGTCACGTCCATGTGGATTGCCGGCGTGATGCAAGGCCTCATGTGGCGGGCGACGAACGACGACGGCACGCTGACCTATACCTTCGTCGAGTCGCTCGAAGCGACCTACCCCTACTACGGCATTCGCCTCTTGGGCGGCCTCATGTTCCTCGCCGGCATGGTGATCATGGCGGTGAACGTATGGCGCACCGTCCGCGAGGCAAAGCCGGCGGACGTCGTGGTGGCGGTGCCAGCGCATGCGTAGCGCGCGGCACGGCGCGAGTGATGAGGTGATGGAAGTGATGTAGGCCAGAGACAAGACCTTGTCCACAGCCATCGGAATCATCGCACCGCACCGCCTTCTGACCTCCATCACCCCATCACTTACATCACCTTCATCATTTCCCTTATGAATCATTCAACCCTCGAAAAACGCATCGGCCTCATGGGCGTGTTGATCGCGATCGTGATCAGCGTCGGTGGGCTCGTGGAGATCGTGCCGCTTTATGCGCAGCGTTCCGTCGTCGAGCCTTCGCCTGGCGTAAAGCCGTATGACGCGCTCGCGCTCGAGGGGCGCGACATTTACGTGCGCGAGGGCTGCTACAACTGTCACTCGCAGATGGTGCGGCCATTGCCGGCGGAAACGGAGCGTTACGGCCACTACTCGCTCGCAGGTGAGACCGTTTACGACCACCCCTTTCAATTCGGCTCGAAACGCACGGGCCCAGATCTCGCGCGCGTTGGCGGCCGCTACTCGGATGAATGGCACCGCGTCCACCTGATCAATCCGCGGGATGTCGTTCCCGAATCGAACATGCCCGGCTTTCCGTGGCTCGCAGAGCGCGAGATCGACGCGGCGCAGACCGCGGGCAAGCTGCGCGCGCTCAAGCGCATCGGCGTGCCCTATACCGATGAAGACATTGCCGCTGCGGAAGAAGCGGTGCTCGGAAAGACAGAGATGGACGCGCTGATCGCATACATGCAGGGCCTCAAGTTTCGCGGCAAGCCTTCGAACGAGCTGCCCGAGCGCTTGAGCAATGCGTCGCAGTTCGAAGCGGCGCGCGCCCAAGCGGAGGATCAACAATGACTATCGCAACGATTCGAGGCCTGTTGACGCTCGCGACGTTCGTCGCGTTCATGGCGCTGTGGATCTGGGCTTGGAGCAAGAATCGCAAAGCCGATTTCGACGCCGCGGCGCGCTTACCGCTCGAGGGCAACGATCGCATCGAAGTGCAAGGTGATCGGCCATGACCGGCAGTGCGAGTGTCTTCATCGCGGTCTTCACGATCGTCAACATCATCGCGTGCGTATGGTTGATGTGGTGGACCGCGAAAGATCGTAGCGCGCCCGAGGAGAAGACCGCGCCGGCAACCGAAGGCGCGGTCGAGAAGACCGGACACGTGTGGGACGGCGACTTGGAAGAGTTCAACAATCCGCTGCCGCGTTGGTGGCTGGGACTCTTCATCCTCACGATCGTGTTCGGCGCGATCTATCTCGCGATCTTCCCCGGTCTCGGTAACTTCAACGGATTGCGCGGCTGGAGTCAGGTCGACCAATACGACAAGCAAGTCGCCGCCGCACGCGAGAAGTTGGAATCCCGACTCGCTGTGCTGAAGGATCAACCGCTCGAGCAGCTCGCACGCGATCCGGACGCGATGTCGACGGCGAAGAATTTGTTCGGCGCAAACTGCTCCACGTGCCACGGCTCCGATGCGCGCGGTGCGAAGGGTTTCCCGAATCTCACGGATGCCGACTGGCTCTACGGCGGCGAACCCGAAACGATCTACACGAGCATCGCCAACGGCCGCCACGGCATCATGCCCCCACTCGGTACCGCGCTGGGAGACAGTGGCGTCAAAGAAGTCGCTTCGTATGTCGTCTCTTTGTCCGGCGGCAAAGCGCCCGAGGATTGGGTCGCTTCGGGCAAGCAGCGTTTCGAAACGATCTGCGCCGCCTGCCACGGTGTCGATGGCCGCGGCAACGTCGCGCTCGGCGCGCCGAATCTGACGGACGATGTGTGGCTGTACGGCCGCGACTTCGAGTCCATTCGCGCGACCATCATGAACGGCCGCGACAACCAAATGCCGGCGCATTTGGAAATGCTCGGCGAGGCGAAAGTGAAGTTGCTCGCTGCATACGTGATGAGCCTGGGCTCTGGGGAGGGGCTGTTGGGTAATCGGGTATCGGGTACTGGCCAGAATGAAGACAGCGTCACCACCGATATCCACCACACCGCTACGACTGAGCAGTCTGACGTCCAATCTTCCTCTGGCCGACAACCCAGTACCCAGAACCCGACAGCCATTCTGCCCGACCACCAACCCAGCGCGCAGAGCCCGACGCCCATTGCGGCGAGTGTCTCGCCGCCGAGCTCATGAACAGACGCACGCAACTCGATGCAGGTGTGGTGGCGTGGGCGTCGTTCCTTGCTGCCTGTGTCGCGACGATGGTGTTCTTCGCCTTCGTCGATCCGTTGCTGCTCGGCCCTGACGCTGCACCCCCTGCGTGGGCACGCGACCGGATGACCGGTTATGCGGTTGGCTTTTTCTTCTTCTGGATCGCATGCGGTATCGCGAGCGCCTTCACCGCCTTCCTCGTCGAGACCCGCCGCCCCGATGAAACTGAGGATGTTTGACCAGACTCACAATTCACCACTAACCACTAGCCACTAACCACTTCCAAAGTAGTGAACGCCGTACCCAAAGAACCGCCCTCGACCGGACTCTACACCGCCCATCAGAAGGTTTATCCACGAGAAGTCAGCGGCCGCTTCAATCGCTTGCGCGTGATCTCGGTGATTGCACTGCTCGGGTTGTTCTATGTGCTGCCGTGGATTCAGTGGGACAGCCGTCAAGCCGTGCTGTTCGACCTGCCGGCACGCAAGTTCTATGTCTTTGGGCTCACGTTCTTCCCGCAAGACTTCTTCCTGCTCACGTGGCTGCTCGTCATCGCCGCGCTGTCTTTGTTTTTCTTTACCGCGCTGGCGGGCCGTTTGTGGTGCGGCTATGCATGCCCACAGACTGTGTGGACCGAGATTTTCGTCTGGATGGAGCGGTGGACGGAGGGCAATCGCCAGCAGCGGATGAAGCTCGATCGCGGCCCGTGGAACGCGAACAAGATTCTACGCAAGGGCGCGAAGCAAACGCTCTGGATCGCATTCTCGCTCTTCACCGGCTTCACATTCGTCGGCTACTTCACTGCCATCCATGATCTCAGCGCATCGACTGCATCCCTCACCCTGGGAAGTTGGGAATGGTTCTGGATGCTGTTCTATGGCTTCGCGACCTACGGTAACGCAGGCTACATGCGCGAGCAGGTCTGCAAGTACATGTGTCCTTATGCGCGCTTCCAAAGCGCGATGTTCGATCGCAACACGTTGATCATCTCCTACGATGCTGCGCGCGGTGAGCCGCGCGGATCGCGCCCGCGCGCGGTCGATCCGCGCAGCCGCAATCTGGGAGACTGCATCGACTGCAGAGTGTGCGTGCAGGTCTGCCCGACCGGTATCGATATCCGCCAAGGTCTACAGCTCGAGTGCATCGCGTGTGCCGCGTGCATCGATGCCTGCGACGATGTGATGGAGAAGATGCAGTATCCCAAGGGCTTGATTCGCTATTCCACGCAGGCAGCGATGGACGGCAAGAAGACGCACGTCGTACGTCCTCGCACACTCGTCTACGCGAGCGCGCTCATGCTACTGATCGTCGGATTCTTCTTTGCTGTCGCGCACCGCACGATCGTCGAAGTCGATGTACTGCGAGATCGCAACGCGCTCTATCGCCGGCTCGACAATGGCGACATCGAGAACGTCTACACGATTCGCCTCATCAACAAGGACACCAAACCCCACGAGCTGCGCCTGCACGTCGAAGGGCTGCGCGATGCAGTGCTCGACACCGATACACCGACTTACTCGATCGACGCCGAAGGTCTCGCGAGCATCGTCGCGCGCATTCGCGTGCCGTCCACGCTGCGCGGGGGACGCGATATCGAGATCGTCGCGACCGCGATCGACGGCTCGGGCATCGAATCGCGCGCAGAAGCGCGCTTCATTGGGCCCGCAGGAACATGAAGAAGGTTCTGGGTACTGGCCGCTCGCGCGCATCCATGCGCTCCGCGCCATTCGCACGTTCCCTGTGCAGCAGGCTCTGGGCTCTGGCCAGAAGCGCTGCGGACGCAGCGCCTTCTTCTCTGCCTACAGCCTACAGCCCACAGCCTCCAGTCCCTTCTTCTTCGGCTCTGGCTCCAGCCTCCAGTCCCCAGCCTCCAGCCAGTTCGGCTTGCTTCCACTGCGCTGAACCCCTCAACGGCTCGACGCTCACGGCTCGCATTCGCGGCCGCGACGAAGCAGTGTGTTGTGCCGGATGTATGGCGGTGGCCGAGATCATCGCGGGCGCGGGATTGGATGATTTCTATCGATTTCGCGACGCGCCATCCGCACGGCCCGATGGAAGCGCATTGCATGAAGACATATGGAGCGCTTACGAGCGACCCGAGATCGCGAGTCAGTTCCTCACCCGCCAAGGCGACTTCAGCGGCGTGTCGCTCCTGATCGAAGGCTTACGCTGTGCAGCGTGTGCGTGGCTGATAGACAAGGTTCTGAAGCGAACGAATGGAGTTCGCAAGCTCGACGTCAACGCTGCAACGGGTCGTGCGTACATCGAGTTCGATGACGCTCAGGTCAACTTGGGTCAGCTCCTGCGCGTCGTCGCGCAACTCGGATATCGGCCGTACCCAGCCTCGGATGAGGCAATCGCACGCGTGCGACGCGAAGAACGGCGCACCGGACTGAAGCGCCTCATGGTGGCGGCATTCGGAATGATGCAAGTCATGATGTTTGCGGTCGCAGACTACTCGGCGCAACTCGGCGGCGAAGTGATCGAGCCGCAGATGCTGAGCTACTTCCGCCTCGTCAGCTTGCTGGTGGCGACACCCGTCATGATGTACTCAGGCAAGCCGTTCTTCATGAATGCTTGGAACAGCGTCCGAGCGCGCACGATCGGAATGGATGTGCCGGTGAGTGCCGCATTGCTGCTCGCGTTTGCGGCGAGCGCCTGGAACACGCTCATTGGGCAAGGCGAGGTGTACTTCGACTCCGTCACGATGTTCGTCTTCTTTCTCACGCTCGGACGCTTCGTCGAGATGACCGTGCGCCATCGCACGACCGGCGTCACCGAGGCGCTTACACGACACGTGCCGGTGACAGCCCATCGACTGCGCGATGGCATCTTCGAGGATGTACCGACGGCAGCAGTTGCTTGCGAGGACGTGATCCTCGTGCGCACGGGCGAGATCGTGCCGGTGGATGGGATCATCATCGATGGCGACACGAGCATCGATGAGGCGCTCCTGACAGGCGAATCGACGCCCGTGCACCGCGCCAGCGGCGATACCGTATCGGCGGGCACCCTCAACGTACTCGCGCCGATTCGTATCCGCGTGACCGCGGTGGGAACCGCTACTCTGCTCTCCGGAATCGTCGCGATGGTCGGACGAGCGCAAGCGCAGAAGCCCGCGATCGCGCAGGCAGCAGATCGTGCCGCTGCCAAGTTTCTGCGTTACGTGCTCCTCGCCTCGGGTGCGGTATGTGCCATCTGGCTGGCTGTCGATCCTTCGCGAGCGTTCGAAGCCACACTAGCCGTGCTCGTGGTCGCATGTCCGTGTGCGTTCGCGATCGCGATGCCTGCCGCACTTGCCGCTGCGACAGGTGAGCTTGCTCGAAACGGCGTTCTCGTGACGCATCCCGATGCGATCGAAACACTCGCGAAGGTCGAACGCGTGATCTTCGACAAGACCGGCACGCTGACACGTGGCGAGGTCAGACTTCAGAGCTGCACTCAGCTCGGCTCGGTGCCAGCTCCAAGCTGCCTGCGTATCGCAACCGCACTCGAGGGAATGTCAGAGCACCCGATCGCGCGAGCCTTCGCCAACGCAACGAACGCCGCGCATAAGGCTTTGGTCGTAACCGAAACCCGCGTTGTACCGGGATTGGGTGTGGAAGGCCTGATCGATGGACGGCGTTATCGGGTGGGTCGCGCGGATTTCGTCGCGGAGCTTCGCGGCGATGCCGCCGCGCAGACCGAAGGCGAGGACCGCTTCGCGACGGTGACGCTCGGCGATGAGACTCAGGCGCTCGCGCAGTTTGCGTTCAGCGACACGCTGCGCGAGGACGCGCCAGCAGCGATCGCATGGTTACGCTCGATGCAGATCGAATCAGAGATTCTCAGCGGCGACGTGCACACGGTTGTGCGTGGCGTCGCGAGTCAATGCGGCATCGGAACGTTTGCGGCACGTCAATCGCCGACGCAGAAGTTAGAACGCGCTCAACATCTGCAGAGTACGCAATCGACGGTTGCGATGGTCGGTGATGGCATCAACGATGCGCCGGTGCTCGGTGCAGCGAACGTATCCATCGCGATGGGACGGGGCGCGGCGCTCGCGCTTGCGGCGGCCGACATCGTCTTGGTCGGCGAACAACTGAACGCACTACCTCGTGCGATTCTCACTGCGAAGCGCACCATGCACATCGCTCGACAGAATCTCCTTTGGTCTGCCGCATACAACTTCTGCGCGTTGCCTCTCGCGGCCATCGGGCTCGTACCGCCTTGGCTCGCAGCCGTGGGGATGTCCGTGAGCTCAGTCGCAGTGGTGTTGAATGCGATGCGAGTCGGTGCGACGGGCTGCAAGCGACGGGCTACCGCCAGAAGCAGCGACGTGCAAGCGCACGCCGACACCGACACTTCTTCTGTTCTGGCTACTGCCTACTGCCTACAGCCTACAGCCTCTTCGTCTGCTCCCGCGCCTCGCGCCAATCCGTCATGAGCATCCTATTCATCCTGATCCCCTTGAGCCTCGTGCTCGTCGTGTTCGGCGGCTGGGCGTTCTTCTGGGCGGTCGAGAGCGGACAGTTCGATGATTTGGAGACACCCGCAGTGGCGATCCTCGCTGAGGATCGCAGTGATGTAAGTGATGGAGGTGATGTAAGTGATAAAGGCCAGAAACTTCCTCCACGGCACCTCTGACCTTCATCAACCCTCCATCACCTCCATCACATCATGCCGACGGCATCAACGATCACTCTCCTCGCCGCCCTCATCGCAGGTCTCGCGGCCAGTGCGCATTGCTTCGCAATGTGCGGAGGCATTGCGAGTGCGTTGGGCTTGCATGCAAAACATACCCCTCCCCCGCACGGCGGAGGGTGGGGGTGGAGGCTTCTTCCGCGTGCCTATGGAATCGCGACGCTCTATCAATTCGGCCGCTTGAGCGGCTACACGATCGCTGGTGCAGTCTGCGGATTCGTCGGCTCGCAAGCTTCTGCCTTGTTCGACTTCATGCGGCTCGGGACGATTCTGCGAATCGCGAGCGGCGTGTTGATCGTGCTGCTCGGGCTGCGGCTCCTCTCGCGATGGAACGCACTGCAATGGATCGAGCGGCTCGGCGCGAGATTTTGGATCCGTTTGCGCCCGCTCGTGCAACATGCAAGCTCCCGCAGCGGCGTCACCAAACCGCTCGCGATGGGATTGTTGTGGAGCCTGCTGCCGTGCGGGCTCGTGTATTCGATGCTGATGTTCGCAGCGATGAGCGCAGATGCGCTTCGCGGCGCACTCATCATGCTCGCCTTCGGCTTGGGCACGCTGCCCTCGATGCTCTCGATGAGCCTGTTAGCCGCCCGCATCCAAAGCTACATGTCCCGCCCAAGTGCGCGTTACGTGAGCGGCACGCTCATGATGTGCTTCGGCGTGTGGATGATCATCGCGGCCGCCAGCATGACTGGCGGTCATGCTCATCATTGATGAGTTTCTAGGTGACGAGTGACGGGGCGCCTGACGGGAACTGGGAGTGACGAGTGACGAGTGACGGGCAGGAGAGCGGACGCAAATAGCCCCTCCCGCCCTTGGCGTCATCCCCGCGGAGGCGCACTGCTGTCCGGGGAAAACTAGCGCGAGGCGCCTCTCGTCCCATGTTCCCTCCCTTGCGAAGCGGGGGGAGGGTCAGGGAGGGGGCCCCCATCCTGTCCTTCTGATGTACAGGACGTACAAATGGCGCGAAGTGCATGGATGCACGGGAGCGGGCCGCGCTGCCGCAAGGATGCCGCCAAGATGTTAGATGGATCCTCGCCTACGCGAGGACGACGGCGTTCAACGGCGCACGCGCCTCTTACTCGTCACTCGCGACGCGTCACTCGTTACAGCGCGCCGAGCGCGCGCTACCGCATTCTTCCCGGCGCGGTCGCAATCTCGTCCACGTCGATCGTCGGTCGCTCGTTGCGATCCAGATCCACTTCGCCGCGAATCTCCACTTCCGTGTTCATTTGAATACGATCTTTCGAATAATCGTCGTCGTCGATCTCGATTTCGATCTCGCCGGTGCCATCGGAGAACATGTAGTCCTCGCCCTTTACGTGCCGCACGATCTGGCCGCGCAATACGACGTCTTCGTCGTCCTTCTGCGAAGCGAGCACCTCTTTCACGGTCGAGACACGTGTTGCCGCAGCCGTTTCGAGCCGGCTCGTCTCCTGCCGGGACGCTTCCTGGCCGGCCGGATCGTTCGCGGTCGGGGGTTCTTGCGCTAACAACCCAGTCGGGGATACCAGTACGAGCGAAGTTGCGAGCGCGCGCCACGTAGACATAACGAGTCTCCTGAATGTTCTTACCCTTGTGCGCGCCTAATCCGTCCCCACTTGACGGAGTTCCGATCGACCCCGACGGAAAAACCGTATGCAGTGCAAGCTTGACATGACATCGCCGCTGACTATCCTCAAGGCCATCATGACTACCTTGTCGTCGAAGCGTCGCCTGCCTCACGCAGGACATCTCATCCAGGGCACCCCTGCCCGAGCGTAACGCTAGTCGCCGTTCGCTCGGGTGATCCGGGCATCGGCACTTTCACCCGCGACACCACGATCAAGCGTTATGCGCCCACTGAAGCGCTTGCGCCCACGCCGAAAGCCTCAGCGCCGATCGGCCCCCGTGTCGTTTTTTCAGCGTCTGACATCACTTTGGGTCAAGAACATGTACGAACAATTCACCACCGAAATGCCCTCGCGTCCGCGCATCGTGATCCCGGAGAGCGAGCACGCACGCCTGCTCGCCTTGGCAGATGCGGCCGAGAAGCGCACTCCAGCGGTCGCGGAGTTTCTCGCCGATGAGCTCACGCGCGCAGAGATCGTGCGCGACGAGGAGTTCGACCCGAATGTCGTACGCATGGGCTCACGCGTGACATTCGTCGACGAAGTCACCGGCCGAACACGCACGGTCACTCTCGTGTACCCGGATGCAGCGGACATCGATCAGAACCGCATCTCGATTCTGACGCCGATCGGCGCCGCCTTGATCGGCCTCAGCCCTTCGCAATCGATCACCTGGCCCTTGCCCGATGGCCGGGTCGGATCGCTGAAGGTCGTGGCGGTGTCCAACGAGGCCGAGTGACGCGCACGCGCGTCACTCAGTGACAAGGTGACGAAGTGACGAGGTGACGAAGTCAGAAGGACAACCGCGTAATTGACCACGGGATCCTCGTGTCCGCCGGACTGCTCTTGGGCGTTAGCCTAGGAAAATGAATATTCGGCAGAGCGGGCGAGGTGTTCTAAAGGTCTCTGACCTCGTCACTTCGTCACCTTGTCACTCTGATGCACAGGTAAAGTGCGAATGGCGCAAGGATGCGCGCGAGCGGCCGTCACTTTGGGCACAGCGCGCACTTGACTCATGTCAAGGCAGCGCGCGCACAGCGGGCGCAGACTCCTGCGCCATGAACACCATTCCCCCGTTCGATGCGGAATTGCTCAGGCGGTACGACACACCTGGGCCGCGTTACACGTCCTATCCGACCGCGCCGCAGTTCACCGACGCTTTCGGTGAAGCGCAGTTTCGCGATCACGCGCGACGAACCAATGCAGATCCGATTCCGCGGCAGCTATCGATCTATCTGCACATCCCGTATTGCTTCAGCCCGTGCTTCTACTGCGGCTGCAATCGCATCATCACGCGAGACTACGGCCGCAGCGGCCCGTATCTCGAACGGTTGCTCCGCGAGGCGGAAGAAGTCTCGCGGCTCTTCGATCGCGATCGTGAAGTCATTCAGCTGCACCTCGGCGGGGGCACGCCGAACTTCTTGCGTCCACACCAGATCGCAGATCTCATCGAGAGCCTCGGGCGGCAGTTTCACTTCAGTCTCTCCGCGCAACGCGACTTCTCCATCGAGATCGATCCTCGGCTGATTCAGCGAGGCGATATCGCCGCATATGCAGCGATGGGTCTCAATCGCGCGAGCCTCGGCGTGCAGGACTTCGATCCAGAGGTACAACTTGCGGTGAATCGTATTCAGAGCGTCGATCAGACGTTGGAGACGATCGCGGATTGCCGGCGCGCTGGATTCCGCTCGGTGAACGTCGATCTCATCTACGGTTTGCCCAAGCAGACGCTCGAGGGCTTCTCGAAGACGCTCGACACCGTGCTCGAAGTTCGCCCCGATCGTCTCGCCGTTTACGGCTACGCGCACATGCCGGAGCTCTTCAAAGCGCAGAGGCAAATCGTCGCAGCGGATCTGCCAGACCCCGAGACGAAACTGAAACTGCTCGGCCTTGCGATCGAGAAGCTCTCTGCAGCCGGCTATCGCTATATCGGCATGGATCATTTCGCATTGCCCGAGGACGATCTCGCGCGTGCGCAGGAAGCCGGCAGCCTGCATCGCAACTTCATGGGCTACACGACGCATGCCGACTGCGACTTGATCGGGCTCGGCATGAGCGCGATCAGCCACATCGGGGACAGCTTCAGCCAGAACGCACGCGACTTGACGAGCTGGGAAATCGCGCTCGATCAAGGTCGACTGCCGGTCTGGCGCGGCATGACGCTCGATCGCGACGATCTCGTGCGCAGCGAGCTGATTCAGCAGCTCATGTGTCAGGGGGAGATCGATATCCCCGCGCTCGAGGATCGCTACGACATCGATTTCGAGACCTATTTCGCCGATAGCTTGCGCAAGCTCCCTGAGCTCGTGGCCGACGGTTTGGCGGAAGTGCGACCTACTCGCATCGCTGCGACTTCTCGCGGACGGCTGTTGCTGCGTATGATTGCGATGTGCTTCGACCGATATCTCACAGAGCGCGCAGATCCGGCACTGAATCGGCCACGCTATTCGCGTGTGATTTAGGGTGTAGTCCCGTGCGCCAGTACAAGGCGCACGCATGAAGAACGCTCCCCACACGAGGCGTCCGAATCCCATCGCGGATGACGGCGATGAGTTTCATTTCTGCAGCACCTGCGCATTCTCCGCCGCATGTCTATCGAGCGGCTATGGGAAGGCCGAGCTGCGCGAGCTGCACGTGCTCGTCGAGCACACTGGTCCGTTCAAGGAAGGCGAGCACATCTTCCGCGAAGGCGATGAGTTCAACGCAATCGCCGCGGTGCGCGGCGGAACCGTCAAGACGTATGTGAACGACGCGGAAGGACGCGAGCAGGTCCAAGGATTCTTTCTTCCAGGCGAGGTGATCGGGCTCAGCGCGATCTCCCAAGGACGCTATCCCTGCAATGCCGTTGCACTCGACACCGTGATCTTGTGCAACTTCTCGTTTCCGACCATGGCCGCGCTCGCTGCGCGGATGCCCGGCCTGCAGGCGCAGCTCTTTCGCCTACTGAGCCAAGATATCGGCAAGGCTGCTCTACTTGCAGGCAACTACTCTGCGGATGAACGCATGGCTGCGTTCCTGATCTCGCTCTCGCGCCGCTACGCAGCCCGCGGCTTCTCGGCGAGCCGCTTTCAACTCACGATGACCCGCACGGACATCGCGAACTACCTGCGGCTCGCCGCAGAAAGCGTGAGCCGCGTCTTCCGCCGCTTCCAAGATGAAAGCCTCATTCGCGTCGACCGCCGCGACATCGAGCTCCTCGATCCAGCGCGCCTAACGGCGCTCGCGCAGAGCGTGTTGCGCGAATAGCGACGCGGCCCGCGGAAGGGCTGCGCCCCTCGCCGGGAAAGCTCCCGCTAGAAAGGCGACGTTCCTGTCGCCGAGAAAGCTGCCGCTAGACAGAAGGCTCTCTCGCCGGTCAATCGCGATTCGGACTACGGGCACTCAAGTTCTATTTCTGTCTAGCGATAGCTATCTCGGCGAGGGACGCAGCCTTTCTAGCGGCAGCTTTCTCGGCGACAACGGCAGCCTTATTCGTCCGCGAAGGGTGCGCTTGACCTACATCAGGGCACTCACCTTATCCGCGCCGCATCCTCTCGTGCGACATCTTGGGAGAGGTCCATGAGTTCTAGTCGAAAACTTTGGCTGGGTTTGGCTGCGCTGCTGCTCGCTTCATTTGCAGTGTTGTTGTGGGTGGGCGGCGAGATACATCGTGTGATGCCACCGGTTCCGTCCGCGGTCGTCACGACTGATGGCGAGACGATCTACACGCGTGCCGATATCGAGAAAGGCCGGCAGGTATGGCAATCGATCGGCGGTCATCAGCTCGGTTCGATCTGGGGGCACGGCAGTTACGTCGCGCCGGATTGGACGGCGGATTGGTTGCATCGCGAGGCGCTCGCGTGGCTGGAGATCGAAGCGCTCAAGAACACCGGCAAGTCGTACGGCGAGCTTGCGAAGCACGAGCAAGCAGGCTTTGCCGCGAGTCTCCAGCCGCAGATTCGCGAGAATACCTATCGTCGCGAGACCGACACGGTCACGATCACACCCGATCGCGCGAAGGCGATGGCAGCGGTGGCGCAGCACTACACGAAGCTGTTCGGCAACGATCCTGAGCTACTCGAGCTTCGCAAAGCGTATGCGATGAAGAACAACACGGTGCTCGAGGCAGACCACCGTGAAGCCCTGACCGCATTCGTCTGGTGGTCTGCGTGGTCGGCTGTCACTGAGCGACCTGGCAAAGACATCACCTATACGAACAACTGGCCGCACGATCCGCTCGTCGGCAACACGCCGCCGAGTCAGTTGTTGATGTGGACCGTGTTCAGCGTGCTGTTCTTGATCGCGGGCATCGCGCTGCTCGGCTGGCATCACGCGCGTCACAAGGAGGAGGCGCCGGCTGCGCTGCCTGCGAGCGATCCGCTCGCATTGATTCGCGTGACGCCTTCGATGCGCGCGACTGCCAAGTACTTCTGGCTCGTAATCGCGCTGCTCCTGGTTCAGATTCTGCTCGGTGCCATCACCGCGCACTACCAGGTCGAGGGCCAAGAAGCTTATGGGTTCGCGCTCTCGGAAGTGTTGCCCTACTCGCTCAGTCGCACGTGGCACACGCAACTCGCTGTGCTGTGGATCGCGACCGCCTGGCTTGGAATGGGCTTGTATATCGGACCGGCCATCTCCGGCCACGAGCCGAAATATCAACGCTTCGGCGTCAACTTCCTCTTCACGTGCTTGATCGTCATCGTCGTGGGCGCATTCGCCGGGCAATGGCTCGCCGTGATGCAGAAGCTCGGGCTCGACAAGAACTTCTGGTTCGGCCATCAAGGATGGGAGTTCGTCGATCTCGGCCGCTTCTGGCAGTGGTTCTTGTTCATCGGCCTCGGTCTGTGGCTGGTGCTCGTCGGTCGCGCATTGATGCCCGCGATCCGCAAAGGCGGTGAGTCGAAGTCCATCATCACGCTGCTGTTCCTATCGACGGTCTGCATAGGCCTCTTCTACGGTGCGGGCCTGATGTGGGGCGAGCACACGCATCTCTCGATGGTCGAGTACTGGCGCTGGTGGGTCGTGCACCTGTGGGTCGAGGGCTTCTTCGAGGTGTTCGCGACCGTGATCATCGCGTTCCTGTTCGCGCGCCTCGGGCTCGTCCGCTACCACATCGCCGCGGTCGCGAC
>JAEZFW010000080.1 GCA_023417315.1 Pseudomonadota bacterium
TTTAGCGGGTTGTCTAAAACAATGGGGGCGCTTCGGCCCCCCGATTCGTTTCGGGCACCGAGCTCGCCAACCTTCTGCACCGCCAGGAGGAACAGCCGCATTGTCCCATGCGTCGATAGATGCTCTCTTGAGCTCCCCCGCGATACAGGGCATCGAGGTCGACCATGCAAAAAGCATTCGTCGTTGTCGGATTGATCATCGTCGCAATCGGAATTGCTTGGCCTTGGCTGTCGAAGCTGCCGATTGGGCGATTGCCCGGCGATGTCGTGGTCGACCGGCCTGGGCTCAAGGTCTTCTTCCCGCTCACGACGATGATCATTCTGAGCATCGTCGTATCGCTGCTGCTGTGGCTGTTCAGGCGTTAGTTGCAGCCGCGAGCGCTTGATTCAGATCCGCGATCAAATCGGTTTCATCCTCCAAGCCGATCGATAGACGAATCGTTCGATCCGTCACATCGGCCCATCGGCGCTCTTCCTCATTGAGATCCCGGGGCCGCATCAATTGACCGGGTTGCACGAGCGACTCGACAGAACCCAGGCTGGCGGAGATCGCAAAGAGCTGCAACGAGTCAGCAAAGCGCACGGGGTCGGCGCCCTCCTTCAGATCGAAGGTCACAATCGTTCCGTAATCCTTCATCTGTCGGCTGGCGAGCGAATGCTGAGGATGCGTGCTCAGTCCCGGATATCTCACGCGCGCGACTGCGTCGTGCTGTTCGAGATAGTGAGCGACCGCCAGCGCACTGCGCGCCTGACGCTCGATGCGTACGAAATATGTCTTGAGGCCTCGCTGTATCAGAAACGCCGTGTTTGGATCGAGCGTTGCGCCGAGCACCACGAAGTCGCGCTCCATCGATGCGATGAGCTTACGAGCTGCGATGACGGCCCCACCCATCACATCACCGTGACCCGATGCGAACTTCGTGAGACTGTGCACGAACACATCGATGTCGAGATCGCCGTGATTGTGCAAGCCTGCAAACGTGTTATCGAGCATGGTCAGCGCGCCATGGGCTCTCGCAGCGGCTGTGATTCGTGGAATATCCGCAATCTTCAGCACGGGATTGGACGGTGATTCGAACAAGACGACGCGAGTCGGTTTCGCGGCGAGCGTGTTCTCGATCGCATCCGCGTCTTCGATGGAAAGCATCGTGTGCTCGACGCCGAAGCGCGCCATTAGACGCCGAACCATGTAGCGCGTCGGCTGATACATCTCCGCGAACAGCAGAACGTGATCGCCTTGCTTACACAGTGACAGCAGCGCCAAGTTGACGGCTGCGACGCCCGAGGCGGTGACCAAGCATGCGTCTCGACCTTGCAGCTGCGCGAGTGTGAGCTCGAGCTGCTTGAGCGTGGGATTGGAGACCCGCGAGTACACAAAACCCTCGCGTTCGCCGCGGTTGTGCTTCTCCGCCTCGGCAACGCTATCGAACGTGAACTTCACGGACTGATAGATAGGTGCCACCAACGGCCGATTGTCCTCTGGCACCGTAACTGGCGGCGGATGATTGACGCGCGTGGGGCCCTTCATGTGGGAACTCGCTGAACTACTTGATGCCCTGCTCGCGAAGGAATGGCAGCGAGGCCTTGATGTTGTCCCAGGGCCGACTGGTTTCATCTTCGATGATGTACCAGGCGACTGCGGATGACTTCGCCACTTTGATGAGCTCGGCCCACTCCAACATTCCTGTGCCGACGATTGCGAATGCATCGTCCGGCAGCGGCCCAGGCCACTTCGAGCCATCGAACGGCGCAACTCGCATGGAACGCGGCATATCCTTCACGTGCAGGGACAATGTGCGGTCCGCGTAGCGCCGCAAGATCTTGATAGGATCTTGAGCGGCATAGGCAACCCAGTAGGCATCGAGCTGCAGCGCAACGCAGCTCGGAATCAGCGCGTTCATGAAGCGATCGAAGAGCTTGCCTTGGGGATCGCCCTCATGAAACTCGTAACCATGCGTGTGATAGAACACGTACATGTTCGCAGCTTGCGCCGCGTCGCACATGGCATTCAAACGTGTCGCAGCGGTCATCAACTTCGCTTCATCGACCGCATCGCGCGCGCTCTCCTTCAGCCAAGCAACGCCGATTTGCTCAGCACCGAGGATACGGCCGACCTCGACCGCCTTTTCGGGCGGCCCAACAAACAAGTCGCGGGGCAGATGAAAGCTCACGACGCGCAATCCCGCGCGATCGAACTCGGCCCGCAGATCTTCAGGCGTACGACCATGCAGACTGTACGGCTCGATGCAATGGATGCCGAGCTCCTTGATGCGTGCGAGCGTCCCAGGCAAGTCGCGCTCGAGCTCGTTGCGGAATGAATAGAGTTGCACCCCGAGCTTGCATTCAGCGGCATCGACGAGCGCTGGAGGGCCCTCCTGTTTCGGCGGCTCGGAGGCAGGACTGCTGGGTTGAGGCGCACGCGAGCGCTCGCTCACTTTGCTGCCGCAACTCGCAAGCGCACCGGCGCAGAGGGCGATGAAGAGCGCGCTCGAGAATCGGCTGCCGCGAATGCGACGACGCATGAACCCCTCCTTCTGCAACATCGACCGCAATGTGCAGGACGAAGGGCCAGGACGCAAGCGCGGCAGGCGCATCCTTGCGCCTGCCACTGCTCGCTTCGCGTAGGCGAGCGAACGGATGCCGGGGACTATGGTGCTCTCACGCACAAGCGATATGCACCGCTCCCGCGATATGAATAGACGCGCCACCGATAGGTGCTCGCGCTACCGCTGTAATCCACGGATTCCGTCGAAGTCGACGTCTCTCCTCTCGCCACGGTTTGCCATGAGGAGCCGCTGCGTCGTTGCAGATACAAATCGAAATCGGCGGTCGAGGGACCCGTGAGCCTGCCCGAGTGTTGTCCGCTCGCTGCGGAGAACCCCGACGAGCTCGGCACATACGCGGAGGATCTGCTCGAAAGCGTGCCGGTATATTCGGTGAATCCCGCGGCACATGCGCCTGAGCCTCCGCCAGTCGAGAATGCGCCCAGCAGCGTCACACCTGAAAAGCTCGAGTAGCCGCGCACCATGACGTGATACGTCCCCGCTTGCGCCGTCGCAAAGGTGCAGGTCTCGCCGTTACCGCTGCGATAGGGTCGGCAGTCATAGCTGCTCGTGGTCGGCGGCGAGCCGAATCGCACATACAAGTCAGCATCGCCGCTGCCGCCGGAGATCTGAATTTGCAGATTCGCAGCTCCAGCAGGAACCTCGAGCGTGTAGCGGAGCTCCGCTCCAGACGAACCCGACAGATTCGACACGGGTACGCCGTTTTCGAGCTCGTCATCGCCAGGATCAGGATTGCCGCCGCCGCTGGCCGCGTTCACTGCCGCGAGCGCATCGACGATGCCTGTCCCGCATTGGTTGCACGTCGCGGGAAAGCTGCGCGTGGATCCCTTCAGTCGCGACTCAACCTCGTCGGGACTGAGCGCGGCGTTGCGCGACAGCATCAGCGCGACGACGCCTGCAACGTGCGGAGCCGCCATCGAGGTGCCCTGATAGAACTCATACGTGTCGCTTCCTGGTGTGGTGCTGCCGCTATTCAACGTGGAAAGCACACCATTGCTGCCGCTCGTACGGATGTCCCCGCCAGGTGCAGCCACATCGACCACTGCGCCATAGTTCGAATAGTACGCGCGCCCTCCGTTTCGATTGACGGATGCAATCGTGATGACACCCGAGCAGTTTGCCGGACTCGAGTTCGAGGCATTCTGATTCTCGTTGCCGGCCGCCACGACGACGACGGTTCCTCGGCTGCGCGCGGAATTGATCGCATTCTGCGTCGTGGCGCCGCAGCTCCCCGGACCGCCAAGCGACAGATTGATGACGCGAGCGACATTGGCATTTGCAGGCACGCCGCTCACGCTGCCGCCTGATGCCCACACGATCGCATCCGCGATGTCAGAAGTGTATCCGCCGCATCGACCGAGCACGCGCAACGGGAGGATGCGCGCACCGAACGCAACGCCTGCCACACCCGAGCCGTTGTTCGACTGTGCAGCAACGGTGCCTGCGACATGCGTGCCATGCCAGCTCGAAGCGTAGGCATTCGGATCCGGAGGACACTGCCCCGCCGTATTCCAATCGCCGGGATCTTGTGCGTCCGCATCGCGCCCTGAGCCGTCGTTCGCAACGAACGTATCGCTGATGAAGTCGTAGCCACCCACGATATTGCCCGCAAGATCCACGTGGGGCCGATAGCCGGTGTCGAGCACTGCGATGGTCACTCCAGAGCCAGTCGACATCTCCCACGCCTGCGGGAGATTCAATCCGCCAGAGCTTTCGTAGTAATGCCACTGCTCACCATAGCGCGAATCGTTTGGCGTGAGCAGCGCTCTCATGAGCCGATCCTCTTCGACGTACTCGATGTCTGGATCTTGCGCGAGCGCATCGATGAAGCTTTGCAGCTCGCCGCTCGTGAGCTTGCGATCCAACCGGACGACCTGAGCACCTGTAGCGATTGTGCGCAGCGCACGCGTCGTCACTCCCAACCGGGCGCTCGCATCGTTCAACGCGCGATCGCGTGCTTGCGTGAGGGCTTGATTCGTCATCGCACCGTCGCCGCGCCACTTGACGATGACGCGTTGGGCGGGACCCTCGGAGGTTTGTGCGAAAGCCGCGCCTACGAGAGCGAATGAAAGACACAATCCGGAAACGGCCAGCCAGGGCCGAATGAGACGCTTCATGTGAGACCTCCATGCCCGTCTGCTCGCGCAGTGGCAATGAACAAATGTCATGCGCTTTCGCGCTCCATGCCCCCGAGTTTCCGCTCTCGAGACGATCGACGACTTCCTGTTCGAATCCGAAATCGTCAAGCAGTCGGCAGCATTAAGATTGTTCTTAAAGCTCGCGCAGAGAGACTTGAGCAGACGCCCCGACGTCTGTGTTCGCCGTGACCGCGAACGTTTCGCTATTTACGCGACCGACGCATGTATTGCGATAAGAACTTTCGCGCAGCGCGCTCTGCATACATGCACTGCATTCGCAAGACGAGGCTTAGGACTCGGCGAGGGGAAAGCCTTAAGTAAGGTTTGTACATCGCGGCCCTGGGGAGCTCCACGCGACATGCAACTCTTTGAAAGTCCGCAGACGAAGATCGGTCGACGCGCAGAGTCATCGCGCTTGCCAACTGCCAGGCTCGAGCGGCTGTACACATCGTATGTACCTTGCTCGTCTTTGAATGGGCACACGCGCGCGTGAAGTGCGCTAAGGGCTGCTCCGAGGGCGATAGACCGTTGCGCTTACAACGAGCACAGTCGCTCTGCGGCTTGCTCCAACGTGGCGTCGTTCTTGGCGAAGCAGAAGCGCAGCAGGCCGATGCGCTGGGGCGTCGCGTAGAAGGGTGAGATGGGTATAGACGCCACTCGCGCCTCCTGCAGCACGCGTTCCGCGAAATCCACATCGGGTTCATCGGCGATCGCCGAGAAATCCAGAAGCTGAAAATACGAGCCCGCGGCGGGCTTCCAGCTGAAGCGCGACTCGCGCAGACAGTCCAGAAATAGATCGCGCTTGCGTTGATAGAACGCTGCCAATGACGCGTTGTGCTCCGGCGAGCGCTTCAGGAAATCCGCGATCGCGTGCTGAATCGGCGCTGCGATACTAAACGTGTTGAACTGGTGAACTCGACGGATCTCCCGCGTGAGCTCGGCCGGTGCGACCGCGTAGCCGACGCGCCAGCCCGTCGCGTGCATCGTCTTGCCAAACGAGAACACCGCCACACCCCTCGCGGCGAGCTCCGGATGCGTGAGGATGCTGGCGTGTGTCGCACCGTCGAAGACCATGTGCTCGTACACCTCATCCGAGAGCACCATCGCATCGGTCGGCCGCAAGATATCGGCGAGCGCCTCGAGATCTCGTGCGCTCAGCACGGTCGCAACGGGATTGTGCGGCGTATTGATCATTAAGAGCCGCGTCTTGGCGCTCATGCGATCCTTCACCTGCTGCCAATCGATCGCAAAGCTCGACGGAGCAAGTGGAATGTGAATCGGCTTGCCACCGGCGAGAATCACCGCCGGCGCATACGAGTCGTATGAGGGGTCGAATAAGATGACTTCGTCGCCGGGGTGAACGAGCGCGATCACGGCCGAGAAGATGGCTTCCGTCGCGCCGAGCGTGATGGTGATCTCGCTTTCGGGATCCGGCACACGCCCATAGCTCGCACCTAACTTCGCCGCGATCTGCTCGCGCAACTCCGGCACACCGATCATCGGTGCGTATTGGTTGTGCCCTGCGGCCACATGGTAGGCCACCAGATCCTTCAACTTCCCCGGCGCATCGAAATCGGGAAACCCCTGCGCCAAGTTGATCGCTCCCAGCTCCCTCGCCCGGTTCGTCATCACGGTGAAGATAGTCGTGCCGATATGCGGAAGCTTGGAATGCATAGTGACGAAGCGACAGGGTGACGAGGTGACGAACTCAGAAAGCGGAGCTCCGCCGACTGCGCGAGATCGAGGCTCGCAGACGCGAGAGCATGGTCCTGAGTAGCTTGATCCGGCTGCGCACGTCAGTATGTTGTTGGCCTAAAACCAAGCTCCTTGTACAACAATGTCCGAGCCCGTGGTATCCGCGGGCGTCCTTCTGACTTTGTCACTCCATCACTTCGTCACCTCGTCACTGCGCGGCGAGCGCCGCGAGCGCCGCAAGCGCGCGCTCCGCTGCGCCTACTGCGCGGGCGCCGCGGCGCCCGCTGCGGCCGCGCGCATGTCGAGTTGGCGTCGGCGCTCCTGCCTCGCCATGAGAACGCCTGCGGCGATCACAAAGATCGTAACGATCGCGACCATGATCGTCGCGAGGGCGTTAATCTCCGGTGTGATGCCGCGGCGGACGGTGGAGAAGATGAGCATCGGAAGCGTGTTCGTTTGCGGGCCCGCGGTGAAACTCGCGATGACGAGATCATCGAGCGAAAGCGTGAATGCCAAGAGCCAGCCCGAGATCATCGCCGGCGCGATGATGGGCAAGGTGATCACCATGAATACCTTAGCAGGACGCGCACCCAGATCGAGCGCGGCCTCCTCGAGCGAATCATCCATGGTGGATAAGCGCGATTGGACGACGACCGTGACGTACGCCATGGTCAGCGTCATGTGCGCGATCGTAATCGTGCTGAAACCTCTCGTGTCCGGCACCAAAGGCAAGGGCGCAAACGCGACGAACAAGAGCAGCAACGACAGGCCCGTGATCACTTCGGGCATGACGAGCGGTGCGGTGACCATGCCTGCAAACAAAGTACGCGATCGAAACTGACCGAAACGAGCGAGCACGAGACCTGCCAAGGTGCCGATGATCACCGCACCTGTAGCAGTGACCGCTGCGATGCGCACGCTGAGCCAGGCTGCCTCGAGCATTCGACGATTGCCGAGTAACTCGCCGTACCATTTCACCGAGAAGCCGCCCCACACCGTCACGAGTTTCGACTCGTTGAACGAGAAGACGACCATCGACAGGATCGGGATGTACAGAAAAGCAAACCCGAACACGAGGGCCGTCAGTAGGAACGTCGAGCGGTTCTGGTTCATCGTCGCAGCGTCCCGCCCGTTTCCTGCGCTTGATAACGTTGGAAGATCACGATGGGAATCACGAGCAGCAGGAGCAGCGCAATGGCGACTGCGCTCGCGACCGGCCAATTACGATTGAGGAAGTACTCGTCCCACAGAACGCGACCGATCATCAGCGAATCGGTGCCGCCCAACAAACGAGGAATGACGAACTCACCGACGGCAGGGATGAAAACGAGCATCGAGCCCGCGATCACGCCAGGTTTCGAGAGCGGCAGCGTAATGCTCAAGAATGCGCGGAACGGTCGACAACCGAGATCGACCGCCGCTTCGAGCAACGTCGCATCGTGCTTCTCGAGATTCGAGTACAACGGCAGGATCATGAACGGCAGATAGGAATACACGATGCCGATGTACATCGCGAAATCCGTCTGCAACATCACGATGGGCTCTTGCGTGATTCCGAGTCCCAGCAACACTTGATTGATTACGCCTTGATTGCTGAGCAGACCGATCCAGGCGTACACGCGGAGCAGGAAAGAGGTCCAGAACGGCAGGATCACGAGGAGCAGCAGCGTGTTGCGCCAAGTAGGCGTCGCGCGGGCAATGGCGTACGCCATCGGATAGCCGATGAGCAAGCAAATGATCGTGGAGACGGACGCGACCTTGACCGAGCTCAAGAACGCTTGAACGTAGAGCGAGTCGCTCATCAAGAACAGATAGTTGCCGAAGTTGATCTTCAGCTGGAGGTATTGCCCCTCCGCCCACTCCATGATCGGCGTGTACGGCGGCGATCCGAGCCAGCGTGTCTCCGCCAGACTGATCTTGAGAACGATGATGAATGGAATGAGGAAGAACAGCAGCAGCCACAACCAGGGCACCGCGATCACGAGGGTACGGCCGGTCAAACCGAATCGACGCAGGATGCCGCTCGACCAGCGATAAGGCGACGACGCGAGCACCGTTGCGAGCACCCGGTCGATGCCCGAGATGATGCGCTCACCGAGTGCAAGATAACTGGGGTTAGCCATTGCTCTCTTGGTTGACGGTTCTCAGTTGACGGTTGACGGTACGAGCAGGACAGTCGAATTTGAAGTGTTGTCTCCTGAGAACCGAGGTCCCACGCTCTTGGCGTCAACGATCAACCGTCAACCTACTCCGTAACGACTACGCTGCTCGATTCATCCCAGCTCACCCAGACGCGATCATCCCAGGTGAGCCGATCATCGGCGTGGCGATACGTGTTCGGTTGGGTGATGCGCACCGTTTTGCCCGAATCGAGCTTCACGAGATAGATCGACACATCGCCCATATAGGCAATCTCCTTGATGATACCGCTCGCCCGGTTGAACTCGCCTTCCGGTGGCTCGCGCGTCAGCAGCATCTTCTCGGGGCGGATGGCCGCCCACACGAGCGCATCGGGCGCCGTGCTCACGCCGTGACCTACATAGATCATGCCGCCGAGCTCAGGCGAATCGATCGTCACGTGATCAGGCTCGTCTGCGACGATACGACCCTCGAACATGTTTACGTTGCCGATGAACTCGGTGACGAAACGGGAATTCGGAAACTCATAAATCTCGTGCGGTGTACCGACCTGCGCGATATAGCCCTGGTTCATGACACCGATCCGTGAAGCAAGCGTCATCGCCTCCTCCTGATCGTGCGTCACGACGATGAACGTCACGCCGAGCCGCTCCTGGATGTTCAAGAGCTCGAACTGAGTGTGCTCGCGGAGCTTCTTGTCGAGCGCACCGAGAGGCTCATCGAGCAGCAGTACTTTGGGGCGTTTCACGAGGGAGCGCGCGAGCGCAACGCGCTGCCGCTGCCCGCCCGAGAGCTGATGGGGCTTCCGCTTTTCGAACCCGTTGAGCTTGACGATGCCGAGCATCTCCGAGACGCGCTGAGCGATCTCATCGCGCGGCAAGCCTTCCTGCTTGAGGCCGAATGCGACGTTTTGCTCGACCGTCATGTGCGGGAACAGCGCATACGACTGGAACATCATGTTCACTGGACGCTCGTACGGGGGCACTCCCTCCATGGGCACGCCGTCAATGAAGATACGTCCAGCGGTCGGCTGCTCGAAGCCCGCGAGCATGCGTAGCAGGGTGGTCTTGCCCGAGCCGGATCCGCCGAGCAGGCAAAATACCTCGCCTCGATAGATGTTCAGGGAGACATCGTCGACGGCGACGAAGTCCCCGAACTTCTTCGTGACCTTCTCGATCCGGATGTAGGGTTGCGCCTTGGGATCGAGCCAAGGCGCATCGCGCTGCTCAGGTCGAGACGGCATGAGCTGCGCGCTACTTCCCTGTCATGAACCGCGTCCACATACGCGTCATGATGCGCGTCGTCTCCTCGGTGTCCGTGAGATCCGGGGCAAGCGTCGCCATGATCTCGGGCGGCGGATACACGCCCGGATCGTTGCGGACGGCTTCATCCACGAATTCCGTCGCAGCCTTATTGCCGTTTGCATAGTTCGTGTAGTTCGTGACGGCAGCGATCACCTGAGGCCGCAACATGTACTCGATGAAGGTGTGCGCATTCTTCGGATGCGGCGCATCTTTCGGAATGAGGTAGCTGTCGAACCAGATGATCGAGCCTTCCTTCGGAATCGTGTACTTGATCGTTTGGCCCGTGTTGTTCTCCTCTGCGCGGTCGCGCGCCTGGAGAATGTCGCCGTTATAGCCGATGGCCAGACAGATCTCGCCGTTTGCAAGATCGGTGATCATGCGCTGTGTATCGATGTAACGCAGGAACGGGCGGATTTTCATCAAAGCCTCGCCCGCGGCTTCGAGATCGGCCTGCTCCTGGCTGTTCGGATTCTTGCCCATCGAAGACAGCGTCATGCTGAACATCTCGGTGGCCGAATCCAGCACCGCGACACCGCACTTCTGGAAGTTCTTTACGACGTTCGGATCGAACACGAGCCGCCAGCTATCGACGGGCGCGTCCTTCATCGCCGCCTTGATCTTCTCTTCGTTGTAGCCGATGCCGGTCGTGCCCCACATGTGCAGCACGGCGTGCTCGTTGTTCGGGTCCTGGAGCGCCAATCGGGACTGGATCTCCGGGTCCATGTTCGACAAGCCGGGCAGCAGCGATTTGTCGAGCTTCTGGTAGTAGCCGGCCTGGATCTGCCGCTCGTACGTAGAGGCCGAAGGCACGACGATGTCGTAGCCCGAGTTGCCCGGAGCGAGCTTGCTATCCAACTCTTCGTTGCTGCCGAAGTTAGTGACAGACACCTTGATTCCGAATTCCTTCTCGAAGTTCGGAATCGTGTCGTCGGCCAGATAGTCGTTCCAGATGAATAGATTCAGGACGGGCTCTTCCGCCGCCTGACCTCCGCCTGCGGTTGCGGCCGGTTCCTCTTTCTTGCCGCACGCCGAGACCGCAATGGCGATCGCGGCGACAGCTAAACCAACACGCAGCTTGTCGTACATTGCGAGCATCTCCCCGTAAAGTTGGTCAATCGACGCACGCGCGCCGACGGGCCGGAAGCGTATCGCACGCCGGAGAAGATGGGTAGCACTGCGCGCGGACGCGCACGGCCAACTGGCTAACTGGCCACTGGCTGCTGGCCAGAGTGTCGAAACGCTGGACTACGTCAGCGGAAGCGGCGGGAATCGACAGTGGAGCGTTGGGCTCCAGGCATGCGATCGGTCGATCTCAAATAGCTAGATGCCACCTTGGTCGAAAGCAGGCCATCAATCATCATCGTCGTCATCATCATCTCCACAATCGAGGCTTCCGTTCGTCTAGACGTCGAGCATCCGTGTTCGACAGGACCGCTCACTCGCGTAGCGGGGCGCTCAGCGAAGCTGAGCGATCATCATTCTGGCCAATTGCCAGCGGCCAGTTGGCCAGTCAGCCTCAACGTCGTCAGACGTTGAGCAGCAGATGCTCGCGCTCCCACGAGCTGATCACCTGCAAGAAGGTTTCGTACTCGTTCTCTTTGACTGCCGCATAAGCAATGACGAATCGCTCTCCGAGAATCTCGATGAGGGGACGGCAATCGCGCAGCAATCGCAAAGAATCTTCAATGTTCCGCGGCAGCGAGAAAGGCAGATCGTAAGCGCTGCCCGTAATCGGTTCGCTCGGCTTGAGCCCCTCAACCATGCCTAGATACCCGCATGCCAGCGAAGCTGCGATCGCGAGATATGGATTCGCGTCGGCGCCGGCAATGCGATTCTCGACGCGGCGCGCGGCAGGGTTCGAGACGGGTACGCGCAGTCCAGCCGTACGATTGTCGTAACCCCACTGCGTGTTGATGGGTGCGGAGTAGTGCCGTGTGATCCGGCGATAGGAGTTCACGTTCGGCGCGAACAACGACATCGCCGCAGGCAGGTACTTCTGCAATCCCGCGATGTGGGAGAAGAAGAGCGGCGATGGACGGCCCTCCGCGTCGCTAAACACATTCTGGCCCGTACGTCGATCCACGATGCTTTGGTGGATGTGCATCGCACTGCCGGGTTCGCGCGCCATCGGCTTCGCCATGAACGTCGTGTACATCTTGTGGCGCAGGGCTGCTTCACGCGCCGTTCGCTTGAACAAGAACACCTGGTCGGCGAGCGAGAGGGCGTTGCCATGGAGCAGATTGATCTCCATCTGCGCAGCGCCATCTTCGTGGATCAGCGTGTCGATCTCGATGTCCTGCGCCTCGCAGAAGGCGTAGATATCGTCGAACAATGGATCGAATTCATTCACCGCCGCGATCGAGTACGACTGACGGCCGATCTCGGGGCGCCCGGAGCGACCCACTGGCGGCTTGAGCGGATAATCGGAGTCGGTATTCGGCTCGACGAGGAAGAACTCGAGCTCGGGCGCCACGACCGGCTCCCAGCCGTGTTGCGCATACAGATCGAGCACGTGCTGCAGGACGTAGCGCGGTGCCATCGTGACGGGACGACCGTCGGAATAGAAGCTGTCGTGCAGGACTTGAGCCGTCGGCTCAGCTGCCCACGGGACGACGCGAATCGTATTCGGATCTGCTTTGAGCACGATGTCGATCTCGGACGGGCTGATCGCACGCTCATCGTCCGGATATTCGCCCGTGACCGTCTGCAGGAAGATGCTTTCGGGCAAGCGCATGCCTTCTTCTTCCGCGAACTTCTCCGCGGGCATGATCTTGCCGCGCGGCACCCCCGCCATGTCGGGGATGATCGCCTCGACTTCCGAGATGCCGTGTTCTTTGAAGAACTGCTGAATGACGCTCATACGCGATGCCTCATCGCCCGCTCGCTCGCGGCCTGGCCGAAGGCTGCGAAGAGAGCACGCGATATCTTGTTATCCTGAAACTTCCACTCGGGATGCCACTGAACGGCGAGCGCGAACGAGGGCGCGTTGCGAACTCGAAACGCTTCGATGACACCGTCCGGTGCACGCGCCTCGACCTCGAGGTCGCGCCCCAGCGTCTGCACTCCTTGGGAGTGCAGCGAGTTCACCTTGATAGTCGACTCGCCCGCGAGCTTGCGAAGCACGCCGTCGGGCACGAGCTCCACTTCGTGCGCCGGGCCGTACTGCTCATCTAGCGGCGCGCTCGGATCTTCGCGATGGCTGTTGAAGCCTGGCACCTCGTGCAGCTTCTGCCACAAGGTGCCCCCGAAGGCGACGTTCATCTCCTGAAAGCCGCGACAGATTGCCAGCAGCGGCATGCCCGCCTCGATCACATGGGGAATCAGAGGTAGGGTCGTCGCGTCCCGGTAGACGTCGTGTAAGGTGCCCGGCTCGCTCTGCGGCCCCTTGTAGTATCGCGGCTCGACGTTCGAGGCGCTGCCCGTGAGCAAGATGCCATCGAAGTCTGCGAGCAGCTCGCGAACGTTGTAGCCGTCGCCTAATGACGGAATCAGCACGGCGTGTGCGTGGGCACCTTCGACGACTGCGCGGATGTATTTCTCGCCGACGCAATGGAAGTAGTGATCGCCCAGCAAACGCCGGTCGGCGGGAATTCCGATGAGCGGCTTGCGAGTTGACACGTTTAAGATCTTTAACGGCCGGCAGAGTTACCGGCCCTCCAGAGAAGCTCCATTTAACCACACTCCCGGCCCCTGTGCCCGGATTCGAGCGCACGGTTTGGTAAGTTTCATTGGAAATCAATTACTTAGTTACTCGGAGTACGCAGGTCCCGTCTTGCCGATACAGCTACTGAGCCGATATCCTGGGCGACCCCATGTCGTCGTGTTTCGTTGGGGATCTTAAACATTGGACTACGCGACGACGTCGGCTTGGAAGCGCTCGCAAAACGATAAGAGCCGCGCTGACGATCTTCGGGACTTTCGATGCCATCAACTCACATTCGCTCCTACTACGCAGCGTCGGCCAACGACGCGCCGGATCATTCGCCGCTCGCGGGACTGATCGAGGTCGACGTGTGCGTAGTCGGTGGCGGCATGGCGGGCTGTTCCACGGCGCTCCATCTCGCTGAGCGCGGCTACACCGTCGCTCTTGTCGAAGGACAACGAATCGGGTGGGGCGCCTCGGGCCGCAGTGGCGGACAAGCCTTGACCGGATTCGCCTCTGGTCAGCACAAGCTCGTACGTCAAGTTGGTGCCCATGCGGCGCGGCAGATGTGGGACATGTCAGTCGAGGCGCTCGATCTGTTGAAAGATTTGGTCGAGCGCCACTCCATCGACTGCGATCTTCACTGGGGCGCCATGCATGCGGCGGTCAAGGAGCGCCAACGCAGAGACTTACTCGAGGAGGCGCAGGAAACCGGTGCGCTCTACGGCTATGAGCATCTCGAGTTCTGGGAGCGAGACACCGTACGTGAGTTGCTAGCGACCGATCGCTATTGCGCTGGCGTCTTCGACAGCCACAGCGGTCACTTGCATCCGCTGAACTACACGCTCGGTCTTACCGCAGCCGCCCAGCGCGCAGGCGTGCGCATCTACGAGAACTCTTCCGTGACGGAGGTGCGTCACGGAGATCGGCCCACCGTCGTGACCTCGGGAGGTGTAGTCAAAGCGAAGTTCGTCGCGCTCTGCTGCAACGCATATATCGGATCACTCTCGCCACCTTTACGCGCGCGAATCATGCCCGTCGGCACTTACATCATTGCGACGCAGCCGTTAGGCGCAGAGCGCATCAGCAATCTGATCCGGAAGAACATTGCGGTCTCGGACGTGAACTTCGTTCTCGACTATTTCCGCCGCTCTGCCGATCACCGACTGCTCTTCGGCGGTCGCGTCAGCTACTCAGGTCTGAATTCGATCGGCACGGAGCGCGCCACACGGCGACGGATGCTGAACGTCTTTCCTCAGCTGCACGACGTGCGCATCGATTACGCCTGGGGCGGCTACGTCGATATCACGATGAATCGCGCACCGGATTTCGGTCGGCTGACACCCAATGTCTATTATCTGCAGGGCTTCTCTGGTCACGGCATCGCGCTGTCGACGATCGCAGGCAAGCTCTTGGCGGAAGCGGTTTCGGGACATGCCGAACGTTTCGATCTCTTCACGAAACTCACTCACCGCAATTTCCCAGGCGGACCGTGGTTACGCACGCCCGCGTTGATGCTCGCGATGATGTGGTACCGCCTCAAAGACTTGCTTTGAAGGCGAACGGTGAACAGCGAACGGTGAACGGTGAACGTGAAAAGCTGTTCAACGTGACGGCGGCTCGAGA